>JAZRZN010000115.1:0-1107 GCA_045601365.1 Clostridia bacterium | reverse complement strand
ATGCTACTTTCAATACGCATCACCACCTTAATGTTGAATATTCTTGTCATATTAAGGCTAAAATACGATTACGTCGCATATTAGCCTTGACAAAACGGTGGGTTAACGCTAAAATAAGATAGTATCGTATTTTAGCGTTGGGAGGCATCTCTATGAATTATATCAAACGCGATCTGGAAGATAAGATTATTGCTCTGTCAAAGGAGTATTCCTGTATTCTGATCACTGGTCCCCGTCAAGTCGGAAAAACGACCGTATTGCGTCAGCTTATGGAGGACGGCCGCGAATATGTCACGCTTGATGATCTGGAAGAGCGTGCACTTGCGAAACGTGATCCCGCCATGTTCCTCGCCACACATGGAACACCGATTATGATTGATGAGGTGCAATACGCCCCTGAGCTTTTCTCATATATCAAAATTGAGATCGACAAAGGTGCCGTTCCCGGTACCTATTGGCTCACCGGCTCGCAGGCTTTCAAACTGATGGAGCTTGCTCAAGAGTCGCTTGCCGGTCGTGTAGCGATCCTGCATATGTCCAGTCTGTCGCAGCACGAAATTTACGGATCAGGAAAATGCACACCGTTTTCTCTCGACCTGTCCGCTTTGAAAGCACGCGAAAAAACGAATGCGTCTGCCGATCTGAATCAAATTTACGAACGGATCTGGCGCGGCTCCATGCCCGGCCTTGTCAGCGGCAAATTCTCCGACCGTGATGTGTTTTATTCGAGTTACCTGCAGACCTATATTGACCGCGATGTGAAAGAGCAGGTGCAGCTTGCTGATCCTCTGTTGTTCCGCGATTTTGTGCGTGCCGCCGCCTGCCGTGCAGGACAAATGCTCAACATTCACGATATTGCCGGTGATGTCGGTGTATCCGATGATACCGCAAAGCGATGGTTACAGGTACTGGAAAAATCCGACGTAATTTTCTATCTTCGCCCGTTTTCTAACATCCTGTTGAAACGCACAGTCAAAACCCCGAAAGTGTATTTCTTCGATACGGGGCTTGTCGCTTATCTGACGAAGTATTCTTCGCCGGAAATTCTCGCAAACGGCGCAATCAACGGCGCGATTCTTGAAAACTATGTCGTTGCCGAGCTTTTGA
>JAZRZN010000114.1:0-6572 GCA_045601365.1 Clostridia bacterium | reverse complement strand
CCTCTCACACCACCGTGCGTGCCGTTCGGCACACGGCGGTTCGGTTCTCTGTCACATATTGTTTCAACGCTTCTGCTTTTTCAAATCTATGACTTCCTGCATTTGACCTCATATACGTTTCGGTTACTTTGCATATCAATTTAAGGCAGAACATCTTTTGTTATGCGATATCGAACCGTTCAGCCCTTCCCATATCTCTATGGCACTGTTACTTTTGGCTAACTTATCCGCCTATTTCGCCTTCGTATCAAGTTTCTGTTCGTCAGGCTACGATTTCGCTATCCCTTCTTCTCGCCTGTACCTCACGATACAAACCTTGGGAGTCGCTTTCGGGTTGGTCGGTAACTACCTCCCGGTGGACTTTCACCACAGAGCATTGATATGCCCGTCATACTAAAAAGTGTACATATCAATTTTACGTGCCGCATCGGTTGGAACGGAGCGCATAATTACCACGATGCAAACTTTTCGGTTTTTGATACCGTCAAGGATCTCCGCAAATATCTTACCGAGTGATATATGCCATGAGTTTATCTTTTCTGCTATGAAGCGTCGCGTGGTAATCTGATACTCGCAAAAACTGAAAAGAGCCGTCACTTTCAAAAAATGACAGCTCTTATTATTTACTTTGCTATTGCCTTATGGAATACCTTTTTGCCTTTGCGTATCTTTACGCCCTCGCGGAGCGCGTCATAAGATATCACGGTATCGGCACTTGCTATTTTTTCATCATTGACCGTTACACCGCCCTGCTGAACAAGTCTTCTCGCTTCGCCCTTACTTGCAACGAGCTTGCACGCAAGCATAAGATCAAGTATCATCATCCCCTCTGCCGGAACATTTTCAAGCTCCGTTGAAGGCATATTCGCATCGTCACTGCCACTGAAAAGCGCATGTGCCGCCGTTTGCGCTTTATCGGCTTCTTCCTTGCCGTGAACAAGATTCGTCAGCTCATAGGCAAGTATTTCTTTCTTTTCGTTTATTCTCGAATCTTCCCACTCATCCATCTTGTCGATTTCTTCAAGCGGTATGAACGTAAGCATGCGCAGACACTTCATTACATCGGCATCGTCAACGTTGCGCCAATACTGATAAAACTCAAACGGAGTGGTTTTTTCGGGATCCAGCCATACCGCACCTTTTGCGGTCTTGCCCATCTTTTTGCCCTCACTGTTGAGAAGCAGTGTTATCGTCATTGCATAGGCATCCTCGCCCGTCTTTTTACGGATAAGCTCAGTACCGCCGAGCATATTCGACCACTGATCGTCACCGCCGAACTGCATGTTGCATCCGTACTTTTGATGAAGATACAAAAAGTCATACGATTGCATTATCATGTAATTGAATTCAAGGAACGAAAGTCCTTTTTCCATGCGCTGTTTATAGCACTCGGCACGAAGCATATTGTTCACCGAGAAGCACGCGCCGACATCACGGAGCATATCGACATAATTAAGTTTAAGAAGCCAATCGGCATTGTTTACCATTATCGCCTTGTCCTCACCGAATTCAATGAAGCGTTCCATCTGCTTTTTGAAGCAATCGCAGTTATGCTGAATGGTTTCCGGTGTCATCATAGAACGCATGTCCGTTCTGCCCGACGGATCACCGATATAGCCCGTGCCGCCGCCGACAAGCACGACCGGACGGTTGCCCGCCATCTGCAAACGTTTCATAAGGCAAAGTGCCATAAAGTGACCTACATGAAGTGAATCTGCCGTCGGATCGAATCCGATATAGAATTTAGCACCGCCGTTATTTACAAGCTCGCGTATCTCTTTTTCGTCAGTTACCTGCGCAATAAGTCCGCGTGCCTGAAGCTCTTCGAAAATTTTCATAAAACATCCCTCATTTCCGAAAATATTGTAGCATATAACATGCTTTAGTGCAAGTAGTTTTTACCGTTTACATTTATGCCGTGATATGATAGAATAACTGAAACAACGTTTTGAGGTGGGCATATGGAAATACTTAAGCGGCATGACGGGACGCTCGGCGCGATATACCTTAATGACACCGTGCTTAATTGGGCGGAAGGTGAATTTCACTTCTGGGGCGAATGCAAAACTCCCGAAAATATCCGTACCGATATTTCCCGCAAGAGTGACGGCAACGGTATTATTGAGAAATACACATTCACCAATGCGGGTGATTCCGATATAAGCATTTCAAAGGGCGATATCGGCATATGGCTCCCCTTCAACGATTCGTATGAAGACGCACGCACATCATATCAAAAGCATTGCCATGTGCATCCGTGGTGCGGCGGAGAAAACTCATGGGTAAATGCCGTAAGATGCGACGGCACGTTTCCATGTCTCGGACTTGCGCTCACAGGCGGCAGCTTCTGCACCTACAGCGTTGAGCGCGAAAACAACAGCAATGACCGCGGAGATTTTTTGTTTTTGATTTCGCCCTGCATCATAAAAGCTCACGAAAGCTATACCCTTTCATTCGTTTTATTTGAATACAGCGGTGATTTTTTCAGCGCACTTAACAAATATCAGCCTGTCGTGCATGCCGAATACTTTACTTTTTTTGATGATGAAGTGCCCGAAATATATATCGACAGCAAAAAAGTTATGCCGAAATGCACAAAAGGCTATCACACGGTAAATTACGGCGATTCGTTTTTTCGGTATCAGGTAATACCGAAGCTGAACGTGCTTGCGAAAGTGCGTTGCGAGTTCATAGCAAAAAATCAGCAGGAGCATGGCGGCGTGCTTGACGGCGCGTATCTCATATATGACAACGAAACACACGAGCGCGTATATGAGGAAAACCCGAATCACAATGCAGGGCGTGAGCGCATCGGAATGGGGCTGCTGATGGCGAGATATCTGCAACATAACTACGATATCACACTGCACGAAAGCTTGAAAAAATATACCGATTTCGTTCTGCGTGAGTATTTTGACGAAGAAACAGGAGAAGTGTTCAACGAGCTTCACCGTGACAATCACCGCAGACGCATATATAATAACGCTTGGTACGCTTCTTTTTTCCGTGAGCTTTACCGACTTGAAAAAGACAAACGTTGGCTTAAATGCATGTTCAAAGCGTTCCGTGACCTGTACATGCACGGCGGATACAGCTTCTACCCGCTTGCCATGGAGATCACCGATTCGCTCGAATGCCTTAAACATGCAGGCATGAAGCGTGAATATGATGCGCTGTATGGGATGTTTTCAAAAAACGCAGATCATATACTTAAAAACGGTATCGATTACCCCGGTTTTGAGGTACGCTTTGAGGACAATATAGTTGTTCCCGCCGGTATGATTTCATGTCAGATGTACATGCTGACAAATGACAAAAAATATCTGCTTGCGGCTGAAGATCACCTTCGTCTGCACGAAGCATTCACGGGTTTTCAGCCCGACGCGCGTATGCACAGCGCTTCTGTCCATCATTGGGACGATTTTTGGTTCGGTAAGCGCAGGCTTTACGGCGACACATATCCGCATTATTGGATAACCGCCGGCGCACTGTTATATGCAAATATGGGAATATGTAAAAATGATATTTCATTGATACAAAAAGCGCGTGCGGCAATGCGTACTTCGCTTTCCCTTTTTTCAGAAAACGGTCAGGCGACATGTGCCATATTCACGCCCTACACTTCAAACGGCAACGCCGGCGACTTTATTGACCCATGGGCAAACGATCAGGATTGGGCATTGTATCACGCACTCGTCTTTGACGAAATGTGCGGGATATGATCGTTTTTCAGATACATTCGGCATCATAAAAAGGCATTACCGATATCCCCCGGCAATGCCTTTTTCACATTCTGTTTCAGCATTTTCAGTTAAAAAAATCATCCATGAAGCACGGATTTGTCCATGCGGTGAAGCCGTTCATATCCTCAAGCTCAAGCCGCATATATCCGCAATCGCGGTTAAGCGGGAACTTTGCCTCAAACACGGGCGAGCCGTCATTATTGCACCGGAAGCTTCTGTAGCGCGTTGCCGAAACCATGCGGATATATCTAAGCGGCGTAGCGCTTTTTACATAGAGAGTATCATCCTCAATGTATAATTCTTCTATCAGCGGTCCTGTGGAAGCATAAAACCAGCCGTTCTCCAATGCTTCGATAACATGCTTATAATCAAGTTTTTCGGCACTTATCACCGTAAATCCGCCGAACATATCGGCACGCGGACCATCCGGACTTTTATGATTATCGTCATTTGCCGTGCAGAAAACTCTTTTTCCCGTCAAAAGAATATCATCGAACACGCTTCCGTTGCGTTCGTCGTAGCCGTCACGGAATGTGCCCGTATTGAAAATCTCAAGATTGTTCATTCCTTCATAGGCAGTATATGTCGGATACAGCTCACGCGACCACTTCGGGTGATTGTACGTTACGATAAAGCCCTCTTCACGCAATGTTTTAATTATGCTGTTGATGTTCTCAACAGAATACTCTTTTGAAAACGGCTTGCCCTTTCCTTTTATGAGTGCGACTTTTTGCGGATCGTGTATCCATTTGAATTTAGGATGATCATAAGCAGGATCATATCCCGGCTGTGACATATCCGACGGGTCTTTTTTATACGCACATATGTGACATACGACTGTATGCGTATTCCAATCCGGACCGTTCAGCTTATTGTACTCGGTCTCATATCCGGCAATAGTCAAAAAATCTTCATCGTCAAGATAGTTATGCCAAAATAGCCCCTCATGATCGGTTATAGAAAGTATCGAATACCCATGCTCTTTATATAACTTTTTCAGCTCCTCGGGCGAATAAAAGCCGTCAGACCATGTCGAATGGCAATGAAGATTCGCTTTATACGATCCGAACTGTCGTGGCAATAAATATTTTTTCATAAAATTCCTCCCGTATCTTTTCACCGAACTGACTTTATTATACATCATACAAATGTCGCCCGCAATGCATAAAACACTTTTCAGTCGCTAAAAATAACGAACAAGGAGTGATTTTATATGAAAAAAGCTGTTATTTCATATTGTGACATGACGGGAAAAAACAATCCCGACGAAAACGAAATACTTTTTAAGATGAAAAAGGAGTGTGAACGTTAATGGAGACTCAGGCGCAAAAAAGATACCGTTCGCTTGTTTCCAAAAAAGCTCCGAAAAGCAATTTGCTGTACGACTGTCTCAAAGCTTTTTGGGTAGGCGGAACGATCTGTCTGTCAGGTGAAATAATATCTGTGTTTATCGAAAGTGTTTTTGCCCTCCCCCACGCCGACGCACTTACATGGACATCGGTCGTTCTGATATTTTCAGGCGCAACGCTCACCGGGATCGGTGTTTACGATAAGATAGGCAAATACGCCGGTGCGGGAAGCATCGTCCCGATAACGGGCTTTGCTAACGGAATAGCTTCACCCGCGATCGAATTCAAAACCGAGGGCTATGTCATGGGTTTGGGTGCAAAGGTATTTATCATCGCAGGTCCCGTAATTGTATACGGTGTTTCAGCATCGGTGCTTGTGGGCATAGTATATTATATTTTCAGTATGATTTAAGAGGTCAAGATGAAAAAAGGTAAACAAACTTTTATTTTTGAAAACGGTGTATATCTCGCAAACGGTGCCGCGATAGTCGGCGAAAAAGAAGGCAGAGGTCCGCTCCGGGATTATTTTGACGTGATCCTTCAGGACGACAAATGGGGTGAGGACAGTTTTGAAAAAGCGGAACGTAAAATGTTCAAGCAGGCACTTGAAACAGCTAAGCTGAAAGCAGGGCTCAATAACGACACTGTAGATGTCGTTATCGGCGGAGACCTTCTCAACCAGATAATTTCCGCAAGCTTTGCCGCACGCGACCTTAATATTCCGTTTTTGGGCGTGTACGGAGCATGTTCGACCATCTGTGAGTCGATCCTTCTCGCCTCATGCCTTATCGACGGCGGCTTTGCCGAAAACGTACTTTGTGCCGCAAGCTCTCATTTTTCAAGTGCCGAGCGTCAATACCGTTTCCCGCTCGAATACGGCAGTCAGCCCACTCCGACATCGCAATGGACAGTCACCGGCGCAGGATGCAGTGTTGTTTCAAAAAAAGCATCAAAGATACGCATTAGTGCAGGTACTGTGGGCAAAATAATCGATCTCGGCATAAAGGACGCGAATAATATGGGTGCGGCGATGGCACCCGTAGATGTTAAAATAAGACCATACCCAATAAGCAAAAATCAATGGCGGTATGCGTATGTTTTTCATCACACAAAACAGCAACAACCGAAGTAAAAAACGCTTGCATATTGGGTATTTACTTGAATTATGAGGAGTGCTTGATATGCCGAAAAAAAAGAAACCTGAAGAAAAGCCGACAGAGGAACCGATTAACGATAAGCTGACAAAAAACGATGTGGGAGAAGAACCAAAGCAACGAAAACGCACCCGCAAGGATGTACCGGTTTTCGTCCTTGCCGACGAATTGCAAATGAAAGCCATTTATTACATAGGCCTGTTCGGCGTGCCGGATCCGCCGGTGTTCACTAATGTCATCGAAACAGGATTTGAGGTCGAAGAATGTGCCGGGCAGCGGATTTTGCGATAGGCGAGGCAAAAACGCAGTGAATACAGGAAGTATTC
>JAZRZN010000113.1:0-1668 GCA_045601365.1 Clostridia bacterium | reverse complement strand
AGGTGACCTATCGGGCGCACCGCTTCCGAAGCGTAGGTCGCAGCCGTGAGTGCGGAGTAGACGTTGATCTGCTTCACTCTCGAAAACTGTACCGGTGCGGTACCCGATGCGGGAACCGTATCATTTGCGGTATCTCTGCCGAGAATATAGTCGATGCTGACTCCGAAAATGTCGGCAAGCATTATCTGCTTTTGCGTATCCGGGAAAGCTCTGCCGCATTCCCAATACGAGACCGCGGACTGATCTATCTGCAGCTTCTCCGCAAGTGCCTTCTGCGTCAGCTTGCTGCGCTTACGCAGTTCACATATTCTGTTCATCGTTCGCCTCCCGTCGGATGTTTTTTCGCGGTGACACACCACCGCATTGTTATTATTTATATGATGACACCATTATATGAATAATTTTCATATTTGTAAAGCGTTTTTCGCTAAAAAAAGAATAATATGAACAAAATTCATATTATTCTTCGCGGATATTATGTTATAATCCTTTATGAAATCAGCACATATGGATACGGAAACAAGTATCATATACCTAAAAAATGCGTTTTGCGATAAATATTGCAAAAGTGCTGTGAAAACATCGGATAGGGGAGGCGCGTTATGGAGCTTGGCATAATTCAGTTCATCCAGAAGCTCGGCAGTGATTTTTTTGATATGTTTTTCTGCGGTATTTCAACGCTCGGAGAGCTTGCGGTTTTCATCGCGCTGATACCGATAGTATATTGGTGTGTCGATAAGTATCTCGGTGAGGAGCTTATGGGCAGCGTGTTTTCGGGAAGCTTCGTCAACTCTGTTTTCAAGGGATCGTTTTCGCGCATCCGCCCGATAGCTTCGCACGGCGATGAGCTTCGCCGCGTAAAGTATGAATACTTCTACACCTCGCAGCTGCATGACGGGGTGTATTGGCCGGAATCCTTCCCGAGCGGTCATTCGCAGGCGGCGGCATCCTTTTGTTCCGCGGTGGCGTATCGCAAGGGTATTCGGAAGTATTGGGGCTTTTTCCTGATACCGGTGTTTGTCGGGCTTTCGCGCATATATATCGGGATGCATTGGCCGACGGACGTGCTTGTTGCGCTTGCGGAGGGCTTTTTGATAAGCGCCGCGGTGCATTTCTGCATGAATAAAAACAAACGCGGAACGCTGATATTCCTGCCGATAGTGGCAACGCTCGTGCTTGTTCCGTGCCTTTTCTTCGTGGATAAAGACCAGATAATGAATATGCTCATGCTGCTCGGGCTTATGTGGGGAGGATGCTTCGGCGTGCTTTTCGAAAACTCGAATATTGATTTTTCAACGCACGGTATCAAGCTTTGGATGCGTATTGTGCGCGTACCGGTAGGGCTTGTTGCGGTGGTTTTGTGCGCCGCCGTTCCTTTCCTTCCGCTTTGGATACTCGGAATTGAGATGAAAATAATCATCATTCCCGTATGTCTGTTCGCATCATTCGGGATGACGACCGCCGCCCCGATGGCGTTCCGTATATTCCGCCTCGAGTGAATGGCTGTTTTGACGCAGAAGCGTTATTCGTAGGGGGCGATGCCCGCATCGCCCCGTCAAATTACGCAGTGCGTCCGCCTTGGCTTCCCCTTGAGGGGAAGCTGTCGAGGAGTGCAACGACGAGACTGATGAGGTGTAGCCGCTCTATGCGGCGTGCATATATGTTCAT
>JAZRZN010000112.1:0-14741 GCA_045601365.1 Clostridia bacterium | reverse complement strand
CAAATTCTGATTTGTCAATATCTCTTATATCTGATTTTACTGTACAAAACCAAAAAACATCCTTATCCACCCGTAGCATTTTGCCGGGCGCATTTTTTATTGAGTTTTATTGCATCAACGCACAAAATTCGTTTTTTATTCTATCCGCAGATCTTTTACCTTTTCCTTTATGGCATTGAATACAAAATTCTTGCAGTTTATTTTTTCTTCCCAATCATCCATCAACGAATCTATCGTTTGCTGTGCGGTATACTTTTCATACTGGTCGGTAATATACGGATGCATTTCCGCAAGTGCAAGAATGTATTCCTGAAGCAGACAGTCATACATCATATCATCGCGGCTGAACGTCCTGCCATAATACTGATAGAGTGCATCACGCTTTTCACATGTGAGCTTTCTGTATTCTATTTCCTGCTCTTTTGCATGATTATCGGGATCGTTTTCGCACAGCTCGCTGTAAAGTACAGCCATGTTGCGATACTGATACGAGAAATACAGCATTGCGAAATACTCATCGGCAGGATTGACAGCGACCCGCTCCTTGAGCAGTTCGATCACGCTGAATGACATTTCGATGGCTTTTTTGATGTGCATATCCTTGAATTCGGGATCGGCTTGCGCCATCAGCTCATAGCAAAGCTCCAGCTTATCAAGGCGGAACAGCTTGCACCATGCACGCAGATCATCATCGTTTTTGATGCTTTCCTCATACGGTGAGTTGAGCGCATGTATAAGCGGAAATATATCCTTTTTTTTCGGTATTATCGACAGCCGCTTGGAAACGGTGAACACACTCAGCACCGCCTGCGCGCAAGAGATAACAGCCATTTCATGCGAATGCGCCGGATGCAGATTCCGCAACGTATCGGAAAGCTTTTGCACCTCGTTGAAGTATATCGCCGCCTGAAGCCCGTACAGGATTATATCGGAAATATCCTTTGCGCCTTTATGATCATATATTTCATTTCTGTACGATTCCCATTTAGCCAGATATTCAAACTTATTTATTTTTCTTTTGATATCCTTGATATCATTTATGAATTGCGCCGAAATGCTGTCGGCTACCGAATCAAAAACGGAATTGCGTTCAAATTCATCGGAATACTGAGACTTTTTTACCGTGGTCGCCCATGCGCCGATAACATCCATCGGAAGCTCATTCGGCGTCATGTTGATAAGGAACAACCGTACCTTTTGCGGGTCATTAAGCCTTGAATTGAGATATCCCCATTCGTACATGACGTTTTCATTCAGCTTGAATTTACCGTCGGTCCCGTCAAGCGGTATTTTTTCTATTATTATCAAAGCAAAATCGCACACATCCATCTGCTTTGTAACACGCTCGCCTATTGAGCGCGAGCTGTCGCTGTCACCGCCGACGGTAGCTTCATATCCGTATTCATCAAGTTTATACTTGATACGCTCGGCAATATTTCGATTTTCGCCGTTCCAGCCGATAAAAACTCTGTTGTCCATTTACACATCTCCGTTGCCAGATAACGCATTATCACCGTAATTACCGGCAAAACAATAATGTCTGTTGAATTATTCAGCAGACATTATATATTAAATTCATGTTTTTGTCAATATTTGCTGTTTTGCGCAAAAAGCGCTTCATCCGGGCAAGGAAATGCGTATTATTTCAGCGTATTGCGTATCGAAGCTGCTACCGCATCGCCGCAGGCGCGGATGCCTGCATCGTTCATGTGGATGCCGTCATTGCAGATGTATTCGTCAAGCTTGGGATAAACAAGCGAGAACAGATCGTTGATGACAACGCCCTGCTTTGCAAAGCTTTCGGTTACGGCGGCATTGTACTGTGCAATGCGGTCGTTGTTCTGCTTGAACATCGTCGGCGCTTCGGGATCATTTACGCTCGGTGTGGCGACGGCTGAAATTATTTCCGCCTTGACGGGAGTTGTCGTTGCAAAGATCATCGGCACGTCAAATCTTTTCAGCTCGCGCAGGATGCTGTCCATGTTCCTTACATACTCGTTTATCGGCGTGAACGGACCGTCATCGACGTAAAGGATCGCGGTATCCCACAAGCCGGAATTGAAGTGTATGATATCGGGCTTGGGCATTGACGGAAGCCAGAAACGCAGACTGTTGAGCATGTATGACGAAAATCTGCAATTTTCGTCGGGTGCGGAAACGCTCATGTCGGAAAGCTGTTCCGCGACGTAAGGCTGATACTGCATACGAACGGAATCGCCCAATAAAAGAACATTTTTCATTATCATTTCTCCTTTACCTTTTCAAGCAGCGTGAGCGCGGTTTCTACAAGACGTGCGCCGTTTTCGCCTGTATAGAGTGAGCCGAGTGCTTCATATCCGCCCTGCTCGAACGCCTCGGGAGTGCATATATAGCCTCTGCCGTAGCCGTTCGTACAGGTTATGACGATAGTGTTTTCGAAAGGCGAACGCGCACTGATATCAAGACCGTATTCAACAAACGTTTCGGTCGGGAACGCAACGATGCATGTTGAGCCTATTTTAAGCAGGTAAACCTCAAACGGGTGGTTGCCGCGGAGCTGTGCAACCTGCTCTCTGCCTATGCGTGCAAGCCCGAGCATTCTCTTTGCGCCGATGACCGCGCACTCAAGACTTCTGACAACGCCCTGTTCAAGTCCGTTCTTCTGCGCTTCTTCAAGCTCGCGTTCGCTTTTTGCAAGGTCGGCTTCTGCCTGCGCAAGCTCGGGAACGGTTTTGACTATAGGCTCGATATCTGCGCGGCAGCGTGTGATGACCGGGTCGCGTTCGTACACAGCATTTTCAAGCACGCGTTCGGCTTCCTCGGCAATGGTATAGCCAACACGCTTCGCTTCGTCGAACGTACATCCGCTGCGGAAGAAGCGCGGCGACTGATCGCCTGCCGTACCTATCTGGAACGCAACTGCGATATTTTCATGTTTGTTTTTGAGATATTCATAGATGTAACCCGGATAATCCTTGGTTATCTCGCGGTTTTCCGCGCCGAGGAACGTCGGGTGGAGCGAATAACGCACGATGACACCGCGCAATGTTTTCTCTTTATCGCGGATGGATGTCACCCATACCTTCGGGTCGGCAAGCCCGCCCTTTTCGCGGCGGTTGCCGCCGACATTTTTCTCGCTTCCGCAGTGACCGAGCGAAAACGCGATCTCTGCTTCAAAGGCGTGCTGTTTGGCAAAAAGCACTGCTTCGGCGACCTTATCGCCAAGCTCATTTATGTAGCGCGGGTACATTATTTCGTACTCTTTTTCGGGATAAAACGGCACTGAACGTGTTTCGGGTCCCGAATGAGTGTGTGTTGTCGAGATCATACACGCTTCGCCCGGAATGCCTGTCAGCTTTTCGATTTTTTCCCGCATTGCCGTAACGTGCCATTTGGGATAACACAGCAGATCGAGCGTAACAATTACCTGTTCGGTACCGTGGCTTTCAAGATAGAAGCAATGCGCCATAAGATCGTCATGCACCGAACGGTTGAAACGGTCATGCGGCTCGGGGAAACCCGCCAACAGCGCGGGAAAATCAGGAGTTATTATTATTTCTTTTATTCCTGCTTTCATTTTATCACCTTTCTTTTTTTGTGGGACGCCGGTTTTGCGGGACGCTGTCCCGCACCCTGCCAACTTTTCTGTAGAAAAGTTGGACAAAAGACTTTTATTGCGCTTCGCGCAGTGAAAATCACATTGGGCAGGAACGACAGTGCTTTCCTGCTTTTCCTTTTTTGTGTCATTGCGAGGAGCGAAACGACGCGGCAATCCAGATGTGCGGAAAAGTAACATTTAGCTCAACATGGATTGCCACGCATCCTGCGGATGCTCGCAATGACACGAAATATAAAGATATAAAATAAACTGTAATTTCCTGCAATCTGTTTCACGCAAGCGGAATGTCGGGGATGCGTTCTCTACGGATAAAATATCATTTTGTTTCCCCCGCGCGAAGCGAAACAAAAGTTTTGTCGCGCTTTTACAAAAGCGCGCAAGTGGTGCAGGGGTACGGAGTTCCCTTGCCGCAAAGCGCAGTAAAAGTTTTTTGCCGAGCTTTTTTTCAAAAAAGCTCGCAGGGTGCGGGACAGCGTCCCGCAAAGTCCCGCGTTTACGGGCGAAGCTTCGTATACTCTTCGTAGAATTTTTCATATTCCGCGCTGTGCTTCGGATAATACACCGTGCTTTCCTTAAGACATTCTTCACCGAACCCGTCAACAGGAAGCCCGGTTCCTTTTTTTGCAAGCTTTGCCGCACCGAGACTTCCTATTTCGGCATGACGGCATGCTTTAACGGGAAAATCAAGCACATCGGCAAGTATTTCGCAAAGCTCGCGGCTCTTACTTCCGCCGGAATACAGCGTAATAAGCTCTGCATTTTTGATGACCGCTTCGGTAAGATAACGGGCTTCGAACGCAATGCCTTCATAAATGCTCCGTGCTATGTCGGAAAGTGTGCTGTGCAAGCCGACATCGTTGAACGCGGCAAAGCCGTTGCTTGTCGGTTTACCGCCCAAAAACGGCATAAAATGTATGCCGTTACTGCCGATCGGCGCATTGCGCACCAGCTCGTTAAGCGGTTCATAACCTGCACCGCCGAGCATAGTATCGCGCATCCATCTGAGCGAAGCGCCTGCCGCATTGATACATACCTCAACGGCATACTTGTTTTCGTCGATGTACGGGCAGACTTTATATATGTTGCTGAAATTATTTTCGGGTGAATTTGTTATGCACTCAAATGCCGCCGACGTGCCGAACGAGCAGGCCACTGTGTGTTCATCCGCGCTTACCGCGTATGCCGAGACCTTCTGATCCTGTCCGCCGACAGACACAAGACAGTTCTGTGTAAGTCCGCAATCCTTGGCAGCGCGTTCTGTAAGATATCCCGCGGGTGTGCCTGTCGGCACGATCTTGGGAAAAAGATTTCTGTCAAGCTGTGCGGCATCAAGCAGCTTTTCGTCCCAGCCGGAGCTGAAATTCGAGTAGAGAAGGCTTCCCGATGCCATTGTATGATCGGTAAGCACCTTGCCGGTAAGCTTTGCCGTCACAAACGGCGCAGGCATAAGAAAATATGCGGCACGGTCGAATACTTCGGGCATCTCATCGCGCACCCAAAGTATTTTCGCAACGAATTTCGGCTTCTGTTTAACTGCGGGGAAGCCCGTCACGCTCTTGACGTAGGCTTCGCCGGCACGGTCAAGAAAGCCCTCCCATGAGCGCACGGGACGGACATCCATCCAATTTATCGCATTGGTGAGCGGCTCAAGGTTTTCATCCACCGCAACGGTGGTGATGCCCTGCGATGAAATGCTCAAGCCGATAACGCTTTCGGGCGCGATGCCCGCTTCACGCACGGCTTGGCTTATGACCTTTGCCGAATCCGTGTACCATGAAGCGGCATCCTGCTCGTAATGCCCGGCTTCGGGTGTGAGCAGGATGCGTTCCTTAGATGTCTGCGTAACGGGAACACCGTCGATAGTGTAAAGCGAAGCTTTGACCGTGGTCGTGCCGAGGTCAAGTCCTATAAGATACCGCATGGCTTAATAACCCGTAGTTTCCATAACGTCGAACGGCGTTGCGATGGCTTTTGAAAGATAGATATCGGTCGGCATCGTCTGGAATATCGAGCCGGGAACATAAGGTGAAACAGGACCGTGCGTGATAAGACGCGAGGTCATTCTCTGCCACGACGAGAACGAACCGCCGGTCGTAAGGCTGTGACCCTCAACACGCTTTTTTGCGTGAAGCACATCGCGCGGACCGATGGTCGCCGCGCGGGGCGGTACCATGCCGCACGCGCCCGACTGTCCGAATACGCCGTGCAGTGAGTTTTGCGCTATCGTGAGCGGATGAAGCGTCACTATCTGAGCGGGCTGATTCAGATATTCGTCAAGCTCGGACTTGCTGTTGAATCGGTCGCCGTCGATATGGATAAGCTCGGGGCAGGGATCAATGAAAGCGATATGTCCCGTCCAGCCGGGGCCGGAAGTGAAATAATCTATTCCGCCGTCGGTCTTTTCGTCGATAAGATCGGAATAATAGCTGATGTTCTTTGTCGTGGGATAAAGAATATTCTCCTCCGGCGGACGCAGATCGGGATCTATCTTACCGATGAAGTATTTCAGGAATGAATATGTGAAGCCCGAACGGTAGGTGGGCGGCGCGATGTTGCCGTCCTCGTCAGCCCATTCGTCCATCGTTACGAAAATGCAGTTTTTGCAGTTGATGCGGTTGCGGTTTATCATTTCGGCAAGCGGCATATGCGAATTGGGGTTCGGGTTGCCGAATATCGTCGAAAACTTCTTGTTCTGCTCAAACGATTCCTTGATGTACATGAACTTTTCGGCTAATACGACCGAGCCGTAGTTTTCAAGAACCTTGATATGTACGTCGGGATTGGGATGCTTTTCAAGCTCTTCGGGAGTCATCTTGGCAAGCCTGTCCATAAGCTCCTTATCCTTGAACGGGACCCAATCTGCCGATTTAAAATTAAATGTATCGTCTAACATGTTATCTTTCCTTTCTGTTTTTTTGATCGCTTTGTTCCCTGCCTGTGATTTTGTCACAGCGGTGCGTCAAGGATGCCGCACCCTACGCGATATTAAACACGCGAAGCGCAACAAAAGTTTTTGCCCCGCTTTTTTCAAAAAGCGGGCAGAGGTGCGAGGACGGAGTCCCCGCGAAAGAAGGGTGCGGGGCAAAGCTCCTGCAAAGAGCTGTCCCCGCGAAAACCCGCAAATCAAATCATTTTTCCCTTAAGCATCACGTTCAAAACGTTGAAGCGGTCGTCCACAAAGACGATATCGGCTTTTTTGCCGACCTCAAGTGTGCCGATATCACCGTCAAGCCCTACCACGCGGGCAGGATTGCGTGAAGCCATATTGAACGCCTGTGCGATGCCGCAGGATGTATGCGTCATAATGTTCTTGCACGCGGTATTCATCGTAAGACTGCTTCCGTTCAGCCTGCCGTTCACGTCGAACAGCAGATCGGGAACATCCTTGTACATTTCGGGTATCTTGTCGTTGCTCACGTTGCAGTCGGTAATGAGTACCACTTTGTCAACTGTCTTGTTCTTCAAAAGCAGCTGCTGCATTTCGGGCGCGACATGTATCGCCTGTGAATCGCAGATAAGCTCGGCGTAAATATCCGAATCGAGCATACATGCTTCATCAGGTCCGAAATCGCGCACACCTCTGCGGCGTTCAAGCCTGCCCGTTGCGTTCATCGAATGTGTTTGCAGACGGATACCGTACTTGCGCAGGATGCGCACCTCAGACGGCAATGCCTCACAGTGTCCGAACGATATCACCGCGTCGCGGTCAATGCTCCGCAGGTCCGAAAGGAAGCCTTCGATGCCCTCACGCTCGGGCGCAATGCTCCATATTTTTACAAGTCCCTTGCCGGCCTGAAGAAGCGGCATGTACTCCTCGCGCTTTATTTCTCCGCGCCACACGTTTTTCTCCGGCATCGCACCGTACTTGGGATTCATGTACGGACCTTCCATGTTGATTCCCGCAATGCTTTCAAAAATTCCGCCCTTCTCCATTGCATCGCGCACGGTGACAAATCCGTCAAGCAGCTGCTTTTGCGTCATATTGTAATAGAGTGTCGGCAGGATCGTCGTTTCGCCGTGCTTGAGGAAATGCTCCGTTGCGGCAGATATGTCATCGCAGAACAATGCTCCGCCGCCACCGTGAACATGGATGTCCACAAAGCCGGGACCGATATACGCGCCGTGCGCGTCAATGACGGTCGCACCGTCGGGTACGTCAAGTTTTTTACCTATTGCGGCTATCCTGTCACCGTCGGTGATGAGTGAGCCGTCCCACAGGATGCCGTTTTCAAGTACGATATCGGCGTTTTTGATAAAATACATTTTTACACCTTATTTGAGCAGTGAAAGCTCTCTTACTATGCCGTCGCCGACATCGGAGGTAGTGCCCTTGCCGCCCATATCGGGAGTAAGACCTTCCTTTTTGATAAGCAATGCTTCGATAGCGTCGATGACCTTCTTGCCCCAATCCTCATGACCGAAGAAATCAAGCAGCTGGCTTACCGACCAAATAGCGGCAAGCGGATTTGAAATACCCTTGCCCGCGATATCGGGCGCACTGCCGTGAACAGGTTCGAACATCGACGGATATTTCTTTTCGGGGTTGAGGTTTGCGCCTGCCGCAAGTCCCATGCCGCCCGAGATAGCCGCGCCGAGGTCGGTGATGATATCGCCGAACAGATTCGACGTAACAACTACCTGGAAGCGCTTCGGGTTTTTAACAAAGAACATGCTTGCCGCGTCAACGAGCAAAGACGATGTCGGAACTGTCGGGTACTGCTCGGAAACCTCCTTGAACACGCTGTCCCAGAATACCATCGAATAGTTGAGTGCGTTGCCCTTGCTGACGCTTGTTACGGACTGACCTGTCTTTTTCGCAAGCTCAAACGCATAGCGGATGATACGCTCAACGCCGATACGCGAGAACACGCCTGTCTGAAGCACAAGCTCATCGGCTCTGCCCTTATTGAGCCATTCGCCCGCGCCTGCATATTCGCCTTCGCTGTTCTCACGGATGACTGTCATATTGATGTCATCGCAGGTCATGCCCTTTATCGGACATTCAGCACCGTGAAGAAGCTTTACGGGACGAAGATTTACATACTGATCGAATTCGTGTCTTATGCGGAGCAAAAGATCCCAAAGCGAAATGTGATCGGGAACGCCCGGATAGCCTACCGCGCCGAGATAAATGGCATCGAAATCCTTAAGGATGCTGATACCGTCAGCGGGCATCATTACGCCGTTTTCAAGATAATAACGGCAGCCCCACGGGAAATATGTGAAATCAAATTGCATACCGCCGTCAAGCTCGGCGACCTTTTTTAATACCTTTACGCCTTCGTTGGTGACCTCGGGACCGATACCGTCACCGCCGATGACCGCTATTTTATATTTTTCCATAGAACTCCTCCGAAATCATCTCTTGAGCTGGAGATCGTAGTGAAGATCGTAAGCCTTTTCTTCCTCGGTGAACTTGTGACGGGTGTCGATGACCTCACCGTTGTTCCACTTTCTGTCGCCTACATCCTCCGCAGTACCCATAACGGTAACGTTTACCTGTCTGTGACGCGCAAGCACGTGATCCCAGTCGATGAAGTAAATGTGAGCGAATCTGCCGCCGTCGATCTCGCCGTCCTTGATGGTCATGGCTTCACTTCTGCCGAAAAATACACTGCGAAGATGTCCGTCGGTGTTCATGCTGCTGAAGTCACCTGGCTCGTCAACATATCTGCCGTACTGAGCGTGGATCGGACCGGGGTGACGGTACTGATGCTCCTCGGTGAAATCGGGGATGAACTTGCGCATGATGTCAAGCAGATCGTGCTGAAGATACTCAAGATCGAACGAATCAATATCGTGCGAGCATTCCTGAACCATTACGGAGCAGGTGGTGTGATGCGATACGATCGTAACAGTACCGTTCTTGATGCCGGATGCCGCAACGATCTCCTTGACTTCCTTTGAAATGTCATGGAACGTCGGTATCCATCCTCTTGACTGAAGCTCTAATTCCTTTTGAAAAACTTTGAATTCCATAAAAAATTCCTCCTGATATTTTTTAGTGCTTTGCACTTTATTTGCTGTTTGAAAAACTTTATGCTTGCGGTGCGTCAAGGATGCCGCACCCTACGGGATATGATGCACGGCTTGGTGCTTATGTGCAGTGTGTCGCAGGCAAGCACAGTGTTTCTTATATCTTTTATACATCGTGTCATTGTGAGCATCCGAAAGGATGCGTGACAATCCATGTTAAGCATAAAGTTGCTTTTGTTTGCGTTTGGATTGCCACGGCGCGTTGCTCCTCGCAATGACACAAAGGAGTACGCGAACGGATAAATATATCTTCCTGCAACAAACATGACACCCTGCAAAACCACATATGCGGATTTTCACGGCGCGAAGCGCAATAAAAGTCTTTTGTCCGACTTTTCTACAGAAAAGTCGGCAGGGTGCGGGGCAGAGCCCCGCGAAAGCGCGTCACTCTTACTTATGCACTTCGTCCCAAGCGGTGCGGAGCGCACAAATCATTTCCTCTGTCATGGCAAACGGGTCTGCCGCCTTGATTATTCCGCTCGTAGAGCCGGTAGCCTGCGCGCCGAGCTTGATCGTGTTGTAAACATCCTTGCCGTTGGAGATACCTGCGCCCTGAAGTACCATTATATCGGGGTTTATCTCGCGTACGCGGCGTATCGTTTCCGTAACATAATTCGAATCGCTCGTCTTGCCCGTGCCGATAAGCTCGGTAGGCTCGGCAACAACAAGGTTCGGCGAAAGCTTTGCGATCTCGGTCAGCTCCTCAACGGTATCGGCGCAGACGATAGTACCCAAGCCGACTTCATCGGCACGCTCGATGGTCTTTTTGATCGTCTCCATGTCAAGCTTTTTTTCGGCATGGTTCAGCATTACGCCGACCGCGCCGGTAGCCTTGACCGCCTCGGGCAGGACACTTCCCAAGCCTCTGCCGACAGGCAACGGGTCCATGTGCTGAGCGAAAACAAGGATGCGCTCGGTGTTTTCCGCAAGCAAACGCAGATCGGTGTACTGCGGAGTGACGATTATGTCAACATCGTACTTTATCGCCATTTTGTCGATGAACTTGGCAAGGCGGAGCATGTCGTCGCCGTAAAGATATGCCTTAGGTCCTATCTCGAAAAAAGGCGGCTTGATCTTAAATTCCTTATACATATCAAAAATCTCCTTTAGTTAAAATATAACTATGATTATTGTTTTTATGACTGTTCACACCGTGCTTTGCCGCACGCGCGAAGCACAATTATTTGTTCAGCATCTTGCCGACAGCACCGCCCGGATGTATCGGAGCAAACTGTTCTTTTTTATAATCCATCTCTTCCATGAGGGCAACTATGAGCGCGTCCATCACGGCAACGGTCGCCATGTAGCTCGATGTCGCCATCATGTTGTATTTGTCGCTTTCCTTTTCTATATATAAGGGCAGAACGATGTCGGCGGCTTCGGCAAGCGGCGACGACATGTTTTCGGTTATCGCAATCAGCTTCGCGCCGCGCTTGGCACATGCTTCTATTACGGGTACAAGCTCGGCAGTTTTGCCGCCGCGCGATATCACTATAAGGACATTTCCTTCCTTGAGCGCACCAAGTCCGCCGTGAACGGCTTCGCACGGAGGCATGAACATTGCGCCGATGTCGATACAGCAAAGCGTATGTGCCATTTTTTTGGCGGCGATACCCGATGTGCCGCTCGCGCATGTCATGACACGGTCAGTATGTGCAAGCAGATCGACAGCCTGCGCAAATGCCTCGCTTTGAACACAACGCATCATATCACTGACTGCCTTCTGTTCAATTATAATTGAGTTTTTTGCCATTTCAAAAGCTTCTTTTTTCATAACGCTCCCCCTGAAATACAGTTCTACAATATAATTGTAGCACAAAAATGTTGCGTTTCAAAGACAATAACCACTAAAATACAGACAATTTGTGACATTGCTTCTATTACTGTTTGACATTTGGCACGCCGCAAATTATAATTAGACTGTAATATTCCGAAAAAGGAGAAAGAAAAATGATTTGGGCTTATATGATCTACCTCGGCGCAAATATGTGGCACGGTCCCGATTCGCTCATGCGATTCAACAAGAATGACCCGCGCTACTATACCGAGCTGTACACCTCACGCGACGCATGGCGCAAAATTACCGATTATGCCGCGGAAACGGGCATAAACACACTGCTTATCGACATCGGCGAGGGCTTGCAGTTTGAATCTCATCCCGAGATCGCCTGCAAGGGCGCATGGACAAAACAGGAGATGAAGGCTGAAATAGAACGCCTTAAGAAGCTCGGCATCACATGCATCCCAAAGCTCAATTTTGCATCCACACATGATGAATGGATGGGCGATTATTCAAGAATGCTCGGCACACCGACATATGATAAGGTGGTAAAAGACCTTATCGACGAAACATGCGAGCTGTTTCAGCCGCCGCTGTTCCACTTCGGCTACGATGAGGAGAGCCGCCGCGAGATACATATGCAGAATTCGTTCGGCTATTCGGCGTACCGCTTCGGCGATGTGTATTGGAACGCCTTCAACGATTGCGTGAAACACATTACCGCCAACGGCGTGCGTCCGTGGGCATGGGGCGGACTTGTGCATTTTCATGCCGACGAATTTTTCAAGTATATGTCAAAGGATATCGTCGTTTCGACATATAATTACGGTCAGATAATGAATCTTGAGGGTTCACCCGATTATAAGCTCCAGCAGCTTGCCGCGCCGTCGCTTCTTGAAAAGTACGGTTACGACCAGATACCCACATGCTCTACCTGCTATGATTACACGTCGATCGACGATTCGCTCTGCGTATGGAAAAAAGAGATCAGCTCAAAGCATATGCTCGGCATTCTCACCGCACCGTGGTATCGCACCGGTGACGAGGATATCTACACGCATTTTGCCGAAGCAAAGATTTTCCTTGCGGCACGCAAAAAATATTTTCCCGAGGAGGTCTGAAAAATGAAAATGGTCGCGCTTGACCTTTGCATAGGTCATAATATGTGGTTCGATAAGGATACTCAGCTCGTTATGGGCGAATACTATAACAAAGAACGCGATTTCGTTTATTTTGACCGCTGTGCATGGGATAAAATTATAAACGAATTGCCCGCGCTCGGCATTGATACGGTGATACTCGATCTCGCAGAGGGCATCAAATATGATTGCGCACCCGATCTTGCGATAAAGGGAAGCATCGACAAAGCCGAATTTAAGAAAATGCTCGATGAGCTTCGTGCGCTCGGCATAACAGCTATTCCGAAGCTTGATTTTTCGGCGGCACACGATCTTTGGGCAGGCAATTACGGCAAGAGCGCCGGCACTCAGCTTTACCGCGATTTCTGCAAGAATATCATAGATGAAGTATGCGAGCTGTTCGGTAAGCCCGAATACTTCCATTTGGGACTTGCCGACGAAACGATAGATTATCAGCGTTTTTACGGCACATGCGTAGTACGCGGACCGAAAGCGTTCTGGCGTGATGTATACGCCATGTTCGATGCCTGCCGTGCAAACGGCGCAAAGCCGATAATGTACGGCGATTACTTCGGCTATGAGCCTCAGGCATTCACGAAGATGCTTCCGCGCGACGTTGTCATAGCGGCACGCTACAGCGAGCGCATCCAGCCTGCCGAGGATGAAATGGGGCGTGACATGCGTTCCAAGTCCCAGCTTGCGTTTGAAAAGCTCTGCGAATTCGACAACGAGCTTTTGCTTGTCGGTTCGGGACTTCCGACCAGACAGAACATCACCGACCTGTTCTATTACGCCAAGAACAATCCCGATAAAAAAATAATCGGCGTTATGTCCTGCTCGGAGCTTCCGACGGTAGACGTGTTCGATTACGCGCTCCTTAACGAGGCGATGCGTCTCGGCAAGGGCAAGGAATACTTTGATAAAAACGAATTTTGATAAAAGCGGAAAGGAAATAAAAATATGCAGTATTTGATTGACAGCGGACATCTTGATGACATACGCCGTGCCGTGGAGTTTTACCCCATTGAGGGCGTTACCACCAACCCGTCACTTGTTGCGAAAGAAAAAACGGATTTCGTGAAGCTTGTTACTTCAATAAGGGATATCATCGGCAAAGATATGATGCTTCATGTACAGACAACGGCGAAGAAGGCAGAAGATATCGTAGAGGAAGCAAAGATGCTCAAGGCAAAGCTCGGCGACCCGTTCTTTGTAAAGATCCCGATAGGAGAAGAAGGTCTCAAGGCTACGATGATGCTTCAAAAGCTCGGCATCGGCGTAACGATGACCGCGATATTCACTCCTCAGCAGGCTCTGCTTGCTGCAAAAGCGGGCGCAAGCTATGTTGCACCGTACGTCAACAGGCTCGACAATATTTCCGGCAACGGTGCGCAGGTCGTAGCCGATATCGTACAGACGTTCGATAATTTCGGCATTGAATGCAAGGTGCTTGCCGCAAGCTTCAAGAATGTTCAGCAAATACAGAATGTAGCTCTTGCCGGCTCGCACAGCGCTACGGTTTCTCTTGACCTGCTCAAGGCGGCTATCGCTCATCCGATGACAGACAGTGCCATCGCGGGCTTTGACCGTGATTGGCAGGGCGTTTACGGCGACAAGACCGTTGCTGATTTTCTGAAGTAAACCGTTTTGTTTTCGCGGGAACTCCACTCCACTTTTCGCGGGGACTCCGTCCCCGTGACCCCTGCCCGCTTTTTGAAAAAAGCGGGGCAAAACTTCTAATGCGCTTCGCGCAGGTAAAACAAACACAGTGCCTTATGCTGAACTTTCAGCGCAGGCACTGTGCTTTTTATTATTGGTTTACTTTATTGTGTCATCGCGAGGAGTGCAGCTCCGTGGCGATCCATGTTGACGAAAAGTAACTTTGGTGTAGCATGGATTGCCACGCCTGTTTCACAGGCTCGCAATGACACAATGAAGTTTTTTTATGGCATAATCATTTGCTTCCTACCCTTTACTTCCGTCAAAGAGGCGCGAAGCGCAAATAAAAATCTTTTGTCAAACTTTTCTATAGAAAAGTTTGCAGGGGTGGGGTTGTTAAAAAAGTCCCTTTTTATACTGTGCGACACCATAATGAACTGTCTTGACCGTTCCGCAAGTGCGAAGCGGGTGGCAGGAAAGTACAGTGTGCTTTATATTTTTATATATCGTGTCATTGCGAGCATCCGCA
>JAZRZN010000111.1:0-23831 GCA_045601365.1 Clostridia bacterium | reverse complement strand
CTACAATATAGTTTGGATAACAGGTCAGGAAATAACGAATACAAATCCTTCGGCGACAAAGGACAAGACATGTATGGATGTCTGGATGGAGGTCGGCGAGCTGACCGGCAAGCTTGACGGTTATCATCACCCCAACGGCGCACATATGTATCCCATGAAATCGACCGATGACAGAGCTGTCCGTCTTGATGAATCCGATTGGCATCAGGCATGGATACTTCAGGGCGGTCACGGCGGCGTTGCAAAAGCGAAGAACTTCTATGAGAGCTATTATACGACCGCTTCGGGCAAAATAAAGCCGTATCTTGAGGGCGAGAACAACTATGAGGACATCAACTGCGGCGGATATACCGGCTACAACGCAAATAGATGGAACGCATGGAAGTCGATGCTTTGCGGTTGTTGCGGCTTTACCTACGGCGCGTCGGGCGTATGGATAGACGCAAAGGATAACAAGAGCAACGTTTGCTACGGTGAAGACAATTCATACAGCTACGATCCGTGGTACATCGGTCTTGAAAAGCAGGGTTCATTCGAAATAAAGTATATGGCTGATTTCCTTTCAAATCTCGATTGGGAAAAGCTTGTTCCGCGCTTCTACGATGCCGAATATCTTGATTTCAACGGTTCGGAAGATAAAGTAATGGCTTCCACTGAGGACGGAAAAACGGCAGTATTCTATTTCTACAATAATGATAAGACCACAGGCACAGCCAAAAAGCTTGCGCAGGGTACATTCAAGGCGTATTGGTTCGATGTACTCAACGGTAAGTATATCGCACTTGACGATATAAAGCCGGATGCCGACGGAAGTGCGATACTTCCCGAAAAGCCCGACAATCAGGATTGGGTATTGCTTCTTACTCAAAATGATTTCAAGCACAATTATTATAAGGGCAAATATTTTGCCGATCTCGGTCAGGGCGCGATAGAGGGTACACTTACGAAACCGGTATCGGTACACGCTATCGGCGGTATCACATATAAGGGCAGAAGCGTCGTTGATAACACAGCAAATCTTTATGACGGCAACGAAGCAACAACATGGACACCCAACGCGGAGCGTGTTGCGCAGATAATCATCTACGATCTCGGCGAAGCAAAAGATCTTACACATGTTGTGATAACACCCGCCAAGGATACCGTTTTAAGACAGCTTCGTGTATATGCTTCAAATGACGGCGAAGTATGGGATATGATAGTCAACAACGTTGAACGTGAAAACTTCATGGACGGTACTTCGATAAGTGAAAAGCTTGCAGGCGGTTACAGATATGTAAAGATATTCCTGCTTCCCGCTCCGACATTGCATAAAGCAGATACCGAGGGTATATCCTACAGGCTTCACATGAACAAACAGAGCAATAAAGACGGTGATTATTATCCAGAGCTTGAGATAGCCGAAATAGCGGTATATACGAACGGCACATCAGCAAGCCCCGTTACACAGGAGCTTGTAAAGATAGCCAAGGATGACACCGACATCACGGACACCGATATAAGCAATACGGATAATACAGGCGATGTAAAGGAAAATGAAAATAAGGATAACGGAGGCACTGCAAAAAAATCCGACAGCACACTCATTATAGTTGTTGCCTGCATCGGCGGTGCAATAGTTATCGCGGCAGCGGTATTCATAATAATTACGCTCAGAAAAGATAAAAAGAAGGAATGATCAAACGGTTTTTACAGAAACCGAAAAATCCGATCCGCCCGGTTTTGCCGGGCGGAATTTTTTTAGGAAAATACCGCACGATTAACGGCTAACGCCTTGACGGCACATCTGCACCGGCATAATCATGCGGTATTGTCTTAAGCAAAATCAAATCACCATTTTGCCGGTATCGGTACTTATTATGCGGAACGAGGCCTTTTCACTGCCGTCAAGCGCGGATATATACACGGCATATTCAAGTGAGCGGTAGCTTCCGAAAAATTCGTAGCACAGTTCTTCGCGTTCATTTACCGATATCACACACAGGCGCGATGTTTCGACGGTAAAATCCTGTTTCAGCTTTTTTGATGCATCGGCTTCGGATATCTTTACCTGTTCGATCTTGCGGTCATGCTCACTCATTATATAGCTTTTACCCTCAAACGCAAGCACTTCGCCGTTATCAAGTGCGATTTTTATTTTGAAAAGGTCGGGATAAATGACGATTTTATTCTGTTCGGAAGCAAAATTAAAGATCATTTGATTTCCGATAAATTCACGCCATACGACCGTTGATTCCCGGAATCCGAGCTTTTGAGCAAATTCCGTTGCTTTTTGCTCGGCATCCGCTTCGCTTATAACGGCTTCACCGGGATTGCGCGACGATATCACCGAAAGAAGCGATCCGCCCGCCTTGGCGACCTGCACCGAAATGCCGTCACCTGAAAAAGAATACGCGGGAACGACACCGTTTATTTCTCCGGAATATTCGCAGTCAAAGCCGAGTGACGTGACATAGCGCGCGGCATCCTCCGCCGAAACGGCAACACGCTCGCGTAAGGGAGTTGTGCGTGCCTGACCGTCGGAAAAAGGTCCGTCAAAGATAACAGACGGATATTCCGACATGCTTTCGGCGATACTGCCGAATGCTCCGCTTGTCTGTGCTTCACCGTTGCCGATATCAAGCAGTGAAAGCTCTCCGCTCAAAACACTGCCGAGCGCATCGGAAAGCTGTATATTTACTTTGCGGCAGGTATCGAAAAATTCGTTTATCTGCTTTTCAAAATTTTCGGGTCTTTGATCGGCATGCATGACGGTTACACAGTAGCTTGAAAGCTGATTGACGAATTTCAGCGTGTTCTGCATGGCGGTAGCAACTATCGGCAATTTGGAAAGCTCCTGTCCGCAGGCGGCGCTCTTGAGCGCAAGCGCCGAAAGCGTCTGCGAGATAAGCTCATTATCGGTCGTTATCATCAGCTTTGAAAGGTCGCTTTCGATGGCACGCATATCCGATACGGCCTCCTGAAACGATGCCTTGAGTGAATTTTCAAGCCTGAGCGTCATTTCGCCTGCGCGGTTAGATTCCATGACCGCCGCAACGCTTACCGTGCAAAAAAGTACGAACAGTACGGTAATTATTATTAAGGATACTGCTTTTTTCATAAATTCACCTGCAAAAAACATGATTTCCGACATTCAGCATAACTTCCTTGCTGAGCATCCACTGATTTGTGGCTGTTTTCGGATTGTAATAGTAAACGCATCCGTTTGTCGGATCCCAACCGCCGAAAGCATCCCGAGCGGCGCTGATACATTCCTCATCGGGAGCAAGGTTTATCTGACCGTCGCTCACTGCGTCGAACGCGCCGGGCTGATATACTACGCCGGAAACCGAATTGGGAAAACTCGGATCGTCAACACGGTTCAGTATTACCGCCGCTACAGCGACTTTGCCGAGATATTCTTCACCGCGTGCTTCACCGTAGACTGCCCGGGCAATAAGATAGATATCGGAGCTTCCGACGGATGTATTCGCGTTTATGCCGAGCGCGGCAAGCGTTTTCGGACCTGCAATGCCGTCGGAAACAAGTCCGTTGTCTTTTTGAAATGCCATAACCGCCGCCCGTGTTTTTGTGCCGAATATCCCGTCGGCTTCTCCGGGATCGTAGCCTTTTTCAATAAGCGTTTCCTGAAGCTTTTTAACTTCCTCGCCGTTGCTTCCGTTGCTTAACGACGATGCCGAAACGGTCATGCAAAGTAAAATTACGATCATAACTGCCGACAGTATTTTTTTCATAGTATACCTATCCTTTCAAGAAAATCGGCTATAAGTGAGCGGTATGTTACACCGTCGCTGTTATCCGAAACATAGCACATCGGCGGGAACGCGACGCACCACCAATTCCGCCCCTGCGCTTCACCTATCATCACCTTCAGCGCGGTGTACTTGCCCGCGGGATATACCTTATCGTTGTATGTCCGTTCGGGAAATTCTTCATCAGTAAGCGTTACACGGACATCACGGCCCGCAGTGCGCTCGGCGATAGCGCGGATATCGTCAAGCCTGTCCGAAAGCACGGCCTCCGCCTGATGCTTGGTTTTACATTCCGAAAGTATCGGAGCAAGGTATTCATTCACCGCATCGCGCACAAGGAGCTTTGTTTGCTGATCCTCTTCGGAGTCGGAAGCGGCGAGAATATGTATCCTCACGATATCGTCATACGCATTGACGCGAACGAGCATGAACGCAAACGTTGCAAGAAGTACAAGCACAGCAATTATTTTTTTCATAAAAAATCACCCTTTCGTCTAAGATTCTTGACGCAAGGGTGATATGTTATACTTTTATTTTGAAAAAATCAGTTGTGATCGCCGCAACTGCAATGATCGCCGTCACAGTCGCAGTGATCATCGCCGCAATCACAGCAGTCATCGTCTTCGTCGCCGTGACAGCCGTGGCACGAACAGCAATCGTGCGTACAACCGCCGGCATGCTTGTCCAGAAGCTCAAGTATCACGGGAGTGAGCTTTTCCATTTCGTCATCGTCGGGCATGGCGAACGAAAGCTCTCCGTTTTCTTCCTCCATGCGCATTACATAGATGCCGTCCTCTTCGGCATCCTCGGGGGTTGCGAGCAGTGCGTAATTTTTGCCGTCAAAATCGAAATTGTCTATCATCATAAGACCTATTTCGTTGCCGGCATCATCCTGAAAATAAAGCAAATCGTCCATAAAAAATCTCCTTAAATCATATTACGAATACATGATACAATATTTTTCAGCTTTTCGCAAGCGAATATTTATATACTTTCACGGTAACCGCACCGCGGGCATACTTCGTCGCTGTGGACAAGCCCGCAACCGGGGCAGGAATGCGAAACGTTTTGTCCGTTCTGTGTGTTCTGTCCGTTTTGTGCGTTCTGCGCCGCACCGTGCCATTCTCCGCTTGCCGGAGTTTCTTTTTCTTCGGGCGTGAAGCTGTTCTGCGTTTTATATCCCGCACTTTGCGCCGAGCCCGCGGGAGCCGCACCGCGCGGCGGAACATAGCCTCCGTGTGAATCGGATGCAAGCCTTGATATTTCGGAACGGTATGTTATAAGCGCTATCGCCAACGCGATATTCGTGATCACCGACGGCAATGCAAAAATGTTTGCGAATGTCAGATTTATACAGCCGAGTGCGCCGAGAATGAAAAGTATCACAATAACGAATACCGACGGTTTTCTGATGGGCTCTCCGTATTTGACGGTATCGCGTATCGCATTCATGTCGCGTATTATTTTTGCGTTGTAAATGATATCTATCACCATATATATTGCGGCAAATACGATAATGATCACGGCGATCGCATAGCCGATATCAAGCATCGGCGAATTTGGGTATGAGGTCGGCTCGTTATTTGCAAAATAGATCGCCGCAGTACATGCCAATATTATAAGAGCCCGTGTCGCAAGCCTTGATACCGCAACTGTTTTGATCCACGCAAAGCCGGATGTGTTCATGCCGACGGGCTTCTTGGATGCGGAATATATTTTCCATAACCCGATAAGCCTTATGACCGAAAGCGAAATAGTCGAAAACAAAAATATTGCGGCTACCGCAAACAGCAACGCTTCGCTCGACCCGGACAAAAGCTGCTCCTCGGAGTAGTCAGGCTCCATATAAAAACCGCTGCTCGGTTCATACGCAAAATCGCTGATAAGACGCGCAAAAAACGAACCGAAAAACAGTATCGCCAATATCAAAAGCACCGAAAGCGAAACGCTGATAGTCTGCGCTATCGCGGCGGTAAGCACTGCGCCCGAGCCTGATGCTTTTTTGATGGCTGTTATTTCCTGCGGATCTTTTGGCATTGCTTCGGCTTGTTCTGCCTGCAGCCTTGTGCCGCAGTTTTTGCAGAATACCGCTATATCCTCATTTTGTGTGCCGCATGAATTACAAATCATATTTGTTGTTCCTTTCTTTGAAAATATCCGAAATACCGTCAGCCGCCGAACCGCTCTGTAAGTACTCTTTTAACTATATCCCGACGCTTGCCAAAGGTGTGTATCTGGGGGAATTGGCTGCTTAATGAATCCCATATTTCATAAGCGGTTTGGAAAAGAGACTTATCATTTGAAATACATGCCAATTTGTAATACGATAAGGCAAGATCATCGTATGCTTGCGCTGTACCCGTGCTGTCGGCAAGCTTTGTGCTGATTTCCAAATCTTTTTCGTAATACTCTTTAGCAAGTTCAAGATTTTGTTCGGCTTTTGCAATATTGCCGAGCTTTTCATAGCTTATGGAAAGATCGCGCAACGCATCCGGCGTACCCGCGCTGTCGGCGAGGTTTACAAAAATTTCCAAGCCTTTTTCGTAATACTCTTTGGCAAGCGCAAGCTTTTGTTCGGCTTCTGCAATATCACCAAGCTTATTATAGCTTATTGAAAGATTGCGCAACGCTTCCGGCGTACCCGTGCTGTCGGCAAGCTTTTTGCTGATTTCCAAATCTTTTTCGTAATATTTTTTGGCAAGCGTAAGGTTTTGTTCGGCTTTTGCAATATTGCCGAGCTTATTATAGCTTACGGAAAGATCGCGCAACGCTTCCGGCGTACCCGTGCTTTCAGCCAGCTTTTTACTGATTTCCGAATACTTTTTATAATACTCTTTTGCAAGAGTAAAATTTTGTTCAGCTTGTGCGATTTCACCGAGCTTTTCATAGCTTACGGAAAGATTCCGCAATGCTTGTGCCGTACCCGTGCTTTCCGCAAGATTTTTGCTGATTTCCAAGTCTTTTTCGTAATATTCTTTGGCAAGCGTAAGGTTTTGTTCGGCTTTTGCAATTTCGCCGAGCTTTTCATAGCTTACAGAAAGATCACGCAATGCTTCCGCCGTACCCGTGCTTTCCGCAAGCTTTTTGCGGATTTCCAAGCTCTTTTCGTAATATTCTTTGGCTTTTACAAGGTTTTGTTCGGCTTCTGCAATATCGCCGAGTTTTTCATAGCTTAGTGAAAGATCGCGCAATGCTTTCGGCGTTCCCGTGCTTTCGGCAAGCTTTTTGCTGATTTCCAAGCCTTTTTCGTAATATTCCTTAGCAAGCGCAAGATTTTGTTCGGCTTTTGCAATATCACCGAGATTATTATAGCTTATGGAAAGCTCGCGTAACGCTTTCGGCGTACCCGTGCTTTCAGCAAGCTTTTTGCGGATTTCCAAGCTCTTTTCGTAATATTTTTTGGCAAGCTCAAGGTTTTGTTCATCTTCTGAAATATTGCCGAGTTTTCCATAGCTTAGTGAAAGATCGCTCAACGCTTCCGGCGTACCCGTGCTTTCGGCGAGGTTTACAAAAATTTCCAATACTTTTTCGTAATACTCTTTAGCAAGCGTAAGGTTTTGTTTGGCTTTTGCAATATCACCGAGTTTACCATAGCTTACGGAAAGATCGCGCAAGGCTTCCGGCGTACCCGTGCTATCGGCAAGCTTTTTGTTGATTTCAAAGCTCTTTTCGTAATACTCTTTTGCGAGCGCAATGTTTTGTTCGACTTGTGCAGTATCGCCAAGCCTATCATAGCTTAGTGAAAGATCACGCAATGCATCCGGCGTACCCGTGCTGTCGGCAAGCTTTTTGTTGATTTCAAAGCTCTTTTCGTAATACTCTTTTGCGAGCGCAAGATTTTGTTCGGCTTTTGCAATATTGCCGAGGCTATCATAGCATAAAGAAACATATCTTTCTTTCCACTTGGTGTCAATATATTCCAGCATTTCAAGCATAGCGGAATACGCATCGTTGGCATCCTTGAGCTTTCCGAGCGTTATGCAGTAGTCGCCCAAATTCCAAAATACATTTTCCATGCGTAGCGCGTTGTCATCGGTTTTATCCTGTAAAAACCTGCGTTTATTCAGCTCTGCAAGACGCTTATGCCACATGAGCGCCGTTTCATGATCCTGCTTTACGCCTTCGCCCGATTTGTACATTTCGATCAGCTTTTCGATTGCTTCGGGCAATTCGGCTTCCGCCGAAGAAGTGATAAGCTCCGCCGCTCTTTCGTGGTTTATTTCGACATCTATACCTTCAAGATACGCTAAGCCTATAAGATAATTATGCGCGGGATCGGTATCGTTTTCTCTGAGCGCATATGCTGAAAATGCCTGTGACAAGCTCTTTTTCAGCTCAAGATCGTCATGCGCGTTTATTATATCGGGTATGCCGTCATACTGATTTTTCAGCGCGTTCTTATCGGTATCGACCATTTCCGCGGGCAGTATCTTTTTGCCCATATCGCGGGCTTGAGGGTATTCAACGGTTTTTACATAATTATTTTCGTTTACAAGATTCGGCGTTACAAGAAGCGTGAACAGGTCGCTTTTGCCGAGCATTTTTTCAATGTTGTCCGAAAAGCTTTCACCCGGCGTGAGAAACTCATCATACCATATCGCAATATCACGGCAGACGGGATCGGCATGTATCAGCCGCATCAGCTCATTTGCGTATTTTCTGTCCTTTTTGCGATAGCTTAAAAATATGTATGCGTCGAACGCCGCGCGTACTCTTTCGGCGGTCTTGTCATCGAACAGCACTGCCGACAGATATTTTTTCAGCTTTTCTTCGTAGCTGATAGCGGTCGTGTCGCGGCTGTACGGGTCAAGATACTGAAGCTCACCGAATTTTTCGGCATAGTATTCGTTAATATCGTTTTCAAGCATTATCGGCAGAACCGGGATATGCTTTTCAAGCGCAAAAACTATATCCGAATCCATCGCACGGTTCGGTTTTTTAAGTAATTTGAACGTTATCGGCACGACGAACAGGTTCATTCTGCCCAAGACGGTATCGCGGTATTCCTCGGGAAGCGGTGATGTCATGTCGTTTGTGTAATAAACAGCGCAATCGTGGTTTTTGAGTATATCATCGCATATTTTGTCGAAGCTGTTTTCAAAATCGTCCGGGTGGCATGTAAAATATACCCTCGGTTTTCCGCTTGGATCGCTGTTTCCTCTTGTTTTGACCGATAAATACTCCATATTTTTCTCCGTGTGTTTTAATGTTTGCTGACCGTGATTTGCATGCGGGATTTTGCGGCATGAAGATAAAAGTGCGGGACAGCAAAGAAGACACGGTCCCGCAAAAGATCAGAATCTTCCGCCGCCACCGCCGTGCGATACGCCGCCTGACGACATGTGTACACCGCCGCCACCGTGCGAATGAGTATCGTTGTCATTTTCGGGCAGACGTACCCGCGTTACCTGACGGTACAGGAACGTATCACGTTGCAACGTGAGTTGCAGATCGCCCGCATAATTGAGCGCATCGCGCTGAAAATGCACGGTTTTGAGCTTGCCCTTCATGACAGTTACCGCAATAAGCGCTATTATAAAGCCGAGTACCAACGATATAAGCGCGGTAGTGAGCCATTTGAAATCATTGCCGTGCGGTTCGGTGTAAGCGTGACTGTCATATTCACCGTAATCACCGTGATCGCCGTAACCGTCATATTCACCGTAACCGCCGTTCATACGCGCATCGCAAAGCTGTATGAACATGTCGAATGCGGTACGGTATTCGCCGCCCGAAAGATATCCGATAACGTGATCTTCGACATCGTAGCTTGATATGCGTTCGATGCATGCGCCCGCCGTCGAAAGATACCATTCGCGTGAGCCCATGCACACAAGCAACAGCACGCCGTTTACCGAGTACCCGTTGGAATCGTAGTAATCATCGGCATATTCGCGCGAACCTTTGCCGCCAAGCGAGTTTACGGTGAGGATAACTATATCAAAATCGCGTTCATTCTCAAGCTCTGATTGAACAGCAATAAAATCATCTTCATCAAGCAGATCGGCGTTGTCGATGAGCTTTGCCGGACTTGCACTGACGGAAACAAACAGTACGGAAAGCATCAAAAGAAGTGCAAAAATACGTTTCATTCAGGCACCTCCCTAAAAAAACCAAACGAGCATGGCGATAATAAATATTATCGCGCCGAGTATGCCCGTGAGCGAGAACAGCCATTTTGCGTATAAGCCCTTATCAAGCGGGAGGTCGCCGACGAATTTGCCGGTCTGACCGTTCATTGCAAAAACAAATTTCTGATCCTTGTAGGTCGTATTGAGAAGCCAGACGGGGTAGAGTGCATATTTTGTCTTGCCGTTGGATATGTTTACCGAGCTTGATTCCGTGCGTACCGTCGCATAGCCCTCGACCGTATTGCGAAGCTCGTCTTCGGTGCCGGTGCGTATGCGCTTATTTGCGCGTTCGATGCTTTCGGCGGCGGTAACGTCGTATTTGTCGGCAAAGAAGCCCGACAGATACGCGGTTTGAAAATCGACCGCCTCGGAGAAATCAAACGGTTCTATAGATTCCATAAGATCGTCCGCCATACGGAAAGAGCCGTCCGCGGGAACGTTGCGGAACGAAAGATTTCCGCCGCGCAGAACGGAGAAAAAGCATGTCTCGGTGTATTCGTAATGTGAATCCCTCCATGCGCGCACGGTACTTGCCTTGTAGCGCATGTTTGCGGTCACATCGGCATCGAACAGCCAGAACGGGACATATATTCCTTTTATTTCGTCTATGTGATTTTCGTCCTTAAAAATCTTCGGCAACAGCTTTTTGCCCTTGATATGCTGTTTGTATGCTTCGACCGCCGCTTTTTTGTCTTTTTTGAACGGAATGACGAAATCGGGCTTGAGTGCGCCGGAAAGCCGGGACGTGATTATCTGCGGATTGCCGCAGTATGGACACGATGTGGCGGCGGTGTTCTTATCGCCGATTATCTCGCCGCCGCACGACTGACATGTGAATACGATGACCGAATCCGCTTCGCCCTCCTGCCACTGACCGCCTGCCGTTTCCTTCCATTCCTCGGAATCTTCACCGTCGGTCTTTAAGTCCTCGTCGTATACCTTAAGAGCATCCGGCTCAAATTCCGTATCGCAGTACGGGCATTTGAGCTTTTGCAGATTCGCATCGAACTCTATTGCGCCGCCGCAACAGGGACATTTATATTCAAGATTATCCATGTACCGGGATCACTCACTTAATATCGTTATCGTCAAATTTATCGCCGCACTGAGGGCAGAATTTCGGCGGATTTTTGGGATCGTCGGGCTCCCAGCCGCATTTGTCGCACTTGTACAGAGGTGCGCCCTCGGGCTTTTTCGCGCCGCATTCGGAGCAGAATTTGCCCTTGTTGGTGTGACCGCATGCGCATACCCAACCATCGGGCTTCTTTGCGCCGCACTCGGTGCAGAAATTGCCCGTTACCGTCGCGCCGCACGCACATTTCCACTGTTCCTGCGCGTTCTGCGTCTGTTGAGTGTTCTGTGATTGCTGAGCGTTTTGTGCGCCCATGCCGAAAAGGCTCTGCGCGTTCGTGCCGCCTGCATTCATTGCCATTCCCATACCCATGAAGCCGGTCATCGCGCCGCCGCTGTTTGACGCCGCCGCCTTCATCGCATCAGCCTGCGCACCAACAAGCGTAGCCGCCGCCATGGTGGGATCGCGCATGATCGCCGTGCGCTGTGCCTGCTTGATAAGCTCCGCATCCTCGTCGGGAAGCGTTACCGAACCGAGCGCCACCGTAACTATCTTAAGTCCGCGAAGCTCGCTCCACTTCTGCGAAAGCGCTTCGTTCATAGCGCTTTCAAGCTCGGTATTGTGCGCTACTATCTGGTTGGGACGCATCTCCATATCCGAGAGCTTTGCGAGCGCCGGCTGAAGCGCACTTATAAATTCGGTTTTTAACTGATTATCTATCTGATCGCGTGTATATTCATCGGTAAAGTTGCCGCAAACATTCGTGTAGAACAGAAGCGGATCGGCGATCTTATAGGAATATACGCCGTTGCAACGGAGCGAAACGTCGATATCAAGCCCTATTTTTCTGTCTACCACGCGGAACGGAACGGGATTCGCCGTGCCGAACTTGTTGTCGATAAGCTCCTTTGTGTTGAAATAGTACACTCGCTGATCCTTGCCGGTATCACCGCCGTAGGTGAAGCGTTTGCCGATGGTCTTGAAGGTCTCAAGAATGCTTTTGCCGAGCGAGCCCGCAAATATACTCGGCTCGGTGGATCTGTCAAAAGTGTATTCGCCCGGCTCTGCGCAGACCTCAACGACCTTGCCCTGCTCAACTATGAGCATGCACTGACCGTCGGCTACCGCGATACCCGAACCGTTTGAAATTATGTTGTCATTGCCTTTTGTGTTGGATGAGCGTCCCGAAATCTTCTTTTTGCCCTTTACCGCAAGAACCTCTTTATCCATTGCTTCGCAGTAGAAAAACTCCTTCCACTGATCCGCAAGAGTGCCTCCGAGTGCGCCTATACCTGCTTTGATAAGTCCCATAGTACCGTCTCCTTACTTAAATGTTATTTCTTTTCTTTTTTATTATGATTATTATGACTGCCGCTATAACGATCACCGCAACAGATACACAAATGATCGGAACAAGTATATTTGAGCCGTTTGACCCCGAACCGTTTTTGTTATCGTCCGATTTTCCGTCAGAACCTTTATTTGCATCATTTGTGCTGTCGGGGGCGGGAGCTTCCGACGGCGACGGGGTTTCGGTCGGCTTGAGCTTTCCGCTTTTATCAAGATATTTCTCTAATTCGGCTATCAGCTTTTCAGCCATCTGCTTGTGTCCGTCAACGCTTGGATGCAGATTATCCGCCGACATGCTGATATCCCACGCGCCCGAATCAATGAAAAATACATTTTCCGCATTGATAAGCTTTTCAGCGGTGTCTATCGCATTTGATTTTCTGCCCTGCAACGGCTTCATGATGAATATCGGGCTTGTGTAAGCGTCGCGCAGCTTGCGGACGAAATCCGAGTACGCAAGCGCAAATTCGGTGTCGCTTACGCCGTTATCGTTAGTGCCGAGATTGATGACTATCACATCGGGCGTAAATTTTGAGGTATCCCATTCACCGGGCTCATCCTTGCCGCTTACAAATTCCTTATCAAGGAAGTATCTGTTTATCATGCCGCGGCTGTCGGGATTGCCGTAGCCCGCGGTAAGCGTTATTCCGCCGAATGCAACGGTATTGCGCTCCCATCCGAAATGCTCGGCAACGATATGACCGTAGGTATTTATCACACTGTTGTTGCCCGGCTCAACATAGCCCTCAAGTATCGAATCGCCGATGAACTCTATTGTCGTATGCTCGCCGAACGGAAGTATCTTCGCGCCCTTATCAAGCGTGAACGATGCTATTTTCGGGAAAGCCGTCTGCGCCGCCGCATAGATGCGCAAAACATGCTCGCCGTCGTTAAGGTCTTTTGCGATCGTTCTCAGCGGAAGTGATACGGATTTGGGTTCACTGCCGTCTACTGAAACGAAAATATTGCCGCTTCCGCCCTTTGTGCCTATTGAAGTACCCGTGAAGCGGAGCGCCGCCGAGCATTCGAATGTTCCGCACATCACGCCTTTGTCGTTTTCGCTCCAGCGTCCCGTATAGACGATGTTTTCATCCGTCGCCGGAATTATCTCTCTTTCATCCTCGGCATACACAGTTGAGCATGCAAGCATCAGGCACATTAAAATAATTGATATCGTTTTAAGTATTTTCATAAAGAAATCCCGTTATCTCTGAATATTTGCAAATGATTTTTTTGCCACGCTTTTTCAAAAAAGCAAACAGCGGTCAAGGTGACAGCGTCAGCTTGCGGTTTCAAGTGGCAGAATCATGTATCGGATCATCCGAACACATCGTGTATGGCATCGAGATAGGCGGTGCCGTAGCGCATTTCGGGCTCTAAATATCCGCCCTCCGTCCACTCGTTCCACGCATACAGCGTCACGACCTTGTGCTTTGCGCGCGACGAAGCCATAAAGTTACGGCAACGCTCAAGCGCGATCTTAAACTCATCCGGCGTATTGTCGCTCATTATGGTGCAGAAATAGCCGTTGTGGTCGATCTCATATTCCTTTTCGGGGTCGAAACGTCCGCTTGAATCCCAGCCCATTGACACATTCGGGAAGTAATCGGGAAACATCTTATCATATTTATCCCATACCGGAGTCGCACCGTCGCGCCATTCGGAATAAGGGGCATACAGCGGCGCGTCGGGAATAAAATCGTGTATCCACACATACGATGTCACGCTGTCTGCGCCGAGGCGCGATACCATAGCCGCCTGATCGGGTCCGATCGTCTCGGTCTTTTGCAGTCCCCACTGTACGAAATTGAGGTGGATATCATATCCTTTTTTCGCCGCTTTTTCGCGGAACGAACGAATCGCGTCAAGTGTCTGTTCAACACCGCCCAAGCCTTCTATCAAAGTGTAGAGCTGATAGATCGAAAAGTATTTTTTGCCGTCGATCTCCCAATACTCCGGGCAAGGGAAATAGCGGTCAACGATCTCATCGGTCATCGTCTCCCAACGTTCACGGTCAACCTCGTTGTGATTACACCACATCAGTCCGAACTTCATGCGATTGCGGTTCGGAGCATGCAAAAAGCCTTTTTCAAGCGCCGAATGAAGGAATTTGCCGGTGTTTTTGCCCATCATATCCCAATACCAATCGTAAATGAACACATCAATACCGGCGTCTGCGGCGGCATTGATTTGAATTTCACTCGTTTCGGGCTTGGATTCGTCCAAATATCCCCATACCGGCACTTTGGGCTGATTGTGACCGGGGAAACGGGGAACTGCCTTTTTCAGCGTGTCCCACTCCGACCAATCCGGACTTTGTGTGTGCAATGGATCGTGATGCCACTGCGGAAAATAATATGCGGCGACAGTTGTATTTTTCATGCTTTTTCTCCTTGCGGGTCATTACCCTTATCATATACCTAATATTGTAACGGATTCGAGTAACAAAGTCAATCCCAAATATTCATCCGCACCATTATCCCGCATGCCGAAAAGCACGGGATAAAGCTTGCGCTCCACCCCGACGATCCGCCCTTTGACGCGGCATACGGACCGTAAAACGGCTCTGTTGCCGCAACACTTGCGATATTGAGAAGATTTCCCGCTATCCCGTTTTCGTAAAAATATCTTACGGCAGTCTGCATAAAAAAGTATGATGCTTTAAGGTTTATATCCATTACGTTGTCCCATTCGTCCTCGGTGAGCTTGAGCATGTCCATGCCCCACTCGTGACGCGGAGTCAGTACGCCGGCGTTGCTGACGGCGATATCAAGTCCGCCGAGCATATCTTTTGCACGTTCGAAATTTTCACGCATGACGGAGATATCGGCAATATCCCAGACAAGATAATCCGCACCGATCTCTTCGGCTGTTTTTTTCAGCGTCTCCTCACGTCTGCCCGTTATCACTGTCTTTACGCCCGCATCGGTAAGGCGACTTGCTATCTCGCGTCCGATGCCGCGGCTGCCGCCCGTTATAAGCGCTTTAGTTCCTCTTATCATCATACTATCTCCCTTTCTTTTTACGAAAAAATATTTCTGTTCAAAAATTCATCCTGAACGTGATCCGGCAGGCTTGTGAAGCGTGCCGAATATCCGCAAACGCGGACAATAAGCGATTTGTGACGCTCCGGGTGTATTTTTGCATCAAGCAATTCTTCACGCGTTGCGCAGTTGAGCTGTAACGCGCCCGCGCCCGTAGCGGCGGCTTGGCGCACGAGTGCTTCCCAAACCTCGGGCGGCGCATCCGTATACGGAAGCGTAAGATTAAGCACGCTGTTCGCCGCTATGCCCGCGCCGTCGATAAAACGGCAGGTGTTTATCGCGGCTGTGACAGAGCTTATCCTGTGAAGCTCCGACGGTGTGAGCCCGCGCGAAAAATAATCACCGTTGCGCCGTCCGTCCGGCGTTGCACGCAGTCCTTTTGCCCACCAATACATCTCCATGAACAGCATATAGCCGACGGTGACGCGCCCACCCCAAAGCGACGGAAGCTTTTGGGCATGTGCGGCGATGCTGTCGGTCACAAGCTTTGCGACTGAACTGCTTTCTTTCGATTCGTCGCCGTAAAAATGACATGAAAGCGCATCCGAACGCGCGGTGTCATCATCCCAATTATTCCTCACGGTATCAAGCAATTCATCGAGCCGATATTTTTTCTTTTCAAAGCACAGCTCCTTTATTACGAGCAATGAATCTATTACATTCGGCAAGCCCGCGCAGATTATTTCATCGAAATTATACCGCGCACCGCCATCTGTAATATCGCGTCCGCGACCGATGCAATCGTCAAGCGTCGAGGAAAGCAGGAGATGCGGATCGGTCTTGCTCCAATGGCGACGCGCCGTCACCGCGACACGCGCACGCGAATCCATGACGGCACGGATATTATCAAGCGTCACCGAAAGCACCTCATCAAAGCTCTTTAAGCCCGCGAGCGGCTTTACGGAAAACGGCAGTTCGTCTTTTTTTAAGCCGCCGTAAACGGAATGCTCAAATATTTTTATAAGCGACATATACGCGCAATGCTCATTTGAGCATCCGGGGATAACAGGCTCCCAACAGCCAAGCACCGAATATCCGCGGGCATCGCGCTCATTCACGCCGGCACGCAGAAACGCGGGTATAAGTGCATCGTCGTTTATATATATAAGTGTGGATTTACCGCTTGCCAACGTTTTGTTTATCCTATCCAGATACGCCTTTGGCGAAGACGCGCAGAAACGGCATTTGATTTTGGGATAAATTATATCCTGCTCAAGGTCCGCTTGCAGGAACAGCTCCGTCAGCTCGTTGAAAACGGGCTTGCCGTCCTCATCGCAACCGCCGAGAGTATATACGGCGTTGACGAGAGAATCGCGCTGTTCCGGCATGTCGTGCGGTATGCGAAGATCGTATAAAAGCAGAAATTCGCAAATATATCTGTATGCATCAGCCTGTGTCAGCCGCCCGGAGCTGATATCGCGGCGGTAAAAATCATAAAGCAGGACATCGAGCCGCCCGACGGAATACAGCCCGCCGCCCTCAAGCGCGGGAATGACGCTTTGGATGAATGCGACTGTCTCAAACGCTTCAAAAAACGTTTCGGGGGCTTCCCACGGGATACGGGCGGCAAGCGATGCGATGCGCTCATAATGCGCTTTATCGCCGTCACTGCATTTTTTCGCCATTGACGCTGCATATTCGGAAAAGCGTTCGGCGACGCGCTTGACGGCAAGCAGTCCGCTTTGCAGCGCCGACAGCCATGCGGCTTGCTCCTGCGTCAGATTTGTCTCGGTCAGGCGCGCGCAGACCGTTTCGTATATGCCCCCAAAACCCATGCGGAGTATCTTTTCGTTTTCAAAGGCAAAATGATACATTTCGTCACCGAATTCGCCGCAAAACATATACAGCAGATCATCTCCGCAGGTGTTTTTTTCTTTAAGCACGGAAGCGTTTCTTTCGCGGTACGCGGCAAGATTCTTTTTATATGTCCACACGCCCGGAGTATTCGGGGATTCTATTGCGCCAAGCGCGCATACTTCGGCAAAGAAATCCGTATTGCGGTACAGTACCGGCGTAAGATTTTCGGCAATGATACCGTATTGCATCGCTTTTTGTTCTATAGCCGGAAGCGCGTCGGAGATATTGCCGTCAAGTGCATTTTGACAGCGTTCCGCGCACGCGGCATGAAGTCCGCCAAGCTCATTTTTGTAAAATGACGAAAGCTCGTCACGCAAAGCCTTAAATTCCATAAAGCACCTCCCGGATATTCGGATATACTGTGTATTGTATATCATAATGCGGAAATATGAAATGCTCAAAGCGAAAACGATTTGTCTGTATCGAACAAAATATGTAAATAAAATATGAACATTGCCGATGCGTGTTGCAATAAAAAAAGCGATATGCTACAATCGGATATGACAGTAAAAGCATGAAAGAGGTCGGGAATCATGGACGCTCCGATAATTATTACAAAGATCAGCAGAGCCGCGTACGATACGCTGACAAAGGGACATCCGTATATTCCTTCAGCACCGCGCACAAAGCATTCGCTTGCGATGATCACGGAGGGCGTCATGCGCTACCGTTGCGGCGGCGAAACGGTGATGCTGTCGTGCGGCGATGTGCTTTTCATCCGCGCCGGAAGCGTCGATATCGCAGAAACGGCTTCCGAAATGCCCGTCAGCTATATCACATTGGATTTTACAACACAGGACGACGGCTTTTTGTTGGAGCGCCGCCATAAAAACGCAGGCAGGCTGATGGTACTGTTTGCCCGTATTTCGGAAAAATTCGAAATGAGAAGCCCCGATTGGATGATGGAGAGCATAGGAATACTTTATACTATTTTGACCGAGCTTCGCCGCGCCGAGCGCGATGCCTCGCGCCCCGACAGATACGACCGTATCGCGCCTGCAATGGAGCTGATAAGAAAACGGCTCTCCGATCCCTGTCTGACGGTGGCAGAGCTTGCCGACGCATGCGGTACAACGACTGTGACGCTCAACAGATACTTTCACCGCCTGTACGGTATGCCGGTCTCGCGGTATATTACGGATCGGCGGATGGAGAAAGCAAAGGATCTGTTGCTTAATTCGGCAAATACGGTCGGAGATGTGGCAAAATGTGTGGGATTCAATGATATTTATTCTTTCAGCCATGCGTTCGCACGCACCGTAGGCGTTTCTCCGAGTGCGTTCAAGGGCTGAAAGACATGTGAAAAAGGAGCAGAAAATGATAAACCGATATTACGAAGCGATATTCAGGAGAAAATCGTTCCATTTGTTCAGGGGCGTGGGAGATGAACATATCTCACAAGATGAGCTTGACGGCATCAAAAGGGCGTACGGCGGTTTTGAGAGCCTCTGCCCCGACATAAAGACCGATATACGGATAGTTCCGTCGGACAGGGTAAATTTCAAGCGCGATGCCGAATATTGCATTCTTATATACAGCGAGAAAAAAACGAATTATTTGATGAATGCCGGATATATCGGCGAACAGCTCGATCTGTATCTTGTGGAAAATGATATCGGCACACTGTGGTTCGGCATCGGTAAGCCCGATGAACCGGTATATAACGGCATGGATTATGTAATAATGATCGCAGTACACAAAGTGACCGATAAAACGAAATACAGAAAAGATATGTTTACATCAAAGCGAAAGCCGCTTGATGAGGTATGGTCGGGCGACGGACTCGGCGTTGCCGATATCGCCCGCTTTGCGCCGAGTGCATGCAACACACAACCGTGGTATGTTGAAAATCGGGACGGTACGCTTACGGTTTTTAGGTATAAAAAACCCGGGAAAAGAGGTATAATGCCGACCTCCGCCGTATCGTATTTCAATCGAATAGATATCGGGATATACTTGTGCATATTGGATATCTGCCTTCAAAACAAAGGATTTCGATATGAAAGAGAGCTGTTTACAGATGACGGCGGAGACCGTGAACTGACAAAGGTCGCGGTGTATAAGCTTAAATAATGTCTGCCGAATAACTGCCGACACGCCGTCGGCAGAAAAAGGCGCTGTTAAAAAATCTCTTTTTATACTGCGTGACACCGTAGTGAACGGTCTTGACCGTTCCGCAAGTGCGAAGCGGGTGGCAGGAAAGTACAGTGTGTTTTATATCTTTATATATCGTGTCATTGCGAGCATCCGCAGGATGCGTGGCAATCCATGAATAACGAAACAGAGACGATTGCTTTTTCAGCTTTCGTCTCTGCACTATTCTCGGGACTTTTTTAACAGCCCCTGATCTTGCGATTCCGGCTTCAGCATACATTAAATAAATTCATCTATGACCGCGCCTATTTTGTTTGCCATGCCGAAGAAGCCGAGATCCGTCGGATGGATGTAATCCACGGTGCAATCCTCATAGCCGAGCCCCTCAAACAGCGTTGAGCCGTCGATAAAACGTACATTTTTATCACCGTTGTCAAGTGCCGTTTTATATGTGTTATAAATGACCTGCTTGCGCTCGTCGTTGGCAAATTCGCCGCCCTGCATCGGGCGTGAAATGAATATTACCGGCACATCGGGCTTTGCATCGCGGATGATCCTGAAAAATCTGCTGTGGGTCTTTTCAAGCCACTCGACAGAATCGGCATTGTGATCGTAATCATATACGAAAACGCTCATATCAAGCCCTGCGATATAGTTCGCCATCGCATCCTCGCCCTTGGCATTTCCCGAAAAGCCGAGATTGATATGGTCAATATTCGTGCGGCGCGTAATGATGTTCTGATAGCATGCTCCGGGACGCGAAGCGCAGCCGCCCTGCGTTATGGAAGAACCGTAATAAACTATCGGGGCAATATCTTTATACGGTGCGCCGCAATCAAGCTTACTGCCCTTTTTGATACCGATGAATGCATCGTTGATACCGCTGTACAGCGGCAGATGCAGTGTGAAGCAATGCGATTTCCCGTCAAACCAGCGTCTGTTCGAAAAATCCGAGATACCCTCCATTTTCTTGGTCATGATATTGGGCGCGTATGAAAATATAAAGGTGTTATCAAGGTAAAGATCGAAGCCCATGTGCCCGATAGTAGTGATGTGCGGCATATATCCGTATTCCGGCAGTTCAGCCCACAACGCCACAAAGGGCGAATCCGTGGAAAATCTCGCGCGTCCGCCTGCCGTGCAGGGCGCAAGAGAAGCGACACCCGCGCTGACGCTTTTTGCCACTGCGTCAGGCATGCGTGTGTAATGTCCGTTTTCGATCATCACACCGTAAAGCTGTATCGGTGCTTCTTTTATGCTGTGCCATTCGATATCACCGAAGTCATCGAATGTCGGAAGCTCAAAATTCTTGTCTATCTTGCTTATATCCATGTTGTTTCCTTTCTTTCGGCAGTACCAAACTGCATCGGTAAATTAAATATTATCGCAAACAATTATAAATCATTACCGCAAAAAATGCAACAGAAAGAAAAAATAAAAATCCTGCGATTATTACAAAAATATTACATTGACATTTTGTATTCTATCGTTTATAATAAAAAAAGACAAAAAGCTTCAAAAAAGCAAGGAGCGTGAGCTTATGAAGAATTTCTTCAAAAAAATATGGGAGGATTACATCACATCTGCCGTTGTGACGGTCGTTCTCGGAATACTGATCACGGTTTTCCATTCGGTTGCGATAGACATAGTGTGCATTCTGTTCGGACTTGCGGCGGCACTGATAGGTCTTGTCGGAATAATCAAATATGTTCGTGCGCCGCAGGCGGCAAACCGTTTTGAATTGCTTTCGGGGCTTGTTCTGTGCGCAATAGGCATCTATATAATATGCAAGCCGTCGATGCTTGAAAATCTCGTTGCAGTGGCATTCGGTATAATAATCCTATATCACGGTATACTTGATTTCCAGAATACGCATCTCCTCAAAAAACATAATTATAAGTATTGGCCGATAGCACTCGTAATAGCAATACTTACGGTTCTTGCCGGGCTTGTGCTTATAATCCTCAAAAATCAGGCTATCAGATCGTTGGCTCTCATCGTGGGCATAATGCTCCTTGTTGAAGGACTGACAGACATCTGGGTAGCGGTAAAGGTAAAAAAGATAAATGGTTAAAAAAATACTTGCATGCATGATATGCATTGTACTGCTTGTCTGTGCCGGATGCAAGCGCAACGATGAAACCGGCATAAGCGAGCCGATAAGCAAAATGGCACTCATCACCGGTGACATAGAGCTTGAGCTTGACTTTAACAACGCCGCACTGTGGGAAGGCATCGTTTCGTGCGGTGACGCAAGCGGTATCGAATACAAATACTATAAGCCTGAGGAAATAACCGATGAAGCTATAAAGGTGCAATTTGAGACCGCTGTCAACGACGGGGCGGAAGTTGTCATCTGCATGGGCGATGCATTCGCCAACACCGTTGCCGAAATGCAGGTCAAATATCCGAATGTAAAGACCGTGCTTATAGATGTTTCGGCGGCGGGTGTCGGTAAGCTTGAGAAAAACACGCATTGCATAATGTTCCGGCAGGAGCAGGGCGCATATATGGCAGGCTATGCTGCCGTAAGGGACGGTTTCACAAAGCTCGGCTACATCGGTGCGCACGATACCGAAACGTATCAAAGCTATTGTGCGGGTTTCCTTCAGGGAGCAAATGATGCGGCGATAGAGACCGAAACTCAGATAGAAATCAAAATCGGCTATGCCTCGGATTTCGACAGTGAGGATCAGGCGATAGATCTGTGCGAAAAATGGTATTCTGAAGGTACGGAAATAGTAATGACATCGGGAGATGATATTTTCGTACAACAATGCACCGAACGTGCCGTAAAGCATTTCGGCTACACGATAGGTACAAATACCGACCAATCTTATATCGGTGCAGGCTATGATTATAATCCTTTTATGACAAGTGCCATGAAGGGCTTGCGTGAGGCGGTCGAAGCAACGCTTGAAATGATGCTCGCAGGCTCTTGGGATACTCAGCTCGGCGGACAGACAGTGTATTTCGGCTTGCAGAACGGTAATTATATCTACCTGCCCGATGCGGAAAGTCTGTGGCTGTTCAGCGGCTTCGGCGTAGAAGAGTATTCGGAGCTTAAGGAAAAAATATCCGCAGGCGAGGTCGTTGTAGGCAAGTCGATGCCGAAGGTCAATACGGAATATGTTACGTTGCTGATAAACGGCGATGAGGAATAACGACCCGTTAAAACAAACAGAAAGCAGAGACGCTGTGTTGTCTCTGCTTTTTTATGTACGGCACTTATCATTTGATAACGGAAGCTTCAAATGCCGGATTATATTGCAGGTTTTTCGGATCGTTACCGTCAAATATTCAATTTTTTCGGTCGTTGAACCGAAAAAAATAAAAAAATATTTCCATAGTACCAAATATGGGACTTATAATGTGATAATATACAGGTACGAAGATCGAAGAGATCAAAAAAAGAAAAGAGGTATTTGTTATGAACATCCATGATTTGCATTCTTGTCTTATGCTTTCCGCCAAAAACCGTGAAGACTTTGAAAAGGTCTTCAACACCTACCGTGCCATTATCGAGGATAACGTGTTTACCCCGGAAGAGCTGCAGGAAATCGGGTATGACATTGATGCTTCCGTTACGTTTGCTATCGGCGATGAGGAGATCAAGGTGTCATCGGTTGCGGAATTGGACGCATTGAAAGAGCGTTTAGCGTCAGCGGAGAAATTTTTCGCGGAGCAGTATGGGCAGATCTGGTCGCTGTCGCCGCAGATCGCTACCGTTCTTGAACAACTGAGCAGCGATACAAAGTTCTACTATTCGGAAGTCGCTTTTAGTACGTGCAGCGGTGAAGTCTGGTACAATGTACAGATGGACGGCAACATGACACTGGATTATGATGCCGCCGCAACTCACGATATCGTCGCAAAGGGATTCGATGATTGGCGATTAGATTGCTGCTACAATGCCGCGTCGATAAAAATCCGTTTCGATAAGCTGAAATATCCTGATATCTATCGTCAGATCAGCGATTTGACCAATGAAATGGTAAGTGAAAACGACCGTGAATACGTAAAACAGTGGGATGATGAAATCAGAGAAGATGCGGAAGGTCCCGAAGAACTCTGTATTTCCGGATTTGAATGGGAGCATAACGATTTCAATCTTCTTCAGCCGTATCTCGATAGGGTGAACGAAATCATCCGCCCGATCCGCGATGAGATCAAAGAAGCATCGTTTGGCGGTTTCTGGGCAGATATCGAAAATCTCGCCATTGCAACGGTAAAATACGATAAGGAAAACGGCTTCCAAGTGGTTGGATGCGAGATATGAAATCAGTAAACAAAAAGCAGGATGTCGGGCAACTTGTTTTTTACCGTGTCTTACGGTATGAAGATTGCAAAAAACAGCCGTTTTCGGCTTCGGGGTTCGACTCTCTTATGCTATAGCATAGCGCACGCATACGAACACCGATGTGACGGGGCGGATTTTCCGCTATGCTTCGTTAAAATACTCGTGAATACTTCCTGTATTCACTGCGTTTTTGCCTCGCCTACCGCAAAATCTGCTACCCGGCACATTCTT
>JAZRZN010000110.1:0-3710 GCA_045601365.1 Clostridia bacterium | reverse complement strand
TTGATAACTGCCTTGTTACTGCCGATGTTACGGGAACGGATACAAATGTCGGCGGCGTTGTCGGTTTGCTGAACCAGAGTACGGTATCCAATTGCCGTATGGAAAGTTTGGTGAAGAACAGCAGTTGGACCTCTACCGGCGGTATCGTTGGCGGCGTTGTCACAGACGGCAAACTCATCAACTGCGTATTCACGGGTAAGGTTACCGGCGATAAAGCGGTCGGCGGACTTGTAGGCTGTGTTATGTACGGCGACCCGATGATCGTAAACTGTGCAAGCGGCGGCAGTACTGCGGAATACACTAAAGGCGGCGGTTACGAGCACGGCGGACTTGTCGGATTTATAAACAGCGAAATCAATACTATGACTATCAGCAACTGTTTTACAAACTGTGCGGTAGGTGTATCCAAAGATTCGGGATTTGCTGTCGGCAATAATCAAAAAGCCGATAAGGTTTCGGTCGATCATATTTACTATAAGAAAGCAGGCAGTGCCTCAAATGCTCTCGGCACGGGAAATAAATTGACCGAAGATTCTAAAGCACCCATCACCAAATTTACTACGCTGTCTGACGCTAAAGCCAACCAACTCACAGAATATACAGAAACAATAAAGGAAATCGACGGCATCAAGCTGACACCGTGGACAAAAGAGAGCTCATTTTTGGCACCTAAAAGTTATGTTCAGGTTTCTTCCCTTGTCGCTTCGGTATTCAGTGCCCAAAACCTGCCTATTCTAATAGTAATCGTAATCGGTCTGGTTGCGGGAGCTGTCGGTGTTACGGTGATGTATAGGAAAAAGAAGAAAAAATCGAATACGAATAAACAGTAAATAGAATCCTGTTTTAATACATAAGTAATTCCGGAGTTTATCCCATTTCGTGACACGGGAATGCAGATATCGACAATAAAGCAAAGTCCCCTTTGGAGTCAAGAATCTTGATTCTGAAAGGGGACTTTGTTGTTTGTGAAAATGATAATTATGAGTTTAGAAAATGTTTTATAAATCCGTTTCGTAAATCCGCGGGAAAAGTATCAAAAGTCCTTGTAATCAAAGTAAAAATATGCTATACTTAATATGTATATTTATAGGTAGGGATAGCTATACCCATTTTACGAAATATTTACGGAAAAAGAGCCCACAAAGCTGGTAAAACAGCACACAACATTAAGTCCGCCAAAATGCAGTTTTGCTGTATTTGTTTGTCGCTCCTTTTTGCGTTCGGTGTGGAGTGATTCAAATGCCCCACTCGGGCGGGTAAAAGCATCAAGTGTCAAGTATCAAGTGTTAAGTTGTCGGCATCAATCGACAGAATAATGCTGACAGTTTAATCTTAAAACTTAAATCTTAAAACTTAAAACTTTTCAAAAGCGAGGTAAAAAGAGTATGAAAAAGAAAATCATCAGTTTATTGCTTGCGGTCGTGATAATCGTGGGAATGCTTCCGCTTTCGGCAATTACTGCCTTTGCGGAGGGCGGTACGCCCCAAACCCTCACCCTGCGGGATATACTCGGCACCGTCGGCGGAACGTACAGCTATGACATGCCGTTTGATAGCACTGATTTTGGTAGGTTAACGATACACGGTGAATTTACGGTGGAGGACAACGTAATCTGTTTTGAAACGCGGAGCTTTTCGAATAACATCGACGGAAAACTGGGTCGGGCAATAAAAACGCAGTATGACGCCGACGGCATGAAACACTGGGAAGCCGGGGCGTGGTCTTCTTCCGGCTCTGATGAATACGGCGACCCGATGGAGACAGACGACTCAGTCACGGTGAATGATATCTTGAATTCTGAAGTAATATGTCTCCAAGAAGAAACACAAATCTTAGGACTAATTACCGTCCCCGCCGGAAGCTATTACTTAAAGGCAGAGGTAGAGGATGAGCAGGAACTGGCCGTCTTATTCTACGATATGCAAAACGCTAAGACTCAAAAACTGTTCTTTGACAATATGGAGTATACGAGGGAAGTCGAAGAGCCCGACGAGCCGGACACACTCACCCTGCGTGATATACTCGGCAAGGTCGGGGGCAGTTACAGCGGCATTGCTGACTCAGGGTTTTCCGCCACATTTACAATTAACAGTGACGAAATCTGTATCGTAAGAATTTATCCTAACGGTACTGCGAAAAGGAAAATTATTGGTAATACCGGTACAGAGACATGGAGCACCACGACTTTTGTGAACGGAAAGCCCGTGTTTTCCGATAAATCCGATGAAGTGGATGAAGATGAAACCATAGAAACATATTTGAGCATCGAAGTAGAGCTTTTGGCAGAAAATGTGGCTGTCGGTTCCGATATTGTTATTCCCGCGGGAAGCTATGACGTGGGTAAGCTGTTAGTTTTCTTTGACGAGCAGAGCGGCAAGACACAGAAGATGTTTATATACGGTGCGGTACTTAACCGCATTGGCGATACGCCCGATGAACCTGTACACGAGCACACCTTCTCGGACGAGTGGAGCAATAGTCCTACCCACCATTGGCACGATGCCACCTGCGAGCATACCGACCTTGTTTCCGGCTTCGGTGCACATACCTTCGGCGAGGGCGTGACAGAGGGCAACAAGACCACCTATACCTGCTCCGGCTGCGGTTATCAGAAAATCGTATACGATACCGCATGCGACAACGAGGGCGAAATCATCACCGGAATATCCTACACCGGCATTTCGCTGACTTTGGGCAGTGATATTTCCATCAACTTCTATATGAATCTTACCGAAGAAGCAAGGCAGAACGGCACAATGACCTTTGACATCGGCGGCAGGATCGTTACGCTGAAAGGCACCGATGCAAAGTGGAACGAAACAGAAAAGAAATATCATTTCCAGACCCCGCTGACCGCTCTTGAAATGAATGAGACCGTAAAGGCAACATTTACATATAACGGTGTGGAATATGTTCAGGAATATTCTGCCCAGGATTATATTGATAAAATTGTCGGAAATCCCGAAAAATACGGAACAGAAGCGGCGGCGCTTGCCCGTAAGATTGCAAACTACGGCTACTATGCACAGATTTATCTTGAAAGCATCCATACGAATGTTCATATTGTAGATTCCGGCGACGGCTACGATAGAATGGAGCCTTTCGGCGGAGAGTTTGATATCAATGTTGAAAAAGCAACAGAAGCCCTTGCAAATTACTCCGTTAAAGTAACCGGCAATTCGGAAAATCTCTCACTCTACGGCTCTACGGTTTACTTTGACAGTGCTACGGCTCTTAACTACTATGTAACTGTAAAGAACGGAGTAAAGCCGACTGCAACTGCCCAAAATACCGTAACGGGCGAAACAAAACAGGTTGAAATCAAGCTTTACAAGGACAAAATCTATATCGTATCTGTTAAAGATATAACAGCGACCGAGCTTGCAGATGATATCGAGGTTACGATAAACGGCGAAATCACCTTGACCGGCTCTGTATTCGCTTACTGCAATTCCGTAGTAAAGGCACACAGTTTTGACGGTGCAAGCGAAAAAGACACCTTTGCCGTAAACGCTATGGCGGCGTTCTATGAATACTATGAAGCGGCTATGGAATATATAAGCTTTGAACTGCATTTCGCCTTTCCGGAAAAATATAAGGTCTTCACCGCAGACGGCGAGGAAATAACGGGAGATACAACATTAAAATGTTACAGAACATTCAGCTTCCGTTTGGTGCCCGATGACGGTTATATAATCTACATGGTCAAT
>JAZRZN010000109.1:0-1249 GCA_045601365.1 Clostridia bacterium | reverse complement strand
GCAGGCCGGTCTTCAAAAATCACAGGGAGGTGCACAGGAATTTGTAACCCAGGGGCATGGCGGACATGCCGGTTCAAAGCTTGATGTTGTTGACCGTCCGGTCGAGACAGGTACACTTACTATCCGCGGTGAAGGCAAGCTTTGGGCAACAGGGGGATTGCGTGCTCCGGGTATTGGCTCAAGCTACGGAAGTGCGGTCGAAAACATTGTGATCGAAAGCGGAAATATTGTAGCCACCGGCGGCGATGACTGTTCAGGTATCGGTGGCAAAATGGGGAAAGTAGATAGTGATTATTTTGCAGTCGGAAATATTGAAATAAGAGGCGGAAATTTAAGGGTTGTCGGTGGAAAAAATGCTCCGGCAATCGGCGGAGTAAGTGTTCCCGAGCAAAAAAGAGGTTCATCAATCAAAATATGGTCTTATGCAAAAGTGGAGGCTGTAACCGATTCCCCTGATATACCGATTTCATGTATTACGGTTTACAATGAGCTTGGGAGAGAAGTAGTTCCGATTCATATTTCAAACCCCAATAACGAAGAAATATATTTTGACAATTACGATATAGGAAGCACAGAGCGTGGATACGAGCTTTTTGCAACCAAAGAAATTCACTCGGTGCAAGCGGGCGATACATACAAATTTTATGAATATGATGACACATATCAAACCTTCAGAGAATTTACACCCGATGCAAATTACAATACCGGTGATTTCACCGTTACGGGCGGTGTACCTTGTGCGGACTATTACTATAAAGACGGAATTTTGTATATTCGTTCATCCAAAACACCCATTTCGGTTAAAAACAAAAATCCGAATAAAGCAACAACCGACAGAATTATCGTAAAAGGCAGTTCGGAGCGTAATTTTATACTTGACGGCGTAAATATCGAGACAGAGGACGGAAAGCCTGCACTGTTTATAGAAAACGGAATCAAAGCGAATGTAAATATCACCCTTGCCGAAAATTCCGTAAATGTGCTTGCAGGCGGAAACGGCTGTGCTGCTCTTGACAAAACAGGCGGCGAAGGCACAGGCGAATTGCATATAAAAGGTATGGGAGCACTTTATGCTTTGGGCGGTACAAACGGTGCCGGTATCGGCTCATCGGCTAAAAACGCTACGGCAAATATTTATATTGACGGCGGTTGCATAACAGCAATCGGCGGTGATAATGCTTATGACATCGGAAGCGGATTTGCAGGTACAACCTCTGTGCTTCGCATTGCAAAGGAAGCGTCTGTTAAG
>JAZRZN010000108.1:0-20624 GCA_045601365.1 Clostridia bacterium | reverse complement strand
CACTGCAAATCAGACACAATCCATCCGATTATTTGGATTTGCCTGAAACGAAAAGATGGTTGTGCTCGTTGGGGATATCCGTTCAGAAATATGCGGATATTCTTGAAAAAGAACTAAACGACAAAAGTAATTTCTTACCTTAAATATACGACGTTTGGTCGTTCTTATACATGAAAAAGGACTTGTCGAAAGGCAAGTCCTTTTTCAATGATATCCGTTCCTTGCGTAACGGATGATATATCTTCGATATGATATCGCACTTTGTGCGATGATATACGCCTGCGGCGTATGAGGAACGGATATCAGAAAGGCGATATGTCATTAAACATTACGAGAAATTCACCACCATATGCCGATTTTCCGAAATATCTTTTTTGTTGTCCGATCGCATGGATTTCGCAGTTGAAACATTGAAGTTATGTGGCTCTGTCAAAGGACATTTTTCTATCACTGATCGATTGTAACGCTCTGCAACCTCTGTTTTTACATCCGCAGGCAAATTTAATAAAAACAAAACCGACTCCGGATACCGAAGTCAGTTTGTTACTTTAATTTCATTTTTTGATCTGCCGCATGGAATTTTGGATCTGCCGGCATAATTTAAGGCAGTCCGCATTTTGTCAAAAAGTTTAATTTTATAAGCCGTATATATTACGAATTTATCAGTGCCTGAAGCTGTTGCTTTGTTCTGAAGCCGTTGATCGTTTTTTCAGGCTCGCCCTTCACAAAAAGGATGGTACATGGCAAGCTGCTCACATTGAAGCGTTCGGCAAGATTATTGTTTTCATCAACGTTGATCTTGGCAACGGTCACGCCGTTTTCCTCATATGCGAGCTGTTCAAGCTCCTTAAGTATCATTTGGCTTGTTCCGTCCCAATCGGCATAAAACTCAACAAGCACAGAAGCATCGGCGGCTTCTACGGCAGTACGGAAATTGCTTTCACGCACATTTATGATATCTGCCATTTTATCCTCCTATTATTACGCATTTTAAGCATTTTTGCGTCTTTTGCACATCTTTGTCCCTAAATTATCGTATAAAATCATAAATATGTCAAACGCTTTCAAAAGCAGTTTTGCAAATTTACATTTTATACATTTATGAACATTCAAAGAATAATCAGCAGATATTTTATTTCATGTATATCAGTTCATAACAGCATCCGAAAGCTGGCAGAACATGCTTTCTCCCTCATAATATGTGCCGAAAACCCCCGTGACCGTTATATTGCTTCCGAGCTTCGGATAATCGTCGGGATATTTATGTTCGCCCTTAAGCACGAACTCTATGCCTTGCTGACAGCACGCCGTAGCATCAGCTATCAGGCACGCGAAATAATTTTTGCTTCCGTTCTGATAAATAGCAAATGTACCTTTCATTTTTACGGTCTTGCCCATGTAGTCCGACGGCTTTGTCATCATTTGGTAGACCTCGGAATACACCATCGTACTGCTGAGCTTTGTCAGGTCAACATCGACCTTTTGTGCCGCATCAGGCGATTTCGTTGATGACGGTGCTTCCGACGATATCGCAGGTTTCGGTGAAGCCGTAGGTACTTGCACCGGGGTATTCTCTCCGCATCCGGCACAAACCAACAATACCGACACAAACAAAACACATATTATTTTTTTCATATTCTTACCTCCTGAACAGTTTTCCCAAAATCCGAAAAACTATGAATACAGCGATATCCACCGCCACTATAGTTGAGCCGACGGGCGTACCCGCGAGTATCGAAACAAGTATGCCGATTGTTGAACAGCCTACCGAAACAGCCGCCGAGGAAACCGTAACCGCACGGAAGCTCTTGAAAACACACATGGACGACAGCGCAGGAAAAATAACAAGTGCCGATATCAGCAATGAGCCGACAAGATTCATGGCAAGCACGATTATCACTGCAATTATCACGGCTATCACAAGATTATATATCCCTGCCTGCGTTCCGGTGGCACGGGCAAAGGCTTCATCAAATGTCACGCAGAATATTTTATTATAGAAGAACAAAAACGATGCTATTACCGCTACCGACAGTATTACACAAAGCCACACCTCCGTGACCGACAGTGTCAGTATCGACGTAGAGCCGAACAGCGTCGAGCAGACATCGCCCGAAAGATTAGACGATTTTGAAAAAATATTCATGAGCAGATATCCGACGGCAAGTGCGCCGACTGAGATCATTGCTACGGCGGCATCACCGTTGATTTTTGATTTACTGCCGCCCCGTAGCAATAAGACAGCGCATATTACCGTAACGGGAAGTACGATGAGCATATCGTTTGTAAGTCCGGCGACACCGGCTACCGCCATCGCACCGAATGCAACATGTGAAAGCCCGTCGCCGATAAACGAAAACCGTTTAAGCACAAGTGTGACACCGAGAAGCGATGAACAAAGTGATATAAGCACTCCGACCACAAGTGCATAACGCACGAACGGATATTCAAAATATAAAGCAAGCTGTTCCGTCATTGCCGTTTCTCCTTTTTTGTGCGTTCGGCGAAGCTTCCGTATTCTTCGGCGATACCGAAAAATACGTTTTTTCCGATATGCAACACATGCGTTGCATATTTAAGTGCGGCTTCAATATCGTGAGAGATCATTATAACAGTGATCCCCGAAGCATTGAGCGATGCGATAAGCTCATACATATCTTGAGTGACGAACGGATCGAGTCCCGAAACAGGTTCATCAAGCAAAAGCATCTTTTTTGTAGCACAAAGTGCGCGTGCAAGCAGGACGCGCTGTTGCTGTCCGCCCGAAAGCTCTCGGTAACAGCGGCGTTCAAGCTTTTCTATGCCCATGCGCTTTATGTTCTCCCTTGCCCGTTGTTTTTCTTCCGTTGTATAGTACGGGCGAAGTCCGCATGCGCCTTGACAGCCCGACAGCACTACTTCCCACACCGTTGCCGGAAAGTCCTTTTGCACTGCGGTCTGCTGTGGCAGATATCCGATCTCATTTTGTTTAAGCCCGTCATCCACCGTAACTCTGCCCGAAAGCGGTTCCTGAAGTCCGAGCAATGTACGCATGAGTGTTGATTTTCCCGAGCCGTTTTCGCCCACTATGCACAGATAATCGCCCGTATTCACGGAAAAATTCAGGTCATGTATTATTTCATTTGAATCGTAACCGAGACAAAGATGTTCGCAAGTAAGCAATGCCATTTCGTACTCCTTCAGCCGAGTGCTTCGGTAAATACCGCAAGGTTGTTTTCCATAATGCCGAGATAAGTCGTTCCGTTTTCTATATCGCTTGAGGTAGTTGACTGCATCGAATCGACCTTAAGTATTTTTATATCCTTGCTCTGCGATGTTGAAGCCACTGTCTGAGCTATCTTACCGTCAGAGCTTTCAAGCGTGAGTATCGCAGGAAGCTGAAGCTCATCGACCTTATCCGCCAAAAATTTCACCGTTTCAAATGAAGCCTCGCTTTCAGCGGAACAACCCGAGAATGCGGCAAAATAGTCAAGTCCGTAATCATCCGCGAAATACCTGAACGGAAAGCGGTCGGCAAAGAGAACTGTCCTGATCTCGGCATTCGCGGTCATATCGGCAAATTTCGCATCAAGTGCCGAAAGCTTATCCGTATATCCGCTTAAGTTTTGCTTATATATCGCCTCGTTTTCGGGCTTAAGCTCCGTAAGCTTGTCTGCGATCGCCGAGCATATGAGCTTTGCATTTTTTATCGAAAGCCATACATGTTCGTCGTACTCGTCTTCGTCTTCTTCACCTGCTACGCCGTTGACAGGCTCTTCTTTTTTGGCATTTTCTCCGAGGACATCAAGCAGGTTGAGCGTGTTTTTAACATGCTGTGAAGCAATGATATCCTCAGCCCATTCATCCGACTCACCGCCGACATATATGAACAGATCACATGAAGAAATTTTAACGATATCCTGTGCTGTGGGCTGATAACTATGCAGATCGACGCCGTTATCAAGTAACAGCGTTATATCGGCAGTATCGCCCGCGATATTTGAAACCCAATCGTGTTCCGGGAATACCGTGGCAACTACCGAAAGCTTATCGGATTTTTTATCCGACGCGCCTCCGCATCCCGAAAATGCGCACAGTGAAATAAAAAGAACTAAAATGACAGAAATGACTTTTTTCATAAAAACCTCCAAAAATAAACAGAATTATCCGTAAGCATCGCGAAAACCCGTTACGTTTCATTGGTATTCGCATGCGCGGCTATGCTTTAAGCATAGCATAGGATAATTCTCAATTTGAAAGCTTTACTTTTAATGAAATCGGCGTAGCATCGGCAATACCGCGCTTTTGCGCGGCTGAGCCGACAGATGTACCCACCTGATACGACGCGACATAAAATGCCGCAAATGTCAAAACTGCCGTTTCGCTCAAATGGCGGCATACAGCCATAAGCATGCAGACAGTGCAGTTTTCACCGACGCAATCGTGATGCGCGCCAAACGAAACAAATAAGAAAGAAAACAGTACGGCAAGGCAAATGATTATCGCCGCAAGCTTAAAAAAGCGGTCAAGCCTATGCTTCATACTGTTTTCACTTCCTTTTACCTTTACAAAATCACTCTTCGACCGTTGATTCGATAAACAACTCGTCAAGCTGTTTCTGCTCCACAACATCGGGTGCGCCGGTGAGCAGGCACGAAGCATTCTGCATCTTCGGGAATGCTATAACGTCTTTGATATTGTCCGCGCCCGAAAGCAGCATTGCGAGACGGTCAAAGCCGATAGCCAAGCCGCCGTGAGGCGGTGCGCCGTATTTGAACGCATCGACAAGGAAGCCGAAGCGGTCATCTATATCACTCTGCTCAAAGCCGAGCAGTTTGAACATTCTGTTCTGTATTTCCGAAGAATGTATCCTTATGCTTCCGCCGCCAAGCTCGAAGCCGTTAAGCACGATATCGTAAGCCTTTGCTCGTGCCGCACCGGGATCCTGTTCAAGAATTTCAAGGTCTTCGTCCATAGGTGAGGTAAAGGGATGATGCTCGGCAACATAGCGTCCTTCCTCCTCGGAATACTCAAACAGCGGGAATTCGGTCACCCACAGAAGCTCGTATGTATTTTCGGGGATCATGCCCGTTCTGCGTGCGACCTCCTGACGAAGCTGACCGAGGCTATCGAACACGACCTTGTTCTTATCGGCTACAATAAATATCATGTCGCCCGTTTTCGCGCCGACGAACGAAGCGATTTTTTCAAATTCCTCCGGCGTAAAGAACTTGTTTACGCTCGAACGGAAGCCGTCAGCCGTCTTGGCGATCCATACAAGCCCTTTCGCGCGGTACGTTTTTACAAACTCGGCAAGCGAATCTATATCCTTGCGAGTGAACTTATCCGCACAGCCCTCCGCGCATATTGCACGGACACTGCCGTAGTTTTTGATCGCATCGGTGAACACGGAGAAGCCGCAATCGGCTACAAGCTCCGAGATATTCTTTATTTTCATGCCGAAACGGAGATCGGGCTTATCCGAGCCGTAATCCTCCATCGCATCACACCAGCGCATGCGGCGCAGGGGAAGCTGTATATCAATGTTAAGTATGTCCTTGAAAACCTTTTTGATCATGCCCTCGGTCATTGCAATGACATCGTCTTCCTCGACGAACGACATCTCAAGGTCGATCTGCGTAAATTCGGGCTGACGGTCGGCACGAAGGTCCTCATCGCGGAAACAACGCGCTATTTGGAAATATCTGTCGAAGCCCGAAACCATCAAAAGTTGCTTGAAAAGCTGAGGCGACTGCGGAAGCGCGAAAAACTTTCCGGGCTGTACACGGCTCGGCACAAGGTAATCGCGTGCGCCTTCGGGAGTGCTTTTTGTGAGCATCGGCGTTTCGATCTCCAAGAATCCGTTGTCTGTCAGATAATTTCTTACGCTTGAAGCGATCTGACTGCGCATGATGAAGTATTTCTGCATCGACGGTCTGCGCAGGTCAAGATAACGATACCTGAAGCGAAGTGCCTCGTTTACCGACACCTCGTCGTTTACCTCAAACGGCGTTACGGCGGCTTCGGAAAGCACTTTGACCGCAGTGACCTCTATTTCGACCTCGCCGGTCGCAAGGTCTTTATTTATGTTTTCGGGTGTACGCGCGATGACGTTGCCCGTCACGGCAAGCACATATTCACTGCGTACGCCGTCGATAGCATCAAGCAGTTCCTTATTTTTTGAGCCGTCCCATACCGCCTGAACGATACCGCTTCTGTCGCGTATCCACATGAATACAAGTCCGCCGCTGACATCGCGCCTGCGCTGTACCCAGCCCATAACGGTCTGTTGTGTACCTATATGTGCAGGACGTACATCGCCGCACATTATTGTTCTTTTTGTTCCGCCTAAAACCTCTGCCATGACATCTTTACCTCAATATATTCAAAATTTCTTCCGGCGAAAGCTCTGTCTGAGTGCCGTCGGTCATGTTTTTCAAAACATATTTGCCCGTTTCAAGCTCATTTGAGCCGATAACGACAGTATATTTTACGCCGAGCCTGTCCGCATACTTGAACTGCGCCTTGAATGAACGCGCATTGTGATCGCATTCGGCGGCAACGCCCGCATCACGCAGCGTCTGAGTGAACGTGAACGAAGCAAGCTTTTCCTCCTCGGATGCGCCTGATACGACATATACCTTGTACAGCTCAGGTGCTTCGGGCAACAGTCCCTGATTTTCCATAAGCATGAGCAAACGCTCTATGCCCATGCCGAAGCCGATACCGCATACCTGCTTGTCACCGAGCTGCTGCACAAGCCCGTCATATCTGCCGCCGCCGCAAACGGTAAGCTCACCGCCGTCAACGGGTGCGATTATCTCAAAAACGGTCTTGGTATAGTAGTCAAGCCCGCGTACTATACGCGGATTGACTTTGAACGGAATATTCATCTCCGTAAGTATTTTTTTGAGCATTTCAAAGTGCTTACGGCAGTCATCGCATATATAATCAAGTATCATGGGGGCATTTTCGGCATCGCGTCCGCAATCAACGTCCTTGCAGTCAAGTATACGCATCGGATTGCGGTCAAGTCTGCTTTGGCAGGTCTCGCAAAGCTTTTTGCCCTTGAAATACTCCTTGAGCGCATCGTTGTATTTTGCGCGGCACTCGGGACAGCCGATGCTGTTGATATTAAGCGTAAGTCCTGTCAGCCCGCATTTTTGAAGCACGGAAAAGCCGAGCATGATTATTTCGGCATCAAGCGTCGGCTCACTTCCGCCGAACGCCTCCACGCCGAACTGATGATGTTCTCTGAGTCTGCCGCTCTGCGGCTTCTCATAGCGGTAAACCGGTGTAAAATAAAACATTTTGAGCGGCAACGCTTCATTGAACATCCCATGCTCGATGAACGCACGCGCCGCGCCCGCCGTTCCCTCGGGCTTGAGCGTTATGCTTCTGTCGCCCTTATCGTTAAAGGTGTACATTTCTTTCTGAACGACATCCGTCGTATCGCCTACGCCGCGCAAAAACAGTTCCGTATGCTCAAAGCCCGGAGTGCGTATTTCTCTGTAGCCGTTCACGCCGGCGGCTGATTTCATTATTCTTTCTACGTAGTGCCACTTATACGAATCGTGCGGTGTTACGTCCTTTGTTCCCTTTGGTGCCTGTGTAAGCATATTGATCTCCCGATAAACAATAAAATATTCGATATAAATTATAAGTCTTTTTTCATTTGCGGTCAATAAGAATTATCGCAAAACAGCTCATATTTGCGTTTCATTGCCTCAGTGATGCCGTCATTGTACTGATATATGCTCTTAAAATTGAATGCACGCTCTATGAGGTCGGTTTCTCTGTAAATGCGTTTTGATACGCCGCCGCACCCGAGCGCGAGAATATCCGTCGTTTCCTCCATTATGTCGATATTGTATATCCCCGTGTGTCCGCGCCTTGCATAGCCTATGTTTTCGAAATTACCCGTCATGTATTTTTGCCTGTAAAGATAGTACGGCTCGTACCCCTCTGCCGTAAGCACATCAAGCGCCGTTTCGACCATTTTCTGAACGTCGGCGGCATTTGATGCCTTGAAGCCCTTTTCAAACATCAGCGAGCCGCGTTTCAGGGCAAGCGTATGCACGGTGACATTTTCGGGTGAAAGCGACAGTACATCCGAAAGCGTGTGCATGAACATTTCCGGTGTTTCATCCGGCAAGCCCGCTATAAGGTCTGTATTCACCGTATCAAAGCCGATGCTCCGTGCGAGCGCAAAACAGGTCTTTATTTCCTCCGGCGAATGGCTCCTGCCGATTTTTTGAAGCGTTTCGGCATTCATGCTCTGCGGATTGATGCTTATTCTTTTTACTCCGCAGTTCTCCATCGTACGCATTTTGTGTTCCGTTATGGTATCAGGACGCCCGGCTTCCACGGTAAACTCAAGCGACGGCTTAAAATGCTCACTTGTGCATTCAAGCATTATATCGAATAACTCTTCTGTTAATGCGGTCGGCGTACCGCCGCCGATGTAAACACAGCGAACACGCTTGTTAAGCTTTTCAACAAGCTCCGCGCACTCCTTTATTTCCCGTGTCAGTGTTTCCACATACGGTATCATGAGCTTTTCGCCCTTAGTGGAATCCGTTGACGAAAAAGAGCAATAACTGCACCGTGTGCGGCAAAACGGTATTCCGATATAGATATCTATATCATTCTTATCGGGAATGAAAAACTCCGCCTGATTTTCGCATATGCGTTCAAGTAATCTTCCCTTTTCAAGAGGCAGATCGTATATTTTATTCAGTGCATCCACGTCGCCCGAAAAGTCACGCAGAAGCTTTGTGGGGCGTATTCCCGTAAGCGAGCCCCACGGAAGTCTGATGCCGGTGACTTTTTTCATCACATTATACACGGCAAGCTTCGCGGCGCGGCGCATGATGCGTTTATCCTCCACTCCGTTATCGTTTTGGAGCGCATCGGAATATGTACCTGTCTGCCCCGAGTATTCGGCAACGGCGGTAAATATACCGTTTGATGCCGAATACGAAACCGTCATATCGGCATCCGCATCGGTAAGGTCTATTGAATCAACATCTTGAAAAGCCCGCACCGTTTCCGATATGTCGTTGTAGAAATCATCTGTTTTCAGCTTCATTTTACCTCACAAAAGGATTATACAGTATTTCGTCGCGAATCGTCGTCGGCGAATTGTGACCGGGATAAACGACGGTATCACCCGGCAGTGTGAACAGCTTTTCTTTTATGCTTTTTATAAGCATCAGCCCATCACTTCCGGGAAAATCACAGCGTCCGACGCTTGATAAAAAAAGCGTATCTCCCGAAAACAGTACCTTTTCATCCCTGCCATACAGGCACACTCCGCCCATCGTATGCCCGGGCGTAGTGATAACGTCAAAATGCATACCGCATACATCCAATGCGTCCGAATAATTGAAGTCGGCTTGCGTAGGCGTAAAATCCATGCCGAAATATCTTGAAACATTGAGTATCGGATCGTTCAGCATCACCTCATCCGCTTTGGATATCCACACGCTTGCGCCGTCACGTCTGAAATTTTCCACAGCTCCGGTATGATCGAAATGTCCGTGTGTAAGAAGCACTGCTTTGGCAGTCAGACCGTTTAAAGCAAGCACTGCTTTTATTTTATCGTACTGTGCGCCCGGGTCTATCAACGCCGCTTCCGTGCCGTTATAGACGATATAGCAGTTTACGCCGAAGCTGCCGACGTTTACGGTAATGATTTTCATCTGTCTTTCCTTCCGTTATCCTTGACTGTCTGCATACAGTCAGTTATTCATTCTGTATACTTCGAACACGCCCTGTATCTTTCTGAAATCCCTGATGATGGATTCAAGCTGATCGCTGCCCGTGATGCGCACGCCGATGCTCACCGTACCGATGCCGTCGCGTGTAGAAACATTGAGTGATGCGATATCAAGCTTGCGGTTATACACAGCATTTGACACCTCAAGGATTATTCCCTGTCTGTCATAGGTATGCATCTGGATATTTGCTACATAGCTTGTATCTGCATCAAAATCCCATGCAACGGAGACCTCACGTTCGCGTTCAAAGCCTCCGAGGTTACTGCAATCACGTCTGTGTACCGACACACCGCGCCCGCGCGTTATATATCCGACAATGTCGTCGCCCGGTACCGGCGAACAACACTTTGCAAAGCGCACCAGCATGTTGCTTTCGCCCTTGACAATAACACCGTTAGTTGACTTTTCGCGTTTTTTCTCGATCTTTGGCTTTGTTGCTTCCTCAATACGTACTGTTTTTTTGTATTCTTCGACAAGCTTCGGCAATATCTGATGTACGCGCAGTGCGCCGTAACCGATCGAAGCATACAGATCATCCATTGACTGAAGCTTATATTTGTTGAACAGCGGATCAAGCCATTCCTGCCGTGTGAGTGACGGAAGCGAATATCCTTGCCGTCTGGCTTCCTTATCGAGCATATCTCTGCCCTTTTCGATATTCTCATCACGCAATTCACGCTTGAACCAAGCTTTTATCTTGCTTTTTGCCTCATTTGTATGAACGATATTCAGCCAATCGCGGCTCGGACCGTGTCCGGCAGTCGCCGAAGCCGTAAGTATTTCAATGATATCACCGTTTTTGAGCTTTGTGTCGATGTTCACTATTCTGCCGTTGACCTTTGCACCGATGCATCTGTGACCGATCGACGAATGTACCGAGTACGCAAAATCAAGCGGAGTAGCTCCCATCGGCAGTCCTTTGACATCACCCTTTGGCGTAAATACGAATACTTCATCGTTGAACAGCTCGGTTTTAACGGCATCGAGAAATTCGGCACTGTCCTTTGCGTCGTATTCATAGCTCATCACACGGCGCAACCACGAAAGCTTTTCTTCGCCGCTGGTCAGTCCGCCTGTCAGCCCCTCTTTATATTTCCAGTGCGTGGCAACACCGTATTCTGCGATATCGTGCATCTGCACCGTTCGTATCTGTATCTCAAAAGGCTTGCCGTCCTTGCCGATGACCGTTGTATGAAGTGACTGATACATATTTGCCTTCGGCATCGCTATATAATCCTTGAATCTGCCGGGCATCGGCGTAAACTCACTGTGCATTATACCGAGTGCCTCGTAGCAGGAGCGCACGTCGGCAAGGATTATTCGCACAGCGCTCAGATCGTATATGTTATCAAGCGTATCGCTTGATTGCTGGCGCATTTTCTTATATACGCTGTAATAGTGCTTTGGTCTGCCATAGACCTTTGTTGCCGCTACACGGTTTTCCGCAAGTTTCGTTTTGATGATCTCTATTATTTCGTCAATGACCTGCTCGCGCTGTTCACGGCCTGCGTTGATGGTATTTTCAATATAATGATAGGCTTCCGGCTCAAGATATTTAAGGCACAGATCCTCAAGCTGCCATTTTATCTGATAGATACCGAGACGGTTTGCAAGCGGAGCATAAATATCAAGCGTTTCCTTTGCAATACGCTGTTGCTTTTCGCGTTTGCAGTTGTTGAGCGTTTGCATGTTATGCAGTCGGTCGGCAAGCTTGACAAGAATAACTCGCATATCACGCGACATTGCAAGTAGCATTTTCCTGAGATTTTCCGCCTGTGCCTCTTCTTTTGAAGCGAACTGTATCTTATTCAGCTTCGTTACACCGCTTACGATGTTGCTTATGTTTTCGCCGAACTGAACAGTGACATCCTCCTGCGTCATTTCGGTATCCTCCACGACATCGTGCAGAAGTGCGGCGCATACCGTTTCGTGGTCAAGTCCCATTCCTGCGACAATGTACGCAACGTTTTCGGGATGGATGATATACGGCTCGCCCGATTCGCGGAACTGTCCCTCATGCGCGTGTGCGGCTACATCATGCGCTTTTATGATAAGCTCCCGCTGCTTATCGGAATAAGGTTTCAAAATCTCGTCAAATTCCATCTTCAGCACCTTACTTTTTCAGACATTTAAGTATTTTTGCGTAAAATTCGCTTTCTCCGAGAGTGCGTTTCTGCACATCCTTATTAAGCTTTACCGTAAACGGCTCGTTCAATTCAAAGAATCCAAGTTCAAGAAACACATCAAAGGCCACCGAAGCAAGCGGTTTTGATATCTGCTTGAGCGATAATGCATCAATAAACTCCGCGCGCCCGCTGTAAGCTCCGACACTTTGAGATATTGCGCGGTAGGCACGCATCATGTCATCACGCTCAAACTGCTTGTATTCTTCAAACAATGTATCAAACAGACTCAGGTCGCATTTCAGTGCGTGCATTTCAAGCCACGGTGCTTTTTCGGATACGGCATCTGCATAGCCCGTGTTCAGTATATCATAAAAAACAACACGTTTGAACGGTGAAAAATCTATTTTATCAATATCCGCCCCGATAACGAGTGAATTATAACCGTTAAGCTTATCAAGCGGCACGGAATAAGAAACATCGAATCTCGGTGCTTCGTTTTCAAGCACGCTTATACAGCCTGCGGCATATTCCGGATGATCGCACAGTATGAGCGTTCCGGCAATATCTTCATTGTCCCATTCCGATATCATATATGCCAGCTCTTCCGGGTCATCAACATAAGCGATATCGGCATTTCCCGTTTTCGGCAGTGCAAGGCGGGAATAGAATGATGCCGTGAGCTGTTCCGCATTGCGACGCGGCTTGATGTTTTCCGTTTCCTTGACATCCGAAATCTTGAGGCTGACGGATTCGTTATTCTGCCATACATTGATTTCCGGCTTTACTATGCAGGAACAGCGTTCAATGTTAAAATAATCACACATATGATTTTCATAAAAGAATGCCACTGCATCAAGCTTTCCGCGATCATCCTGTAAACACATGCGCAAATGGTTTTTGTTTGCGCCTATCTGCTTCAGACTTCCGACAAAACAGTTATCTACACGCAACGTTATTTCCCTGTTTCCGCATCCGAACGGTTCAAGCATTTCCGCATTATGTAAGAATTGAAGCGTTATTTCGTCGGTATGTGCCTTTGCGTCGTATAAAGCGGACGGATATAAAAGCCGCAGATCGTAATTCTCACGCAAAAACGCATCAAGGCGTTCGGTCAGCTCGGGTAGCTTATCGCTCTCCAGGCTCATTCCCGCCGCCATTTTATGCCCGCCGAATTTTTGCAATATGTCCTTTACCTGCGTCAGCATTTCGAAAAGGTCTATGCCGTCGATGCTTCTGCCGGAGCCCTTCGCCATGCCGTTTTCAAGCGTGAACAGCAAGCACGGACGGTGGTATTCTTCCGCAAGGCGTGCGGCGCAGATTCCGATAACGCCGTCATCCCAGCCTACGCCGCCTAATACAAGCACCTTATATTTTCGGATAAGTCCAAGCCTGCTTATTTCCGCGTGTGCGGCATCAAGAATACGCTTTTCGGTCTCCTGCCGCTCATTATTAAGCTCGCACAGATGCTGTGCCTTTTGTTCAAGCTCCGAATCGGCAAGCAACAGGTCAAGCGCATCATACGGACTTGCCATCCTGCCTGCGGCATTAAGACGCGGCGCAACGGCAAATGCTATCGTATGAGAATCAATTTTTTTATCCGAGCCTGCGGCATCGAGAAGAGCCTTGAAGCACGGGCGGATGTTTTTTGCAAACAGTTCCAGACCTTTTTTAACTATCAGTCTGTTTTCACCCGTCAGCGGTACGACATCGGCTATCGACGCAACACATGCAAAATCGACGAGCGCGTCGGCTTTATCTCCGAGCAGCGCCTGCGCGACCTTGAATGCGATCCCCGCTCCGCAAAGCTCGGTGCATGCGTAATCATCGCCGGGCTGACCGGGCTTTACGACCATGCATTCGGGAACAGATGAAGAAATGCTGTGGTGATCGGTAACGATAATATTTTTTCCTTCGGCAACGAACTTGGAAATAAGTTCATTCGAAGTAATGCCGCAATCTACCGTTACCAGAAGCTCACAGCCGGATGAAAATATCTTACTTGTCGCCTGTTCATTGAGTCCGTACCCCTCGCTGTGACGGTCGGGAATATAATATGATACATCCTTGCCGAGCTGTTTGAGCGCTGTATAGAGGATCGTAACGGCGCAAAGCCCGTCAACATCGTAATCACCGTACACCGTTATATGATCGGCGGCGTTGAGCTGTTCGACAAGCCTGTCCATATTCAGCATTGAAAACGGATCATTGAAATCCTTTTTGTCTGCAAGTAAAAATTCCCTGCACGCTTCCTCATCGGAAAATCCCCGGTTGTAAAGTATCTGTGCAAAAAGCATATCACAACCGAGCGAATCCTTTATGGCTTCGACTGCGGCAAAGTCTATTTCCGATGTTCTTTTTTGCGGTTTCAGTGCAAGTGGCATGTTCCCTCCGAAATACACAAAGCTCCCTTCCGGCAAGCAGAAGAGAGCTTTCTTTAATTATTTGCCTTGCCGGGCGATATTACCATGTTTTGATATTTGCAGGTAATACGAATACGGCGATAACAGCATCTGCAACGATACCGATAAGAGCCGTGAGTGCGAAGCTCTTTATCATCGCACCGCCGAAGATGAGCATAAGTACAAGCGCAACTGCGGAAGCACAGCACACAAGCACCGATGCGGGAAGTATTTGCTTAATTGATACGGCTTCGACATTTTCCGTAAGCTTTTTGGCATTTTCTTTTTTAACAAAGAGCAATGCAAGTGCCAGTATCACTGCTATAGCGCCCGATGCCACTATTGTGCCGAGAGTGAACTTAGTGAACGGGATGCCCGCAAGTGAAATTATACCTGCCGTGATGCCCACACCTTCAATAAACGAAGCAAGCACCGTGACAGCACCGAGACGGAAGAAGAATGCCGCGGCGATGCAAACTATAAGGACAGCGCATATCGCAAACCAATTTTCAACAACAGATTTTACATCGACCGTAGGCGTGAGCGTATAGTAATTACCCTCATATTTGAGGAAATACTTGTTGCCTAAAAGTTCTTCCGCCTTAGCGAACACTTCACCGGTATCCTGCTTTGTCTGATAATATATAGTTGCGATAGTACCCTCGGTAACACCGTTTGTCTGCTTAAGCACGATGCAATCACTTGCGCCGGCTTCCTTCATTATGGCTTCCACATCCGAAGCCTCAAATTCTTCGTTAAGCTCAACGGATATCATGTCCGTCCAGCCGTCATCCACGCCGCGGCGGAACTTTAATACAAAGCTGCAAACGAGCAATATGACCGCCACAACGATGGCGATTACGGTGATAATCTTATTCTTCATATCATTCACCCCTCTTAAGACCGATAATGAGCTTCAATACATGCTTCAACAGCGGTATGCTCGCAAGGAACGCGATGACGCCGCCGCCGAGAAGTGCCATGCCGAAATCGCTGACTGCATGACCGCCTATCCACAGTAATACGCCTGCCCCCGCCGTGAATGCATCAACAGCAAGTACCGTGGGCATTGCCGCCGCGATGCCGGCATTGATGGCTTCGATCGGGGTTTTATCCTGTCTGTAGACAGCTGAAGCGGCTATTTCAAGTGAAGCTATTATCACGAGCAAGCCGACGCACAGTCCCGCGAAGCCCATACCGCTCGCCTGGAACCATGAGAACGTCGAAGCAAAGAAATCAAGCACGATGACAGCCATAAGTGCCGTGAACGCCGTCGCAACACCCATGAGTTTCTTTGAGATAATAAAATAGACAGCGGCAACAGCAAAAATCGCAAGCAAACCGATGCCGATGATACCGATGACATCAGTTCCGGCATCAGGCGTAAGTATCATGCCCATGTCGGTTTCGGGAGTTATCGTTCCATCTACCGCGCCGGAGCCTACGCAGTAAACGAGTGCAAGCGCATCGGCATAAGCTTCGTTCGTAGCATCAAAAGCGATCTTCATTTTACCGTTCTTTACTGCCGCAGAACCGGAATATGTGACGGATACCGCATCGTCCATCTTTACATCAAGCGAATATGCGCCGTTTGAGGTAATATTTTTGAGTCTTTCGGCGGCTTCGGAATTGAGCGTTATCTGTGCATAGAACTTCTCGGCTTCCTGATCGTAACCGATAAGTTTCGTGCTTTTTACATCGGCATTGGTAAATACCGTTGTTCCGTCATCGGAAATATCAAGCACGCCGTTATTCTCAAAGAAATCGGTAAATCCGTCGGTAGAGCTTGTACCGGGCAATTCAAGACGTATTTTATCATTGCCCATCAAACGCACGGTCGCGCCCTTGTAGCCTATTGCGGCAATACGCGCTCTAAAAACATCTACCGCATTTTCTGCCGCCGAGCGCACGTCAAAATCAGTATCGTCCTCATTTTCAGCCGATACGGTGTAAACCGCAACATACTTCGTACCGAGTGACCCGTCCTTGCTGACAGCCCTGTCGGGACGGTTGAAATTTGCGGTAAAAACAACTATACCGTTGAATGCCCATACGCCGAAGAACGCAACGACGAGTATAAGGCATATCAATCTGATAAGCTTCTTTATCATCAGGTTACACTCCTTTATATATACGTTTTCCGAAAACATGAAAACGTAAAAATTCTTTTATATTATATATGAACTTTTATAATTAGTCAACACCAACATTAAAAAACATACCGAAAATTTACTTTTTTTGCCGTCAGCGTTCCGCTGTGAATATGTTTACAGCTATAATACCGCATATTGCTCCGGCAGTGCAAGTCAAAAGTGCATCAAGAGCCATTGCCGGCAACGTATCCGTTTGTCCGAACATCAGTGAAAACGCACTGCACAGAAGCTTATATATGAATGCTGCCGCCGCACCGCAGAACACACCTTTTTTGCGCAAGCGAAAGCATGTGAACATAACGCCCGGTGCAATGCTTGCAAGTTTTATCGCAACAAAAACAAAGCTCAACGTATTTTCCGAAAGTGCAGTGCTTTTCACCAACAGCGCCGAAAGTGCGATGCCCAAAAGGGTAAGCAGGAATGCGATCGCGCTACCCGATACGATATTTAATAACACGGAAGTTTTTTTCATAAAGAGTCACCTCGCAAGAGCATATGCTGACTTTATGAAAAAAATACGGTTTTTTATATTTTTGCAATGTATTGCATCTCCCGGCGAAACGTGCGATACAGCATCACCGCATACGGTCATTGTATATTTCTGCCGTTACTTTACCTTGCCATTGTGAATTTCCGTAATATACGGTCCGAATTCGTCGTTATCGAACGAAAAATGATCTGTTCCGGCAAGGATATCGGAAATATACGGTATCGTCTCTTCGACCACATCCGATTTGGCAGGCACATAGCAGTCAGCCGTGCGCTCAAGCAGATACGGTATCGGCGATCCGTCTTCATCTACGCTGTCGGGATCAATGAACAGACAGTACATTTTATCACGGTAGCGAAAGCTGTTCACTTTCAACAGCGATATCTGTTCACCGCCAACGGTAATTGTTTCTTCAAGTTTCATTTTCCTTTGCCTCAATAAAACGCTTGAGAATTATGTTTATACACTGTGAAAGAGAACGGTCATCATATTCGGCTATTACCCGAAGCTTGGCAAGTATGTCACTGTCTACGGTTATGCTTATTTTTTCTTTCAAAGGTCGCATGTTATCATCTCCTTACCGATATGATACCATTTAATATTCAATACAAGTATAAAGTAGCATAAAGTCGTATTTAGTACGATTTATTCTTTAGTGTTGACTTTTACACTGTACAACATTATAATGTTAGGTATATATTGAATTTTTTCAAGGAGAAACAACAATGAAAGAACTTAAATGGGCATATTTCATCCAACTCAGCAACCACATGCATGATGACGGCAACGGTAAGCCGAGATATTGGTATTACGACGGATATGATTATCAGCCGGAAAACAAAATTGATTTTACACTGTGGGATGAGCTGATAAAAATGCTTCACGAAAGGCATTATAACACGCTTGTCATAGATGTCGGTGACGGCGTACAGTACGATTCACATCCCGAGATATCCGCCGTTGATGCGGTCAGCAAGGAATTTTTGAAGCAAAAGCTTGACGAAGCGCGTGCGCTCGGTATCACGCCTATTCCGAAGCTGAATTTTTCGACCGAGCATCATTGCTGGCTCAAGGATTACCGCAGGATGGTAAGCTCAAAGATTTACAGAAAGGTTTGTGTTGATCTTATCGACGAGCTGTGCGAGCTGTTCGGTCATCCCGAGCTGTTCCATCTCGGAATGGATGAGGAGACCTCATATGACAGCGAACAGTGGCGCGAGGCAGTTATCATGCGCGGTGAAAACCTGATGTTTGAGGATTTCGGTTTGATGTTTGACGCTTGCCGCAAAAACGGTGCGCGTCCGTGGGTCTGGAGCGATTATTTCTGGATAAATCCCGAAATTTTCGAACGCCGCATGCCGCGTGACGTGGTGATATCAAATTGGTTCTACGGTCATTTTCAGGATTACCCGAAAACGCACTTCTTATACGACGCGATACGCACATTCGAGGAGCTTGAAAGAATGGGCTTCGATCAGATCCCGACATGCTCGACCTACAGTTGCTCCGATAATCCGAAAGAAATCATGATACATTGCAAAAAAACAGTACCGGAAAACCATTTGCTCGGCTATCTTATTGCACCGTGGTTTGATGTAAACGCCGATAACGAGCTTCTTCTTAAGGACGGTATCATCCGTTTCGATAAGGCACGCAAAGCAGTTTATCCCGAAACGCTTTGACCGTTACGCATGTCGCACTCTCTTATGCTGTTGGCAAATCTGATATTCGGCAGCAGTGGCTGTGACGAAATGAAAATTTCGTTGCCCCCTTTTGCGGTTATAAAAATTCTCCCGGCAAGCCACCGGGAGAATTTTTACTTATTCGACACAGTACCGTCACTGCGCTATTTCGACAAACACCTTGAGCTTTGCCGAAACCTCGGGATAAAGCTTAAGCGTGGCTACATATTCGCCCTCTGCCTTGATCGACGGTATCTCGATTTTTTTCTTGTCGATATCAAGTCCGTGCTGAGCCTTTATCGCCTGAGCAACATCGCTTGCCGATATCGAACCGAACATTTTTCCGTTTCCGCCCTTGCCGACTACCTTTACGGAAAGCTTTGAAAGCTTTTCGGCATTTTGGATAGCTTCCGCCTTCATGACCTCTTTGCGGTGCGCTTCGGCGCTGTTGGCGACATTGACCGCATTGATATTTTCCGTGGTCGCTTCGCGTGCGAGCTTACGCGGAAACAGGAAGTTACGCGCATAGCCGTCATTCACGTCTATTATCTGATTTTTTTTGCCCGAGCCTTTAACGTCTGCAAGTAAAATGACCTTCATACAATTCACCGTGCCGCGCGGTAACGGCGTAATAACAGCAGTGACGCTCCCGCAAAATTTGCGTCAGAGACATATCATTTTTCAATGAAAAGAATACCGATGCATCTTCTGCCGCAGTGCGACGAAATAACACATCCCGCCTGCGTAATATAGATGTTTTTGAATTTATTGAAGCCCTCAAGATATTCGTGAAGCCCGTCTATCTGAGCCTGATCGGCGCATGCATGAGTGATGAACACCGTATCCTCGCGGGCGTTGTTAAGTCCTTCCTCAAGCGTTTTTCCGTACTTGAGCGTTGCGGCAAGCATATCGCCGCGAACCTTTTTATCGACCTTGATGACACCGTTCACGACCGCAAGCGTCGGATGGAGCTTGAGTGCCGTAGCGCCGAACGCCGCAAGTGCAGAGCATCTGCCGCCCTTATAAAGAAACATGACATCATCGACCACGAAGCCCGCACGGACCTTCGGCGTAATGAGCTTAAGCTCGGCGATTATCGAATCGTAATCCATTCCTTTTTTTATCATTTCCCCGGCGCAGACAAGCTGAAGTCCCGTTCCCGTCGAAAGATTCATGCCGTCAATAACGGTTATCCGCGAATCCTTGAATTTTTCGGCAGTTATGCTGAAAAGCTGATATGCCGACGAAAGGTCACTTCCCACCGGGATAACGATGATATCGTGATCGTTGCATAATCTCGAAAACAGCTCCTCGACCATTTCCGGCGACGGCGCGCTCGTTGTCGGAAGCTTGTTGTTTTTATCCGACCAGTCGAACAGCTCCTCGGATGTGATATCCACTCCGTCAAAACGGGTTTCCCCGTCAAGGTTCACTATCAAGTGGCATACTTCTATATCGTATTTTGCAATAAGCTCGGGCGAAAGATCGCATGTTGAATCGGCAACAAGCTTTATCGGCTTCATTTTCAGCACTCCGTTTCTGTTCTTTTTATATATAGTATCACACTTTTAATAAAAATGCAAACAGGTTTTATCTTATAGGTTCTTTTCTTATTTTCGTGAAAAAATAATAAGCAACATCAAACTATGCGTCTTTTTCGACGCATGGGCTCGACTGTCCCGTAGAGTGCGGTGTCCCCGACGCACCGTTATACGCGTCCAAACAACGGGCAGGAGGCAAAGCCATTATCCCGGCAAACCCCATGTGTCATTGCGAGCATCCGCAGGATGCGTGGCAATCCATGCTTGGCGTTAAAGTAACTTTTGCACACATATGGATTGCCACGTCGCGTTGCTCCTCGCAATGACACAAGGGAATACGCGACATGATAAAATGTGTATTCCTGCAATAAACATCGCAAGCGGTGCGTCAAGGATGCCGCACCCTACGGGATGTCACATACAGCGTGGCTTATCCGTAGGGAACGCCGTCCCCGGCGTTCCGTTTGCATGA
>JAZRZN010000107.1:0-1302 GCA_045601365.1 Clostridia bacterium | reverse complement strand
TTCGGCATCTGAAATCTTCGCATCTGCCGCCACAGGCGACAAATACGATGAACAATAAAAAATATAATCAAAATAGGAGGGTTTACGATATGAAGAAAAAAATTATTTGCGTTCTGATAGCGACCGTATTGCTTGCAGGGTCGGTCGCAGGAACATATTTTATTCAGCAAAGCAGATACGCATCGGTTATAGCGGAGGTAAATGCCGATGCCGAAGCTCTTAGGGCGGAACGCTCGGCTTTTGAAAAAGAAAAAAGCATCAATAAAGAAATTCTTACCGATATGCTCTGCCGTTTTGACTATAAGGACGAACCGGTTTATGTGATCGGTCATCAAACGCCCGATTCCGACACGGTAGGCTCGGCGATTGGTATGGCACATCTTTTGAACAGTCTTGGTATATCCGCCGAAGCAAGGATCTCGGGTTCACTGGACCTTGAATCTCAGTTTGTGTTCTCGGAATTCAAGTGTTCCGTTCCGGATATTCTGGAGGATGCGACTGACAAGCAACTGTGGCTTGTCGATCACTCGGCAAGTACGCAGATGGTAAACGGCGCAGAAAAGGCACGAATCGTCGGCATTACAGACCATCACGGCATTGGAGATGCGGAAACATCGGAGACAATTTGCGTTCTGTCCTGTCCTGCCGGAAGCACCTGTGCTGTTGTGTATAAGCTTTGCGAGGTATGCGGCGTTGAATTGCCTGAGAACGTGGCAGGTGTTCTTCTTGCAGGTCTTTTATCCGATACATCAAATATGAAGAGCAACCGTGTGACCAAGCTGGACGAGTTTGCATTTGAAAAGTTGAAAGAACTCTCCGGCATCACCGATACGGATGGACTGTTTAACGGTATGCTTGAAGCAAAGCTTTCGTATAAGGGGCTGAGCGATACGGAGATTTTCTACTCGGACTACAAGGATTATGAGCATAACGGTATTAAATACGGTATCGGATGCATAGAGGTTGCACGTCAGGATCTTATTCTCGATATGGCTGAAAGGATGCAGTCGGTTATCGAATCGGAAATCGGTAACGGTTGCGAAGCGGAATTTTTACTATATAGTATTTGTGTTGCCGATTATTCGACCGGATATATGGGAATTGCCGGAAAAGACGTGGAATTAGCCGAAAAACTTATGGTAGGTACGTTCGGTGAAAAAGCGGAAAAACAGGGGGAATTCTTTATCTTCAGACCAAGTCTCAGCAGAAAAGCAAAAATCGTACCGGCGATTGACACATACCTTGACTCGCCGCAATAAAACAGCTTGTTGTTAAGGGTAAAAGAGGATAATATATAATGGC
>JAZRZN010000106.1:0-1393 GCA_045601365.1 Clostridia bacterium | reverse complement strand
GTGTTTGACTTTCTCGACCCGAAAATACTTGGTATCTCATCCGAGCTTCGGCAGATCGCACTCATCATCATTCTTATCAAAGCCGGACTGTCGCTGAACATTTCCGACCTCAAAAAAGTCGGAAGACCTGCGATACTGATGTCTTTCCTGCCGGCACTTTTTGAAATCGGTGCGTTCGTGTTGCTTGCTCCGACGCTTCTTCACATCACGGTGCCGGAAGCGGCGATCATGGGTGCCGTACTCGGTGCGGTTTCGCCTGCGGTCGTCGTGCCGAGAATGGTACAGTTGATGGAAGACGGCTACGGAACGGACAAGCAAATTCCGCAGCTCATCCTCGCCGGAGCATCGCTTGACGATGTTTTCGTCATTGTGCTGTTTTCCGCCTTTGTCGGTATGGCTGGGGGCAAATCGGCAAAAGCGATGGATTTCTTGAATATACCGATTTCAATTATCCTCGGTGTTCTTATCGGAATGGCTCTCGGCTTTATGCTTTCATTCCTTTTTGAAATGGCACATAAGAAAGGCAACCCGATCCGGCAAAGTCTGAAAACGATCCTTGTCCTCGGCTCGGCATTTCTTTTGATGTCGGTCGAATCTTGGCTTGAAGGAATCGTTTCGGTTTCGGGACTTCTTGCCGTGATGAGTATGGCTTGTGTCATTCAAATGCGTTGCCGTAAAGAAGTGTCAAGCGATTTGTCCGCAAAGTACGGGCGGCTCTGGCTTGCGGCAGAGGTGATTTTGTTCGTGCTTGTCGGTGCGGCGGTGGATATCCGATACACTCTGCAAGCCGGTCTTGCGGCGGTGCTGATGATTTTCATTGCCCTCATCTTCCGTTCGGTTGGTGTGCTTTTGTGCCTTATCGGAACAAAGCTGAACAGAAAAGAAAAGCTGTATTGCGTGATCGCTTATCTGCCCAAAGCCACCGTTCAGGCGGCAATCGGCTCTGTACCGTTGTCGCTCGGTCTGCCTTGCGGAAACATCGTGCTTTCGGTTGCGGTGCTTTCCATTCTCATTACTGCTCCTCTCGGTGCAATAGGAATGGATGCAAGTTATAAGAAACTTTTGAATAAATAATATCCAAATAAAGATTTTTGCAACATTTTGCAGAAATCTTTATTTGCTACCAAACATAAAAGCAGAGCCGTAAACTGTGAAACGCAGTGATAACGGCTCTGTTTTACTTTACCGAGATCATACTTTTCATTATAAGTCGAAAAAGCGGGCAAAATTCGGTACTTTTTTCGATATAAGTGTAAAAACTTATGAAAATTCGGTAGTTTTTCGAGTTTGATACACAGTTGACGGGACAAATATACGGCTGATTTAACATTGAATATTAAATCAGCCGTAACATCTGTTTATTCGTTTTTATCTTCCTGATTCGCTGGAGTAT
>JAZRZN010000105.1:0-15025 GCA_045601365.1 Clostridia bacterium | reverse complement strand
AACATCGCAAGCGGTGCGACAGCGGATGCCGCACCCTACGGCATATGACATAAAGTTTGTCTGCTTGCGCGAAGCAGATCGCAGGAAATTGCAGTATGTTTTATATCTTAATATATCATGTCGTTGCAAGCCGCAGGATGCGTGGCAATCCATGAATAACGAAACAGAGACGATTGCTTTTTCAGCTTTCGTCTCTGCGCTGTTTTCGGGACTTTTTTAACAGCCCCCATAACGTTTTTTGTGTTTTCTCCAAGAGCTGTTGCTTACGCGGGGCGGTGCATCATTTCAATGCGTAGAACATTGAAAGTATATCGTCGCATGTATCGTTGATGAACGTCGTTACGGTCACCGATACGGAATAATTGCCCTTTATGAAGGTTATCTGTTTGGCGTTGAGGTCGATGCCGTTGATCTTTGCGGTGATATGGGCGCAAACCTGCTGCTTGCCGACGAACTCGGCTTTGCCGATAACATAATTGTAATCGGTGTAGCCCATGTTTTCATAGCCTGTTCTTGCTTCTTCCAAGCCTTGCTTTACCGATGCTTCAATGTCGGTAAGAAGTGCTTCCTTGAGCGAAAGCTTTGTGAGGATGATGTTGATGTTTGCCGTGCTGTCCGTTTTGGCGGCTACCATATCATAAAAGTAATCCGCCGCCTCTGCCTGTTTGGCGAAATCGCCGTCTAAAACACTCATAACGGAGCTGTTGAGTTCTTTTATTTCTTCTTCGTCATTGATGTGCCATGAGGAATCAAGCTCACAGCCGATGCCCAAAAATTTGTTGGTGTAAACGTTGCCCGAAACACCGCCGACGGAGAACTCGGGTTCCTGCTCGGCTTCGGCAGTGGGCGTAGGTGTAGCGGAATCTTTCGGAGTGATCGTTCCGCCGGGGTCTGTGCCGCATGCGGCAAGGCAGGAAAGTACGGCAAGAGCCGCGATGAGTGCCATGATTTTAATAATGCGTCTTTTCATATTCTTTCTCCTTTGTTTCTTTAGTCTCATTCTATAATACACTTATCAATAAAAAAAGTCAACTGTCATTTGTCCCGTAAAACGGTCGTTTGTCCCCAAAAGATACAACACTTACTTGACGGCTTCAGCGAATCTGACGGTAGCTATGCGCTGATCCTCAAGGGGCTTATCGAAATAGTCGGTCCTGACCGCGGCTATCCTGTCCACGACATCCATTCCCGCGATGACCTTGCCGAATGCGGCATACTGCCCGTCAAGTGAAGGATAATCTGCATGCACTATAAAAAACTGTGACGATGCGCTGTTGTTGTCGCCGCTGCGGCGTGCCATGGAGACCGTTCCGCGCTTGTGCGAAAGTTTATTCGTAAATCCGTTTATCCCGAATTCGCCGAAAATAGTTTCACTTGAACCGCCCGTTCCCGTTCCCGTTCCCGTGGGATCGCCCGTCTGTATCATGAAATCATAAACGACGCGGTGAAAGATCAGCCCGTCGTAAAAATGCTCCGATACGAGCTTTTTGAAATTCTTGACCGTGATCGGCGCGATATCGGGGTAAAGCTCAATAATGATAATGCCGCCGTCGGTCATTTCAAGCTTGACGGTATCGGTCTCATCTTCGGTTTCGGTATATTTAAGCTCGCCGACGGAAACTTCTGCTGTTGTTTTGGGTGTCTCAAGCGTTTTCCCGCTTTCGGCACAGCCGCACAGCATAAGCACGCATATGACCGATATTATCTTAATCGAGTTCCTTAACACCTGTGTAAAGCTCATAGTATCTTCCTTTCAGCTTGAGCAGCTCATCGTGGTCGCCGCGTTCTATTATCTCGCCGTGTTCAAGCACCATTATTGCATTGGCATTGCGCACCGTGGAAAGACGGTGGGCGATAACGAAAGTAGTCCTGTCCTTCATGAGCCGCGCCATGCCGTGTTCTATGTGACGCTCGGTTCGCGTATCTACCGAGCTTGTGGCTTCGTCAAGCACGAGTATCGGTGCTTTTGAAAGAGCCGCACGAGCGATGTTGAGAAGCTGACGCTGTCCCTGCGAAAGATTCGAGCCGTCGCCGGATATCATGGTGTCGTAGCCGTTTTCAAGGCGCATGATGAACGAATGCGCGCTTGCGGTCTTAGCCGCCTCAATGACCTCTTCGTCGGTTGCATCGAGCCTGCCGTAACGGATGTTCTCCATTACCGTGCCGGTAAACAGGTGAGTATCCTGAAGCACCATCGCAATATTTTTGCGCAGTACCTCACGCTTGATGTTTTTGATATCCACGCCGTCAACGGTTATCGTGCCTTGTTCGATATCGTAGAACCTGTTCAGCAGATTCGTGACCGTCGTTTTGCCCGCGCCCGTCGAGCCGACGAACGCTATTTTCTGTCCGGGCTTGGCATAGAGCGATATGTTCTTGAGTATCGTTTTTTCCGGGATATAGCCGAATGTGACATTATCAAGCACCACATAGCCTTTCATATCGGGCATATCGACGGCTGTTTCCGTGTCGGGTATCTCGGGGTCGGTGTCCATGACCTCAAATACACGCTCCGCTCCGGCAAGTGCCGAAAAAATCGTACTCATCTGCTGTGATATCATGTTTATCGGCATCGAGAAGCTGCGCGAAAGCCCGACGAACACCGCAAGCCCGCCGACATCGAAATGCCCCGAAAGGCAGAGCAGACCGCCGATGCCCGCGGTGAGCGCATAGCAAACTTGGCTCATGTTGCCCATAACGGGTCCCATTATGCCGCCGAAGAACTGCGCCTTGAAGAGCTTATCGCGCATATCGTCGTTAAGCAGGTCAAATTCCTCGTTGCAGGTCGATTCGTGATTGAACACCTTTATGACCTTTGCGCCGTTGACGGTCTCTTCGATATAGCCGTTCATCGCGCCGAGCGCCTTTTGCTGTGCGCTGTAGTATTTACCCGATTTTTTTGCTATAAGCCCGCCGCCGAAAGTAAATATAGGTAAAAATACTATCGTTATAAGCGTCAGCCAGAAGCTGGTGGTCAGCATAAGCACGAACGTTCCCACAAGCTGTATCATACCCGAAAACGTGCTTGTGAGCGTTTGGTTTATCATAGCGTCGATGTTATCCACATCGTTCGTAAAGCGGCTCATTACTTCACCTGTCGGACGCGCGTCGAAATATCTTGTGGGCAGTGTCTGAAGCTTTGCGAAAAGATCTGTCCTGAGCTTTTCGATAGAGCTTTGCGAAACCGTTATCATTATCCGCTGTTGGACATACGTTGAAGCGATACCGACAAGATATATCCCCGCAAGCACGGCAAGCGTCTGCGTAAGATATTTGAGCTTTTCCTGTACAGTCGTGCCTTCTTCTACAAGGTTATTGATTATGGGCTGTAACAGCTTTGTCGCCGTAAGCGTCGTTACGGTGGATATTATTATAAGGAAGAATACCGTTATCAGCAAAAATTTGTATTTTGCCACATAGCCGAACAGTCTTTTGATTACCGCGCCCGTGTTCTTGGGCTTGCCGGTGGCACGGGGACCGCCGCGCCTCGGACCGGGACCGCGCATAAGGCTCTTATGTACGCCCGCGGGTATTTTGTTTATGTTGCTGTATTGCTTTTGGAGGTCTTCCAATGTACGTTTCATTTACTGCGCCTCCTTGTCCGTCTGCGAATAATATATCTCCCGGTATTCCGTGTTATCCGCAAGCAATTCTTCGTGTGTGCCGATGCCCGTTATCCTGCCGTTATCCATAACGACGATGACATCCGCGTCGATCACCGACGATATGCGCTGTGCGATGATTATTTTTGTCGCGTCCTTGAGATCTGTTCTGAAGGTCCGGCGTATCTGCGCTTCGGTAGCGGTATCTACGGCGCTCGTGGAATCGTCAAGAATGATTATCTTCGGTTTTTTAAGAAGCGCACGGGCGATGCAAAGACGTTGCTTCTGACCGCCTGAAACATTCGTGCCGCCCTGATCTATATCGGTTTTATAGCCGTCGGGGAAGGATGTTATGAATTTATCCGCCTGCGCACTTTCAGCCGCCTTTATTATGTCGGCTTCGGTTGCGTTTTCATCGCCCCAGCGCAGATTGTCTTCGATGCTTCCCGAAAACAGCGTGTTGTTCTGTAATACCATCGAAACGCTTTCGCGCAGGTTGAACAGGGAATAGTCCTTTACGTTTATGCCGTCAACAAGCACCTCGCCCTCGTCGGCATCGTAAAGACGCGGTATCATCGAAACGAGCGTCGATTTTCCGCAACCCGTCGAGCCGATTATGCCGACCGTCGATTTGGCGGGGATGGTGAGGTTTATGTTATCAAGCACCTTGTCCTCGCTGTTCTTATAGTAGCGGAACGATACGTTTTTGAACTCTATGCTTCCGTTTTCGACCTGTTTATCTTTATATAGCGCGTCTATGTCGGAAATGTCGATTTTTTCGTCGAGGACCTCGCCGATACGCTTTGTGGATGCCAACGCACGCGAAAGCATCATGAACAGCATCGTGACCATCGTCAGCGACATAAGTATCTGCGAAATATATGTTATAAAGGCAATAAGGTCGCCGGGCGTCATGGATGAATCAAGCACCATATTCCCGCCGAACCAATATACGGCTATGGTGGTCGCATTCATAAAAAACGTCATCACGGGCGACATGAATATCATTATGCTCATCGCTTCGAAGCCTGCGTGCTTCAAATTGCCGTTGGCACGGGCGAATTTTTCTTTTTCATGCTCCTCGCGCACAAAGCTCTTTACGACGCGCACATTTGTTATGTTCTCCTGAACGGTGGAGTTGAGTGCGTCTATCTTTGCCTGCATGCCCGAAAATTTCGGGAAGCTCTTGGATATTATGACCGCCATGAATATTATCATCAGCGGCATCGTGACCGCAAGCACCACGGTGAGCGACGGGTTGAGGATTATCGCCATTATCAGCGCACCGATGAGCATGCCGGGGGAGCGCAGTGCCATGCGCAGAAGCATGTTGATGAAATTCTGCACCTGTGTTATATCGTTCGTCAGACGTGTTATGAGCGAACCCGTTTGGAATTTATCAATGTTTGAGAACGAAAAGCTCTGTACCTTTTTATATACGTCGCGCCGAACGTCTGTAGCGAAATTGACAGCCGCCTTTGCGCCGAAATATGCACCGCCCACGCCGCTGAGCATCATTAAAATTGCCGTCAGTATCATGCCGGACATTATCGCCACGATGAATACGTTGCCCGTGCCGAATATTTCAAAGAGCTTTTCCACCCAAGCGGGAGCATCCTCGCCCTCTATGCCGTAATCCACGATGCATGCCAACAGCTTAGGCATGATAACTTCACCGAGTACCTCGACGATCATACACAGCGGTCCGAGTATGAATGAGGCAAGATACGGCTTTATGTATTTGGACCATCTTTTCATTTTGCCATCTTCCTTCTGTTATATAAAAAAATCAAAAAACTTCCGGGAGTATCAGATACATGCTCCCGGAAGGAAGTGATCTACTTCTTTTTGTATATCCTTACGCCTTCGCCGTCGATATCGTCGTCGGTGTTCTCCGATTCGACCTCGTCCGACATATCACGCAATCCGCTGTCGTCATAAGCGTCACCGTCATCATAGCCGCCGTCGTCATATGTGCCGCCGTCGGCGTAACCGTAATCATCGCCGTCAGTGTCAAAGGTATCGCGCACACGGCGTTTAACGCGCTTATCGGGCTCGTTTACGGCATTCTTTTTCTTGAGTATCACAAGGATCATTATCAGCGCGGCTATAAGCAGGAGCAGAAGCACGCATATAAGTATCCACAGCAGCAGTCCGTCGGAGCTGCCTTCATCGCCGTTACCGTCGGGTACGAACGGTGTGGGGGTGACGAGCGGCATATCGAAGCGCACATCGTAGGATGCGTATGTCGTGTAAAGCTCATTGTCTATCTTATAGCTCAGCACGAATTTGAGCTTCGTTCCCGATGACGGTATGTGTGCCGTCATATCGCATGAATACTCGGTTTTCTGCGTTTGCGTCGCGGCGGGGATTATAACGTTGACCGACAGGGGAGATGCAAGATCCGATGCCTCGGTTATCTTTATATCGCGCAGCTCGCTTGATGTGCCGTTTTCGACCGTAAGCGTGAACGTAACATCTCCGGCTTCGGATATCGTCTGGGGCGATATCTCGGTTATTTTAAGGTAGACTTCATTCGGCAGACGCACCGAACGTTCGGTCTTGGCGGATATCTCCTTGTCGGCATCAGCGCCCTCATAGGAATAAACGACCTTGAACTTATAGAAGCCGCTTTTGGTGATGTTGAGCGTGTATGAGCTTTCGTAAGTTTCACCGGCGGGAAGCTCGAACGGATCGCAAACGAGACGCGCACTGTCGGTATCGCCGTCGTAAACACGGATATTCGTGAGCGCGACCTCGCTTGTGTTGTGTATCGTATAGTAGAATGTATGCTCGGCGTTCTTTTCGCTGAGCGAATAGTTTTCACAGAAAAGCGAAACCTCGGGAACGACTTCATTTACCGATATTTCGGCGATCTCGCCCTTTTGCTCATATGTTTTGCCGTCGTAAGCAAAAATGACGACGGGGGATGACGTGATAGTACCGTCAACGATGAACGAAACGCTTTGTGTTATGGATTCGCCTACGTTAAGCACATCGGAGCTGCGCTCGGTCGCATAAATATACGATTTGCCGATAATTTGGCAGATAACGTCATCGGAAACATAGATGTGATCTATCGGAACGTTTCCGACATTGAGTACCTCATAATTGACGGTCACGGTCGCGCCGGGAACGGCAACAAGGCTGTCAAGATCGGTTTTTACCTGTGCTTTGGGCTCGGGCTTTGCGATCCTGAATTCCGCGGTCTCGGTGTGCTGTGCGTCTTTGGAGTCAGTCCAGTAAAGCTCAAAATCGACCTTCATGCCGGCATCTATTTCGTTAAAGTGCATGACAAAACTGCCGATATTGTATGATGTCCATGATGCGGAAACCTCTTTGTTTATGGTTACCGTTTCATTGTTTGAACGGTTCACTATTTTATTGAGCTTGAAGTTTTCGCCGAAAACGCCTTTGACGGGCGTAAGCTTGAAGGACAGCTTACCGGAATCGTTGTGCGGACCGATTATTATATCCGCACCGTCGGTCGAAGTGACCGAAAACGTGAACGGTGTACTTGGCGCGGCGATCGTGCCGACGGATAATACCGAAGCAAGCAGTGCAACGGTCAAGGTCAATGCCAGAATGATCTTTTTCAAAAACAATCCCTCCCTGAAAATCAGTATCAGTAACCGAACGTACCGCTCAGCGATTCGTCGTCATCTATCCAATCCTGAACGTTTATCACGCGGTAATCCTCATGAGTATCGCGGATTATGACTGTCTCTATGCCTGCGTTTATTATCATGCGCTTGCACATCGAACAGCTGCTTGATCTTTCGATGTATTCGCCCGTCGAGACCTCGCGCCCGGAAAGATACATCGTCGAGCCTATCATCTTATTGCGCTCGGCACTTATGATGGCGTTTGCCTCGGCGTGTACACTGCGGCACAGCTCATACCGCTCTCCGCGCGGGATGTTGAGCTTCTGACGTACGCAGAAGCCGAGATCGGTGCAGTTTTTTCTTCCGCGCGGCGCACCGACATAACCTGTTGATATCACTTCGTCGTTCTTAACTATTACCGCACCGTAACGCCGCCGCAGGCAAGTGCCGCGCTGGGAAACGACATCGGCAAGATCAAGGTAGTAATTTATTTTATCTCGTCTTTTCATATATCCTCCCGTCATGCCTTGTATATGTACCAGCCTCTGAACAGCGGTAAGCCGTCTTCGGTGTAGCCCTTACATTCGGCAAATATCTTATAATCCGAACCGACTGTTATGTTGGCGGATTTCTCATATTCGTTGGTAACGGCAATTTTATATTCCGCGCCGTCGAGCGTGACAGTTGCTTCAAAGGTGTTGCCTGCAAGCACCTTTGTGGCTTTTGCCGATGCTATAAGATAATTCCTGCCGCTGTATTTTGACGGATTCGATACTACCGCGGTAGTGAATTTGTTTGCGGAGGTCGTTACCTTGGTCTCACTCGGCCAATACCAGAACGTGTGCGAAAGAGACGAACTGCCCTTTGAGTTTGTCGCCGTGATTATTGCTTCTATCTGTCCGTAATCGCGTCCCGCAAGGCTGAGTACGGCATTGTAGGTGTTATACAGCTCGTTTATCTCTATCGTGCCGGGCAGGTTGGAGGTTATTCTTACGCCCGGTTCGGTCGAGCCGGATATCGTTATCGTTGATTCGCTTATCACGGATGCGTTGCTCGTGGCGATGGTAAGATCGACGGGGAGCGTATCACGCGATAAGATGAACACCTCACTGTGCGGCGTGTGGTACGGCTGTTTTACTTCAAGCTGATATGTGACGCTTGCGCCCTCGGGGATCTTGACGTTGTATGAAACACTGCCGAGACCGTCCATATAGCTCGTGATATCGTCATTGTTGAGCGTGACCCTTGAATCGGTGGCTGTCCAGAAGCGCACGGCGAACGTATCGCCGTAAATCTTCCTGTTGGGAGAATCGGGCGAGAACAGCTTTATTTCGGCTTCGGGAACGCTCATCGAAAAAGCCTGTGTACTGCATTCGTAGCGTTTGTTTTCGCGGATGAGATATGCGTTGATATTGGCATGCACATCGGATTCGTTGAATTCGTATTCGGATGAGAACAGATCCTCAAGATAGAGGTCGAGCGTGATCGAGTTTTCAACAAATGTCGTATATGTATTGTTGCACCCGAGATACAGGCGATCTCCCGACTCACCGAAAAACACCGCGTGCAGATATTCGGTCCCCTTGTCATCCGTCATCTTCGTTACCTGCGGAAGCTGTATGTTCAGGGCTTCGACGGTGGTCTGCGTCGGCTTTACGGATATACCGTCATCTTTATTGAACCACATATATATGAGTATGCCGGCAGTTATTGCAATTATTATGAATATCACCGCAAGCACCCATATTGCGACTGTCAGACCGATATTCCCGTGCTTATGCACGCTCTCATAATATTTTTCGGTATCCTGTTCAAATTCAAGCTCTTTGATATCGCCGTCGGTTCCGCCGGCATCTTCTTCGCCGGTGCCGTCATATTCCGATCCATCGGTATATCCGGCATCATCGGTATATGTATCATCGGCATATGCACCGTCATCGGTATATCCGGCATCTTCGGTATATGCATCTTCGGCATATGCACCGTCATCGGTATATCCGGCATCATCGGTATACCCGGCATCATCGGTATCATCGGTATCATCCGCGATATCACGGATGACCTCATCGGGAATGCTTTTATGCTGTATATGGGCTGTATTACGTTTGGGAAAGGATCCGTCATCGGCATCACGCTCAATAGCACAGCCGCAGTTGAAGCACTTTTGGCGCGTGTCAAGATTCTTTGCACCGCAATTTTTGCAAATCATATATTCACCCTCATAATTTGATTATTATACAGTATACCATATTTTGTTTTTCTTGGCAATAACCTTATACAGATGCTTTACAAAAAATGTACGTCGTTGTATAATTCATGGCAGGAGGTGTTTTTTGTGAAAAAATATATAGGAAATACTTTACAGCTTCGCGGTGCGGAAAGATATATTTTGCAGGACGGCAAAGGCGACGGCATGCACTTTATTTATGTGCGCAACGGGCTCGGGCTTGAAGCGTGGATATCCGTTGACCGCTGTGCGGATGTTTCAAGAGTGATCTTCAGGGGAAACAATATCGGCTATTTTTCGCCGTGCGGCTACGTCGCACCCGCTTATTATGATAAGGAATCGACAAATTTCTTAAAATCGTTCACGGCAGGATTTTTTACCACCTGCGGTCTTACCGCGGTAGGCTCACCGTGCGTCGATAACGGGGAAAAGCTTCCTTTGCACGGAACGGTATCGCATATCCCCGCTGTTTTCAAAGGCGAGGAGGAAACCGACGATTCGCTCAGGCTGAGATTCGAAATATACGATAAGTGCATCTTTGCCCAAAAGCTGACGATGGTGCGTGAGTATGAGTTTTCTTATAAGGAAAATACGTTCACGGTGCATGATACCGTTATCAACGAAGGCGAAGAAAGCCCGTATATGATACTTTATCATTGCAATATCGGCTATCCGATAGTGCAGGAGATGTCCATCGTCAAAATACCGTATCTTGATATCAAGCCGAGAAACGAACGCTCGGCACGCGATATAGAGGGTGCGCTTTTGCCCGAAATGCCGCAGGCAGGCTATGAGGAATGCTGTTTCTATTACGATTTGGCGGAAAACAAAGGGCGTGCGCATGCGGGGATATATCATCCGACTGTTGATTGCGGTGTAGTGCTTTCATTCGATAAAAAGGAGCTGCCGTGCTTCACCGAGTGGAAAATGATGGGCGTGCATGATTATGTTATCGGGCTTGAGCCGGGCAACTGCACTCCCGACGGGCGTGATGTGCTGAGAAAGAACGGCACATTGCAGTTCATAAAGCCCGGAGAGAAGAAAACGACATCGCTTACATTCGGATTTGCCGATGATTTCGGCGAATGGATGGACAGATTCTGAAAGGAGAATACAATGATTTTTGAAGAAAAAACTCTTGCATTCAAGGTGACGCCGCCATTATATCTTCCGTTTTACAACCAGTGGGGCAGAAACGTTTACGAGACAAAGGAAAAATTCTGTTTTGATCCGTTCACTATCCACGCGAGCAGTACGTCGGGCTCGCCCGTAGTGCTTGCGGGAAACAAGTTTTTCGGGTTTATGAACAGGTGCGGCGGCATGGTGGCTTTTGACGGAAAAGATACGCTGACGTTCACGCTGAACGAAGGGCAAAAGCTTTATGTAAACGAAAGCTGTGTTCCGACAGAGGAATGGAAAAAGTACAATGCTCTCATCGTACCTGACGATAAGCATGAGAACGAGCCGTTCTGGTCAAAGCTTGAATACTGCACTTGGGTAGAGCAGAAAAAGACCGCACTTAAGACGCAGGAAGCCAAAATAAGCGAAAACGTGACGAACGAAGCACAGCTTTGCGGAGATACGCCGATAAAGGCACTTACGGAGGATTTTATATATAACTATATGGAGCGTGCGGAGCGTCTCGGGCTTCCGAAGGGCAAGCTGACTATCGACGACGGCTGGTATGTTTGTGAGGATGAAAACAAGAACTACCTGATAGGCGATTGGGAGATCGACCGCAAAAGATTCCCGCATTTTGAAAAGCTGATACGGGATATCGCCGCACACGGGTTCATTCCGGGGCTTTGGTTTTCTCCGTTCACGGTGACGGAGAACAGTAAGCTTGCCCAAAAACATCCCGAATTGTCGGGTGCGTTCCACGATCCGAATAAAAAGTGGCACTATCTGCACTTTGATGAAAAAATTCTCCGCCCGTATTATACGGAGATATTTTCAGAATATCTGCCGATGGGCATTAAAAAACTGAAGCTTGATATCTCATACGGTCCGAAAAACGAAATGACCGACGAGATAGCGTTGCTTTACGATGTGATAAAGGGCATACAGCCGGAAACCGAGGTCGAGATACATATCCCGGATATTTTCGCGTCGCGCTATGCCGATACGGTGCGCATAAACGATGTAGCCTTCGATGACGCGGGCAACTGGCGCAAGGTCGCGGAGGGACATTATTTCGTTTGCCGCAATTCGGCGTATAACAGGATACTCAACCTTGACCACATCGGCACGAATACTCCGATGCCGAAAAAAGAGGATTTTTCCGAGCATGTGCTTATACAGCAAAAGTACTTTGAGGAATCGCACGGCTATCCCGTCATATCACTGCTCCCGGATTTCTTTGATAAGGAGACCTGCGATAAAACGGTCGGAATATTAAATTCGATGTATCTGCCCGACGGCACGCCGAGAGGATAAAACAGTACGAAAAAGCGCACATCATGCTTTTAAGATGTGCGCTTGATTTTTTTTTGAACCGTGAAGCTACTTTTGTGTTTTGCGGTACTTAAGCGGCGTGATGCCGAAACGCTGTTTGAAAAGAGATATAAAATGCGAATAATCCGCAAATCCGCATTTTTCGCAAGTGCCCTGTACCGAATACCCGTCGGAAAGCAAATGCTTTGCGTGCGCCAGCCGTCTGTCTTCAAGATATTTTGACGGCGTTGTATCAAGGTTGCTCTTGAAAAGCCTGTTGAGGGAGCTTCGGCTCAGGAAAAACTCGGCGCAGAGCTTATTGGTCGAGCAGTCACCGACAAAATGAGCGTCGATGTAATCAAGAATGCGGCGCAGTATTTCGGGCAGGCTTTCAGGCGGCTGACGGTCTGCTTTGTGGCGGTCGATGATCTCAAGGATGTTCGTAAATGCCGACATACTTTCTATCGAGGGGAACGAGCGCGTGTCATATGCTTTTTTTAATGTCTCCATGTTTTCGGCAAATAATGCGGCTTCTTCTTCGCTCAGGCTTATGCGGTTCTGCTCACCGTTAACGCGGTCGAGAAAAGGGGCGAGCAGAAACTCAAATTCTTTGTCGGCATCGAGCCAAAGGCAGTAGCCGCGGTGGATGCTGTCGGAATTATAAATGCAGTAGTGTATCTCATTCGGCTTGGTGATGATGATGTCGCCGGGGCAGATGGGGTACACTTTGTTTTCAACGGCAAATGAAACATCGCCGCTTAAGTTGAAATATATCTCGCAGTAGCTGTGGATGTGCGACATGTCGCGACTGCGTTCTTTTACATCTGTAATGTGATCCATGTAATGCACATCGGCATATATCCCGCCGCTTATCCAAAGGCTTACCAGCTCATGTTCTTCCATATTTGCTTCCTTTTTGGCACGATCCTCATGTTTTTTGCATCATTTTACATAGAAAAATGATAAAATTTGTAGTATAACTATATCATATTATTTTTGATATGTAAAGGAAAGTTTTTATGTTTGCGTTGCCTATACCGGTGTTGCTTATAATAACCGTATGCACAAGCTCCGTTACGACGATACTGAGCGGAATGTATTCAAAAAAATTCGTTATGACGAAAAAAATGCTGTGGCGATTCAATCTGCTTCGGAATGCTTCGTGCGCCGTGATGATAACGGCTATATATATCTTTTCCGGCGGTGATTTCCATGTCAGCGGTTTTTCGCTTCTGATGGGAGTATTGCTTGCCGCCGCGAATATACTCAGCCTCAATACCACGATGAAAGCACAATCGTGCGGACCGTTCGCCTACACCACGGTCATAACGGCACTTTCGGCGATAATCCCGACGGTCGCGGGACTGTTCCTCGGCGAAACCATAAAGGGAGCGCAGTTTATCGGAATAGGGCTTATGGCGGTATGTATAATCCTTTCGCCCGAGGGAAAGGGAAAGGAAGAGAACAAAACGAATCTTAAATGGCTTCTGTTCTGTGCGGCGGCATTCGTTACGTCCGGCTCGGTGGGCGTGGTACAGAAGCTGCATCAGCATTCCGAGCTTCACAGAAGCGAAATGGCGACAGTGCTTATCACCTGCTTTTTGCTCTCTACCTTAGTTGCCGCGGTGAATTATTTCTATGAGCGTAACGACGAATATGCAGAAACGGCAAAGCATACGAGATCATCGGTCATATTCCCGATCGCAACCGGCATATGCTTCGCTTATCCGCACACGATAAACCTGTTCCTTTCGGGAAAACTGCCGTCAGTCGTGTTCTTCCCGACGGTAAATCTTTCGCCGATGATACTCACCATGGTAGCCTCGGTCGTGCTGTTTAAGGAACGCCTTTCGCTTAAACGCTGGATAGGCATTGTGATAGGCATACTTTCGACGGTGTTCGTCAGCGGCATAATAAGCTTTTGATATTTTTACAGGGCACCGCCTTTGCGGGGGACTCTGTCCCCACGCCCCTCATTGCGGGGACTCCGTCCCCACACCCCTGCCCGCTTTTTGAAAAAAGCGGGGCAAATACTTTTACTGTGCTTTGCGTGGGAAAAGCAATAAAACGGTGGCGTATTCGTAGGGAACGCCGTCCACGGCGTTCCGTTTATGTGAAAAAGATTGCAGGAAATTGCAGTATATTTCATATCTTTATATATCGTGTCATTGCGAGCATCCGCAGGATGCGTGGCAATCCATGCTCGGCATAAAGCAACTTTTGTTTATATCTGGATTGCCACGTCGCTTCGCTCCTCGCAATGACACAAGGGAGTATGCAAAAAGATAAAATATTTATTCCTGCAATAAACATCGCGTGCGGTGCGTCGGGGGACGCCGTACCCTATGTGATATGACGCACAATTTGTCGTATTCGTAGGGAACGCCGTCCCCGGCGTTCCGCTTATGTGAAAAAGATTGCAGGAAATTGCAGTATATTTCATATCTTTATATATCGTGTCATTGCGAGCATCCGCAGGATGCGTGGCAATCCATGTTCGGCATAAAGTAACTTTTGTTTATGTCTGGATTGCCACGTCGCTTTGCTCCTCGCAATGACACAAGGGAGTGTGTAAAGGGATAAAATATATGTTCCTGCAATAAACATCGCTTGCGGTACGACAGCGGATGCCGCACCCTACGGGATATGATATCACGGTTTGTTTTTGTCCGTAGGGAACGCCGTCCCCGGCGTTCCGCTTATGTGAAAAAGATTGCAGGAAAATTCGGTATCTTTTATATCTTTATATATCGTGTCATTGCGAGCATCCGCAGGATGCGTGGCAATCCATTCTCGGCATAAAGTAACTTTTGTTTATATCTGGATTGCCACGTCGCTTCGCTCCTCGCAATGACACAAGGAAGTACGCAAAAAGATAAAATATTTATTCCTGCAATAAATATCGCAGTACGTCAGTAATCAAAATTCGCTCGGCAACGTTCACGCCGATCAAATTTGTTATAAAAAGCATTAAAAGTTTTTTGCCGAGCTTTTTTTCAAAAAAGCTCGCAGGGTGCGGGACAGCGGCCCGCGAAAAAGGGGCGGGGGGACAGCGCCCCGCGAAAAAGGGGGGGGGGGACAGCGTCCCCGCGAAAGAGTGTCAGCGGATGCAGTTGTCACTCCAGCGATGCGCAAACGTCTCTTTCAAGCGAGCAAGC
>JAZRZN010000104.1:0-7056 GCA_045601365.1 Clostridia bacterium | reverse complement strand
GTATCAAGTTTCTGTTCGTCAGGCTACGATTTCGCTATTGCTTCTTCTCTCCCACACCTCACGATGTGAAACTTGCAAGTCGCTTTCAAGTTCGTCGGTAACTACGCCTCGGTGGACTTTCACCACAGAGCATTGATATGCCCGTCATACCAAAAAATTCGCTCGGCAACGTTCACGCCGAGCGAATTTGTTATGATTCAATAAAAGTTTTTTGCCGAGCTTTTTTTCAAAAAAGCTCGCAGGGTGCGGGACAGCGTCCCGCGAAAAAGGGGTGCGGGACAGCGTCCCGCGGAAAGGGGCACGGGGACAGCATCCCCGCGAAAAACCTACTTCAAATTGACTTCCTTGCCGTTGGTTATCTTAAAAGCGTGGCTCTTGCCGTTGGCAAGCTCAATGACGAAAAACTTCTTTTCAAGCGAATACCCGGTCATGTTGCCGCGCGACACGCGCCAAAGGTCCTGTGCCTCGTCATCCTTGACGATAACGCCCTTCTTATGCACCATGAATACCATGCCGCGATTGGCAATGTAGAAGAAATCCACAAAGTCACTGGGCATCGGGATTATCGAACGCACCTGCTTTTCGGCAATGTCGAACGCCACAACGAAATTGTCCGCGCCGATAAAAAGCATATGATTTTCCGTTGCAAGAATGTGCGGTTCTTTATTTGTCGCGGTCAGTACGCCGAGCCCGAAGTAATCGCCCGTATCGGGATCGGTCACGGCTACCATGCTCCATGCGTTTTCCGTACCTTTTTTCTGTCCGACGGAAACACTGCCCGCTTCGCAGAGCAAAAGATCCGCTTCAAGTGCTTCATAGCTGTTATATGTCTTTGTGCGAACGTCTGTCGTACCCAAAGTAAAAATCATAATATCATACCTCGCAAGTAATTATTACATATATATTTTACCAAATATGTTCCATAAAGTCAAACAATTTTGTTTTTACAAAGGTTTTACAGCGGTTTTTTCTTCGGAAGCCCTGCCTGTCTCGGATATTTCGGCGAAGTCGCTCTGTTTTTTCTGACCGAAACGATGAAGTGATCTCTGTCCTCAAGCCCCGATGTGTACACGCACTCAATGCTTGCGCCCAAGAGAGAAAGCGCGTTCTTCGCTTCGTCGATCTCCTCCGTGAACGCAGGTCCCTTCCACGCAAGCACATGTCCGCCCGTCTTTGCGAACGGGATATCGTATTCAAGCAACACGTTCAGCCGCGCCACCGCACGCGAAAAGACGCAATCGAATTTTTCGCGCATGTCGCTCCTGCCCAAGTCCTCGCTCCTGCCGTGAACGGTGTACACGTTTTTGATATCAAGCTTTTGCTTAAGCTCATCGAGGAACACGAGCCGTTTGTTGAGCGAATCGACAAGCGCGACGGTGATATCGGGACGCGCTATCGCCAGCGGTACGCCCGGGAATCCCGCACCCGTGCCGATATCGGCGCACAGCGCGTTCGGCTTAAGCTCGGGCGCACTGAGCCCCGCAAGACTGTCAACAAAATGCATGTCGATCATCTCCTGCTCCTCAGTCAGGGCGGTGAGATTCACCTTTTCATTATATTCCTTTAAGAAGCGGCAATATACCGCAAATTTTTCTGTTTTTTCCTCATCGAGCATTATGCCGTCGCGCTTGAAGGTCTCGTCGATCAAATGAACAAGCTCATCCATGAAGCTCCCCCTTTTCCAACGCGACGAGCAACACCGCGATATCCGCGGGCGAAACACCGCTTATACGGCTCGCCTGCCCGACCGATGCCGGCTGAAGCTTCGTCAGCTTCTGGCGCGCTTCGAGCCTCAAGCCCGCTATGCGCGTATAATCCGCATTTTCCGGCAAAAGCTTCTTTTCAAGCTTCTGCATCTGCGCTATCTGCGCCCCCTGCTTTTTAAGATATCCGTCATACTTGACATCGGTTTCGACGGTCACCGCCTCCGCATCGGTCAGCTTCGGCAACGCATCCACAAGGTCGGAAAGCTCAGCGTAAGTAAATTCCTTATGGCGAAGCATCTCCTCGCACGTCAGCGGTGCTATAGGCTCGTCAAGCCCTTTTTGGGCAAATATACGCTTTGTTTCCTCATACGAAAGCTTTGTTGCGTGAAGTGCGTCCGCCGCTTCCTGCTGACGCTTCATTTTTATTTTGAACGCTTCATAGCGCTCATCGCTTACAAGCCCTATCCTGCGCCCTATCTCCGTAAGACGCATGTCGGCATTGTCCTGCCTCAGGCTCAGACGGAATTCCGCACGCGACGTCATCATCCTGTACGGCTCGTTAGTGCCCTTGACGGTAAGGTCGTCGGCAAGCACGCCGATATAGCTCTCCGAACGCGAAAGTATCAGCGGCGCTTCGCCCTTAATGTAGAGCGCCGCGTTGATGCCCGCAAGCAAGCCCTGCGCCGCCGCCTCCTCGTAGCCCGACGAACCGTTTATCTGCCCGGCGCAGTAAAGCCCCTTTATGTGCTTTACGCCGAGCGTCGGATACAGCGCGAGCGGGTCGATGCAGTCGTATTCGATGGCGTACCCGGGGCGCACCATTTCGGCATGCTCAAGCCCCTTTATCGTATGTATCATTTCAAGCTGTACCTCGGCGGGCAACGACGACGAAAGCCCCTGCAAATACTTTTCCGTCGTGTATTTGCCCTCCGGCTCGATAAACAGCTGATGCCTGTCCTTGTCGGCGAATTTGACTATCTTATCCTCAATGCTCGGGCAGTAGCGCGTGCCCGTGCCCTTTATGTTGCCGCTGTACATCGGCGAACGGTGGAGATTCGCAAGGATTATCTCATGCGTCTTTTTGTTGGTGTATGTAAGATAGCACGGCTCGGGCGACTGCACCGCAACAGGCGTCATAAACGAAAAGCTGTACGCGGTCTTTTCGCCCCACTGCGGCTCCATAAGGTCGTAATCAAGGGTATTGCCGTCAACACGCGCCGGAGTACCCGTTTTGAAGCGCTGTAACGGTATTCCGTGTTCCTTTATCGAATCGGAGAGGAAACGCGAGTTCACAAAGCCCGACGGTCCGCATGCACGCTCCCATTCGCCCGTGATGATGCGGCTTTTCATGTAAACGCCCGAAGCCAGCACAAGCGCGCTTATATGATAGTGTGCGCCGACAGCCGTCACTATGCCCGTTATCCTGTCGCCCTCGGTGACGATCTCGGAAGCCTCGTCCTGCTTGAGCGTAAGGTTCTTTTCATGCTCAAGCACGGAGCGCATGAACAGCTGATACGCCATCTTGTCAGCCTGCGAACGAAGCGAATGCACCGCAGGTCCCTTGCCGGTATTGAGCATTTTCATCTGCAACGCGGTATTGTCGGCGCTTATGCCCATCTGACCGCCGAGCGCGTCTATCTCGCGCACAAGGTGTCCCTTGCTCGTGCCGCCTATCGCCGGGTTGCACGGCATGAAAGCCACCGCATCCTTGGTAAGCGTCAGAAGCAAAGTTTTAAGCCCCATACGGGCGCACGCAAGCGCGGCTTCGCACCCCGCATGTCCTGCGCCTACTACCGCAACATCAAAATTTCCGCCGTTAAATTCCATAATTATTTTCCCACACAAAACTTTTTGAAAATATTGTCGATTATATCATCCGTGACCGTCTGCCCCGTGATGACGCCGAGATACGTCCATGCGTCGGTAAGGTCGATGCTCAGCATATCCGCAGGCACGTCCTCAAGGCACGATAAAAGCGATGCTCTCGCGTTTTTAAGCGCCTCAAAATGACGCTCCGATGTCACCGTAAGCGACGATGAACAATCGTTTTCGCGCGCAACACCTTCGATGAACGATATGAGCTTATCAAGCCCGTCGCCCGTCTTTGCACTCAGCGATACCGAAGCCCAAGCAAACGGTACGGTATGCTCTCTTTTGGGGGCTATATCGCTTTTGTTGAACACGAACAAGCCGGGTTTATTTTTAAGTGAAGCGTCAAGCCACGAAAAATCGTCGCTCTCGCTCGCATCTGTTATGCACAGCACGATATCCGCGTCCTCCGCTGTCATTTTGGAGCGTTCGACACCTGCCTGTTCAATCATATCGTCGCTTTCGCGGATGCCGGCGGTATCGAAAATATGCACCTTTATGCCCGAAAAATCAAGTATTTCGTGGAGCGTATCGCGCGTCGTGCCTGCAATGGGCGTGACTATTGCGCGTTCACAGCCGCACAGCACATTCAAAACCGACGATTTGCCCGCGTTGGGCTTGCCGATGATGGCGACCTTAAGCCCCTCGCGCGTGATGCGTCCGCGCCCGTAGCCCGCAATGAGCGCATCAAGCTCCGCAAGCATATTTTGGGCTTTTTCGCTGATTTTTTCTCTTGTAAGCTGTTCGTCTATCTCGTCGGGATAATCTATTCCCGCCTCTATTTCGGTCAACAGCTCCTTTATTTCGTCCTGAAAAGCGGATATCTTCTTTCCGAGTTCACCGCTTAAAAGCCTTGCCGCCGCGCGTGAAGCACTTCTTGTGTCGGCTTCGATGATATCGCCGACCGCCTCTGCCTGCGAAAGGTCGATCTTTCCGTTCAGGAAAGCACGCTTGGTAAATTCTCCCGCTTCCGCCATGCGCGCGCCGTTTTTGAGTACCGCATGCAGGATATCCTCAGCCGCGGCATAACCGCCGTGACACTGTATTTCGGCTGTTTTTTCGCCCGTGAACGACGCGCCGATATCAAACTTGACGCACAGGCACTTATCAATGAGCGTTTCGCCGTCGTACACGCCCCCAAAATACATTTTGCGCATCTCCATGTCCCTTTTCCTAAAAACAGAATCAAGACAAGCGTGCGCATTTTCGCCGCTGATGCGTATTATCGCTATACCGCCTTTCCCGGGCGGTGTGGCTATCGCCGCTACAGTATCCTTCATAGATATCCTCAACATGCAATTTTATTACGCTATATTATATACTCAAACTGTTTTTTATGCAAATGATTTCGCAGAATAAGGTTTTTAAGTTTTTTTGTCGAATACACAATTTGATGTCACATATGTAATACTGTTTCGGCAAACGTTTGTTACAATAAAAATAGGAAACAAAACATCAAAAAGCAAAGGAGTATACGATATGTTAAAAAACACAAATACAAACGAAACAGCGCAGTCAGACAGCGACCGCAACATCGCATTTGTAAAATTTCCGCACAGTGCGGCATACGACAGCGAGCTGTACAAGCCCGCGCACCGCAACGCGCTTGCGCTTCTGTGCTACCTCAGCGCAATGGCAAATCACGACCCCACGGTTTTCTCCGGCATCACCGTTCTGCGCGGACAGTACGTTTCAACAAAGAAACGTCTGGCGGAGGTTTTGGGGATAAGTGAACGCGAAGTACGCACCGCAATAGATTTTTTGGTTATGAAAAATTTTCTGAACACATCCGTCAAGCATGCCTTGCGCGGAAACATCACCACAGTCGAAACGCTTTTCTGTGTCTATACCGAAAATCGCGCAGATGCTTCGGCAGATGCTCCGGCAGATGCTTTAAGGTCAAAATCTCAGATTTCAAGCATGTTTTACGGTTTGGACAAAGCAAAACGCGCAGATGCTCTCGCAGATGCTTTCGCATATATAAATAAGAATAAATATAATAAGAATAAAAATAATAACGTTTATATCGGCAGAGAAGACGTATTTTACGGTGACAGCCTCTATGACGATCCGGATAAGATCAAGGTGTGAAAAGCCTTGACTTTCACCGTGCGGATGAATTAGAATATACATAAACTGATTTTCGAAAGGACAGCGGATCATGAAAAAAATCAACAGAGATAAGCTTGCTCAGCTCGTTACGGCACACACGCTTGAGGAAATTTCCGATAACAAGGTAGGCTGTAAAGAGGTCATCGTACACCAAAATGGCGAATGCGTTTTCAGCGGTGTTTTCGGTGTTCGTTCGGTCGGCGGCGAGCCTGCAAAACCGGGCATGCTCTACCGTGCGGCATCCATGACAAAGCCCATAACGGCAGTTGCGGTCTTACAGCTCATCGACAAAGGGCTTTTGAGCCTTGATGATAAAACTTCGAAATTCTTTCCGCAGGCAAAGGAGCTTTGCGTTGCAAAAACCGAAAACAACAGAATAGTATCGCTCGTTCCGCTGAAAAAGGAGATCGTCGTACGCAATCTGCTTTCGCACACGAGCGGCATCGGATGCGCCCCGGTCGATTCGATACTGCCGTCAAACAACAACACCGTTCCCCTTTCAGACGCAATGGATGCGATACTTTCGCATCCCCTATCCTTTGAGCCGGACACATCGGAGAGCTACAGCGCGACCGAAGCGTTCGATATAGCCGCGGGTATCGTTCAGCTGATAACGGGATGCCCGTTTGACGAATATCTTAAGAAAAACATTTTTGAGCCGCTCACCATGGTGAACACGACGTTTTCACCCACCGACGCGCAGTGGGCAGAAACGGTCACGATGCACTCGCGCACTTCCGACGGCAGAAGCAAAAATGCCGCTATGCCCGATGGCTGTGTTTTTTCAAATTATATTACGGCGCGAATGCCCGCGGGCGCAGGGCTTATGACCTCTGCCGACGATTATGCAAAATTTGCCGAAATGCTCCTTGAAGGCGGCGTCACCCATGACGGCACAAGGCTCGTTTCCGAAAACGCGATAAAGCTGATGTCGTCGCCGCAGATACCCGACAGCATCGACATGGGCAATGAAAAATGGGGACTCGGTGTCAGGATCGTGACCTCAAAAGATTATCCGCACGGGCTCGGCATCGGCTGTTTCGGTTGGAGCGGCGCATACGGCACGCACTTCTGGATAGACCCAAAAAACCGCATCACTGCCGTCATGATGAAGAATTCTCTTTACGACGGCGGCGGAGGCAACAGATCGGCTTGCTCGCTTGAAAGAGACGTTTGCGCATCGCTGGAGTGACAACTGCATCCGCTGACACTCTTTCGCGGGGACGCTGTCCCCACGCCCCTTTTTCGCGGGACGCTGTCCCCACGCCCCTTTTTCGCGGGACGCTGTCCCGCACCCTGCGAGCTTTTTTGAAAAAAAGCTCGGCAAAAAACTTTTAATGCTTTTTATAACAAATTCGCTCGGCGTGAA
>JAZRZN010000103.1:0-69107 GCA_045601365.1 Clostridia bacterium | reverse complement strand
CGGCGTTGCTGGGTCAGGCTTGCGCCCATTGCCCAATATTCCCCACTGCTGCCTCCCGTAGGAGTTTGGACCGTGTCTCAGTTCCAATGTGGCCGATCACCCTCTCAGGTCGGCTACCCATCGTTGCCTTGGTAGGCCATTACCCCACCAACCAGCTAATGGGACGCGAGTTCATCCTTTACCGATAAATCTTTGACTTACATATCATGCGATATTAAAGTGTTATGCGGTATTAGCAGTCGTTTCCGACTGTTATTCCCCTGTAAAGGCCAGATTGCTCACGCGTTACTCACCCGTCCGCCGCTGAGTATTCAAAAAGCAAGCTTTTCAAATACTCCGCTCGACTTGCATGTGTTAGGCACGCCGCCAGCGTTCGTCCTGAGCCAGGATCAAACTCTTTTGTTTAATCTTGACTCATTAATACTTTTTTCGTTATCCTTTTTGGAATTAACTTTGTGGTTCAAAACATTTCAAATCATTGTCTTGTTTTGACCTCTCGTTCTTCTCATCACTATGTAGTTTTCAAGGAGCTTCTTGCTGCCTGCGGCTCCCTGCCGCAACGTCAGCTTACTTATGATACCAAATCCCCGAAAATTTGTCAACCGTTTTTTTCATTTTTTTCAAAACTTTTTTCGGTCGCATTTCCGAAGATCTTTCGGCATTCTTTTTGCGTTCGGTTCCGCTTTCGCTTCCCCTCCCCTCAAGAGTGCTTTGCAATTATATTACCTTTTTTACTTTTTGACAAGCGGTTTTTGAAGAATAATTTATGAATTTTGTTTTAACACAGCTTTTTTTGTCAAAATGCACCGTTTTTCCGTCGCCGGTTGTTCATGCAGGTTGCGTGCCGCCCGGCTTCCGCAGCATTTTATCATCCGGCGGCATTTTATCATCCGCCTGCGGCATACCGTATTCCGGCATGCCGTCTCTTTTGTCACCGCCGAAGCCGTGTCTTCCGGAAGAACAATTATTCGATACCATTTCTATTTCGGCAATATTTTCTCCTCCGCTGACCGATGAATTTTCGGTATATCCGTTTTCATCTGTGTCCGTGACCGTTCCGCCGCACACTACGGTATAGCTTTTGCCGCTGACGATGCCCGGAGCCGTTACCGCCACTGACTGATATGCCTTTGGCGGTGTGAACGAAACTATGACATTTCCCTCTTTATCGCACAGCGCGAACGAAGTGCCGCCTTTCTGCGAAGGTATATCGGTGAATATCCCGCCCTGATTTTCAACACTTGTGAATCCCTCTGCCATGCCGGATGCACCGAGCGCCACTACAGTACCGCCGTCAACATTGCATTCGGTTTCATAATCAAGCGCACCGTCGTCGCTGTCGGTAGGTCCGCTTATCAGCGTGATTCCGCCCGTAAAATTCAATGTGCCGTTTGAATCAATGCCATCGCCGTTCGCATTTATAAAGAGATATCCGCCGGAAACCGTAACATCGGCACCGCTTGCGGCAAAACCGTTCCGCGTTCTGCCGAATGATTGTGAGCCGGCTTCACCCGTTGCATTGATGCCGTCATCGGATGCATTCACGCTTATCCGCCCGCCCGAAATGCTGACGCATGCACCCTCGATCCCTTCACGGCTTTCAAGAATACTCATATCTCCGTCCGCAAAATCGACCTTTCCGCCTGCGGTTATTCCGCCGTTTGCCGCGGAAATACAGATTTTCCCTCCGTTGATGCTTATATCGCCGCTTGCTTTTACCGCATCGTCCGAAGCATCGGCTGCAAGCGTTCCGCCGTCGAAGCGTATCGCACTTTCCGCCTGAATGCCGTCCTTTGCGGCTTTGATATCAAGATTTCCGCCTTTGATATAAATGAATCCGCGCAACGCATCGTCCGTGTTATCCGAGCGCATGCCGTCACTGCCTGATTCTATATTGAAACTGCCGTCCGCGATGCGAACACAGTCTTTGCCGTTTATTCCGACCTTTACCGACTTTATATTGAACGTTCCCTGCGCGAGTGAAAGTTCATCCTTTGAAACGATGCCGTGCTTATAATTGCCGTTCACATTAAGCGTTCCGCTACCGTTGAAGGCGATATCTGCACGGCTGAATACTGTACCGTCTGCCGAGCCTTGTGCATCGGAAAAGCTGTAGTTTTCTCCGTCGGAAAGCGTATTTACCGTTGAGCTGTCGAGTGTTACGAAAACTTTATCCGCGCTTTTGACATACAGTGCAGGACCGTTTTTATTTGTAAGCGATACGTTTTGAAGCACTATCTGCAATTTATCGGTTTTATTCGCCTCAACCGATATCATTGCGTCGCCGTTATTGCCGGAAACTATAAACGTTCCTTCTCCCGTTATCCTTATCTTTTTTTCGCTCACCGATACATTTTTGCCCGCAACCTCAAGTGATGAAAGGTCTATATACGAAGCATCGGCGGTGGAATATTTATCGGAAAGCTCCCGTTCCGTAAAGTCATAGTTTGCAGAAACCGACGTATTTGCCGTGCTTTCGGTATTTGTTCCGTCAATGCCCGTGGCAGTCCCGCAGGATGCAAACACCCCCGCACAGAACACGGTGCAAACGGTAAGTATGACGATCTTTTTCACAGCTCTTCATGTCCCCCACGCGACGCTTCCATTACGGATATCTCAAGGTTACCGTTGCGCATGCGCAATTCATCAATAAAGCTCTTGATGTCTGTTTTGTTCTTCATTTCGGCTCTGTAGCTCAATTTGAACAAACTGCCCATATTTGTGGTTTTGACCGACACAAGATCGTTTGAAACGGTATACTTTTTGAAAATATCATCAAATACGCCGTTAAAATTGAGCGATTCGGGAACGGTTATATGTATTTCCACCGTTCTGTCTTCTTTAAGCGGGATCGCGCCGATAACGATCATAAGCACCGACACGATAACCGTAAGCAGCAAAGCTATAGCCACATATCCGCCTGCGCACGAAAGACCTGCGGTCATCACAAGGAAAATGGATACTATGTCTTTCGCCCTACCTGCCGCCGAGCGAAAACGGATAAGCGAAAACGCACCCATCACTGCCACGCCTGTGCCGATATTGCCGTTTACCATTATTATTACCGTTTCAACTATAGCCGGAAGCAAGACAAGCGACACCGTAAAGCTTTTGGTAACATTATTTTTATAGCTTGCCGCTACAGCCGCTATAATGCCGCATGCAAGTGCAATGGCTGTACAGATAATGTAATTCCCGAGTGTGAATCCGTTTTGTGTTATTGAAGTAAAAAGCTCAGGCATAGATATATTCCCCCTCTGCGTTTGCGGTCTTATCGCGGTAAGCCGCAGCGTATTTCGAAAATGATGTATGATATATTTTCAGCTCGTCAAGCGTGTGTGACAGCCAAAGCGGCATTGTGCGCTCGGTTTTGAATTCCATAAGCACCGTGCCGGGTTCAAGTAACCTTTTACCCGATCCTGTATTTTTGAATTCAAGCAATGTATCCCGATATCTGATGTCATAATCAAATGTGATACGAAGCTCCGGCATATTTTTAACGTTGAAAGCAAGACGTTCATAAGCTATGAACATTTTCGGTACCGGCATGCCGTAGAATTTCATGGCATAATCAAGCTCGCGCGTTATCTGCGTGTTTTTTTCAAATCTGCCTGTACTTATGTAACGGTATATTTCGTTCAGCTTCATCTGCTCCCGTCGCTTGTACACGATGCCTTTGTACTTTTTCTTGATTTCAAAAAACACCTCGTCGTTTTCTCCTGCCTCACTGTAAGAACGTATCCGCAGTTTTTCCTTATAAACCTTTGCGTCTATGGAATTTCTTATAAGCAAATCGTCAGGGGTATCAAGATACAAACTGCAAACAGTGCTTTTACCGTATTCGGCAGGAACGAGATGGATACTTATCTTTTCCATCAGCTTTTCATACTGTAAAGCCGACATCATATACTTTTTTTCGACTCTTTCAAAGATATTATCCATTTATTCACCCCGCATTTTGATTTCTTCAACACTTTTGATTATAACATACAAATCACTTTACTTTTTGACGGTATTACGATAAAATAAAGAAAAAGGAGTGTGTTTATTATGCATATATCAGACTATACCGTAAAAATCAACGGCATACCCGTCAAAATCGACACCGCAAGAGTATCGGCGATGCCGTTCAACCGCCGCTGGCCGGGTCATCAGCGTCCGCTTGACCAAACGGAGCTTGTCGATTTTATTTCGTTCACATATACCGAAAAGCTTGATTTCGAAATAACGCCGCAGAAGCCTTTTTCGCACGTCGATATCCGTCCGGGATCACTGGGCGTAATTCCCGAAATAAGAGACGGAAAAATATACTTTTCGCTCGATAAGCCCGCATACTTCACGGTCGAAGCTTACGGCAGGAATCATGCACTTCATGTTTTTGCCGACGAAGCTGAAGAATACTCTTTGACCGGCAATGTGATCCGCTTTGAAAAAGGCGTTCACGAAGCCGGAGTGATAGAGCTGAAAAGCAACACAACGCTCTACCTTGAAGAAGGTGCTGTCGTTTACGGCTCGGTAATTGCCCGTGATGCCGAAAACATCCGCATACTCGGTCACGGCATACTTGACAACAGTCACACAAAAGAGCATATCCTCTATCCTGTTGAGGACAGTGAAAACGCAAAGGCGATACTCAACGCCACGCGCACCAATGCAATGGTATTTGAATTTTGCAACAATATCGAGATCGACGGAATAATGATCCGCGATTCATTATTATATAATATACGTCCTATCGCATGCCGCAACGTAAGCATCCGCAACGTCAAGCTTTTGGGAAATTGGCGTTACAATTCCGACGGCATAGACATGCACAACTGCGAAAACGTTGAGATATCGCACTGCTTCATCCGCACGTACGACGACTGCATTTGTGTCAAGGGCTGGGATTTCCTGATGGATGTAAACGACATGCACCACAACGGCGATTATTTCGGTAAATTCGACAACATTCGCGTTTCGGACTGTGTACTGTGGAACGATTGGGGCAGATCACTTGAGATAGGCGCGGAAACATACGCCGATGAAATATGCAACGTCACATTTGAAAACTGCGATGTGATACACGCCACACACAACATACTTGACTGCCAGAATGTTGACTGTGCCGACATCCACGACGTGACATTCCGAAATATAAATATAGAATATGACGAAAAATACCGCACTCCGCTTTTACAAAAAACCGATACACACAAATTCCCGGAAACTGATGACGGAAGCTATTACCCCGTGTTTTTCGAATCAGTCGTATACTATCATCCCGAATACTCGTCATCGGGACTTCGCCGCGGCAAGAATCACGGGATAACCGTCGAGAACATAAATGTATACGGAAATTTTCCGCTCAAGGTGTCCATTGTCGGCTTCGACAACGAACATAAAAGCTCGGAAATAACATTCAGGAACATTATCCGAAACGGCAGAAAAGCATCGCTTGAAATAACGCAGAATGAATTTTGTGAAAATATAGCTGTCGAATGATTTCTCATTCTGTGCTTTCAAACTGACCGTTATTGTACATTGTACTTATTATTTTGTAATTTGTACAGTGTTTTTGACAGAAAAAACACATTTTTTAATGTACACCGTCAAACGGTAGCTGTTGCTGCACCGTTCGGCGTATACGTTCTGCTCTTATCGTGAGGAAAAGCAAATGGCTAAGGATGTTGATTTTACTGACGGACCGATACTCAAAAACCTGATCCGCTTTGCCCTGCCGCTTATGGCAACGATGCTGTTGCAAACACTATACAATGTTGCCGACATGGTAATAGTCGGAAGCTTCTCTGAAAACGGAAGCTTTGCAATGGGTGCTGTAGGCGCATGCGGCGCACTGATAAACCTTATAGTGAATACATTTGTCGGTCTTTCTACCGGCGTAAGCATATGTGTAGCGCAGAGCATCGGTGCAAACAGGCGGCAGGATACGGCTTCGTATGTACGCACGGCGTTTTTCATTTCGCTATTATGCGGCATTGCGCTGTGTCTGTTCGGCTTTTTTGCATCTGGATATCTGCTTGAGCTGATGAATACACCTCCGGCAGTGCTTGATGAAGCCATCCCGTATATGAAGGCTTATTTCATCGGTGTGCCCGCAATGCTCATCTACAATTCAATGGCGGCATCACTGCGTTCGGAGGGTGATTCGCGCCATCCCCTGTTATTTCTTACCGTAGCCGGTTTAGTGAATGTAGCATTCAATATAATAGCTGTCGTCTTTTTTCATACCGGTGCGGTCGGCGTCGGCATCGCAACGACGCTTTCGCAAATTATATCGGCGATACTTATCTGCATCTATATGCACCGTGCGGACATATCGTGTAAATTCACACTCATACATCCGTTTATTGAAAAAGACAAGCTGTCCGACATTCTGCGGTTAGGCATCCCTTCGGGTCTGCAAAATCTCGTATTCTCATTTTCCAACACACTGATACAGGCCACCGTGAACCGTTTTGACGGCGGCGCGGGGATAATAGTTGCAGGCGCATCGGCGGCATCCAATATCGAAAACATAGTCGGCTCTGTTCAGTCCTCGTTCTACTATACATCAATAACCGTGATCGGACAGAACATCGGCGCAAACAGGCATTCACGCATACCGTATACCGTGCGCATCACACTTATTTGCGCCACTGTCACATCGGTCGTATTATCTGCGCTCGTGATGCTTTTCAACAAGCCTCTGCTTTCGCTTTATGTCACAAACGATGCCATAGGTGAAAGCATAAAGTCGGCGGCATTTTTGCAGTTGACGTTCTTCCTGTCGGGAAAATTTCTCAACGCCTGTATGGACGTAGGAAGCGGTTCACTCTGCGGGCTCGGCAAGCCGAAGCTCGCTTTGCTCATGACCGTTGCAGGTGCATGCGTACTGCGTTTGATTTGGATATTTACCGTTTGCGCACATTCTTCGGATGTGCGGTCACTGTTCATAATTTACCCGATAACATGGTTTTTGACGGCAACCGCAGAGCTGATCTGCGTAAAAGTGCTTTGCCGTAAAAGCATGAAGCCTTGAGATCGGTTGCATAAAAAAAGACTGCGAATAACAACATAGGTAATGACATCATATATCACCGCATATCATAAGGAGAAGTATTATGTTTATCTGGAGCGCGAATGGCTGTGAAAACATTTTAAGAAACGAGCGTCCGAAAGAAGCATCAAGAGAATTTCTTGAGCTTTACAGCGGGCTTGACATGACTGTAACGGGACGCGTTCTGCTTCGTTCATGGGAAGCTTTCACCGTAAACCGCATCGCCGCAGATGTTCCCGACGGCGTAACATACAAAGCATATTTTGCCTGTGATGAGATTTTTTCCGACAAAGTTCCGTATCCTGACAGACTTGTCCCGGTCGAAGCATTAAAAGAGCTGAGCGTTCCCGCGCATTGCACACAAGCGGTGTTTTTCGTATTTGATGTCAGCAGTACAGCACCGATCGGCAAAAACGGTATAACGCTCCATATCGAAACCTCGGAGAAAAATGCAGACATCGAATGGACACTGAATGTTTTTCCCGTAACATTGCCCGAACCCGATAACTCATCAATATTACACGAATACTTCTTCGACATTTTTTCATGCTTCGGCGAAGGCAAGCAGTACGCATATCCCGTCGGCTCAAAGCAATGGGAAAATACGCTTATCGCATTTGCGCAAAGCATGAAAGCACTGCGCATAAACAGTCTGCGTCTGCCTTTTGAAATATTCTTTGATTCTTTCACCGACGGCAAATTCGATTTTTCGCTTGCCGACCGCGTAACGGAATTATTTCTTAAAAACGGTTCATTCAGATATATAACCGTTTCGCACTTCTGCAACGCGGTCACAGGCGGCAAAATATTTGCCCCCGACGGCACAGGCGGCAAGCGCCCGCTCGATATCGGAACAAAAGAAGCCGATGAATGGGCTGAGGTTTTCCTTACCTCTGTCTATGAGCATTTCAAGGAAAAGGGATGGCTGTCGATGCTTCGCATGCATCTTCAGGATGAACCGCATTCCTGCGAAACGTGGCGTTGGGCGCACGAAAAATGCAAAAAATGCATGCCGGGCGTTCCGTGCGGCGATCCGCTCGACACTCATTCGGTGTCCGTCGGACTTGACGGCGAATGTGACTTCTATATTCCCCGCTTCGAAGTCTACGCGACCGATCCCGATTTTTATCATCGTCTTAAACAAAACGGTGCTGAGCTGTGGTGTTACTGCTGTTGCTATCCCGAGGAATATTGGTGGCTCAATCATTTCGTTGACCGTCCGCTCATCTATCCGCGCCTTATAGAGTGGGCATGTTTTTCACAGCGCATGGACGGTTTTCTGCATTGGGGCTTCAATTTTTGGGGAACCGACATGTACGGACTTTCGCCTCTCGCCCGCTTCAAAGGTGACGGATATATCATTTACCCCGGTGACACAGAAACGCCCGTATATCCGTCAGCGCGATATCTTGCCACACTTGAGGGCTTTGAGGATTGGGAACTTCTGAAGCTTGCAGAAGCAAAAGGGATCACAACAGTGCGTGAGCTTTCCGAAAGCATTGCAAAAGATTTCTCACATTTTTCAACCGATCCTTCTCTTCCCGACGAAGCTCGGAAAGTACTTCTTACCAAGCTTTCAAAGCAAATGTAAAATCAGCCCGGCAGTCTTCACATGCCGGGCGTTTTGCATATTAAGAATGTTTCAGCGGCATCACGGTCACAGAATATATTTTTTCAGGTTCTTTTCATCGGCAGTTTCGCCGAGATGAGCCTTTATATAATCGGTGTCGATAACGACCTCATGCATCGGAATTTCGTCGGTCGCCGTGAACGATATGTCGTCAAGCAGACGTTCCATTACCGATGTCAGACGGCGTGCGCCGATATTTTCCTTGGTCTCATTTTCGGTAAATGCGAAATGTGCGATAAGGTCAATGGCATCATCGGTGAATTTAAGATCGACGTTATCCACCTTCAAAAGCGCCTGATACTGATGCAAGAGTGCGTTATCGGTGCGCGTAAGGATATCACGAAGCTCTCTTTCGCCGAGCGCGCTCAATGTAACATGCAGCGGGAATCTGCCCTGAAGCTCGGGTATGAGGTCGGACACCTTCGACATGTGGAACGCACCTGCCGCGATGAACAGGATGTAATCCGTCTTGACGGGACCGTATTTCGTGTTGACCGTACAGCCCTCGACGAGCGGGAGAATGTCTCTCTGCACGCCCTCACGGCTGACATCCGGGCCGCCGTGTCCTGCGTGGCTTCCGCCGGCTATCTTGTCGATCTCATCAATGAATATTATTCCGCTTTGCTCGGCACGCTCAAGTGCTTCATGCGTGACGGAATCCATATCTATCAGTCGGTTCAGCTCCTGCTGAGAAATCACCTTGCGCGCTTCACGCACGGGCATTTTGCGCTTTTTTGTCTTTTTGGGCATCATTCCGCCGAAAATGTCGCCTATAACGACCTCCGGCTGACCGGGCATTTCGACGTTCATGCCCGCGGGCTTATCCTCGACCTCGACCTCTATCGTCAGATCTTCTATCTTCCCCGCTTCAAGGTCTGCCTTGATAGCGTCGCGCCTTGAAGAAACATCGCTGTTTTCGTCATCCTTTTTCTTGCGCATCGGCAAAAGGATATCTATGAGCTTGTTCGTTGTGAGGTTTTCAAGCTTATCGTGAAGCTGAACGGTTTTTTCTTCCTTTATAAGCCTTATCGAAGCTTCCGCAAGGTCGCGTATCATCGAATCGACATCACGTCCGACATAGCCGACCTCGGTGAATTTCGTCGCCTCGACCTTGATGAACGGTGCGCCGACAATTTTGGCGATGCGCCGCGCGATCTCGGTCTTGCCGACGCCGGTGGGACCCGACATGATTATATTTTTTGGCGTTATTTCATCCTGCATTTCCTTCGGGAGCTTACTGCGTCTGTAACGGTTGCGCAGTGCCACCGCCACGGCACGCTTTGCTTCGTTCTGCCCTATTATGAAACGGCTTAATTCGTCTACTACCTGATTTGGTGAATATTCCATCAGTTTACCTCCAGAACGGTTATGTGATCGTTGGTGTACACGCATATATCGCCGGCGATCTTAAGTGCCTTGTAAGCGATATCCTTTGCTTCAAGCTCGGTATTCTGCGCAAGTGCGCGTGCCGCGGCGAGCGCGTAATTTCCGCCGCTTCCGATGGCGACTATGCCGTCATCCGGCTCGATGACCTCGCCTGTGCCCGAAAGCACGAGCGTACCGTTTTTATCCGCCGCTATCAGCATCGCTTCAAGCTTCGACAACGCTCTGTCCCTGCGCCACATCTGTGCAAGCTCGACGCTTGCGCGGTACAGATTTCCCGAATGCTCCTGAAGCTTTGATTCAAACAGATCGCAAAGCGTGAACGCATCGGCAACGCTTCCCGCAAAGCCTACCGAAACGGTATCGTTATAAAGCTTGCGCACCTTGACAGCGCCCGCCTTCATCACAACGGATTCTCCCATAGTGACCTGACCGTCACCCGCTATCGCGCATTTTCCGTTTTTGCGGACACAAACTATGGTAGTTCCTCTTAATTCCATTATATTTTCTCCTTTAACTCGTCGATTTTTTTAAGCGCACGCTGTGCAACATATGCGTACCGAGCAAGCTTGCCGCCGCGTATGCGCATCTCGGGCGGATCGATCAAGCCGAAATTGACGTTCATCGGCTGAAAATCCCTGCCGCTGCCGGACGAAACATAATGTCCGAGTGCGCCGACTGCCGTAAGCGAAGTGAAATCCGTGATATCTTCATTATTCAGCCTCTGCGCCATGGCGACCGCCGCAACAAAGCCCGATGCCGTGGATTCGATATACCCCTCTACGCCGGTTATCTGACCTGCGAAGGCTATTTTATCATTGTTTCGCATCGCGTATGTAAAGTCAAGCAGCTTCGGTGAACAAATATATGTGTTGCGGTGCATAACGCCGTAACGGACTATCTCACAGTTTTCAAGCCCGGGTATCATTGAAAACACTCTTTTTTGCTCCCCGAACTTAAGATGCGTCTGGAAGCCGACAATGTTATACAGCGTGTCGGCGGCATCGTCGCGCCGAAGCTGAACGCACGCATACGGCATTTTGCCCGTGTGCGGATCGACTATCCCGACAGGCTTGCACGGACCGTAGGCAAGCGTCTGTATGCCGCGCGATGCCATTACCTCGACGGGCATACAGCCCTCGAACACCTGTCCCTCAAAGCCGTGAACGGGTGCGACCTCCGCTTCAAGCAACGCATTCACGAACGCTTCGTACTGCTCCTTATCCATCGGGCAGTTGATGTAATCGTCGCCTCGCTCATAGCGGCTCGCCTGAAACGCGATGTCGGTATTTATCGAATCTTTAGTGATTATCGGAGCGGCGGCATCGAAAAAATGGCAATGTTCCTCACCCGTCATGCGCTGTATGCTTTCGGCAAGTGTGTCACTGCAAAGCGGTCCCGCCGCGATTATGACCGGGGCATCGGGTATCTCGGTCACTTCTTCGTTTATCACCGTAAGGGTATCAAATTTTTCAAGCTCGGCGCGAACGAAAGATGAAAAGCTTTCTCTGTCCACGGCAAGAGCGCCGCCGGCAGGCACGGCACAGTTATCCGCCGCCCGCATGATAAGTGAATCAAGCTCACGAAGCTCCGCCTTAAGCAGACCCGCGGCATTCTCGACGCGGTCGGAGCGCAGAGAATTGGAGCATACAAGCTCGGCAAACCCGCCGCCCTTATGCGCAGGCGTAAGCTTTTTGGGACGCATTTCGTACAGGCTCACCTCAAAGCCGCGCTTAAGAAGCTGGTACGCGGCTTCACAGCCCGCAAGCCCCGCGCCGATAACGGAAACTTTCATTTATTCACTCTCTTTTTCTGTATCTTTCTCTTTTTTAGCCGACTTGACATATTTGCAATCGAAGTTATTGCAAAGTATCTTGCCTCTGAATCCTTTTATCAAAAAGCCTCCGCACTGCGGGCATTTCTCGCCTGTCGGCAGACCTGCCGAAGCGAAATCGCACTCGGGATAATTCGAACAGCCGTAGAATTTTTTGCCTTTCTTGGAAATGCGCTGTACGAGCTTGCCGCCGCATTTGGGACAAGGCTCTTTTATTTCGTCAGCCGGGAGCGGCTTTGTGGATTTGCACTGCGGATAGTTCGGGCAGGCAAGGAATTTACCGAATCTGCCGCTGCGTACTACCATCATTTCGCCGCACTTGGGGCACGGTATATCCGTTTTTTCAACGGGGACTTTCACACGCTCTATCTGACTTGCCTTATCAAGCGTTTTTCTGAACGGGCCGTAAAAATCCGAAACGACCTTCACCCATTCCTCGTCACCGCTTTCAACACCGTCAAGCTTTTCCTCCATTGACGCGGTGAATTTGATATCCACTATATCGGGGAAATTCTCCGCCATCATGTCCGTTACGCAAATGCCGAGATTTGTCGGCTTGAGCTGTTTTTTATCGCGCTCGATGTAATCGCGCTCAAGTATCGTCGAAACGGTGGTGGCATAGGTACTCGGTCTGCCTATCCCCTTGACCTCCATTTCCTTTACAAGCGATGCTTCATTGAACCTCTGCGGCGGCTGTGTAAAGTGCTGTGCCGAATCGAAGCGTTCGAAGATAAGCTCATCGCCGACCTTCATTTCGGGAAGCGCAGAGTCTTTTTCCTCCTCGCCGTCGGAATACAGCGTCATGAAGCCGTCAAACGTGCGCTTCGACGCCGATGCCTTAAAGACATATTTGTCATTCGCAAGGATGCTTACATTTATCGTCGAATACTTGGCGGGCGACATCTGACACGCTACGAAGCGTTCGAATATAAGCTTATAGAGCTTGTACTGATCGTTTGTAAGGCTTGCCCTTACGCGTTCCGGGGAAAACTCCGTTGACGACGGACGGATCGCCTCGTGAGCGTCCTGACTGTTTTTCTTGGTTTTATAGAAATTGGGCTTTGCGGGTAGAAATTTCGCATCGTAATTGCGTGAAATATATCCGCGCACATCCTCAAGAGCTTCGGCGGCGATGCGCACCGAATCCGTTCTTATATATGTGATAAGTCCGACCGCGCCGACACCTGCTATTTCAACACCTTCATAGAGCTGCTGTGCAAGCGTCATGGTTTTCTTTGTGGTAAATCCGAGCTTGCGCGCGGCATCCTGCTGAAGCACGCTCGTAGTGAACGGCGGCTGTGCGTTCTTACTCTTTGTGCCTTCCTTATACTCGCTCACCTTGTATGCGGCATTTTCAAGCTCCGACATCACCGCCTGCACGTCGGCTTCGTTCTTAAGGTCGATCTTGCCGTCAACATTTCCGAAGAAATGCGCGGAAAACTTCTTTTTCGGCTTTTGAGAAGCAAGACATACGTCAAGCTCCCAAAACTCCTCGGGCACGAATTTTTCTATTTCGCGTTCCCTGTCAACGACTATTTTCGTGACCGCCGACTGCACTCTGCCGGCACTCAGCCCGCGCTTTATCTTACGCCAGAGTATCGGGCTTATCTCATAGCCGACGAGCCTGTCAAGCACGCGGCGCGCCTGTTGTGCGTCGATAAGGTCCATATCGAGTGCGCGCGGCTCTTTTATCGAATTTGTAACGCAGTTTTTCGTTATTTCGTTGAACGTTACTCTGCAAGCGGCATCCTGCGGTATCTTCAGAAGCTCGGCAAGATGCCATGCTATCGCCTCTCCCTCGCGGTCAGGGTCCGTTGCGAGATATATCTCATCTGCCGCCGCCGCCTGCTCCTTGAGTTGATCGGCAAGCTCCCGTTTTGACGATATCATCGTGTACTGCGGTCGAAAATCCTTTTCGACATCTATGCCGAGCTTGCTTTTTGGCAGGTCGATTATATGACCGGTACAGGCTACCACCTTGTATTCCTTACCCAAAAAACCGCCTACGGTTTTTGCCTTGTGGGGTGACTCCATTATCATAAGTTTTGACATTCAGTTATTTCCGCCTTGTCTGTTTAATTCATATATTCTTCCGGCATTTTTGTTTATATAGCCGGATATTTCAAGCATCATGAGCGCGGTATTGAGTTCTGTCGGCTCTGCCTTGAGCTTTGCTTCAAGCTCCTCGTATGCCAAAGGCTCTATGCTTAAAAAACTTATTATATCCCTGTGTATTTTTTCAAACGAACCGTCATCCGGGATACTCGGTCCGAGCGATCTCTTTCTTCCGTAAATGCCGAACACTTCCAGAATATCTTCCGGCGAAGTGACGCATGTGCATCCGCTCTTTATCAAATAATTCGTGCCCGCGCTCGTCGGCGAAGTAATGTTGCCGGGGAGTGCAAACACATCTTTATTCTGCTCAAGCGCATGATCTACGGTAGACATCGTACCGCTTTTGATCCCCGCCTCAATAACGATCAGGCATTTCGACAGACCGCTTATGATCCTGTTCCTGTACGGGAAATTCCCGCGCATCGGATTCGACGAGAGCGGATATTCGCTTATCACTGCACCGTGAGCGCATATTTCATCATAAAGGTCTCTGTTCACAACAGGATATATGCGATCCACACCGCCGCCGAGAACCGCGACCGTTCTGCCGCCGTTTTTTATGGCGGCACGCTGTGCGCATCCGTCTATTCCCTCAGCCATACCCGAAACCGTACATATCCCGTTTTTCGCAAGCTCGGATGCAAACAGTGCGGCGCACTCGCGCCCGTATGATGTCGATACTCTTGAACCGATTATCGCGGCGCACTGTCCCTCTGTTGCCGTAATATCGCCGATACAGTAAATGAGCGCAGGCGGTGACGGTATTTCTCTGAGTGCATTCGGAAAGCTTCGGTCGTCATGCAGTATCAGCCTGATATTTCTGCCCGCCATATACTCTTCAAGGCGCTTTGCTTTGTCAAGCCACGCATTGCTCAGGATATCGTCTCTTGCATCGTTTTCGATATAATCCGGCACTTCTCCGCACGCTATCGCATCAATAAGCTTCTGTTTTTCCCCGTACTTAAAATACAGTGCGGAAAACCTGTATGCATACATATTTTTGATATTATTTACATACAGCCAGAAAAGCTCATCACTTGTAAGCAATGCATTATCAGCTCCCATGTACGGATTTTGAGTATATACAATATTATATGAAAAACAAATTCGTGTCAACAGAAAATTTTGTGTAAATGATAAAAAATTTGCGGAAGTCACCGAATAACTTCCGCAATGTTTTCTATTTTGCTTCCTCCGAAGGCTTGGCTCCTATATATTTTATGTATGCTCTGTAAAACGCCGAATAGTCGTTGAAGCCGCACATTGACGCGGCTATCGACGCCTGACATCCGTCGGCGATGAGCTGTTGTGCCAGCACCACACGCTTGCGTATTATGTATTCCATGACCGGCATGCCTGTATATTTTTTGAACATATGCCCCAAATGGTATTTACTAATGAAAAATTTTTCGGCAAGCTCTTCAAGCCTGAACTGTTCCGAAATATTATCATTTATGTAATTTACCATGCGTGTTATGAGCCTTTCTCCCGTTTCAGACCGCGCTCCGGGCGAAAATTCGTTATGCAGACCGACAAGCAATTCATTAAGGATCAGCTTTGCCATTATCGAACGTTCCGGCTCATTCAGCTCGGTACATGACGAGATGCGTGCAAACGTATCCGATATATTTGAATTTATCCCGGGATAAAGATTGTTCACACCCAGCTCTCTGTTATTGAAAATATCAAGCAAAAGAGCCGAATTTTCAAAGACGATGCTTTCGTCAAAATGCACTACGAGCCGCTCATAGCCGCAATCCTGCGATATATTGATGCAATGGAACTCCCTCGGGCGAAATACGAGCAGACATCCCGGATGTATACTGTATGACGAGCCCTCGACAAAAAACGTGCCGCTTCCCTGCCTGATGTAGATTATTTCGTACATATTATGGCAGTGCCTCTGGAAGTCATCCTTCACCGGGCTGTCGGTCACAGTATGATGATAATAAAAGCCTTTGAACCGTATATGTTCAGCCTGTTCCACAAAAATACTCTCCGATATTGAATTTTGTTTGTAAATTTGCTATAAAAACAGCATAATTTGCAATGTTTTTTTCGTTGCATATATAGTATAATACAAGTTGAATAATTTTTCAATATTTTTTTGGAGGTGTAATTATGATAATCGGCGCACAACTTTATTCGGTACGCGACACATGCGATTCACAGGACGGTATCAGAAATACTTTCAAGGCAATGAAGGATATCGGTTATACAAGCGTTCAGGTCAGCGGCTTTGCATACGACCCTGTTGCAACTCGCGACGCGGCTGAAGAATTCGGTCTGCACATCGGTCTTACCCATGTCGGAGGCGGTATAGCTGAAATAATAAACAATACCGCCGATGTCATCGCAAGGCACAAGGCACTCGGTGTCGATGTTGTCGGTATCGGATATCCCGGCGGCTACCTCGAGGAAATCGACGGTGTAAGATACGTACTTGCCGAAAAAATGGTATCCGACCTTTCCGATGCCACAAAGAAGCTCAACGATGCCGGTCTCAAGCTCGCATATCACAACCATGCACTTGAGTTCGCAAGCAGGAACGGCGAACCGCTTCCCCTTGACATTTTCTTTGAGAAAACGAATTGGAACTTTACTTTTGACTGCGGCTGGGCGGCGTTCGCGGGCGCGGATGCTCCCGCATACATCAGAAAATATGCGGACCGTCTTGAATATGTTCACTTGAAGGATTTCCATCCCGAGTGTGAAGGCAAACAGCCGTATGAGCTTATAACTCCCATATACAGCGGCAGTATGCCGACAGATGATATCATCAAAGCTCTCAACGACGTAAAGACCGTCAAGGTCGCCTATGTAGAACAGGACAATGCGCCCACGTTCAGCAGCAGTTGGGAACAGATGAAGATAAGCTACGACAATATCAAAGCGAAGGGTTGGATAAAATAATGGCACGGTTTTTGATTTCGGCATTTGCCGACGAAGCGGCATCGGACTTAAAGGGACAGATAGATGCGCTCAAGCGCAACGGTCTTGAGTATATCGAGATACGCGCCATAGATGGCAAATGCGTGATAGACTATACGGAAGACGAAATAAAGGCTTTTGCCGACGAGCTTGCCTCCGCCGGCATCAAGGTCTCCTCGCTCGGCTCGCCCATCGGCAAGTATGACATCATTGAGCCGTTCGAACCGCATTTCGAGCGATTCAAAAAGGCGGTAAAGACCGCACAGATACTCGGCACAAAAAAAATAAGAATGTTCTCATTCTTTATTCCCGACGGCAAAGATGCCATGGACTATGCCGACGAAGTGCTTGCACGTCTTACGGCGATGCTTGATTACGCCGAAAAAGAGGGCGTGACGCTCTGCCACGAAAACGAAGCCCGCATTTTCGGACGGCTTGCGCGTGAGTGCGAATATTTGCAAAAAAAGCTTCCGCGTCTGCACGCGATATTCGACCCGTGCAACTACATAATGGAAAACGAAGATATCCCCGAAGCAATAGACCGCATCGCCCCCTATGTAGATTATCTGCACATCAAGGACGGCACATATGAGGATCACGCAATAGTTCCCGCAGGCTTCGGCGACGGCAAAATATCTCTCGTTATCGAAAAGACGGCAGCGGCACGCGGCGACAGGGACACATTCATTACCGTAGAGCCTCATCTTTTCAATTTCACGGGCTATTCGAATCTTGACAAGCGTACGCTTAAACATCATTTTGAATATGCGGACAACAATGAATCATTTGATGCGGCAGTCAATGCCCTCAAGGATATATTAAAAAATTCAGGTTATGCAGAAGGAGAAGGAAAATGGAAAAAATAAGATTCGGTATCATCGGCGCAGGTAACATGGGAAGAGCGCACTTCTACAATTTTATGGGCGGCAAGATCATAAACGGCTATGTATCCGCTATCGCCGACCTCAAGCCCGAAAAGCTTGACGGCATCAAGGCTATCGCCGCAGAGCATCCCGAGGAGAGCGCACACGTTCAGTATTTCGGCTCGGGCGATGAGCTTATCGCCGCAAAATGCTGTGATGTAGTCATCATAGCCATCCCCCACTATTTCCACCCCGAATACGCCATCAAGGCGCTCAGGAACGGCATGAACGCCATCGTTGAAAAGCCCGCTGGCGTTTATACGCTTCAAGTGGAAGAAATGCTTGAGGAAGCCAAAAAATATCCCAACCTTAAGCTCGGCATCATGTTCAACCAGAGAACGAACCCCGCATTCAAGAAAATGAAGCAGATGATCGCTGACGGTGAACTCGGCAAGATCACACGTCTTAACTGGATAATCACCGATTGGTACCGCACACAGTCATATTATGACGGCGGCGGCTGGCGTGCTACATGGAAGGGCGAGGGCGGCGGCGTGCTGTTCAATCAGGCTCCCCACAACATCGATCTTTTTCAGTGGATACCCGATATGATGCCCAAGAAGGTACGTGCATTCTGCTCGTTCGGTAAATATCACAACATCGAGGTAGAGGACGACGTTACCGCTTACTTTGAATATGAGAACGGCGCTACCGGCGTGTTCATCACAACGACCGGCGATGCCCCCGGAACAAACCGTTTCGAAGTTACCGGCGAACTCGGGAAGCTTGTTTTCGATGAAGGTAAGGTCACCTTCTGGAAGAACGAAATGCCCACAAGCGAGCATATAAAGACAGAGCCCGCCTCATTCAGTAAGCCCAAGGCAGAGGTCATCGAGGTAGACACGACAGGCGACAATCCCCAGCATGCCGGAATACTCAACAACTTCGCAAACACACTGCTCGGACTTGAAGAGCTTTACGCACCTGCCTCAGACGGCATAAAGGGTGTTCAGCTCGCCGATGCGATGCTCATGTCCGCTTGGACAAACGAAGCCGTTGACATTCCCTTTGACGGCAAGAAATACTATGAGCTTCTTCAGGAGCATATCAAAAATTCAACCGTTTCAAAGGACGAAAACGCAAGCGCCGTTTCTTCCGATTTTTCAAGCTCATACAAAAAATAATCGGAGATGATTTGACGTGTTCAGAACAGCAATAGTCGGCTGTGGCTGTATCGCGCAGACACATGCCACAAACCTTACTCAAATGCAAAATGTCAAAATCGTCGCCGTATGCGATGTTCTTGTCGAAAGGGCGGAAAAGCTCAAGGCTGATTTCGCCCCCGACGCTCTCGTTTTTGACGATTATCTCAAAATGCTCGATGATGTCAAGCCCGATGTCTTGCACATATGCACCCCGCATTATCTGCATGCCGAAATGGCGATAGCGGCGCTTGAGCGGAACATAAACGTTCTGCTTGAAAAGCCTGTCTGCATCGACCTTGACCAGCTTGCGGCACTTGAAAAAGCCGAACGCAAAAGCAAAGCAAAGATATGCATTTCATTCCAGAACCGCTATCTTGCCCGCAACAAAATGGCAAAGGAACTTGTGGAAAGCGAAAAATTCGGCAAGGTGCAGTTTGCAAGCGGCGAGGTACTGTGGTCGCGCGGTGAGCATTACTACACCGACAGCCATTGGCGCGGCTCAATGGTCACCGAGGGCGGCGGCGTCATGATCAATCAGGCGATACATACGCTCGACCTCATGTTGTGGCTCTGCGGTGATCCCGAGAAGCTCAGCGCACTTACGGCAAATTATCACTTGCAGGGCGTTATCGACGTTGAAGATACCGCAAGCGCGTATCTCACGTTCCCCGGCGGCGCACACGGCATGTTCTATGCCACCACCGCTTATTTCTGCGATTCACCCGTCAAGCTTGAGATAAAATGCGAAAACGCAGTCATTTCGCTTCACGATGATGACATCTTTATCGACGGCGTGCCGCAGAACGCGCACGATGACGCATTGCTTGTAAACGGCAAGGCGTATTGGGGCGTAGGTCACAAAATGCTCTTTGATGATTTCTATTCGCGCCTTGAAAGCGGAAGCGATATGCCGATAAGCGTATCGGAGGCGGCAAGAGCCGTAAAGGTACTGCTTGCGATGTACGCCTCAAAGGGCAACGATATTTTATTTTAGAGGTATATTATGAAAAACTTTTTTGATGATTCCTGTCTGCTCTCCAACGCTTCGGCTGAGAGGCTGTACGCGGAATATGCAAAAAATCAGCCGATAATCGACTACCACTGCCATCTTGACCCCAAAGAAATATACGAAAACGTAAAATTCGACAATATCGGTCAGCTTTGGCTTGCGGGCGATCACTACAAATGGCGTGCCATGCGTCAGAACGGCATCGACGAGGAGCTTATAACGGGCAGTGCCGATTGGAAGGACAAGTTCGTTGCGTTTGCCTCCACCATGGAATACGCTCCCGGCAACCCGCTCTACTATTGGTCGCACATGGAATTAAAGCAGCTTTTCGGCATAAACCGTCCGCTTAATTCAAGGAGCGCGGAGGGCATCTGGAACGAAGCCAACGAGCGCATAGCCTCTGGCGGCTTTACCTCGCAGGAGCTTATCAAGCGTTGCAACGTAAAGGTCATTTGCACCACCGATGATCCTGCCGACAGCCTTGAATATCACAAAAAGATGCAGGATCTCGGCTTCGTGCGCGTACTGCCGACGTTCCGTCCCGACAAGATTTGCTTCAAGCTCAACGACAAGGATATCCTTTTCTATATCGAGCGTCTCGGCAAGACGGAAAACACCGAGATACGCAACTTTGAAACACTGCTTGCGGTGCTTGAAAAGCGTCTTGATTACTTCGTTTCGCTCGGTTGCGTAGTGGCGGATCATGCGCTGAACACGCTCTCCCCCGTCACCTGCGGCTATGACGAAGCGAAAAAGATATTCACCAAGGCTCTGCACGGCAAGCTTCTCGATCCCGACGAGATAGAAAAGTACACCGACTACATGACCTTCTTCTTCGCTTCGCTCTATGCTAAACGCAACATGGTCATGCAGTTGCACATGTCGCCCCTTCGCAACGTGAACAGCAAGCTGTTCGACCGCGTGGGTGCCGATTCGGGCATCGACGTTGTCGGCGATCCGATCTCCGCGGAGCGTTTTGCACGCATACTTGACCGCATCAACAGAGAGTCCGAATGCGGTCTGCCGAAAATGGTTTTCTACTCGCTCAACGCAACGGTCAACGACATGATCGCCGCGATGACGGGTGCATTTTCCGAAAAAGTTCCGGGCAAGATGCAGCTCGGTTCGGCGTGGTGGTTCAACGACCATGTTGACGGCATAAAGGCTCAGCTTCATTCACTCGCCGATGCGGGACTTTTGGGCAGGTTCATCGGCATGCTCACCGATTCGCGCTCGTTCACATCGTATGTTCGTTTCGATTTCTTCCGCAGGATACTCTGCAACGAGATCGGCACATGGGTGGAAAACGGCGAGTTCGATCCCGATTGCGGCAAGCTTATTGAGGGCATTTCTTACGAAAATGCCAAAAATTTCTTTAATTTATAATCAAGGAGGATCACGACCTATGGATATGACTTTCCGCTGGTATGGCGAAAACGATCCCGTAACGCTCGAATACATCAGCCAGATACCGCAGATGAGCGGTGTCGTTACGGCGATCTACGATGTTCCCGTGGGTGAAGTATGGCCGCTTGAACGCATTCTCGCGCTCAAGGAAAAGGTGAACGCAAAGAATCTCAAAATGGAAGTCATCGAAAGTGTTCCCGTACACGAGGACATCAAAATGGGCACACCGTCGCGTGACAGACTTATTGAAAACTACTGTCAGAACATCCGCAATCTTGGCGTGGCAGGCGTAAAAGTCATCTGCTACAACTTCATGCCGGTGTTCGATTGGCTTCGCAGTGACCTTAAAATGAAAAATCCCGACGGCTCGACCTGCCTTGCGTACGATCAGAAGACCGTAAACGCAATGGATCCCGCCAAGGGTGAGCTTTCGCTTCCCGGCTGGGACGAGAGCTACACAAAGGAACAACTCAAGGGTCTGCTTGACGCGTACAAGAGCATCGACGAAGAACAGCTCATGCAAAATCTTATCTACTTCTTAAAGAAGATCATTCCCGTTTGCGAGGAATGTGACGTCAAAATGGCGATACATCCCGACGATCCGCCGTGGAGCATGTTCGGTCTGCCCCGCATAATCACCTGCGAAAAGAACATTGACAGAATGTTTGCCGCGGTCGATTCGAAGTACAATGGCATAACGCTCTGCACCGGTTCGCTCGGCTGTGACCCCAGGAACGACATGGTGAAGCTTGCCGCAAAGTACGCGAAAATGGGCAGAATACACTTCCTGCACGCACGCAATATCCGCTTTACGGGTGAAGGTCGCTTCAACGAAAGCCCACACCCCACCGCTTGCGGAAGTCTTGACATGTACGGCATAATGAAGGCACTTTACGATAACGGCTTTGACGGCTACACACGTCCCGACCACGGCAGAAACATCTGGGGCGAGGACGGTCGCCCGGGCTACGGCTTATTCGACCGTGCGCTCGGCGCTTCATACATAAACGGTCTGTGGGAAGCTATCGTTCGCGCAGACAAAAAGTAAAACAAGGAGAAAAAAATAATGAAACTTCCTTTTTCTATTGATTTGAACGGCAAGGTAGCCGTTATCACCGGTGCGGGCGGCGTGCTTTGCTCCGGCTTTGCAAAGGCACTTGCCGCGTGCGGTGCGAAGGTCGCCTTACTTGATATCAATCTTGAGGCGGCGAAAAAGGTCGCTGACGAGATAAACGCCGACGGCGGCAACGCTATCGCCGTTGAAGCGAACTGTCTTAAGAGCGACAGCCTTGAGGCGGCACACGATGTCGTTGTAAAAGAGCTTGGCGCATGCGATATCCTTATCAACGGTGCGGGCGGCAACAATCCGCGCGGCACTACCGATAATGAGCAGATGACGCCCGACATGCTCGATAACAAGGATATCAAAACATTCTTTGAGCTTGATCCCGACGGCATCCGTTTCGTATTCGACTTAAACGTCGTTGCGGCAGTGCTTACCACGCAGGCATTCACAAAGGAAATGGTAAAGACCGGCGGTGTCATTCTGAACGTTTCATCCATGAATGCGTCCCGCCCGCTTACGAAGATACCCGCTTATTCGGCGGCTAAAGCGGCTGTATCTAACCTCACACAATGGCTTGCGGTACACTTCGCGCCCTGCGGAATAAGAGTAAACGCCATTGCTCCCGGATTCTTTGTGACCAATCAGAACCGTGACCTGCTTTTCAAGGACGGTAAGCCCACCGCAAGAACCGAAAAGATTCTGCGCGGCACTCCTATGGACCGTTTCGGCGACGTCGAAGACCTGACCGGCACTCTTTTGTGGCTCGTCTCCGATGAGGCGTCCGGCTTCGTTACCGGCGTTGTGGTTCCAGTTGACGGCGGTTTTGCCGCTTACTCGGGAGTTTAATAAGCATAGACCCTTTGCGGGGACGCTGCCCCTTTTCTTCGTGGGGACGCTGTCCCCACACCCCTCTCTTGGGGCTCTGCCCCAAACCCTGCCCGCGGGACGCTGTCCCCCACCCTGCGAGCTTTTTTTGAAAAAAGCTCGGCCAAAAACTTTTATTGTTTTATACAAATTCGCTCGGCGTGAACGTTGCCGAGCGAATTTTGTGTTATGGCTCGCCGCAAGCGGTGCGACAGCGGATGCCGCACCCTACGGCATATGACATACAGTTTTGTTTGTTCGTAGGGAACGCCGTCCCCGGCGTTCCGCTTGCATGAAAGAGATTGCAGGAATTGCAGCATGTTTTATATCTTAATATATCATGCCGTTGCAAGCCTACGAAGTAGGCGTGGCGATCCGTGAATAACGAAACAGAGACGATTGCTTTTTCAGCTCTCGTCTCTGCACTATTCTCGGGACTTTTTTAACAGCCCAAATAGAATTCATTTGATGTGCCAAGAATGCCTATCGTATTTTATATGCGTCATGCGATATGGTATGGCAAAGCCCCGCGAAACAATGATAAAATACTTAAACAGTGATCCCGCCGATATCAACCTTGTTCACCTGCAAAATCGTCGGCAGCGAAATCAGCGATATATGTCACGGGATGTGTGATGCCGTCGGAAGTGTAAATAACGCTGATAATGATTTCATCGGGCTTATTTGACGGGAAGAACACCGCATTGATGCACTGTGCCATAACAGCGCTTTCTTTACCGTCTATATCGTATTTCATTATCTGATAATAGAATTCTTCATCGCCTGTTTCGGTGATATAGAACAGCGTTCTGCTGTCGCTTGCGATGAAAAACTCACCCGAAACGATATCAGCCTGCACGACTTCGGCGGTTTTATCGGTAACGTTTACGATGCGCAGATCACAAACGGCAGTGTCATAATCCTCTGTAAGTACCGCAAGATAATGTCCGTCCGGCGAAAGTGAAAACTGTGCGCCCCGTGCTATCACCTCGCGCGGCAAAAATTCGCGTGTGCTTGTGCGCACAACGGCCTCTGTTTCATCAACAACATCACAATAATAAAGATAGCCGTCATTATAGGTAATGTCGCTTTCGGTAATAATATCCGAAGCAAGGATCACGATTTCTTTTGTGTTGATGTCATATTCCTTGAGTGAATATATTTGGTCTCCGCTCAGGCAGAACAGTTTGGAACCGTCATCATTCATTGCAATGCCGATTATCATATCGCCCAATATCTTGCTCTCGGAATCGCTTCCTATGACCGTCAGCTCGCCGCTTGAAATATCGGCTACCGTCACAAGGCTCACATCATCCTTTTGTTCAACGAAGCTAAGGTATTCTCCGTTACCCGAATACGCTGCCTTTACGATCGTAGCAAAGCTCTGATCCAAAAGGCGGTGCTTTGTGCCGTCCTTGTCGGCAACGTAAAATACTTCTCCGCTCTCCTCCGGCTTTGAAAACAGCGCACCGCTGTTATCGGGAAGCCAGCAAAGGAAACGTGCATCCGCAAAGAATAACGGAAGTGTTTTTTTGGCACCGTTGACTGACAGCACCGATTCATTAAGCAGTGCGAGAACATTCGTATTTTCCGAATATTCCGGCAATGTGAAGCGGTCAAGCTTGACGACTCTCATCGGCACTCCCTCAAATTCTCCCGTCAACAGCTCGTCGCACCGTTTTGAAGCATCCGCCTCACTTTTATAACCTTCGCTTATCATAATAACGCTTATGTTATCACTGCACAACGTCGGCGTAAAGCCCGCATCCGGCATTTCGCCTGCCTGATACTCATAGTACAGATCGCACAGGACATACCACTTTTGCTCATTTTTATCTTTCGCGTTTTTGATGAGTGATACCGTAAGCTTATTTTCACTTTCGTTTACATTGAACTTCACATCGCCCGAAAGATTGAAATACATGACGGTTTCTTTCGTTGCCGCATCCGCCATACGGAACATGCCTTTGATAATTCCGTTTGAATCCGACGGAGTACCCGCAATTATGTAATCCCAGTATTCAAGCTCCTTAAACGTAACCTTGAGCCGTAGCGGTGACTGAAGAAATTCGACCGAATATTCGGGAATGCCGCATTCCGAGGTATCGCCGCTCCCCGAACAGAATGAAAAACATATATCGGACGAACCGTTTTCGCCGGCAAGCATCTCAAGCTTGTTGAGGTTCGCGTGTTTCTGCGGCGCACCGCCCGCAGCACTGTATTTTGTTTTATTATATTTTGACGGATCATATTTCCCGCATGTGACCGTAACGGCTATTACCGCCATAACAACAAGCAATGCCGCCACAACACAGGTGATGATTATTTGCGTCACGCTCATTTTCGGTAATTTCCGAAGCTTTTCGCTCAGTGAATTCTTTTTTGCGTTGGTTTCACTTACGGAATCATCTGTGCTGACGGCATTTTCCGGTGTCTCAGTCATTTCATTTTCCCGGCTGTTTTCATCGATTACGTTAGTTTCGTTATTTTCGTTATTTTCAGACATAAATTACTCCCGACGTTTTCTACAAAATTGATTTCAGCACATTGAATATAATATTCCCGTTAAAGAACGCTCTGCCGAGAAGGGATGCCTGTACCTTGTCATGTAAGCTTTCAAGCGGAAGCACTGACATCGCTATCGGGATTATCGCAAATACCACGCATACGAACACTGCCGCCAGCAATATGCCGACGCCGCCGCCGATCAAAGCATCAAACTGCTTAAGCACGGGAAGCTTTACTACATGGTCAAGAAGCCCTATAACAAATATGCAAATAAGCCTTACCGCAAAAAATATTATAAGGAAGCTTATAAGGCTGAGGCTGAGATTTATTATCGTCTGATTGAAATAATCGCTCAGCGTCGTTATGCCCTGCCCTGCGAACGCCTGATTGACTATGTTATCCATCATCATACCCGCGATAGGCTTCGGCAGATTCGAAGTGTTGATTATTTCGCCGATGCGTTCACTTCCGAGCGACGCTATATCAACATTCGCCACACTCATATCGCTCAGTTTCTCCGCACCCGCGGTAAAATACAGCAGTGTATTGTCAAAATTCGTTTTTTCCAATATAAAAGAGGCAAGCCCCTTGTACGATATGACCGAAATCAGCCATGCCACGATATACGACGCAAAATTCAATACCGACACAAGAAACCCTTTATACCATCCGATAACAAAACCTATGCCAAGCACAAGAATTATGCCTAAATCTACTAAATTCACGTTATCATCCTCCAAATGTTACGCCGGGATGCCGTATCTGTACAGTGTTCCGCAGGATTCGATCACTGCAAAATCCTTTCCTTGCTCAAATCCGTCGATTCGGACAGGAAAACGGTACTTTGCGTTTTTGCCGCTGTCAGGATCAAAGCGATACATGAAATATTTGCTGAACGCATAATAATGCTTTTCCGAAACATATGCATACAGTATCTTTTCAGAGCATTGCATATCACTTACTTTTCTTCCGTTTATCGCTTTCAAGTATCCGTTGTTAAGCAGCAGTATATGCATCTTTTTATCCAGCATGCCTATTGATGTCACATCGTAGCCGTTTACGTTATAATCATAGTTTACCGTGCCGGTATAATCGCAATCGCGCACCATTATGCGCTCCGTTCCGAAAATATAGCACAGCTTATCGTCAAAAGCGGCATCGTACATCATCTGGCTGTCGTCCTCAAACGTTACGGTCTGAGTCTTGCCCGTATCGTATTTATATGTCGAAAGCCTGAATTCCGGCGAATATCCCGAATTTTCAACAGTTATCACCCACACGCTTCCGCCCGAATACACACCGAATCGGATATTGGTGCAATTGCTGTTGGATGTTATTCTGTCTATCTCCTCGCCTGTACTGTTCAGGATTATGGTATCGTCAGAGCGACTGAGGCTTACGGCAATAAGCTTATCACCCATTGCGACATCGAAGATATTTCTGTCAAATTCCTTTGAGAACACATGCTGACCGTCCTTGTTGATGACCTGAAGCTTTTTGCCCTCCGCGATGCCGACGCGCGTATCGCAGGTATAGAGCTTCATATCGGCATCAGTGCCGGAATATCCCCACATGACCTCATTTCTGTCATCAAGATAATACAGGTTTCCTTTTTCGGAATCTATATATACTATTCCGTTGCCTAACGTTTTGTAAACCGTTCCCTTTTCAAACGGAAGTGCCTTAAGCTCGCTATCCGCTATACTTTTGACTTTTTCCGGGATCAGTAATGCTGTTACCGACACTATGACGATTATTGCTGTCGCCGCAAGTATCAGCGGCATAAAATCGACTATATCAAACCGTTTTGGCGTTCTTGTCGTGCGCATTGTTCCTCCATGCCTGTATCAACACCAGGGTTTTATATCACCGCGTCAACTATTACCGGGTAATGGTCACTGTACGAGCGTGCCTCCAAAGAGATATCGACGCAGTATTTATTGATTTTTGTTTCCTTGCGTACAATGATATGATCTATCGAAGCATCGGTGTCGTATTCAGTCCTGCAAGCAGGTGAAACGAAAATACCGTCCTTGAATTTCGGCGCATCATGGTACGTTGTGACGGGGTTTTCTTTTTCTTCGGCGATCTTGAACGAATCCGTGAAGCCGTTTTCCTCAAACAGCATGTACGGTTCCGATCTGAGATCGCAGTTGAGGTCTCCGCCGATAAACACAGGCATACCGTCGGCGTATTTCCCGACCTCGCCGAGTATCTCGCGCACATTGCCGAGCCGTGCCTCATTGCCTGCCTGATTATCTTCAAAGTACAGATGCGTTGCTCCCGCAAAGAACCTTTTGCCGCTCTTATCCTCAAGCACGGCGTACGTGAGCGACTTTGACGTGTAATCATTAAGCCCCTTAAAAAGCACGAAGCCGCTTTTCAGCTCTCTGAATTTTTCGGAATAAAACAGCGGAGTGTAGTTATATTCGTTGCCGTTAAGCTCGGGCTTGGCTTCAATATAGCCTTTTTTATTAAGATACGGCTTTATGTCGGATTTATGCCACGACGGATGAAATTCCTGAAAGAAAATACAGTCGGGCATATATCGGTCAACGATCCGCATAAGATTCGTATCACGCCCCGGAACGGGATTACCGAAAACATCAGCCCACGCATTTGATGTCATAAAACGTGTCATCATTATCACCTCTTGAAAAGTAGTACAGTACCCTTACCGTATGTAAGTATGTAAAAATAAGTTCTGAAAACAAAACTCTTTTACCGTATTGTATCACAAGCAAAAATGCTTGCTTGCAATGGCATTTTTGCGCCGTCATTCAATACGCAGACATATCGAAGATATGGCGCACGAAGGGCGCAAGGCTTGCGTAGCAAGACTTTCTGCGAGTATTATATCATACAATAACAAATATTGCAATAAAAAAAGTAAAGTAGGTTCTTTTCATATGCGATGGGACAGCGTCCCTGCGAAAAAATATACGGGACAGTATCAGACAGCATCACGCAAAACAGCTGATACCGATTTCACGATATCAGCCGTTTGATGATCAGCTTTTTCAGTTTTTGGTTACAAGCAACGCCATGTCGTCAGCTTGCGGCTTCTCGGGTATCTGATAGATGTAATCGTCACCCGATTTTGTCGGTTTGATCTCCGTGCTGATAAGCGAATATTCGCCGGTTCTCGGGTCAAACCACTGCGCAGTATATGTTGCCTTGCCGTCCATCTTTGCAAGATGACCGACGCCTGCTTTTGTCTTGCTGTAAAGGTAGGTAACGTAAGTATCGTTGCCGTCATTAGCGGCGGCGTAACATCCCTCCTGCGCCTCATCTTTTACGAAGTAGCCACCGTCATCGAAGTTCGGAACGAGCTTCCACCAGCCTGCCGAGGTAAGGAAACCTCTGAGATATGTCATCTGGTCACCTGTCGGCATAAGCACTGCTTCGCCCCACGGCATCTTTTTATCATCGGTCGTGATGGTATCTACACCGTCATTGCCGGCTTCATCAAACGAATATGTGCTTAAGTAGCACCATATATCCGCCGCACCGTAGCCGTAGCCGTACATACCGCTTAAATAGGTTATCCAGCCGCTTACACGCGCACCGAAATTCTTGGTATAAAGATAATCGTATCTGCTTTCATAGTTGATGGCAACTTTATTCTCGCCGAAGAACCAATAGTTTTTGGGAATTTTGAAATTATACTGCTGGTCTACGGTAGGTCTCCACTGAACGCCCCACCATGTATGACCGGGCTTACTGTAGAACGCCGACTGTTTTGTGGTACCGATGGTCTTCGTGCTTGCAGGATCATAATTATTGTAGCCGCCGTCTATACCGCGGACCGCAACCTGTCCCGTAGCGTTTACAGATGCCGCATTGAGCTGATGTGCGGTCGTGGGATGCTTGTACGGATCGACCTCACTGAGTATTTTGCACATTTCAACATATGTATCGGGCATATTGTAAGCATCAGGATAGTTACTGCCGTTATCAACTTCCTGACCGAGTGACCAAAGCACGGGATATGCCGCATATCGCGCTACCCAATAACGTGTGAGCGCACGGATGTTTTCGCTGAATTTCTTTGTGCATGAGCTTGGGAAGATAAGCTGTGCATTTGCATGAACAAGTCCTTTTTCCGCGATGTAGGCGAAATATTTATCACACATCTGGAATCCGGTAACATCACCCGCGCCGACATTACCGTCGGAAACATCGAATTTCGAACCGATAGGTTCGCTCTGATATACTGTAAATCTCTGCGAAACGCGCTTGTCAACTATATACTTGAAGTGCGAATCCGTCTTAATGTCGGCGGCATGCTTACCGGGAGCATCAAATTCTTCCTGGAGCATAGCCCAGTGCGTATCACCGAGATAGAAGAACGGTGTGCCGTCATTATATACAAAATATCTCTTGTCAGCCTCAGTCTTTACAAAGCCGCGCTGATATATCTCAAGATCGCCCTTGTATGAATTGCACGCAAGCGTACCGCTTTTGCCGGAAAGACCGATATCCTTGCCGGTGGTTGCTGTCGTGTAATCCCAAACGCCGTACTCCGTGGGAGCAAAACGTACTATCCAATCCGTACCGCCGTTCCAGAATGCAGGCATTACCATTTTTGTGCCGGTCTCACGGTTCGTAAAGGTGACATCCATTTCGGTATCGACTATGTTCTTTGATTTCTCGGTAGCCGTGAACGGAATGTCTACTGCTACCCACTGCTGTGTAGTATAATCTGTTTTTTCGGTTATGTCATCTTTGGTTGCGGGAATGGGTGCGGGGGTTTCGATGGCGTTGCTGCCGCCGTTGCCGCTTCCGCCGTTATCGCTTGAACCGTTATCGCCGTTGCCGCCGCATCCGACGATCGAGAAAGCAATAACCACAGCACATAATAATGCTATAAGCTTTTTCATTGCATTATTCCTCATTTCTTCTTTTTATTTATAACGATGACAGCACATACAGCGCCTGCAACTATCACTGCCGCCGCCGCGATTATGCCGATAATAAGTCCCGTATTGCCCGAGTCTTTCTCATCCTGTTCTGCTGATGCTGTTGCTGTCGCGCCGGCTTCGGGCGATGATGAAACAGCTTCGGTTGCATTTGCGGGTGCTTTTGTTTCCGCAAAGGTTATCGGATAACGGTCAAAGTTTATCGGAACATTAAGCACAAGCGGTTTGAAATCGGCAGACGATTTATTTCCGCTCGGCGCAGGCGTGGTTTTCTCATCGCCGGCCTTAGCTGTGGGAGTTGCCGTGGGCTTAGGCGTGGGTGTTTCTTTCGGCTTATTCGGTGATTCATATTCATCCTCAAGATAAACGCCGGTATTCTTGAATTCGAGCGCGGAAGCACTTTCGAAATTCTCCATTCTGTCAAAGCAGAGCATCCACTTCGACCAGAGTTTTGAGTTGATGTCATCGGCAGTGAATGTCTGGCAGAACTCAAGGCGTGTCCACTCATCGGATATATTCTCGGATGATGTAAGGGTTATGCTTACGTTGCCGCTGTCGTTGCGGAATGCTCCGCCCTCATATTCCGTGGAGAATTTTTCGGGATCCTTTGCGTCATCGGTAAGCCCGTCGGCACGGATCTTTACGCCTACGGGATAATCAGCACCCTTATCGCCTGCCGATGCATACTTTACGCGTGCATCAAAAACAATATATACGGACACCTCATCCTCAGTACCCATTGCAGCCTTTACGGCAGGCATTATGTCGATACCGGGCGAGCCCCACGCAGTGGTGATACCGCCGGCAGAATAATAATCCTCACCGTTCTCCTGAAGCTTCGTTACGTCTTCCTTGTTGTAATACTTTGACCAAGCTCCGTTCTTAAGCTTGTTTTCGCCCTGCGCAAATGCACTTACACATAAAAGTGACAGTAACACAACACAGCACAGCACGAGCGTCAACACTTTTTTCATCCTTCTACTCCTTATCTTTATTTGCATTGTAAAGCAGTATGAATGGGAGTTCGATTCCCTTATGCTATACAATGATAGTATACATTATAACTGTTAAAATGAACATTGCATATTTTGCGGTAATTATAAAATTTCATTAAATTTTTTGCAATACAGTATTGCAATTGTCATTCGCGGTAAAAGAAAACCCCGAAGCCATAACGGTTTCGGGGAAGATAAATCCGTAAAGATTATCTCTTTGAGAACTGAGGTGCGCGACGTGCGGCCTTCAAGCCGTACTTCTTTCTTTCCTTCATTCTCGGATCACGGGTAAGGAAGCCCGCTTTCTTAAGAGCCGGTCTGAGATTCTCATCCGCCTTAACGAGCGCACGGGCGATACCGTGACGGATAGCGCCTGCCTGACCTGTGAAGCCGCCGCCTTTAACGTTTACAAGAACATCAAATTTACCTGCGGTCTCAGTCAGTGCGAGCGGCTGACGAACGATCGTCTTAAGAGTTTCAAGCCCGAAGTAGTCGTCAAGCTCACGGTTATTAACGATTATTGCACCCTTACCTGCGGCAAGTCTTACTCTCGCTACAGCCTTTTTACGTCTGCCGGTGCCCCAGAACTGAACTTTTGCTGCCATAATTCAAATTCCTCCCATCAAAGCGTGTAGGTTTCGGGCTTCTGAGCGGCCTGCTCATGCTCGGGACCTGCATAAACGCGAAGTTTTTTAAGCATTTCTCTGCCTAAGGAGTTTTTGGGCATCATGCCCTTAACAGCTTCAAAGAACATCTTTTCGGGAGCCTTTTCAAGCATATCACGGGCGCTGGTCTCTTTAAGACCGCTGATGTAACCGCTGTATCTGTAATACTTTTTCTGATCCAGCTTGTTGCCGGTAAGCACAACCCTGCCGGCATTGATAACGATAACATTGTCACCGCAATCAACATGAGGCGTATAGATAGGTTTGTGTTTGCCGCGCAGAATCATTGCAACCTGAGTAGCAACTCTGCCAAGAGTCTGCCCGTCAGCATCAATAACGTACCATTTACGTTCAATGTCAGCGGGTTTTGCGACAAATGATTTCATAGCAATTCCTCCAAAAAATTTTACATTGCTTTTGCAAGCTCATATATGATACAAAACATTTCGGATTATGTCAAGCGAAATTTGAGCGGTTTCGGAATTTTTTCGGAATTTTTTCGGATCCTTTTGAGGATTTATATTTTCCGTTCCCATATTCCGTCAACACTCAGGTTTTATCTGTTTGCACCCACATAGAATACCGCCAGCGTTCCCGGCCCGGAATGTGAGCCTATAACAGGACCTATATCCGCTATCAGTTCTGTTTTGATATCTCGTTTGGCAAGCATCTGCCTTAAAATCTCCGCATCATCTGCGCAATCGCCGTGTGAAATGTATACCGGATAGTTCTCCATTGCATTTTCGGCACACTTCTCACTCAAAAAGCGTATGGCGTTTTTTCTGCCGCGCACATTTTTCACACTTACGATCATGCCCTCATCATTCATGTGCAGAATGGGCTTGATGTCGAGCAAGCCGCCTATCATAGCCGTAGTCGCACTTATTCTTCCGCCGCGTTTAAGATATGCAAGCTCGTCAACTGTAAACCAATGTGCTATCTTGCATCTCATTTGCGCGGTATATTCGGCTGTTTCAGCCATGCTTGCACCCGCATCGCGTTTTTTTGCGGCAAGATAAACAAGCATGCCGTAGCCGGCCGATTCGCAAAGTGTATCGACCACACGCACACGTTCCGTGCCGTACAACGTGTTCAGCTCCGCAGCGGCACTCTTTGCCGAATCGCACATACTGCTCAATCCCGACGAAAAGCAAAGATACAGTACGTTCATCCCCCGTTCCGTCTCGGCTCGGAAAATATCCGCAAAGTGTTGCGGATTGATTGCCGCCGTACTCGTTTCCGCACCTTCACGCAATTTGCAGTAAAGCTCACTGTTTCCGATTTCTCCGTCATCGTATTCTTTTCCGTCGATAAGAAGTTTCATTTGTATGCATTTTACATTCCATGCGTCAAGCACGCTTCGTTCGATATCGCATGAAGAATCGGCAAATATCATATAATCAGCCATATACATCCCTCCGTCAGCTGTGCTGATTATACCAAATATGTACCGTCCGTGCTACCTACCGATCAAAAATCCGATTATACTGTTTGAAAAAAGCCGGTAGAGTTTCGCAAATGACACTCTACCGACTGTAGAATTATATTTTTTGATATTTTTCGTATCAGAACAAGCCCGTTATTTTTCCGTTTTCATCAACGTCGATATTTTCCGCCGCCGGTTTTTTGGGAAGTCCCGGCATCGTGAGGATATCACCTGTCAATACGACTATGAAGCCTGCGCCTGCCGAAACCTTTACATTCTTAACGGTGACCTCAAAGTCCTCGGGTGCGCCGAGCTTGGTGGGATCGTCAGAGAAGCTGTACTGCGTCTTGGCGATGCATACCGGCAACTTGCCGAAGCCGAGTTCAGTGAGCTGCGCTATCTGCTTTTTGGCGTTCGGCATGATGTTGATGCCCTTTCCGCCGTACACACGCTTAACAACAGCAGCGATCTTCTCCTCAATAGAAGCATCAAGCTCATATGAGAACTTAAAATCGCCCTTCTCCTCTTCGCACAGCCGAACGACCTCGCGGGCAAGTGCCTCGCCGCCCTTGCCGCCCTCAGCCCAAACGGTGGAAAGCACGGTGTTCACGCCGAGCTTGCGGCATTCGCTTACGATGAAGTCGATTTCTTTGTCGGTATCGGTCGGGAACCTGTTGACCGCTACTACACAGGGAAGCCCGTATACATTCTTGATGTTGGAAACATGCCTGAGCAGATTCGGGATGCCTTTTTCCAGTGCTTCGATATTTTCGTCGCCGAGCTGTTTTTTATCAAGCCCGCCGTGCATCTTGAGTGCGCGTACCGTGGCAACGATAACAACGGCATCCGGCACAAGTCCCGCCATGCGGCATTTGATATCAAGGAATTTTTCAGCGCCGAGGTCTGCACCGAAGCCCGCTTCCGTAACAGTGTAATCGCCCATCTTAAGTGCCATTTTGGTAGCCATTACCGAGTTGCATCCGTGCGCGATATTTGCGAACGGACCGCCGTGAACGAATGCGGGAGTGCCCTCAAGTGTCTGTACAAGGTTCGGCTTGACGGCATCCTTCAAAAGTGCCGTCATCGCGCCGACAGCCTTTAAGTCGCCTGCGGTAACGGGCTTATCGTCATATGTATATCCTACTATTATTCTTGAAAGCCTTTCCTTTAAGTCTGTTATTGAGCTTGCAAGACAGAACACTGCCATTATTTCGGATGCGACCGTGATGTCAAAGCCGTCCTCACGCGGAACGCCATTCGCCTTGCCGCCCATACCGTCAACAACAAAACGGAGCTGACGGTCATTCATATCAACACAACGCTTCCACGTTATCTTGCGCACGTCGATGTTAAGCGCATTGCCCTGCTGGATGTGATTATCGAGCATCGCCGCAAGCAGATTGTTTGCCGCACCGATAGCATGGAAATCACCCGTAAAATGAAGGTTGATATCCTCCATCGGCACTACCTGTGCGTATCCGCCGCCTGCCGCACCGCCTTTTACGCCGAATACAGGTCCGAGTGACGGCTCACGCAAAGCTATCGTAACATCTTTGCCTATTCTTTTAAGTCCGTCTGCAAGACCTATCGTCGTCGTGGTTTTGCCTTCGCCTGCGGGGGTAGGTGTTATTGCCGTAACAAGCACGAGCTTGCCGTCCTTGCGGGCTGTCTCCGTAAGAAGCTTCGGGTCGATCTTTGCTTTATATTTGCCGTACTGCTCAATGTATTTTTCATCAACATGAGCCTTGGCGGCTATATCGTTTATGTTTTCCATCTCGCACGCCTGTGCGATCTCTATATCGGACTTATACTCCATTTTTCTTTCCTCCGTTATTTGCTTATTGTAACTGCAATATAATAATATCATAAAACGAAATATTTGCAAGCGGTTTTTATTTTTTTGCTTGATATTTGTCGGTATTTGTGGTAAGGTTATATATAATGTTTGTTTGACAGGATATTTCAAATCACCAACGAGGTACGAACATGGTTTTCAGCAGTCTCGAATTCATATTCGGTTTTTTGCCTGTTTTTTTTATATTGTACTATTTGCTTCCGTCAAAAGCCAAGAATGCATTTTTGTTCATTGCAAGCATCGTATTTTACACGTTCGGCACACTTGATAAGCCGTTTTACACTTTTTTGCTGTTGTCTGTTGTGCTTGAAGGCTATTTTGCCGGTATTCTTATCGAAAAACATAAAAAAGCATCAAAGGCAATGCTTATTATTTCGGTCATATACGATTTCGGAATTCTTTTTTTGTTCAAATACGAAGCATTTCTGTTTTCATCGGCAAACAGCATCCTTGAGTTTTTCGGCATCTCGCTGCCCGTGCTTAAGCTTGTTTTACCCATCGGAATAAGCTTTTATGTATTTCAGGCGATCTCATACATCGCAGATGTGTATTCCGGCAAGTTCCGTGCCGAACGTTCATTCATAAAGTTCGGTGCGTACCTTACGATGTTCCCTCAGCTTATAGCGGGACCGATAGTAACATACGGACAGGTAAAAAACAGCCTTGACGGACGCAGGCATTCGTTTGAAGGCTTCAACAGCGGATTGAAACTGTTTACCGTCGGTCTGGGGCTCAAGGTGATACTCGCCAACAACATCGGCGGACTGTGGCGCGATGCCGTGTCGATGGGTTTTGACAGCATCTCAACGCCTATGGCGTGGCTCGCCGCGACAGCTTATTCGCTTCAGCTCTATTTCGATTTTTTCGGCTATTCTCTTATGGCACGCGGCATGGGGCGTATGCTCGGCCTTGATATCCCGCGGAATTTTCTCGATCCGTATGCTTCTGTCAGCATGACTGAATTTTGGCGCAGGTGGCATATCACGCTCGGCGATTGGTTCAGGAATTACGTTTACATCCCTCTCGGCGGCAGCAGAAAAGGCAAAGCGCGAACATTTTTCAATCTGCTTGCGGTATGGGCATTCACGGGACTGTGGCACGGTGCGAGCTTTAATTTTCTTTTATGGGGACTCGCACTGTTCGTGATAATAGCCGCGGAAAAGCTGTTCCTGAAAAAGTTTCTTGATTCTCACCGATTCATCGGTCACTGCTATATGATATTACTGATACCGCTTTCGTGGATGCCGTTTGCGATAACCGATCTTTCGCAGATACGCGACATGTTTTCGCGTCTGTTCCCGTTCTTTATTTCAAAAGATGCGTACACCGTACCGTTCGATCTCATTTCGTGGGCAAAACAGTACGGCTTGCTGACGGCAGGCGGAATAATACTCGCCACACCGCTCGGCAGGAAAGCATACGCAAAGATAAAAGATAACGTTTTCGGTGCTGTCGTCCTTGCGGCAATGTTCGTCCTGAGCATTTATTTCCTGTGTATCGGGCTTAACGACCCGTTCCTGTATTTCAGATTCTGAGGTAAAGCCATGAAGATAAACAAGTACTCTTTCATAGTATTGTTTGCGCTCGTATTTGTTTGCGCAATACCGTTCGTCGTGTCATCATATGCCAAGAAAAACGAGCGCAACATAGGCTTCGATGCCGAAGAAAGCTTTTCGTCGGCACCGACTCAGTCACCCGACGCGAGCTTCACGCCCGAGCCTGCCGCCACAGTGAACACGGACGAAAACGCCACTGCGGAAGTGCAGACACATACCCCGTCTGCTGCCGACAGCGTTTTCGCGACCTCAACGCCGCCCCGCTCACCGATACCCACTCCCGTGCCGATCGGCGATAAGCCGTACTTTGCACCCGAAAAAGGTAGCTTTGTAACCGTTGACCGCACATATTTCGATGATGCGCTCTTTGTCGGCGATTCACGCAGTACGATGATGTGCAACTGCGGCACGCTTAAAAACGCCGATTACTTTGCGTGTGTCGGCATGAGCGTATATAACATTTCTAAGAAAGCAAGCACCGTAAGCAGGTCAGCGGGACAGCTTTTTGCCGATTTCATTACAAAAAAGCAATACGGCAAGGTGTATGTCATGCTCGGCTTCAACGAATGCGGATACGCAAAAAGCAACACTGTAAAAAAATATGCCGAGCTGCTCTGTAAAATCAAGGCAGCTCAGCCGAATGCAAAAATATTCATTGAAGCAAACCTGCTCGTTACGGCGGAATGCTCAAAAACCGATAAATATTCGCATAACCCGGATATAATCCAACTGAACAATATGTTTTCCGAGCTTGCCGACGGTGTGAACACTTTTTATATCGATCCCAATCCGATATTTGCCGACGCAAACGGATATCTCGACCCGATGTATACAGGTGACGGCACTCATCCGTATGCGAAATACTATCCCGTCTGGTGTGATTGGCTGATGACACGCGGCATATCGGATGTCACGCCGTCGCCGATACCTACGCCTTCCCCCACGCCTTCGACCGACACCGCTGAAGAAAATGCAGGTGGCGAAGCGACCGCCGAAGCCGAACAGACGGCGATCGCAGAATAGCAAGCCGTCGCATTCAGCCGTTCGGCTTACAGGACTTCATCGAACGCTCTTGCAAGAACAGAGGCACTTGCCTTGACTTCGGCAAGAGTGTTTTTTTCGTTGCCCATTTCAATGAGCAGACACGAATCCGAAATATGCTGATTGTATCTCGCATCACGGAATATCACCTTTTTTGCTATGCCCGGACATATTTCGTTCAGTTTATCGGTAAGCTTCTGTGCCAGCTTATAATTTTCCTGCCAATGAGGCTTATCCGAATAGTTTTCACCGTTTGCGACTACAAAACAGATATATGCATACCTCTCTCCCTCAACTCCGAGCGTGTTCGGTTCTTTTCCGGCATACGCATCGCGGTGCATATCGACATACACATCCACATTGCCGATATACTTCTTTATCGTTTCATAGCTCGTCTGGTACGCCTTGTTGAAGCCGGGCGAAACATTATCCGTGCTGTCGTGGATCACCCCGAAGCCATAATCTTCAAGCTGTTTGCCGAAGGTCTCGCCTACGCTCACAACGTTGTAACCGGTATCAAGCGTCCTGCCGGCGCTTGTTTCGATATAATCGTTATTTTCCTTTAAGTAAGCTTCGTCGGTATGCGTATGATATATAAGTATCCTTTTACGCATCTCCGGCACGGTATCTTCTTCGGCATTGTTCTGTTCTTCAGCCGTTTCGCGTTCTATCTGAGCTTTGATATTTTCTATTTCTATCATCATGTTTTCGTCTACGGTGTCGTCAGGTTCAAGCGCAAGCATAGTGCTTTCAGTGCCGTCTATACCTATAAAAAATGTCACGGCATTGCCGAAAAAGCTTTTTGCTCCCTCAAGAAACGATGCATATACCGTTGCCGGAAGTGACGACAGTGTAAGCAACACTGCCGACATAACACAGCAAGTCCATTTTCTCATACGCTCTCAATCCTTTCGACGGTAAATGATATGCGATTTTCAGAACATATATGCGTTTATTTCCTCAAGTGTCATTCCCGAATGAAGCGCAAGATTTATGCCGTCGGCTATGACTTTGGCGCTGTCATCTGCAATAACGTCGATCTCCTTTGGCGTGACTACCATATCGCCTATCTGCGTCTGTGAGATTTCGCGTGCGGCGTTTTCAACGGCATTTTCATCGCCGCCGGTTGCTGAAATAAGCATTTTTACCGCCGCATCGTACACAAGTGATGACGCATATACGACCGTCGGCACACCGATGGCAATAACAGGTATACCGAGAGTTGCTTCGTTCAGTTCGCTTCGCTTATTGCCGACACCGGCACCGGGTTCGATCCCCGTATCGGTAAGCTGAAACGTCGAAAACATTCTTTCGGATCTCCTTGCGGCAAGCGCATCTATCACAATAACGGCACCGACATCCGCTTTTTTACAGATGCCCGAAATTATATCCGCGCTTTCGATGCCCGTAACGCCAAGCACCCCCGGCGCAAGCGCACATACCGAATGCATCCTTTCATCCGCCTCATCCGGCAAAAACTCAAATATATGACGTGTAACAAAGGTCTTACCTACGACCTTGGGTCCTACCGAATCAGGTGTCATGTTTTCGTTTCCTATTCCCGCCACAAGCACCGTATCACTTTTTTCCACATGCAACAGCCCGTTTACAGCTCCGGCTATGGCGCGGCTGATGTTTTCATATTCCGCTACGTTCCGCCTGATGAGCGCATCGCTTTCAAATGAAATATACTTACCCTTGCGCTTACCGATTTTTTTTGCCGCCTCATCGCTTATTACCTCAACACAGCTGCCCTTGATACCGTTGAGTATTATATCGCGGCTTATTATTCCCTCAAGCTGTCCGTTTCCCTCATATGCTTCCTTTGCAAGATCGGTCCTGAATATCATAATTCTGCTCCGTTTCTCAAAAAATTCTTGTCGTTACAAGTATGTTCGTAAAAAAAAATTCTAAACATCGTATTAAAATCAAAAAAAGCCTTGCCAAAAAATAAACTTCATGGTAGAATATGCACGTTGATATGATTTATCGTGTTGGGAGGGATATATCCATGGCAAATATAAAGTCAGCTAAGAAGAGAATAAAGGTTACAGCTAAGAAGCAGCTTCGCAATAAGAGCGTTAAGTCGGCACTTAAGACAAACCTCAAGAAATTCTATGCTGTTGTTGAGTCCGGCAATAAGGCTGAAGCTCAGGCAATGCTGCCTAAGATGACCGCTATGGTCGATAAAGCAGCCGCCAAGGGCATCATGCACAAGAATGCCTGCGCTCACAAGAAGTCACAGCTTGCCGTAGCCGTAAACAAGATGGCTTAAGCTCAAAAAAAGAATAAGCCTTCATTGCGCTCATGCATGAGGGCTGTTTTTTTATTCATTTTGCCCGTTCTGCAAAATACGCCGTTTTTCGCGTGTTTTCCGTGTCGAGCAATTTGGAAATGTCTGTAATTAAATATATTTCTTGACAATATATGTAATTTAATGTAGAATACTATCAAAGTATTTTTAAAATATTTTCGGGAGGTATATTGTCATGAAAGCAACAGGTATTGTAAGACCGATAGATAAACTCGGCAGAGTCGTTATTCCCAAGGAGCTTCGCAAAACATACGGGCTCAGTGTAGATGATGCAGTAGAAATATTCGTAAATGACGAAAATCAGATCATTCTTAAAAAATATGAGCCGGCATGTATATTCTGCAACAGCACCGATGATATAATCATGTATGAAGGCAAATCCATCTGCAAAGGTTGTCTTGACAAGATAAATAACAGTACGAAATAGGGAGATATATTTATGAATAAACAGGATTTCAAAAAATATGACAAAGTTATCCGCGCATACGCAAAAAACAATTACCGTCTGCTGTTCCGTGAACCCGGCGGAAATCTCAGACATCCGTTTATCGTACCCGGAAGCTGTTATTCACAGGAGCTGTGGGACTGGGACAGCTGGCTGACGGATATTGCCATACGCAAAATAACCGATGAAGATTTTACCGAATATGAACAGGGCTGTATCCTCAATTATCTCGACCACGTCGGTGATGACGGTTGGACACCGATAATGGTAAAAACCGATATGATAGCTCCGCCTTTTGATCCGAGTGATGTTGACGGGCATCAGATAAACGCGCATAAGCCGTGCCTTGCACAGCACGCCCGCTTCGTTATCGAAGCTACCGGTGACGCATCGTTCCTTGACGGCAGGTTTGCCGATCTTGAACGCTTTTTAGGCTTCTATTTCAATAATTGCTTTCATGCGGAAACGGGACTTTTCTTCTGGCTTGACGATACTGCCATCGGTGTCGATAATGAGCCTTGCACGTTCTACCGTCCGTACAAAAGCACGGCTTCGATATATCTCAACTGTTTCATGTATAAGGAACTGCTTGCCACCGCATTCATAGCACAAAAGCTCGGCTTTGACGGCAAAGCGAATGAATATGAAGACCGTGCCGCAAAGCTTAAACAGGCGATACGCGACAACTGTTGGGATGAGCGCGACGGCTTCTATTTCAGTGTGGATTTGAATTTACTGCCCATAGGCAAAAATTTCCTGCACTCGGGTGCGCCGAGGCATTGGAGCTGCCTTATACAGCGCATAGATGTCTGGACGGGCTTTTTGGCGATGTGGGCAGGCATAGCATCGCCCGAAGAAGCCGAAAAGATGGTGAAAAACCACTATCTCAACACGCGCACTTTCAACGCACCTTATGGCATCCGCTCACTTTCAAAGCTTGAAAAAATGTATGCCATAAAGGTATCGGGCAATCCGTCATGCTGGCTCGGTCCGATATGGGGCATATCTAACTATATGATATTCCGCGGACTGCTTGATTACGGCTATATCGCCGAAGCAAAGGAGCTTTGTGAAAAAACCGTACTCATGTTCGGGCGCGACATCGAAGAGAACGGTGACATGCACGAATACTACGATCCCGAAACGGGCAAAGGTGTGAACAACAAAGGCTTCCAGAGCTGGAATCTGCTCGTTGTCGATATGCTTGATTGGTATAAAGAAAATATATGACCGTTTTACCGCCGAGGTGTCTGAAAAATGACATAACGGCGGTCTTTTTTTGCGTTTTTCTATTGCATTTCACCTTACGGGTGTGATACAATATACGAAATAGAATAAAAGGAGTTGTTATTTATGTTGCAGGTTCAGAAATGGATGAGTATTGAAATCGGTTTTACGCCGAAAGCAGATATCCAAAACATCGAGGAAGCGGTAATGGACGTTACGTTCGTCAACCGTGAGACGAAAACCTCTCTCGTGGTTCCCGCGTTCTGGGATATCGAACAGTGGCTGGTGCGCTTCGCGCCTACGGAAATCGGCATATGGGATTATACCGTTTCTTGCTCCGGCAAGGTCGATATAGGGCTCAACGGCGTTACGGGCGCAATAGAATGCATCCCGTACACGGGAGAGCTTGAAGTATATAAGCGCGGTTTCGTCAAAGCGATACCGAATGTAAAATACTTCGTATACGATGACGGCACGCCGTTCTTCTATCTCGGTGATACGCACTGGGCAATGCCCGAAGAAGAGCTTGACGAAGCGGGACCGAATGCTTTCAACATTGAGACGGATTCGCACTTCAAATATGTCGTTGACAAACGTATCGAACAGAAATTTACGGTATATCAGAGTGAGCCTATCGGTCACAAATACAATATCTTTGACGGCATCACTGCGGAAGATGTCCCCGATTTCCGCAAAATGGACAGATATTTCAAGTATCTTGCCGAAAAAGGTATGACTCATGCCAACGCGGAGCTTATATTCCCCGGTGAAGTAAAACCGCAGATGTTCGACAATGAATTTTTATATCATGTAACACGTTATTGGGTGGCACGTTACGCATCCTATCCTGTGCTGTGGACACTCGGGCAGGAGATCGACAGAAGCTTTTTCAACAAAAACGGCATGACTCCCGAAAACAATCCGTACAAGCAGATGTGCAAATTCATATATCAGCTTGATCCCTACAAGCATCCGATAACGGGGCATCAGGAAAATGCCGCACTCTGCGGCGCAAAGGGCGGCTCAGCGGCTGAATGCTGGGGTGCGATGCGCCAGAGTAAGCAATCGGCATTCTACGGTATGACCGAGCATACATGGTGGGGCGTACAGTGGCGTCCCGAGGTAGACCGCCAGCATGTTTTCTCCATTCCGAAGGACTATTGGTTCGACGGCGAAGGCAAGGTAGCCATCAACTATGAAACACGCTACGATTATCTTTACACCAAGAATTTCGGTGCGCGTGCTAACGGCTGGATATCGTTCCTTTGCGGAATGTTCGGCTACGGCTACGGCGCGGCTGACATGTGGTGCTACAAGAGCCGTTACAGCTTCAACGAAGAACACAGCGACGGCGTTGACCGCGTGACCTGCTGGGAAAAGCGTATGCCGTGGGGCATGGCGATACAGATGCCGACCGGCGATCAGATGGGCTATATGCGTGATTTCTTTGAAAGCTTCGATTGGTGGAAGCTCATGCCGGATTTTGATTCGGGCGAATACTACCGCAACACACGCGACGATGTTTTCTACACTGCCGCGCATATCGACAGTGATGTTTACGTCGTATATTTCTACAATCGCAACCGCAACTGCGGCGGTGTACTGAACAAGCTTGAAAACGTGCCGTACACTGCGCAATGGTTCGACCCGCAGACGGGTGAATACACCGATATCGCAGAGTTCACGCCGTTCGACGGTACTTTCTCCGTTGCCGCCAAGCCGAGCCTGTACGACCTTGTGCTTATCGTTAAGAAAAAGTAAAGTATCGGTAATACAACAGCAAAAAAATATCGGACACCCGCCTGTCCGATATTTTTTATTGATGTCTGCTGAATAACTGCCGACACGCCGTCGGCAACTCTTATCAGATGTTTTCGATTGCCGTTATTTTGCCGATCCTGTTTATATGCCGTGGACCGTTACTGAAATCGGTATCCAGCCATATATCAACTATATCAAGTGCAAGCTCGCACCCTATTACGCGCCCGCCGAGTGCAAGGATATTGCTGTCATTATGCTCGCGCGTGGCGTGTGCCGAAAACGTATCTCCGCACAGCGCACAGCGTATTCCTTTGACCTTATTGGCGGCAATGCTCATGCCGATACCCGTACCGCAAATAAGGATACCTTTTTCATACTCCCCTGCCGCAACGGCTTTAGCGACAGGATACGCATAATCGGGGTAATCAACGCTTTCGGATGAACAGCATCCGAAATCCTTATACTCTATCCCCTTCGCATCCAAATGCTTCATTATGGCAAGCTTAAGCTCATAGCCGCCGTGATCACATCCTATAGCTATCATTTTTCTTCCACCTCATCAGCCGCAAGGAATTTGTTTATCAGCTCAAGTAACGCATCGGCGTCGATATTATGCACCATACACGCTTCCTCAAACGATTCGTTCTGTGCGCTCGGGCATGCTATGCAAAACATACCGTGTCCTAAGAACAGTGCCGCGACTTCGCTGTTCATTTCAAGTATTTCACCTATTGTATTCTGCTTTGTAGCTTGTTTCATGATCCGCATCCTCCTTGAATATAATTATAGCTTCATTTGATATTTTTGTCAATTTTACAGTGCGTTTTTTGAAAGCTTTTTTCTTGTTTTGTCAAAAACTCTTTTTCGACAAAAAGAGTTCTTTCTTTTTTTCCGACAAGGTTGTATCATATGCAATACAAAGGAGGGATCACATATGGGTAGAGTGATCGTTGTAACATCCGGAAAAGGAGGTGTAGGCAAAACGACCGCTTGCGCAAACGTCGGATGCGGACTTGCGCGGTTGGGCAAGGAAGTTTTGCTTATCGACACCGACCTCGGTCTGCGCAATCTTGATACGGTACTCGGACTTGAAAACAGGATCGTATTCGATATAGTTGACGTTATCGAAAACAAATGCCGCATTCGTCAGGCAATCATCAAGGACAAGCGTAACGAGCATCTGAGCTTTATGCCGGCAAGTCAAACACGCGACAAAAATGCGATATGCGAACAGCAAATGCGCGATTTGCTGAACGAATTGAAGCCTCTGTATGATTTTATTCTGCTCGATTGCCCGGCAGGTATCGAACAGGGCTTCAAAAACGCCATAGCCGGTGCTGATGAAGCACTGGTCGTATGCACACCCGAAGTATCATCTGTACGCGATGCCGACAGAGTGATAGGGCTTATGGCTTCAGGCGAGATCTCACATATTTCGCTTATAGTAAACCGCATCAAGCAGGAGCTTGTACGCGGCGGCGATATGCTGTCCGTTGAGGATGTGGAAGATATTCTCGGGCAAAAAGCGATAGGAGCGGTCCCCGATGACGCAAGCATCGTCCGCGCCGCCAACCTCGGTGAGCCGGTACTCGATCTGCCTTCAAGCCGTGCAGGCAAAGAATACGAAAATATCGCACACAGACTCATAGGCGAAAACATTCCCATAAATATTACGGGAGGTCTTGCCGCACTTGTAGGCAGGATCTTTGGAAAAAGAGCTGTATAGATCCGTATAAGGAGGAATATTTATGTTCGGATTTTTCAAAAAAAGTACAAGCGTCGGCACGGCGAAACAAAGGCTTATGTCCGTTGTTTCGCGCGACAGAGCAAATGTTTCTGCCGAATTTTTACTGCATATGACCGCAGATATAATTTCAGCCGCAATAAAATACATAGAGCCGGATTACGATAAAATATCAATAAGTATAGAACGCAAAGGTGCAGGCGCGGTACTTAACGCGCGTCTGCCCGTTGTAAGCTATAAAACCACAGTATAAATTCCCCCGGGCTGTTGCCGCTTTTTGCAGTAACAGCTCGTTTTGTTCATAAATTTTCTCACATTCAACACTCAGATACCGCACACATTCAACTTTCTGTTGTAATTTTGTTTGAAGTATGTTAAAATATAAAAAATACATATTTCGGAGAACGTCATGTGGCTTTTTGATAAACGAAAACTGCATAACATAGAATATATAATTCTTATAATCGTTGCCGTTATAACACTTTTCGGTCTGACCGCGATACTTGCCGCACGCGCTGATGCCGCGACCGGCGGTGAAGAGGCCGATTTGCTTCAGACTCTTTCACGGTTGAACTTTTCAAAAGTCAAAAAACAGGCAATATGGATAGTTATCAGCTTTGTCCTGCTCGCCTGCGTAGCAATGATAGATTATCACACATATTCGCGCATATGGTTCGTTATCATAGGTATATGTGCCGGCTTGATAGTATTTACATCATTTTTCGGCGCGGAGCATGGCGGCACGCGCGGGTGGATAGAAATCCAAAAAATCGGTTTTACATTCCAGCCATCCGAAATAGGCAAGCTCGGTCTCATTCTTGTGCTTGCGAGGACCGTATCAAAAAAAGATGAGCTTGGATCAATAAAAGACCTGCTGCCTACCTTTGCCGTTATGTTCGTATTTATTGCCGCACTGCTCACGCAGATGGATATCGGCACTTCGCTCGTATATGTGTTCATCTTTATAGTTATGCTGTTTGCGGGCGGCATGCGCTGGAAGCATATTTTCATGATACTCGGTATCGGTGCGGTATCGTGCGTAGTGCTGTGGTTCGTACTCGGTGAAAAACAGCAAAGCCGTATAATCAACTTTATTCACGGTGAAGAAGTAGATCAGCTCAAATATGCAAAAATGGCGATAAGCTCCGGCGGATTCTTCGGCAAGGGCATATTGGGTGTCGATTCCATAAGTCAGGCGGGAAATATCTTTGCCATAGATACCGATTTCATCTTTGCGGCAATAATAGAATCAATGGGATTCCTCGGAGGGTTTATTCTTATAGCGCTTTACGCCGTAATGGAATGGCGCATGTGGTATCTGATGCAGCACAGAGCCTCTGACCGATACGGCAAAATGATAATAATCGGCATAATGGCAATGTTCATGTTCCATATTTTTGAGAACATCGGCATGGTAATAGGTATAATGCCCATCACCGGCATTCCGTTGCCGTTCATCAGCTACGGCGGCTCAAACATGCTTACGAACATGATAGGCATCGGGCTTGTTGAAAGCGTTTGCATGAACAGACCTATTGATCCCTTTATGGGATATTGAATGTCCGCACAGTAAAACATAAAGAATTTTAATAAAGCCTTTCCCTTCGTCATATATTCTGTCGGAGGGATTTTTTATGTCAAAACGAGCTTTGATTATCGGTATTGCATTTTTGATGATTTGTTCTGCACTGTTCATAACATTCGGCAAAAGCAGTATCGCGCGTACCCTGCGCGAAGGAATAGAAATGAGCCTTGATGAGGATTTCAAAATAAAAGAAAGCTTAGGTCAGGTATTTCTCATGCAAAACGACGGTGATTCCGTCAGCGTTTCCGGCAATGTAACGGTGTCGCACATGATAATGCCGGTCAAGGGAGAAGCCGAGACCGTTACCGACATGGGTGAATACTGTATGAACATCAAATGCAAAAAATTCGCGGGTGTCTGCGCAGTCACTGACGGCACTGTTGAACATTGCGACGGAGAAAGCATATCCCTTCGTCACAGAGACGGCAAAAAGAGTGTGTACAAAGGTGTCGGCGCTCTGTGCAAGGAAGGTCAGGACGTTTTACAGGGCGATATCATAGGCTACGCAAAAACGGATGTATGCTTCAAGCTCTACGAAAACTGCATTTCACTTGACCCGAGTGAATACATATGACACTTTTTAAGACCGAAAACATACGGATAAAGCTCGACCCGCTGATGCTGTCATGCTGTATTCTCTGGATCATCGCCGGTAACACGAAAACTATGCTCACACTTTTAACGGTGGTGCTTTTGCATGAATGCACTCATATGCTTGTTGCGCATCTTCTCGGTTTTGAAACACAAAGCATAGAAATATATCCGTTCGGCGGTGCTGCCGAAATATGCGGCACAGAGGACTTCCCCGCATTTGAAGGGCTTATAGCCGCAAGCGGACCGCTCGCAAGTCTGTTTATCGGCTTTCTTGCACAAAAGCTGCCGTTTGTGCCCAATGAATTTGTATCACTTTCATACTCTGTAGCACTTTTCAATCTGATCCCCGTATATCCGCTCGACGGCGGACGTATTCTGTGTTCGCTTTTGAAAAGCTTTTGCGGCGAACAAAAGGGACATAAATGTTGCGCTGTTATCGGTATCATAATTTCATCGGCATATTTGATCTACAGCATTTTGCTCCTTGTAATGCATTTTGACAGTTCCCTTATCGTTATGTCGGTATTTATGTTCACCGCTTCGGTAAAATCATTCAGGTATCCGTTCCGTCCCGATAAAAGAGAAAAAATCATCAAGAATTCCAAATCCGTAAAGCTGATAAAAGCGCAGGAAAACGAAGACCTCTTGCAGCTTTCAAAAAGATTTTGCGGCAACAGCTTTCATATCGTCGTGATTTGCGATCCCACCGGCAAGGTCATCGGCTTCACCGATGAAAAGCAGGTACTTGATAAGCTTGTGACTGAGTGACATTTCCCCCATGAACCGTACAAAGCCACAATATCAAAAAATAAGCAGTCGTTCTGCTGACTGCTTATTTTCGGCTTATTATGTTCTTATTCAAAGTACAGCTTGTACTCTTCCCAACCGGCAACATAGCGTGCGATCATCATTCGGTCATTTGCGGTAACATATCCGTCATTGTCAACATCAGCGCGCTCATTATCTATCGTAAGATATCCGTTCCATCCGGCAAGATAACGTGAAATAAACATTCTGTCTTTTGCCGTGACTTTACCGTCGGACGTTATATCGCCTTTAATCATTTCGCATTGCCCGGCAATCGAAATTTTCACGGTATCACCCGCACACGCAATATCTGACGAACCGTTTTTTACTATCGGCGTTACTTTAATAAAAGCGTCGCCTGACGGTGCATCCTCTTTGACCCTCAGTTTAAGCAGAAACACATCACCGTTGATATCTTTTTCACTGTTGAACGCGATTGCCGCGATACCAGCTTTTGCAGTTACTATGTCAAAGCCCGAAATAGAAGCGTTCGACAACAACCATTCTCCACTGATGATTTCAAATGTTTTATCAGTATCATAATCGAAAACAAGTGCGACGGATTTGCATTTGTCGCAATTATGGAATCCTACAGTGACTTCTATTTCAGAATTTACGGAAGTATTGACATTTGATACGTTAAGTGTTGCTTGTGTGTCTTGAAGCTGTATTACATTTATACTTACTGTTCCATCGGCGCATGGGATACTTTGCGTGCCGTTTCTTATTACCGAAGTGACCCTCAGTTGTTTTTGTCCGGGACGTGCGCTCTCTTTAACCTTTAACTTCAGCTCAAAAACATCATTATTTGTATTAGTAGGCTTATCAAACGCAGCCGCAGCAATTCCCGCTTTTGCGGTGGTAATATCAAAGCTTGAAATCGGTATGTTTGGCAAAAGCCATTTTCCGCTGACGATTTCAAAATCATTATCGGTATCGTAATCAAAAACAAGGGCTATGGATTTATAGTTATAACAATTACAGAGCTTCACGGTAAATGTTATTATCTCGCCCGGCACTACCGAATCACTTTCTGCCCGCAATACAACTGCCGTATCGCTTGCTGCATTGGTATGCATCGCAGTCATCAAAACACATATCACACATATGAAACAAACAATTTTCTTCATTATGTGATCACCTTTTTATTGCAACGGATACAAGGAAGGCAAAAGCGTGTAATAAAGCAAATATATCGCATCATCGCTGTTGAGTTCGCCGTTTCCGTCGAAATCACCGTTTTGATTTATCGGATACATATCCGGCAACAGAGTGTTGTAAAGCAAATATATTGCATCATCGCTGTTTACTTCATTATCCGAGTTGACATCGCCTTTAAGCACACTTACTACATTTACCGCGCCGGCAACAGAAGCAACGTTTACTGTTTTCTCACTGTTTGCTTCCATGTATTTTGCTGATATAGCGCAAGATACCGGGTATACTCCGTCATCGACATTTTCTTTCACCTTAAATATCAGTGAAAAGATTATTCCGTTGCAGTCCGTATTATTGGAAAATGCAATTGCGGCAACCTTTTTTGTAATATCGACATTTGATAAAGCGCTGTTTTCAAACATCCATGAGCCGCCTATAAGCTCAAGTGCGTTGCTGTCGTAGGTGATGCCGGAAAGTGCTATTGACTTCAGCGCATCTGTATTCTTAAGTGTTATTGATAACGTGATATTTTCACCGCAACGTGCGGATTTTGTATCAATTACGATTTGCGGATCGCTCGGATCGACAACGATCGGTTCGATAAATCTCGCATATCCGCATACATTACAGGTAGCATCATCCGAATTATCATAAATGTGTTCTATTGAAGTTGACGTTACATCGCAATCAACGCATTCATGCCAATGCTTTAATTCATCATAACACCATTCATCTGAAAACGTATGGCCTTTGGGCGTGATCTTATATCTGTATAACGTTCTTGTATTTACCTGTGTCCCTTCAGCGACCTCTATCGGTGTGTCCTGCCAATCGTAATTATTATATGCTACGTCCTTTGTCCTTGTCTGATAGAACCATTCCGTATGTGTTGTCGCAGGAACGTTTTCGGTTGATGAGATCCACCACAAATTACCGTGCATACCCGAAATACTCTGTGTATACGACTGATAATAACCGTCATATAATTTCCCCGCCGGGAACGGAGCAGTACTTTGGGTGGTTTCCAAATTAGGGTAAACGCTACCGTAAGAATTCCATATTTGTCCTCCGCTGTATCCGTAATAATGATAATAATGATAGATTGTATATGCAGCGGAATCAGTTACATTTTTTGTTGATGTTATTTTAAGTGTATCCGATTCCGTAGGCTTTGTTCTTACCCATCCTGCATCTTTCCACTCACCGTATGACACAACCTGTTCTACACAGGAATACTGTGTTTTTGTATCTTCAAGACTGCTGTCTATTTCTTCGATTCTGTCCGTTCGCCAATCCGACCAAATGTAATCACTTGAAGTTTCCGTTTTTTCATTGCCGCAACGAGTACAAGTGTATGATCCTGTAACATCACAGCAGCCGTAAACTACATTGTTGAGAGAATAGTCATGTCCAAGCGCGGGTATTACCGTCTGCCCGGTTATGATGGCATTGCACTTTGAACAATGGCTTCCTTCTGTATACCCTACACTGTTACATGTTGGAGCAACAGCCGGATCTGTTACGGATGTATGTCCGTTGGCAGAAATAGCTTCATATTTTGTTTCGCCGCATCTTGTGCATGTAAACTTTTTTAATCCATCTGCAACGCAGCCCGCATTTTCTACGATTTCGCCGCTATTCCACGAATGTTGCAATGCAGGGATTTTTTCGGTATAGCTACCGTTACTGCAGGAAGTGCAAGTGAATGTCCTTACGCCTTCCTCAGTACATGTCGGTTGCTTCGTTACAGATGAAGTATAAGTATGTGTGTGAATAGGAGGTATTATTATGACCTCTCTTGTCCGAACTACAGTTTGCGTCCAATATGAGCTGTTTTCATTTAGCCATTGCTGAAAATTCAAAACCGTGTATCCGCGTTCAATTCCGAAAACAACGCCGTCTATACGATATGTGTTAAGAACGTAAAACCCGCTTGTTTCAAGCTGTGACGTATTACCGTTATAAGCATAAATTACAGAATAATGAGTGAGTCCCGCATTATTCGCCCTGCCCACGATCACAGGATGACCTGCTTTTAAGTAATTATAAACGGTCGTCAGGTCAGATGATACTACAGAATATCCAAGTGCATCCCAAGACCAAATGTTTACGGAGCCGTTACTGCCATATACTATATTGTAAATGGTATCACTGTTTGACGGATAACCGTGATAATATGCTTCTACCATAGCTATTGACGATATAGCACAATCTGCATATATCCTCTGGCAAAAATAAGGTACAGGCAATTCAATCCGTGAATAGCTCGCTGCACTTACCGTTATTCCCGAAAACGCGGTAAGCAATACCGTTATACATATAAGCAAAGCGACCGGCTTGAATGCATTACGGTGTTTTCCTTCGGCAAAAGTACTCATTGTGGCAATCTTCTGTTTCATGTTTCTCTCCTCTTTTTAATATCTTATTTTAACGGTATAGAATCGTATCTATACTGCTAATCCATAATAAAAACAAAAAACTAATAGGGCACAGCCAAACCAATTAAGCTATTTATAGCCCTATAGTATCATATATAGCCCTATTTGTCAAGTAAAATATTCTACAATATTAAGCAGATACTATTTATGACAGAGGTAATATTATGAACACATACGAAACGGTAAAGAATCGCATACTTCGGCTTTGTGAGGAAAAGAACATGACTATCTACAGGCTTTCGCTTGAATCGGGGATAGCTCCGTCATCAATCAAAAATATTCTTTACGGCAAAAGCAAAAACCCCGGTATAGTCACTTTGAAAATGCTGTGTGACGGGTTTGAAATAAGTCTGAGTGATTTTTTTAACACGGAAGATTTCAAAAATCTTGAACAGGAAATGAGATAATAGCAAGCTGTACAGAATTTATAAGACTGTGTAAAATTTTTTCATCTGCACAAAAAAGATGCCGCAAACAAAAAAAGATGCCCCGAAGGACATCTTTACATATTATTTGTTTGCGGAAGTTTACTTATTTTTGGCAGTGATCGAATATCGCGTTTGCCAATTCGCACAGCAAGCGAAGTATCACGGCATAAACAAATGCAAGCGGAACACAAAAAAGTATCTTCCCTAACCCGCCAAGTACCTCTCCGGAAGCGACATACACTATGCCCGCAATAAAGCTTACTACCGCATTGACTGCTATCGCAGCAAGCATAATATAATAAGTTACAGTGACGAGTTTTTTTCCGTATGTATTTTCAAAGCTGAAAAGTGACCTGACAAATTCAAAAAAATCAAAATTTTCAAACATCAAAGTTTTCCTCATAAATCAAAATTACGATCACGGACCGAGGATCGCGCTTCCGAGATCCGATATATACTCAAGGGCCTCATGTTCAACACGCTGAAATGCTATATCCATATTTGGCTTGCGCGTATCACAATTATGACAATCCGTACCGAGCAAATCAATAAAGCCGCTATGAAGATATTTTTTTGCCAATAATGGATGTTCTTCAAAAAAACTCGCATTACTTTGGAGCAAGATGTCATTTTCCTTCATTTTTATCCATGTGCCGCGCTTCTGACGATACCTTTCGGTATGTGCAAGTATCGGATTTAGCCCCATATACCGCTTTATATTGATAACTTCTTCTATTTGTTGTTGTGTCCACGGCATAAACGGCATTTCGATCAAAATATGATTCGTGCCGGCAATGCAAAAACGCTCTGTCTGCTTTGATTTTGATATGCCGAAAAAGTACGCGACTTCCGCCCCCAAACGCACGTCCATATCCGTTTCCAGCTTTTCAAGCGACGCATTACGGCGCATAAGGAACCGATCCGGATTATCGCGTTCGGGGTAAAAGTGCGGCGTAGCTATCAATGTATTGACTCCGTATGCACGCATCATTTCAAGCATTTTTACGGATTCTGCGACATCTTTTGCGCCATCATCCATCTCCGGCAATATATGTGTATGAAAATCAATTATATTTATCATAATACAGCGAAGTTACCAATCCCACAAGGCTATTCCGGTCTATCGTAAATTCCATATATCCTTCATTGACCGCCGCCGTTCCGTCCGGCGTAAAAATACCCTTGAAGGTATAATTCTTTATGTTATCAACAACAGTCTCGAGCGTATAAACAGTGCAATCGGTAACGATAGCGCCTTTTTCCTCTACGGTTTTGTAGACACTCTTTACGTAATCTTCATCTGCATTTTCAATTTCGGAGAGCTTTTTCACAAAGCCGTCAACATACAGGCGCTGACGTTTCATACGTGCAATATTCGTACCGTCATCCGCACTCATACGGGGACGCACAAACGAAAGCACCTGATCTCCCATCAGTGTAACATCCGTATCTTTGACAAATGCAGGATCAAGATATGTATAATCATCCGGCATTGTTACCGTAACACCGCCAATAGTATCGTTGAGTGAACCCACCGCATCCATAGACATAGCTACATAACGTTCGATGCTGACTCCGAACAACAGCCGCGAAACAGCACGTTTAACGTTCAGGCAACTCTGCTCGCCGCCGTTGCCGTAGCCGTGCGAAATACAAAGCTGTGCATTGACCGTTCTTCCGGTACGTTCGCCTGTTACGCCTAATTCATCTATATCCACCATGCTGTCACGGTTCAGGTGTAATACGCTATAGGTCTTTGCATGGTCATCAAATGAGAGCAACGCAACAAAGTCCGCCATTTCATTATTGTTACCCATCGTTTCCTGTGCAAGCGGATCCGAAGTATCAAGTCCGATAATAAGATAGTTGTGAAGCTTTTTCTCGGTGTACCTTTGACCGTCTATCATAACGAAGCTGTTTTCTTTTTCATAATTCTGTTGTGTTCTGCCCAACCATTCATCAATATTAAAAGCAATGAACAGTATCACGCATATAAGAATTATCGCAATGATTATTACGAGGACATTGCGTCTGCTTTTTATTATATTCATAATTCAACAACTCCAAATACAGAAAAAAGGCTGTGCGCAACCGTGCAACACAGCCTTAGTTTCTCTTAATCGTCACGTTTACGACTTATTATTGCAATTACTGCAAATACTACTACCGCAACGCCGCATATACCGATCCAAAGTCCGATATTAGCGGTATCACCGGTATGCTCCGGTTGTTCCGGCGGGAACTCCGACAGATCAGGCTGAAGCAGAAGTACAACACCGAACGAAGGGAACTTGGTCGTTATCGAACCGTCATTGTTGATCACAGTCTTTTCGTCCGCAATGAGATTCCATCCGTCAACATCATAATTCTTGAAAAGAATTACCGGCTTGGGATCTGTGGCTTTTCCGCCGTAATCCAATGTTATTACAAGCTCATTGTTGACATCCTTCAAATACTCTTCGTAATTCTCGACCGCCATGCTTGAAAGTGAAAGGTCGAAAAGATTGATAGGTTTGAATATGCTTGATGTAGCGTTGGAACGGTACTTCTTTGCAAGTGTTTCCAAACCTACATTAAGCTCACCCATAGTCTTGGCAGACTTAACATCCTGATAAGCATCAACAAGATTTCTGATTATCTGCTCCATCTTTTCCTGTGTGAGGTTCTCATTTTTCTTATACATATCAGCGATATCGGTAACGATAACGAACTCATCGCCTATACGAATGATTATTTTATTGTTATTGGTGATTTCCGCGTCATACCATTCGCCTTCGTACTCAAAAGGTACTACTTTAGGCGGATCGACATTTCCTCTGCTCGGTATATCCATTGCCAACGCATTAACAGAAAGGATCACCGCCATAATCACCGCACATAAAATTGCTAAAATTTTTTTCATTTCCGCTCACTCCTATTTATTACTTTTATCGGCAACGGAGGCTTTGCTGTCATTGGCGCCTTTATTGCCGTCATTGCTGTCCGGCTTCTTGTAATAGCTCTTATAATATTTACTGTAATATCTGTTATAACTGTAATATCCGCCCGACTTTTTATACGATCTTCCGCCGCTGTGGTACTCGTTGTAAACAAAACCGAGTATGTGCGCGCCTACATAATTGAACTGTTCAAGTGCAAGGCGTATATTTTGCTTACGGGTATATCCGTGTTTTACAACAATAACCATGCCGTCAAGATACTTTGAAACCGCTACCGGGTCGATTACCGAATTCACAGGCGGAAGATCAAGTACGACATACTCATATTCGGATGACAGCCTTTCCAGAAGCTTGCCCATTCTTTCGGAACCAAGCAATTCCGACGGGTTCGGAGGTATCTCGCCTGCCGTAAGAAAAGACAGATTCTCATGCAACGTATTCGGATGGATTATTTCTTCAAGGCTCGACTTTGCGTTATCGGCAAGGATATTCGAAAGACCTATACCGGACGGCATCTTGAGAGTATTCTCAACCGAAGGCAATCGAAGGTCAGCCGAAATAAGGATCGTTTTATGACCGTCCTTTGCAAGCGAATAGCACATGTTTATCGCCGTGAAAGATTTACCTTCCTGCGGGTTCGGCGAAGTAACACCGATCACCCTGCCGCCTTTTTTATCAGGCATGCTGAAAGTAAGATTGGTTCTTAATACATTATACGCTTCGGTAGCTAAGAAGTCAAGCGAAGCAGCAACATTTTTTGTTTCCATTATTATTTATCCGCTCCTTACTTCTTGTTATCATTATTCGGTTTATTGTCCGTTTGAGTCTTTTGTGTATTGTTCCGACTCGAACTGTGACCGTAATATCCCCGGTAATATCCGCGACCGTATCCGTAACCGCCGCGATAATATCCCCCGCCATATGAACCGTTGCGGTAATACTTATTGCGGTAATACTTACTGCGATAATACTTGCCGCCGCGCCTGTTGACATTGGCATCGGGTATTTCGGCAAGTACGGGGATACCGCTGTAATTATTCCTTAACCAATCACTGTTGCTTATCGTATCGTTAAGGATTATATCAAGCAGAATAACGGCACCGCACGAAGCAACAAAGCCTATCAATGCGCCGACAAGCATATCTCTTCTGCTCTCGGAACCAAGCAAAACAGCTTCCTCTGCGCGTTCTACCGTACGTACCGATGTACCGTCAATGATCGTGGCTATCTGATCCGGCAAAACATCAATGATTGTATTTACTATGTTTATCGCCTTGTCGGGATCCGAATCGGAAACATTTATATAGAAAATACCCGTATCTTCCACGGCACCGCAACTTATCTTATTATTGAGTGTAGCGTATTTCATCGGCTCATATCCGAACTTGCTGTTGAGCTGACGGCTTACTTCATTAAGCGTAAGACGGGATTTAAGTATTTCGATGTATGTGTTTACAAGCGCCTTTGAAGTCGAAATATCTGCCGATGAAATCGAAAGCTTCGCGCCGCCCAAGGAAAGACTGCTGTTATTTACGAACAGCTTCGCCGTCGCCCTGTACTGAGGAGTATAGCTTCTGTAAAAAAGACAAAATGCACCTACTACACATATTACAGTTGACAAAAGGATTATCCACCAACGCTTGATAAGAACAGCTACGACTTCTTTAATATCAAGTTCTACCCCTTCAGGCGCGGCAAGAATACTGCCGGTATTTTCACCTTTAATAGTTCCATGTTCGTTATTTGTCATTATTTCAACACCTTATGCGCATGACAAGCGACGACGAATAAAACGCTTATTCGTATGATTTCGCACACCTATCATTATTCTTATAATATTATACTCGCTTATAGAAAAAAAGCAAGCTTTTTTTGCCTTGAAAGTTAAAAAATCTTTTAATTTATTGTTAACTTTATTTGAATTTATTTTTAAGAAAATTGCTCTACAGCAAAATAATACTGAATTCGTAATATATTTGGATAATTTTACTTATGTTTTTATATTGTATAATGTATACCTTATTTCACCCTGTAAACCTTTATGCCGTCTTTGCTGTAGACGACATCATATTTTGAAGCTATCAGTTCTTCGTTGACATCGTATGTTGCCTTTTCTTCCCTACCGACAACTATATAATCAACGTCATACTTTTTTGTCAGAGCTTCATTTTCTTCAGCATCGGCATATATTGCCGAAACATCTTTTTGAAGCTCATAGAATCCCGGCAAACCGTGTGTTGAAAAGAAGGAATTCGAACCGCACACGACATTTCTGCCGGTCATACCGGTTATCGTATTATTGTACCTGTCATTAGTAAGAAAGATCGCATCGCCGTCGGTATTGTTTTGTATCCACCACGCAAGCTCCACCTGCTCGGATGAAAATATCTCATATGTACCTGCGACTGCCTCGCGTCCCATCGAAAGCACAGCACTGAGCATGCACAGGATCAAAACGAGTGTTGCAATCACCTTACTGCCTTTGACGGCTTTTATCTTTGAATAAAGGATGCCCATATATTCTGCGACCGCACCGCACACAAGCACATACGCAGGGTAAAGAAGTTTATTGTTATCATAAGGATTAGGCTGGAACGCAAAGGTTTCGGCAATAAGCATCAGAACGGCAATGGGTGCAATGATGCTCTTTTGCCGTTTGTTCGCATTCAGGACGGCGGGTATCAAAAGCAGTGCGCATATCCCCACATTTTTTATATAGAACCACAAATATTCATCCTGTGAATTTATCCAGTTGAAATGCGGACGCAAAAAGCCCGATCCGGCACTTTGGCGGAAAGTAAAGCATATGAGTTGCGGCAACGCCAACACAAGCACGGTTATAAGATATGCTCCCCACGTTGAAAGCAACTGTTTGAAAAAGCCTTTTTTCAGTGCATATACAATAAGGGATACATATATCAGCGCAATGGCGGATATTCCCGCAATAAGCGCATTTCTGCCCGAAATATCAAGGTCTTTCCTTATTATATATGTAACGATCATCGTTCCTGCCGAAAGAGCAAAAACCGTACACGCAATGATCCCTGTGTGTTTCAGTCCAACATCCGAAGCAAGTCTTGAGATCATCCATACCGCCGATATCACCGCAATGCTCAAAAAAATGTGAGTGCTGATAAGCGGCGTAAGCCCGGCAAGCACTCCGGCAAATATAAAGCACTTTTTTTCTTTCATAAAAACCGCACGGTAAAGCAAATACAGTACGGCAAACAGCATCATCCAGCCGAACAGAGTTGCACGCTGAGGGATCATCATATCGCAGAAAGTATTCACCCAGCGTATCATACTTGAGTTAAGGTTTGTCGGTGTTTCGTAAAGTGCCGTAAAAATGCGTGTAAAATTATCCGATGAGTTTTTAAGCCCGTCAAGGAAGTAAATAAACCCGAATCCGCCGTTAAAAAAGAACAACAGCCATGCCGTTATCGCATACGAGAATTTTTTCAGCCATTTTTCAAAGAATACATATGCTCCCGTGAATACATTGAATGCGCCTATAAGCGTTGGGAGTATGTATGCAAATCTCAGCGACGAACCGAAAATATAAACCGATGCCGAAACCGTATCACTCAAAAACGGATACGATACCTGCATAGTCGGCAAAATATTATATGCGAACGGCATTTTGCCCTGTGCCACAGGCGTGGTTATGAAGCTTAAATGTATATTTGCATCAAAATATGTGCTTTGCCCGAAAATGAGACCGCCGTCATTTGCCGGCGCAAGGATATGATTTGTTTCCACTATCGCAAAGAATACACACATCGGAAGTATGAATATCATTGAAAGCAAATCACTTTTGCAAAATGAACTGTTTTTTCTTGCTTCCGTTTTAATACCGCCGCTTTTTTTCTTCAATAACGGTATCAGATATACGACAGCCGTCAGGCATAAAAGGACAATAAGTGCCGCAATATGGGAAAACATATTAAATCCGAATATAAACGAGCAGACCGCAGGAAGCCACATAAGCAAAACAGTGCCGAACGTAGTACCGAGCCAGATGCGTACAAGCACCCTGAATGCCGGAAACATTCTTTTTGAAACAGCGATCCCCGCGACCAAATAAATAATAAAATAAAGGAAACCCGAAAGGTTTCCGAAAAAAGTACCGCTAAACATAAGCATCACCCTTGTTTGTTAATTATTCGCCGCGCAGACGCATGGTGATATCGTCTACGTAGTTTTTGATCTCACTGTCATTTTTAAGCGCATTTCTGATCTTGCCTATACCGTTGATGATAGTAGCATGATCACGGCCGTTGAATTCCTCACCTATGCGCGAAGTCGAAAGATCTGTCAGCTCCCGGCACAGATAATACGCTATCTGCCGCGGCAGGACTACCGATTTATCCCGACGTGTTCCGATAATATCTTCCGGTGTTATATTGAAATACCCCGATACCGCATCTATGATCATATCCGCTGTGTAATATTCCGGTATTTCTGTATGATAATCCTTAAGTGCATCGTTCACAAGCTCTGCGGTAAAATTTCCGCCGATAAGCGATGAATAAGCCGTCACACGTTTGAGTGCGCCTTCAAGTTCGCGCACATTGTCGCTCGCTCTCTCAGCTATCATCAAAAGAAGCTCTTCGCCTATCGGTATACCTTCGATTTCCGCTTTTTTACGCAGGATGGCTGTACGCATTTCAAGGTCGGGAGGTGTTATATCAACTATAAGCCCGCCCTCAAAGCGTGAGCATAGCCTGTCGGAAAGCGTCGCTATATTTTTCGGCGGTCTGTCCGACGAAAGTATTATCTGCTTGTTTGCATTGAATAAATCGTTTATATTATGGAATATCTCTTCCTGCGTACTTTCCTTTTTCTCAAGGAACTGTACGTCATCTATCATCAGCACATCAACATTTTGACGGTATTTTTCACGAAATGCCGTTATCTGATGTTTCGCAAGTGCTTTGATGAAATCGTTTGTGTATTTTTCGCAAGTCGTATACATGACCTTAGTTGACGGAGATTCACTCAGTATATAATTTCCTATCGCATGCATAAGGTGTGTTTTCCCCAAGCCTACGCCGCCGTATATGAACAAAGGATTATTGAGCGTCGCCGGAGATTCAGCTACACTTACCGCTGCTGCATATGCAAACTGATTGCTTGTACCTATGACAAAATTATCAAAGGTATACTTTTCGTTGAGCATGGGGTGCGGTATCGCAGTCTGTTCCAGCTCATTCCTGTCGGCTACCGATGGTATTTCGTCTTCGGTGATTATCACGGCATCGGCGCCCTGCGTATTTACGACTATGTTGAGCGCGGCAACGAGATATTGATGCAGTGCGCCGTCGTTACCCGTCATGATGCGCCTGCGGTGCAGATCCGACGGAGCTACCAAAAATAAAGTATTGTTCTGATATTTGAACGGTTTGAGAGTAGCTATCCATGTTTTATATGTAATAGGCTGTATTTCGTCACTTGACTGTTCCAATATCGAACATATCTGCCCGAAAATTTCTTCCGCCGACATAGCCTGCACTCCTTTCATTTTTTGCCGAGTGCTACCATCATACCATAAAAATGTTTGTTTATCAAGGGAAAAAAGTTGTTTTTGAAAGAAATTTTTATAAAATTGTGGATAACTTTTTGTTTCGTACAATATCTTGTGGATAACTCCGAATAATGCATAAAGAAATGCGCTTATAAAAACTTTGTTGAAGCCCGATCACAGTTTTTCCGGCTTTTGAATTTTTCATTTGACACATTCCGTTCGTTCCGCTATAATAGATACGTTACTGTATGCGTATCGCGTGGTTCGGCGATCCGCAACTGTATACAATAATACATTAAGCAAATTTGCGCCCAATGAGGCGATCATGAAAGGATGATTTTATCATGTTAAGAACTTATCAACCCAACCGTCGTAAAAGAAAGAAGGTACATGGCTTCCGCAAAAGAATGCAGACCAAGAACGGACGCAACGTACTTCAGAGACGTCGCCGTCGCGGCAGAAAGGTACTCAGCGCGTAATTTGGAGGTGACCTCTTGAAAAAGCAGGACATGCTAAAAAAGAACAAGGAATTCAGGTACGTCGCTTCGAGAGGCAAATCATACGCATCACCTTACATGGTGTTGAAGTGTGCAACTTTAAGAACAGGCATAAAAATAGGTTTTTCGGTCAACAAGGGCTTAGGTAATGCCGTTGTCCGCAACAGAACAAAGCGCATAATGCGCGCAGCTGTCACGCCGCTTTTACCTTCACTGAAGACAAATACGGCATACCTTTTTATTGCCAGAAAAGCACTCGTCGGCAGTAAGTCCGATGTTGCACGATCGGAAATGCTTTCGTTGCTTTCCAAGGCGGGTGCTTGCTCTGACGGGTGTTAAAAAATGAGGCAGCCCGTCAGATACATTATGCTCCGGCTGATAGATTTTTATCAAAAGCAGGTATCTCCCTGCTTTCCGCCGGCATGCAGATTTTACCCGACATGCTCCGAGTACGCACGCGAAGCCATTGAACGCTTCGGTGCATTAAAGGGCGGAGCGCTTGCTCTGTGGCGCATATTGCGCTGCAATCCATTTTGCAAGGGCGGATACGATCCCGTTCCGCTCAAGAGAGGACAATCCAAGTGAGTTATATTAGTGAGTTTTTCGGCTGGATATTCGATTGGATCAACGGCTTGACAAACAACTACGGTCTGTCGATAATCCTGTTTACGATACTTTTCAGGCTGGTGCTTTCACCGTTCGACATAAGAAGCCGTATCGGTCAGCGCGAATATACCGCCAAAATGGCAAAGATCCAGCCTGAGATCGATATGATAAACAAGGCATACAAAAACAATCCCGAGAAGGCACAGCAACGAATGATGGAGATCCGTAAGCGCGAAGGCATCGGCATGATGCCTAAGGGATGCGGCATGATGCTGTTGACATATCCCATCCTGCTTGCGTTCTTTGCCGTGTTCCGCAACCTCGCCGCAGAAAAGCTCTGTGAACTTTCAATGCTCACAAGCGATGCGGATATAGCGCAATGGTTTGATACAAACAGCTTTTTGTGGATAAAAAACATATGGCAACCCGATGTATATCTTAACTTCAGCCAAACGTGGGGTTTGAGAACGCTGTGGATAATCAAGAATATCGACGGCTACATTCTTCCGCAGGCAAACGGTATTTCCGCAGTGCTTCAATCGGCATTCAAAAGCGGCATGCTCGATGCCTTTAATCCCGGTGGGCTTGATTTTGCGGCATTTACTACGCAGATCGCAGGCGGATTGGACGCGGCAAGAACATTTGTTGCATCCAATTTCTCTTCCGGCGCTTCATGGATAGGCGGAAACGGTTTCTATATTTTCCCCATTCTTGCAGGCGTTGTACAGATTTGGAGCATCAATGCAACCAATGTACAGCAACCGGCACCTACCGACGCTCAGGCGGCACAAGCGGCAAGCACAGGCAAATTCATGAAGATATTCTTCCCCATAATGTTTGTTTATTTCTGCCTTGTATCATCTACGGCACTCGCTATTTATTGGGTTACCTCCAGTGTTTGCATGCTCGCACTCAACTTTGTGATCAACAAAGTCCTTGATGCGCGCGACAAAAAGAAAGCTTTAACAGTTGAAGGAGAAAATAAATAATGGCAAGAGTCTTGGAAATTGAAGGCGATACCGTCGATCAGGCTCTGTATTTGGGGCTTGAACAGATGGGACTTTCAATAGACGAAATAGAAATGGAAGTCATTGAATACGGTAAAAAAGGCTTCATGGGCATCGGAAGCAAGCCGGCAAGGGTCAAGCTGACAGAGCGTGAAGAAGCCATCGTACCGGATTTCATTTTGAACAAAAAAGAGAAATCACCCCGCAGGGACAAAAAAGACCGTCCGCGTAAGGAAAAACGTGAGCCGCGTACGGAACATGCGGAAGATATTTCAACCGTGCCTGCAGAGAAAAAAGAGTATTTCCCCGAAGGCACAGAATTCGTTGAAAACGAGGTCACCGAGTTTCTTAAGGGGCTTATGGAACATGTCGGTGTCAACGGTACGGTAAAGGCGGCAAACACCGACAACGGTCTGCTGATCAATCTTGAAGGTGACGATATGGGAACCCTTATCGGTCACCGCGGTGAAACGCTTGACGCAATACAGTATCTCGCTTCTCTTGTTTATAATAAGGACAAAAACGATTATTGCCGTGTAACGGTTGATACCGAGAATTACCGCAAAAAACGTGAAGGTACACTTATCCGCCTTGCCCGCAAAAAGGCAGGTCAGGTGGCGCGCACCGGACACAAGGTAGTCCTTGAGCCTATGAGCCCGTTTGAACGCAGAATAATCCATTTTGCGCTTCAGAACGATAAGTATGTTACCACATACAGCGAAGGTGAAGAACCTAACCGTCACATAGTTATCGACCGGAAAAAGGGAGAATGATTCGCCCCCCGCTTCCCCGTTCGTTTTTTTCAAAAGCTAAAAACAAACACAGTGCCTGATGTATGATCAAGGCACTGTTTTCTTATATTCAAAATACTGTTTCGCTTACGCTTGCGGCTGTATGCCTGCAAGCGAATCAAGATAGCGTTGCTGTGCTTCTTCTATCGGAAAAACATATGAATAGTAATAGCCCTGAATATAGTCGCAACCGCCCTTAACGACATGGTCATTCTGTCGCTTGTTTTCAACGCCCTCACATACGACCTCTATATTGAGCCGATGTGCAAGTTGAACGAGTCCGCGCAACAGCTCATCACCGCGCTTGGTCGTCACCTTTGCGGTTATTTCACGGTCCACTTTGATTTGGTCTACGGGGTAATCATTTATATCGCTTATTGATGAATTGCCGACACCGAAATCGTCTATAGCCACATTGAATCCTTCATTTTTACATTCCGCAACATTCTTGTACGCAAGCGTTTGATTGTCAACGAATGCATCCTCGGTGATTTCTATAACAAGCCGTGTATGGTCAAATGAATGTTCCCTCAGTATTCGCTTGAAATTATCTGTGAAATCCGGCGATGAAATAGTCACGCGCGTAATATTGCACGACAGAATGAAGCCCTCAAAATCGGTTCCCTTCCAGCTTTCAAGCAGTGTACACGTTTTTTTAAGCATATACATATCGAATTTTTCGATCATTCCCGTATTGTGCATATCATTTATGTAATATGCCGGCATCATAAGCCCCTCTTCGGGATTGTTCCAACGCGAAAGCACCTCTGCGCCGACGAACTTATTTTTCTTAACATCAAGCACAAGCTGTAAATACGTTTCAAACTCATTGTTATCTATCGCATCGCTGAGCTTTGTCCTGAGCCGCATGCGAGATTCTTCCTGTGCTACTATATCCTGCGTACAGATAAATGTGCTGACGTTATTATCGCCGGCATATCTGTATCCGAGCTTTGCGTTCTCAAGAGCCGTATCAAATGTCGCTTCGGTTCTTTCCGGAATGTAGATGCCCGATCTGAACGGTGCAAGATTTTCATAAAGCAACTGATGCTGATATTTATTCAGCTTTGCCGTAAGCTCATTTATTTTTTGCTGAGCGTGCAAGCCGTCTCTGCACCCTATGAAAAGCGTAAATACACCTTCATCTATCCTTGCGGCACAATCGTCATCATCAAATGATGCCTTGATTATATCTGCCGCACCCTTTTGAAGCTTATCAACAGTCTCCTGTCCGTATCGTGCTTTGACACGTCCGGAATCAAAAGCAACATAAGCAAGGCATGAATACTTGTCGATATCCTCCGTTGCGTTTTCGAATCTCGCACGAACATGCTTTTTATCGTTCAAGCCTGTCAGAGGATCTTTTTTACCCACTATATCCTTTTTCAATCTTGTAATAAGAACGACCGTCAGAAATGCAAATACAAGAACAAGCAATACTAACATAATACATGCAGTGATCACCTGAGAATTTACTCCGCCGCCGGCAATGAGCGATGCGATCGCTTCATGTTCAGTACATATCAAAACGACCGTTCCCGCAACCATTACAAGCATTACCAGACATAAAACAATATCAACTATTCTTTTTTTCATAACATCCTCCACAGTAAAAAACACGACTGCAACGCCAAGAGTGTTGCAGCCGGTCGATCGTACGGTGATCCGTTTAGACACCTTAGCTTTGCGTCCCGTACTTTCGTGCGGTTTGCTGACAATATATTGTTTTTGATACTACGCTTCCGAATCTCAGTAATAAACTATTCTGTTTCTGCCGTTGCTCTTTGCGCTATAGAGAGCCTCGTCTGCTTTCTGTATTGCTTCGTCAACATGTTCAGCCGAAAAATTTTCTTCCACGCATACGCCGAAGCTCGCCGTAATATTGAAGCTTTGTCCGCCGCAATCGAATTTGATCATGCCGATATTACTTTTGATCTTTTCAAGCAATTCCGGCTGTACCTTTTCATTCGGGAAAACAACGACAAATTCTTCTCCGCCCCAACGGCAGACGAGAGAATCGGAAAACTTGCTCAACGTCGAAGACACGGCCTTCAGCACTGTATCGCCCATAGTGTGGCCGTATTTATCATTCACAAGCTTGAAATGATCTATGTCAAGCAATACTACGCTTGCCAACTCAGCACTGCTGTAGCGTGCGTCATGCTCAAGCTGCGAATACATTCCCTGGCGGTTGAAAACATCCGTCAATGGATCATGCATAGAAAGCTCATGGTAATAATCCTGCAATCTTCGCATTTCCTTATACGCACTGACACGCAGTGTTTCAAGCAAGAATGCAAGCATGTGGAACGCAATGAACAAAACCGGGAAACGCATCTTAAAGGTACCAGTATACTGATACATCAGCAATGAGCCACCGACAGGTGTCCACAGCAAAAATATAAGGATAGCAAGCATCGCGATGCACAGTGCGGTTCCGCGATATCTGTTAAAGAAATACATTCCGAGTGACGGAAGCATGCATATCCATATCGCGCTGAAGCCGTCCGGATTTCCCGAAACAAGAAAGAATGTAAACATGCACAGTATTTCTGCGGCAAACAAAGCTTTGGCTATCGACCCGCCTGTTTTGCCGCAAAAGAGCGTCAGCAACACGTTTACCACGCACAGTACCGCAAATATCCCGGTACATGCCGTAAGAAATCCTTTCTGCGTTATTATATTAAGCACGGTCATAAAAAGTGCCACAACTGCTATAACGGAATACGTACCTATGCAGAACGTTTTGTCATTGCTTATGTCACTCATTATTCTGTTTTTGAAATCCGTGTTTTTAAGCAATGACTCACTTCCTGTCATCCGGCATACAAATTTTAACAAAAATATTATATATTATTTTCCCGTTACAGTCAAGGTTTTTATGCTTGTTTCGGGCTGTTTTCGCCTGTTTTTGTTTGGGCCTACGAAAAAAGCATCAAAAAGCATACAGCCAAAAGACCTACGCCGAAATTTGCTTTTTTCGACTTAGGTTAGGGTTGTTCATAAAATTGTTTTTATGCAACTTTTGCAACTCTGTTCTTTTTGTTGTAGAATTTATACAGGTTAAATCCGATCGAAATCAGTGCAAACTCAAAAATTATAGATTCTATACCTCGTCTTTTAGCCCTTTTGTAAGAACGATTCCACTTGATGGATCCGAACGTACCTTCTGCTTGAATGGTACGATTTGTTCTTAATGCAATACCTAATTCGGATTTAAGATTAGATATGACTTCGCTGTGAATAGCCGTCAATTCACGGTTCATACTGAATGTTCTGTCTCCGACGCCCTTGGTACATTCTGCTTTTCTCGGGCAACCTTCACAGCTCTCGCATTTGTAATACTCTTCTGTTCTGCCGTATTTATTTCCTCTAACGGGACGGTCATACAGATATTCGAATTTTCTGCCTTCCGGACATATGAGTGTTCCGGTTTCATCACTCTTGAAATTAACTGCTCGATACGGATCATCTTTGTATTTTACATCTTTTGTTTCCTTCTCGAACATAGTAAATTTCATGTATTTTTCAATCTCGTTTTGCTCACAGAACAGATAGTTATTGTACGAACCGTATCCCGCATCGGCAACAGGGTACTTTGGATATTGACCGTATGCCGTTTTGAATTTGTTCATCAAAGGCACAAAACAATCCATATCAGAGGCATATTGCTTTGCATACTAAATTCTGTGCCTTTCCTACTGTGGAATTTACTTTGGGAATTTACGAATTATTTCTTTGAACTTTCTGTGAAAATATTTTTTGTATCATTATTATATAAAAACCCGATTAGCAAGCTCTAACTGATCAGTCAGAACACCGCTAACCGGGCATTTTATTAATCTCTAAAATACAAATCTCTGGTATAAACTTTGTCCAGCACATCTGCTATGTCATCGTTATAGCGGTTGGCAATGATCACATCTGAGATCTGCTTGAACTCGACAAGATTACGGACAACACGGCTGCTGAAGAAGGTCTCATCCCGCATGGTCGGTTCATAGATGACCACTTCAATGCCTTTTGCCTTGATGCGCTTCATAACGCCCTGGATGGAACTCTGACGGAAGTTATCGCTTCCCGCTTTCATGGTCAGGCGGTACACGCCCACGATCTTCGGCTGTCTGGCGATGATCTGATCGGCAATGAAATCCTTTCTCGTCCCGTTTGCGGCAACGATGGCGGAGATGATGTTCTGCGGCACATCGTTATAATTGGCAAGAAGCTGCTTCGTGTCTTTCGGCAGACAATAGCCGCCATAACCGAAGGACGGGTTGTTATAGTGTCCACCAATTCTCGGATCAAGACCTACGCCCTCAATAATGGACTTGGTATCCAGTCCTCTGACAGCAGCATAGGTGTCCAGCTCATTGAAGAAGCTGACGCGGAGCGCAAGATAGGTATTTGCGAACAGCTTCACGGCTTCCGCTTCAGTCGGATTCATGAAGCGGACTTCAATGTTTTCCTTTATGGCACCCTCTTGGAGCAATTCCGCAAAGGTGTGTGCCGCCTTTTCCAGCCGCTTGTTTCCTACCGGAACACCGACAATGATTCTGGACGGGTACAGGCTGTCATAAAGAGCTTTGCCTTCCCGCAAAAACTCCGGACTGAACAGGATGTTGTCACACTTGAATTTCTCTCTGACAGATTCTGTATAGCCCACAGGAATGGTAGACTTAATGATGATAACAGCATCGGGATTAACGGCAATGACCTGTTCGATGACCGATTCTACGGAAGAAGTATCGAAGTAGTTCTTATTGGGGTCGTAGTTCGTGGGTGTGGAAATGACAACCATTTCCGCATCCTTATAGGCCGCATTCCCGTCAACGGTAGCAACGAGGTTAAGCTCTTTTGTGGCAAGGTACTCTTCTATTTCTTTATCAACGATTGGACTTTTCTTATTATTGATGAGGTCAACCTTATCC
>JAZRZN010000102.1:0-1121 GCA_045601365.1 Clostridia bacterium | reverse complement strand
TCTGGGCCGTATCTCAGTCCCAATGTGGCCGTTCAACCTCTCAGTCCGGCTACTGATCGCAGTCTTGGTGAGCCGTTACCTCACCAACTAACTAATCAGACGTGAGCCCATCTTTCAGCGATAAATCTTTGGTACAGTCATCATGCGATATCTGTACATCATGCGGTATTAGCAGTCGTTTCCAACTGTTGTCCCCCTCTGAAAGGCAGGTTGCTCACGCATTACTCACCCGTCCGCCACTAAGTCAATACTTCCATTGTCCGAAGTCTCTTTCCATATTGCTTCGTTCGACTTGCATGTGTTAGGCACGCCGCCAGCGTTCATCCTGAGCCAGGATCAAACTCTCTATAAATGGTATCTAATCTGCTCAATGCAGGTTAAATCAATTTATATAAGCTTTCTTAGCTCTCAAAGAAATTTTTATAGTCATTTCTGACTTTGAAAACCCTTTTCCGGTGCTTATTTAGCATAAGCTGTTCTTACATTATCTAATTTTCAAGGTACACTTTATCGCTTACCGCCTTTGCGGTGAGCTTTTTTACTTTAGCACACAGGCAATCACTTGTCAATAACTTTTTTCAAACATTTTTATGTTTTTTCAGGTTATTCTTTCCGCTTCGCCTTTTTCCGTAGTGCTACGTTAGAATATCACTCCGGCTTTCGCTTGTCAAGCCCTTTTTGTCACTTTTTTGTGTCTTTCGTTTAACTGTTTTTTAATATTCTGTTTTTCGTATCCGATGCCTTATTTAAACACATTAACACCGATATTTCCGATGACGGGCACTGCCTCTTTCTTGCCCGCGACGGCATTTTTTGCTCCGATGAAAGCAAGCACTGTGAGCACCGCTCTGCACGCTTTTTTGACAAGTCCTCCGAATATCGGCAGTCTGTCCGCAAGGCCCGCCAGAAGATACGCCGTAAACACTGTGCACGACTGATTTGCGTGGTAGCGCACGAGCTCCGAATCCTTGTTTTTATAATATGTATACAGAAACGCCGGCCCTATATATCCTGCCGCTGCCGCCCATCTTGTATCATCGTGCGGTATCGCTTCCCCGTTCTTCGGAAACTCGTTCACCACCGTGTCCATCACCCGCTGCAGATAGTTGATGTACGGATTT
>JAZRZN010000101.1:0-1431 GCA_045601365.1 Clostridia bacterium | reverse complement strand
CTCGCTCTTTTCCTCCTTTCGCAGTTCGGCTTCGAACATAGATAATTGCTTTTTTGTAATTGCCCTTTCTTTCATGAGATTTACCTCCGAGTAATTCATACTAATATTTTACCCGAAAAGTATGGATTCACAATTGCCGATCCCATTTTATCCATGTTTTGCTTTGACCGCAAATGTATGAGAAATCCCCGGTTTGAATCGTTTTCGTTGATTCAAACCGGGGATTTTTGCGTTAGGGTATTATCGGTATAAGTTTTCCTTGTACACGGTTTCTTCCGCGCTTGCTTTACAGTTATTCATCTCCTGCACCCACCGCATCGGATCAGTGGCTTTGAGGGATTCATCAATGCCGCGCGTTTGGGCAAGTTCAGCAGTGATCCGGCTGACCATCCCCCGCGCCTTGGTGTCTATGCCGTGCAGATATTCGTTCAGCTTTCCATTCGTCAGTAAAGTTGCGTATGTCGCCTTGCGATGTGCTTTGAGAAAAGCAAGGCGCAGATCACCGTATTTGCCGATCGGGTAATGCGTCTGCTCCGGTAAGGCAAGGTCGGGATAAAGGTATCCGTTTTCTTCGTGATAGGTGATTTGAATCTGTTCCATAATCGTTCCTCCTGTTTGTTTTGGTAGCCCCATTGTAATACATCCGAGCCGTTTCCGCAAATGTGCGGGAGCGGCTTTTTTCGTTTGCAAATATTTTTTGAGAATTTTCATTTAGCAGGATAAAAACGCCTTTTTCGATGCGGTTAACAGGTGAGGAAGATAGGTCTGTCTTTCTACACCGAATACAAGGAGGAGCAATATGACAAGATTGCATCATTATTAACCGGGGTTACCCGGCTTGCCGCGTGGAAAACGAAGAAAGCGCGGCATCTTGTCGGAGCCATCAAGCGAACGACAAGCCCTTGCCGAGAAAAGTCGAGGCAAGGAGCGATACGCAGTATCGCCAAAAGGGGATCCAACGGGAACGGTTGGCACACGACCTTGCTTGCAAGGTATAGTGTGTTACACCGTCTGGAAACGCGGAGAGGATTTGCGGCGGCGCGCCGCGCAAATTCTCTCTTCCGGTGAAGCGAGCCGCCCGCACGACGCGGCGAGCGAAACCGGGACACAGACGGCGAAATCGAACGAGCAGGAAGCAAGTGAGAGAACGTCGGCACAGCGTTTCGGCGGTGTTCTTCGCGTCCCCCGCGGATTCGCAAAAACGAAAAAACGGAGGAATAAGAAATGTATGCTATTTTAAGATTTCAAAAGAAAACCGGCGGGAAACTGCTGAACACACAAAAACACAATGAACGGCAAAAGACGGTTTACAAGTCCAATCCGGATATTGACACGGCAAAGAGCGCCGGCAATATCCATCTGAAAGAGCCGCCCTGCGGCTACAAAAAGGCGGTGCAGGCGTTGACAGACGAAGCCGGGTGCAGATTGCGG
>JAZRZN010000100.1:0-8497 GCA_045601365.1 Clostridia bacterium | reverse complement strand
ACCGAAAACGTGATGTTTTTCTGCAAGATTTGATGAGGAGGACGAAGTAATATAGGGCATATTACAAGGACGACGAATCTTAAGATTGCAAAAAACAGCCGTTTTCGGCATCGGGGTTCGACTCCCTTATGCTATAGCATAAGAGAGTCGAAATCGGAATGGAACGTCCCGCATCCGTTAAGCACGAACGAAAAGTTATTGTTCGGATAAACTCGCATCGGCACGGCATGACCCTTTTCGGCTATCTGCCTGCCGCAGATCGCTATTGAAAAATGCTTTTTATCCGGGTTTTTGGGATAATGTATTTCAAAACGCGGTTTTCTCATACTTCCTCATCCTGCATACGCTTATTCGATATTTCCGTTTTCCCTGAACGAGCGCCATACGTTTTCAAAGAAGCCGCCGCCGTCGGGCAGGGGGCGCACGGGACGGTACAGCGCGGTGCATTCGTTTTCGCCGAAAGTCATTTCCTGCACGAAGTCCTTGATACTGCCGTCATCGGGCGTAAAGCGGAATATCTCCTCAAGCCCGTCGCGCAGTGAGCCGTTCGCGTCATAGTAGAGCGCCGAGCCGCACGTTTTGCCGAAATGCTCTATATGGTCGAGCATCGCGTAAAGATACATTTTTTGCGCAATGAGCGTGTCGCGCAGACGGTACGCCTTCAAAAGTTCGTTTTCATTTGCGCCGAGCTTTTGGGAAAGCGTTGCGATATCCTTTTCGTTTTCCTCTATCGCGTCAAGTATTTTCTGCTTTTCTCTCAGTGCCGCGCCCGATGCGCTCATGCGCTCACGGGCTTTTAAGAGCAGCTCATCGACATTGCTTTCACGCGAAAGTATGTTTTCGACAAACTCCCTGTTGTTTTGCAGTGATTTCTCCGCCGCACACGCGAACGCTTCGCCGTTTTGCGGCAAGGAATCATATTTTTTTGCGATGTACTGCGCGGCGCGTAGCGAGCCTATCTGTCCCGCGTTGAGTGCCGAGCCGCCCGGACGGTATATGCCGTGCGTGCCTGCCGCCTCACCGCAGACGAACAGATGCTTTATATCGGTCTGCCACCACATATCGACCTTTGCGCCGCCGTTGTTATGCTGTGCGCAAAGCGCTATCTCAAGGTATTCTTTATACAAATCAACGCCCTTTGAAGCATAAAGCTCTATCGCAGGCTTGTTCATATGCTCAAGTCGCTCTATCGGCGTGCCGAAGCATGCCCCCGCGTTTTCAAGATACTCTTTCGCCTCAGGCGCAAGTGCCGAATAGTCAAGCTCCGCTTTTTTATCGGGATTGTTTATAAAATCAAGGAACACTCTGCGTCCGCGCATGATGCACTCGCGGTAGACGAGCAGGTCAATGACCGATGATCCCTCAAGCACCTTGCGCGAATCGAACGGCCACTGATAGCCCTTTAAGAACACCATGGAAAGCTTTTCGCCCGTCTGCGCAAAGTATTCGTTCAAAAACTCATATTCGTTTCCGTCCTTATCGACGGAAACGAAGCGCGGAAGCACCTGCATATATGTTCCCGAAACGTTCCAGCGCGGTGCAACGGACGCAAGCCCGTACTGCCACTGCGTCAGATTCTGTCCTTTCACGCCCGCTTGAAAAAGCACTCCGCTCGAACCGCTGTGGCACACGGGATACACGCTGTCGCGGTACATGCCGCCCGGTCCGCCGGTCGCAAAAATGACATTCGTACAGTGAAAAAGCAGTGCGCGGTTTTTGTCGGAAAGGCTTTGTGCAAGCACGCCGAGAAGCGTATCGCCGTCCTTGATGATCTCAGCTGCGACGAAACCGTCGTAGACCTTTATGCCGAGCCTCTCCGCTTCCTTTTGGAGCTTTTCGGTCATCTCCTTTGAGGTAAGAGGTCCTACCGATGTGGCGCGCGCACAAGGGTCGTGGTCTGTCTTATAGCCGACGAACTCGCCGTAACGGTTTGTCGGGAACGGCACGCCAAGCTCGCAGAGATTCAAAAAACATCTTGCCGAAAGCGCCGCCTCCGCAAGCGCGTTATCACCATCAACGCAACCGCCCGCGAAGAGATCCGACGCCATATCGTGGACGGAATCGCGCTTATCGCCCGCCATGCCGAGCTTATAATATGTCTGCTTATCCGAGCCGGTATTGCGGCTCGTACCCATGTTCACGCCCTCTGTCAGCATCGCAACGCTGTCGATGCCGAGCTTTTTAAGCCTTATCGCGGCATTGTAGCCCGCCGCACCCGTGCCGACTACAAGCGTGTTCAGAGTTATAAATTCTTTTTCCATCGTATCACCTTATAATCTTTGAATGTGGAAGCCGCCGTCAACATCGACGGACTGACCCGTGACATACGGCAGTGCGCCGGAGCAAAGTGCGAACACCGCCGCGGCGATATCCTCGGGCTGTCCCCAACGCTTTATCGGCAGAAGTCCGCCGTCGATGAGCCTGTCGTACTTTTCCTTTACCGTCGCCGTCATGCCCGTGGCGATGATACCGGGACGTATCTCGTTCACGGGTATGCCGTATTCGGCAAGACGGTCGGCAAAAAGCGTCGTCACCATCGAAACGCCCGCCTTTGAAATGCAGTATTCGCCTCTGCTCGTCGAGCTTGTGTACGCCGACATCGACGAAATATTGCATACATAGCCGCGAATACCGTTCTCGGGCTCATTCTCTTTCATTATATTTGCCGCCGCCTGCGTCAAAAACAGCGTACCCTTTGTATTGATGTTCATGACAAAATCATAGCTTTCCTCAGTCATTTCAAGGATATCGGCACGAACACGCGGCGCAACGCCCGCAACATTCACAAGCGCGTGTATGCCGCCCGCATCAAGAGCTGTTTCGATAAGCTCTTTTCTGTCCTCGCTTTTGCTGAGATCGCCCTTAACATATATAAAATCTTCTTCGTCAAAAAACTCCTTTGCCTTAGCTTCATCCGCTACATCCATGCCGATAACACGGTAGCCCTTTTGAAGAAAAAGCTTGGCAGTCGCCTTGCCGATGCCGCCGACGCATCCCGTAACTATAACATTTTTCATTTTGTTTTCCTCCTTATTATCAACAATTATCATATATTCTTTCTTTTCGGGAATTTGTATGTGCTTAAGCACAGAGCCTCCCGTTCCGCCGAGACCGATAAATAATTTATCCATATCACACCTTCTTTACGCAAATAGTGATGTCGGAGCTTGCCGAAGTGAAGCCGATACGGTAAAGAACACCGTACTCTCCCCAGCTCGCATTCAATCTGCTGTCGTAGGTTATGTCCTTTTCGTCTACCGTGACATCGCCCGCACAGGTCAACAGATACTTTTTATCAAGTAATACTCCGTTCTCGGTGATCTCGGGCTTAAAGCATGTAAGCAAATGCTCTGTGACGCTGTTGCTTTCCCTGTTGAACACAAATGTATCTCTGATATCAAGCGAATCGGCATGAAGCGTATATTTTCTGTCTATCTTTGTCGCCGCTTCGGGATATGCGCCTGCAAACGAAACATTTACCGTGTTTTTATCCGCGCTGAAATCATCGGCACGGAAATTTCTGCCGTTATGCTGTGCGATGCCGTTTATTTCCGGCAGATTATGCCACGATGACTGCATCGTCCATATAGTATAACGCTCGGACGAAAACGTCTTGCGTGTATAGACCTCTACGCCCGCATCTATCAGCACGGGCTTCGTGTTGTCGTAAAGCACGAAGCTTCCGACATCGTTATGGTTGTGTCCCTCGTCGTTATTGCCGCCCTTGACCGCAAGGAACAAGCTGTTTTTGCGCAATACGGCTATCTGCGTATCGGGAAGCAATGTAAAATCATCGGCGGCGATTTCGGGACAGCTCAGCATCTCTTTCTTATACGCGGCTTCCGTCAGCATTCTCCGAAGCTTCGCCTGCGCCTCATGGTCGCGCTCGTTGAACTTCGCTTTATGCCCAAAAAACTCTCTGCCGAGCGCCATAAGCGATTTGTCGCCTATCCTTTTTCCGAATAAATACGTAACGCCTGCGCCGGTTCCGCCCAATTTACGCGGACCGTCGGCAAAATTGACGAACATGCCGTCGCCGATATACATGCGGTATTCGTACTTGCCCATGTTGCAGAACTTTTCGTCATTATAGAAATTTATTTTGCCGTCGGTCGCAACACAAAGCTGTTCGACAAATTCAAACAGTGACGCGCCTGCCTGTGTCCAATAGGAACAGCCCTCATCGCATGCACCGTCAAGCGGATATCTGCGGTAGAACGCCTGTGCCTCGGTCAGCATTTTTTCGATGCCGCGGCAGAGCGTCGCCTTTTCGTGTACGGTAATGAGAAATACCGAAAGTATGTTCGAAAGTATCCACGGATTCCAGTTGTTGACCTCTCCGTTATATCCCATCCACCACCAATCGCGGTGGCAAAGGTACGGCTTTACGACACGTCTGTCAAGCTCGTTGACTATATTTTCGCATATTTCGGGGCAGAACGCATGGAGCTTATCAAAAAGCATATAATACGTCCACGCCAGTGACGCCGCCGTCTCGCCCGCGAACAGATCGACATACGGCTCGTTCGCACGCGGGATATTCTGTACGCCGAACACATCAGCCCAATGCGCCGAAAGTCCCCAATACGTTTCCTCGCAGATCGCAAAAATACCGTTGACGATGTCGGGAATGAATCTGTCCTTGTTCTCAAGTACTTCGGCAAGTACAAGTGTGCAAAGTGCCTGTCTGCGCCTGAAATGCGGTTTTTCCATTATGATGCGGTCACCGCTTTTTTTGAATTCCATAAAATCCGTAGCCTTGATTATCGGCCAATCGAAGCCGAGATAACGCTCGGCGATGGCAATAGCATCCGCATCAAAGCGAGCGTCCCAGAATTTTCGGTCGGTCGCATCGGGAAACATCATTTTCGAATATTCAAATGCCGATACATCGTTGTTTTTAAGCCATGTCTTAAACACAGTATCACCTCTTATTCAGTTCCGTGTAAAGCTTTGTGTAAAGGCTGTCGCGGATAACGCATCCCGGTGTTGAGCCGGCACGCATCAGCTCGGTGCATTTCGAGCAGGCGATACAGCACTTCTTTTCATCAAGCCTGCCGCAGGTAAGTATCTGATTTGCAAAATCGGGGTTTGCGAAAATCATTCTGCCGAAACCCGCGAACGCAAAGGCGTTTTCTTTTATATATGCCGCCGCAACATTCGGTGACGCCGCGCCGAGATACGAATAGCCCGATGAAATAATCGCGATCTCCGGCACTGCCCCGTGAAGCTCCTTTATGCCGTTCAGCATACGCGCAACGCCGACAAGCGGATGCTCCTCATGCTCATACGGTCCTTTTGCGAACGGTCTGTTCACATGCGGATTGACATACGGGTTGCCCATCGTGATATTGATGAGCTTCATGCCGTAGCCCGAAAGTATTTTCACAAGCTCCTTCGGCTCGGTCAGATCGACCTCAAGGCTGCCGTCGCGCTTTACGCCGAAGCCGTAGGGATATTCAAAGCCGTCGTAAGCGTTAAGGCGCGTCGATACGATAAAATCGTTCGGTGTCACCTGCATCGCACCCTGCACGCTTTCGCGCAAAAGACGTGTTCTGTTTTCAAAGCTTCCGCCGTAGCGGCTGTTTTCGCGCGTGAACGCCGAAAGCAGCTCGGAATCGAGATATCTGTGACAGCACTTGATATCAACGCCGTCAAATCCTGCCAAATGTGCAAGACGCGCCGATTCAACGAGCATATCGCGCACGCGGTCAAGCTCCTCATCGGTGATTATCCTATCTATCGGCTTGTCCTTTTCGAATATCGGATTATTGTATGCGATTATCGGCTCGGGATAGCCGTTGGGCTTTGAGTATCTGCCCGAATGGGTGTCCTGCATGATGATGAGCGGCGCATAGCCGTTTGCGCTGAACGCCTCCTCGCGCATCCGGTCGAGCAATGACTTGAAAGCGTCGATGTTGTCATCCCTCAGCCAGAGCTGGCGCGGATTCGCGCGTGCCTCCTTTGCGCAGGCAGTTGCCTCAAACCAAATGATGCCCGCGCCGCCGTGTGCAAGCCGCATGTATCTTCTTATCGTCAGCTCGTCCGGCTCACCCGTAAGCGTTCCGTCGCATCCTTCCATTGCCTGACATGCAAGACGGTTGTGAGCCGTATGTCCCTGTATCTCAAGAGTCGCTTTAAGCGGCGAAAGATCGTCGCTGTACGGCAGAAGTCCGCCAAGCTCATTGTTTTGTTTCTTAAATTCATTTACATCGGTATAAACCTTGCGTATCATCTTTGCTCCACCCCACTATGTGATTTACATAATATACTATAAAATACCGACACTTGTTTTTCAATCTTTTTTTTGTTAAATTTTATGTAAATCTTGTTTTTTTGTTTTCTCAATGCTATAATGGATATGTAGATTTTGTTTGCGACAAGTATTTTCGGCAATTTTTACATAGAAATACCGACGAAACATTTGTAGAATATAAAAAAAGGATGTGATCGGCTTGTCAGCATCAATAATCGAAGATGCGCGTTTTTCGGATAGCATAAACGGCTTTGCGCCGCACGCTCACAACTGCTATGAGATCATATATCTTTGCGACGGCACACTTTCGGTAAAGATCGACAGCAAGGAATACACGGTCACCGCTCCGTCGCTTATATTCATAAGCAAGCTTGAACAGCATTCGATAAAGGTCATCGGCAAAAAATACAAGCGTTATTATCTGTGCATTTCGCCTCTGCTCGCGGGGAGCTATATCCGCGATTATACACTGCTCACCCTGCTTGCGAACAGGCGTGAGGATTTCCGACATGTTCTTGACGTTTCCGATTTCAAGGCGGACATCGACAGGATATTTTCGGACTGCACAAGTGAATTTTCATCCAAGATGCCGTATTCCACACTTCGGCAGACTTGTCTGCTGACTGAACTGCTGATAAAGATATACCGTGCCGCACCGAACCTTTTCGCGCAGGAGAACAACAAAAGCATTTCCATGATATGGCAGATACAGTGCATGCTTGAAAAAAACTGCAAGGAGCATTTCACTCTTGCGGGGCTTGCCGAGCAATACCACCTCAGCCCGTGCTATCTTGCGCATCTCTTCAAGAAGGTAACGGGTTATTCTGTAATGCAGTATCTCACGATGTGCAGGCTGTCGCTTGCGCGTCAGCTTCTGAGCGAATCCGACATGTCGATAACCGAGATCGTTTACAATTCAGGGTTTTCGGACAGCTCTAATTTTTCAAGACTTTTTAAGCGCGAAATGAGCATTTCGCCTATTGAATACAGAAAGAAGGCACAGCAATGAAAGCAATTTTTAACGGCTCGGAGCATTCGATTTTTACCGTCTACACTCCGTCAACACGCCAAAAACTGAAAAACGCACTCGGCATTGAGGAGCGCGTAGTGACAAAGGACGAGATTCTTTCGTCTCCCGAAAATTTCCGTGACACGGAATTTATCTTTTCGACATGGGGCATGAATACCTTCACGGTCGAAGAGATCAAAACGTATCTGCCGTCACTCAAGGCGGTATTCTACGGTGCAGGCTCGGTGCAGTTCTTCGCGCACGAGTTTCTTGAAGCGGGCGTGCGCGTGTTCTCCGCTTGGGGCGCAAATGCCGTACCGGTCGCAGAATACACTGTCGCGCAGATACTGCTTGCAAACAAGGGCTTTTACCTCTCATGCAGGCGCACCGTTTCGCCCGAAACGCGGAATCTCGCGCAGCGCTATTCGCAGGCGATGCCGGGCAATTACGACTGCACCGTCGGCATAATCGGCGCGGGCATGATAGGCAAGCTTGTGATAAAAATGCTCAGCCGATACAACATCGCCGTAAAGGTCTATGACCCGTATCTGCCCGACGCTCTCGCGCAGGAAATGGGCGTTGAAAAGGTATCGCTCGAAGAGATATTTTCAACGTGCCAGACGATATCCAACCACGTTGCCAATCTTCCGCAGACAGTCGGCATGTACGGTCACAAGCTCTTCTCGCTGATGAAGGACGACGCAACATTCATAAACACCGGGCGCGGCGCACAGGTCGTTGAAGCCGACCTCATCCGCGCACTTGAAGAAAAGCCGAACGCCTGTGCAGTGCTTGATGTTACACTGCCCGAGCCGCCGCAGGAGGGCAACAAGCTCTATTCCCTGCCAAATGTATTCCTCACACCGCATATCGCAGGCTCCTCCGGCAACGAGGTAGCACGCATGGGCGAATACATGCTCGATCAGTTCACAAAATTCACCAACGGCGAAGCATGCGAATATGAGGTCTCCGAAAAAATGCTCGAAACGATGGCATAAAATCAGTTTTTCCGCATGACGCTGTCCCATTCTGCGGGACGCTCTCCCGCACCCTGCGGGCTTTGCAAAGCTCGGCAAAAAACTTATATTGCATTAATCGAGTAGGAGGGATTTATTCCCTCCTCTCACACCACCGTGCGTGCCGTTCGGCACACGGCGGTTCAATTCAAAATTAAATATGTACCTTTTGGTAATAATCGAAAATGCTGACTAAGCCTCGCTTGGTCAGTTTTT
>JAZRZN010000099.1:0-45982 GCA_045601365.1 Clostridia bacterium | reverse complement strand
ACTTTTTTCGGTCGCATTTCCGAAGATCTTTCGGCATTCTTTTTGCGTTCGGTTCCGCTTTCGCTTCCCCTCCCCTCAAGAGTGCTTTGCAATTATATTACCTTTTTTACTTTTTGACAAGCGGTTTTTTGTGAACTTTTTATGAACTTTGCACTCGTAATTTATCACTTAATATATACTGTATTTATACCATATAATATGCACAAAATATGGATATGTATACATGATTGACATCGTCAAAAAAAAGTGCTACTATATAATAAAGAGGTGTATTATATGAAAAAAATAATTTCGGCAATAATGATCTTGCTTTTGATATTTGCGTTTTCCGCATGCAAAAAATCATCCGAGCTTGACGGTACATGGAAATCAACGATAGACATTTCCGATTTGATCAACAAAAATATTACACAAAACGATGACGGAATGAGCGATTTTTTGAAAATCAAAGATTTCACGGTAACCGTTTGCTGTTCATTTGAAAACGGCAAATTCACCCGCACGCTTGATAAAGCAAGTCTCGACAAAAGCGTAGAGCTTTTCAATGCTCAAATCAAGAGCGGTTGCATTGAATATTTCAATTCCGCCGAAAAACACGAAAACGCAATCGGCAAAACGCTTGACGAAATGCTATCCGAACAGGGAACAAGTATTGATGAACTTTCAAAAAGTATTCTGACCGAAAGCGCATTAAAGCAGATAACGGACAGCTTCTCCAAGGAATTTTCATTCACACTTGACAACGCCAAGATCGTTGACACCGCCGAAGGCGCATATTACAAATACGCCTTAATGAACGGCAAGCTCGTTATCTCGGAATCGTACAACACAGGCGAAGCGCCCGAAATATCCGCATTGCTGTTCCCGATGACGCTTGAAAAAGCCTGATCATAAATAAGTATCCGAATTCAATGCGCCGCACCATACGGCACAATTACAATATGTGGATAAGAATTCGCTCGGCAACTTTCACGCTGAGCGAATTTGTTTTATTATGCGATAAAAGTTTTTGCCCCGCTTTCTTCAAAAAGCGGGCAGAGTCTGGGGCGAAGCCCCAAGAAAGAGGTATGGAGGCAGAGCCCCGATAAATCGGTGCGTCGAGGCGCCGCACCATACAGCACAACACAAGTGCGTGATGCGAAAAACACCCTCCGGTGCGAAAGCACCGAAGGGTGTAATAGATTTAGCTAAGCTTTGTTACTGATCATTCTTCTGTTGTGAAGTATGAATCATAACCTGCCCAACCTGCGAGATAACGCGCAAGTATCTGACGGTCGTTCGCCGTTACGAATCCATCGCCGTCGATATCAGCCGCGCTAATGTCGCAAAGTGCATCGTAGCCGGTCCAGCCATCAAGGTAACGTGAAAGGATCATTCTGTCTTTAGCAGTGATCTTCTCGTCGCCGTTGACATCGCCGATAGCGTTGCCGCCGCCAAGCGGATCAACAAACGTATCGTCATAGTAGTCATGGCATACAGAGCATTCATGTCTGGTGTAGCCCTGATCCTTAGCTGTCGGAGGTACTACGGTGTCAACATAGCTGTGAACGCCTGTTGCAGGTATAACTTCCTGCGCAACGAATACCATGCCGCACTTGGAGCAGTGTGTACCTGCGGTCAAGCCGGTGTGGATACAATCAGGTGCAACAGCCGCATCGTTAACGATGTTGTGATCGCAATGCTCAACAAAGTTCTGAATGAGCTTGATCTCACGGCTTGCAGCGTTGAGTGTAAGGTTCTTCGAAAGCGTTCCGCTGACACTGCAGTCAGCTGTAAGCACGCCCTTAACTTCCTCGTCGGTCGTAAGCTCCTGAACGAATACTACATCGCCTGTGCCGTCGTATCCGTTGCTTTCGTTTGCAAGATCCAGACGAAGTACAAGTCCGGTCGGGTCTTTCTCTTCAGAGCCAACTGTGATCTTACCGTTTTCTGTTACAGCGAATGTAAATGAAATATCACGGTAGCAGCCGGGATTGATCTTTACGCGTCCGGGCACTATGCCGCTGGCATCTTTGAAACTCGTCCAACCATCCTGGAAGTAAGTGCACGCATAAACAGCATGGTTGTTAAGGTTATAGAAGCGATAGGTTATGGTGTGTGTGCCGGGTGTAAGCGAGGTAATATTCTTCGCTTCAATACGTCCGTAATAGCCGTTGCTTCCTTCTATTGTACGCGTGAGAAGCACGCCGTAGAAGGTATCGTCTATCTTTTCGATAGCAAGGTTATCAAAGTAGATGACCGCATTCTTACCGATGCCATCGAACGCAAGACCTGTTATCGACTTCGCCCAGAACTTATCGGATGCGGGATCGCCGTCAAACAGAGCCTTATCTTCCGCTTTGGATGTCGTCCACTCGGCAATGTTATTATCGCTTACGCTGAATACTGAACTGAACGGTACCCATTTGCCTACCCATGCATCCTGAAGCGTAAATGCTGAGCAGATGCGGTAAACGTTATTGTTGTTCGTGCGGAGGTTGAGCGTCATGCCCTTAGCCGCAGGCATCTGTTCGATATACATCCAGCCGCTTACATTGTACTTGCCGCCGCCGGTGATGATCTTTGAGGTGGTAGCCGCATTGAAGCCCATGGACTCATAGTGACCGTCAGGGCCGCCGGTAAGCTTGATAGAGCTACCGCCCATGAATGCCTGTGCCTGTGATTTTTCAACCTTGGCCTTGCCGTATGTTGTGAACTTGGATGCATCGTCAGCAGCTTCGGCATCAATAAATACTCTGTCGCTTGTAACCGTTGAATTGCTGTTTGCAATATACTTGATAGCTTCGGGAAGAAGCTCAACATCGGTTATAGCTTCCTGACCCTTGATTCCGGTGTATCTTGCGGAAGCAGCGTAGTTCTTGTTGATGGACTCATCATCTGCAGATACGAAGTATACTTCACCTGTGGTGGGTACTGCGCTTTCATACATATGATTGTTTTCAGCTGTCCAATCGGGCATGTTCTTGCAGAAGTCGAAGCGGATAGCCGCATCCTTATAGTTGCAAATCACGCCGTTGCCGCTGTTTATATCGCCGGGCTGACCGGCAGTGTTCGAATAGTAAGCATCACGCGGAAGCGTAAGCTTAATAGTTGCAACCTCACCGGGTCTTACCCATGTTTCCTTAACATTACCGCCTACAGCCTTCTTATCATAAGCATCCTGCTCTGTAAGATAGCAATTATAGCCCCACATATTGGAAATGGACAGACGGTTAAGTATCCTGTCGGTATTGTTGTAAACGTAGAATGTAACAGTTGTACTGTCGCCCTCGAACTCAAACTCCTTGAAGGGAGTTATTACATCCGAACCGAACGCGGTTATTACCGTTGAGCTGCTCGGAACGATCTTGGCGGCATAGTTCACTGTGCCTTCTCTTGCGATCATCTCAGGAATATACTCGTCGCAAACCGTGCAGTGATGTACGATGTAACCGTACTTGTTGTCACCTGCGGGTTCGTCCATATATGTCTCGAATGTATGACCGAGAGCCGGAGCGAATACAGCATCGCAGTTAGCGCAACACTTGGGTGTTGTGCAGGTAGCGTCGATATATTCATGGCCTGTAGCGGGAACATAATTTGATATAAATGTTCTGTCACAATCCTCATCTGTGCAGTAATACAAGGTGTAACCCTGTTCTGTACATGTGGGAGCTACAAGCTCTGTTGCCCAGTTGTGACCTGATTCGGTGTAATTATCCAAGCCGTAGATATCCTGGTGCGTATAGAACTTTGTACCGATACCGTACATATTTACATTCTGCTCGTTGAGGTCCTTTATGATGATCCTTGTTCCGTCGGGATAGATCGACTTATTATCATCGGTACCGCCGATATCAACACGGGTCATAAGGTGAGCAAGAGTATCCTGATAGGTCGTTACTTCACCGTTTACCTTTTCGGGGATCGTTACGGTGTTATCGATTACGTTGAACGAATACGAAATATCAGCAAACGAATGAGCCGCTACAGTCTTGTAAGCGGGATTGCCCTCGCTGAGGAAATCCCAGCCGGTCACTTTGCCGTCGTGGTTTCTGTCGCCTGCCTGGAACAGAACCTTTACATCAACATCATAATCGTTTACATTGTAAACGCGATATGTGAATGTATTGATTCCGTCGGGAAGCTCGGTAACCTTAGATGAAACGTTCTTAAAGTTGTTTCCGCCATCGTTGAACACAAGCTCGGTACCGATGATCTCTGTCTTCTGTACCTTGATGTTATCATAGTAGATAACCGAGCCCACGCCGATATTATCAAGAGCTATCGACGAAAGATCCTTGAAGTAATAGTTGCTCGCGGTCTCATCAATGATGGGGTAAGTGGACTCTGAACTCCAGCTGTCCTTAGGCATGTCGATAGTAAGTGAGAACGGTACCCACTTGCCTACATTCGATGCCTTGAGCGTGAATGTCTGTGAAGACTGATTGTATCTGTTCTGATATGTCTGACGCGCATTAAGCTTTGTAATGATAGAACCGTTAGATGCGTTTGTGGGCATCGTATCGATGTACATATAACCCGAAACAACATACGCGCCGGGGCCGTTGATAACGTTCTTGATCTGCTTGATGGCAAATGACTGATATGCGTACTCACCGCCTACTACCTTTATCGAATGTGTGCCTGCAAATGCCTGCTCGGTCGATATGGTAGTTGTGCCGTAGCCCGTGAAGAGCATCGCCATATCGGAATCGCCGCCCTCAGCGTCAATGAACGTCATTTCATTGTTGGCAACGCTTCTTGAAGCTATTGACTGCTTAAGTGAATCGGGAAGCTCGTTGAAATCGGTTACCGCAGACTTAGCGGCAACGCTTCCGGTGTAATAATCGGTAGCCGCAAAGGTTCTGTTTACGCTCTCATCACTTGTACACATGAAGTAAATGTCACCTGTGGTGGGTGCGCCTGCAAAGTCATAACGAATACCAACTTCGCTGTAGTTTACAAGCTTTCTTCCGGCAGTACCGCATCCGCTGTTATCCTCGGAAAGCTTTGAACCCTGGTTTACATAGTAAGCATCGCGCGGGATCGGGATCGTGATGGCCTTCGTCTGACCTGCGCCGATATTTACAGTCTGATCGTACGCAAACTTATTGAGAAGCGTATCGTTATCTTCACCAAGGCCAAGATAGCAATATCTGCCGTACATAATGGCAAAGGTGAAATTGCTGAGCGACTTATCCGTTCCGTTGTAAACGATGAACGAAACGTTGCAAACATCGCCATCGCCGAAGTCAAGGTCATGGAATACGGTCATATTGTTGTTGTGCTTACCGTCATTATTGAAGCCGTACTTCGTGATCATGTTCTGGCTGCGCGGGCTGATCTTGGCAGCATAATACTTCGCCTCAGTCGCGGGAACGGGATCAACGAATTCGCCTACCTCGATGTGACCGCAAACCGTACACTCAAGTACCGAGTAGCCCTGAGCCGTTTCGGTGGGCTCATACTTATCTATAACCTGATAGGTATGAGGAAGAAGCTCCTGCGTAGCGCTCTGATAGCTTTCCTGGCAGTTCGTACATGTGTACTGAATATAGCCGGGAGTTGTGCAGGTAGCATCAACAGATGCCGCAACCCAGTTATGACCGATAGCCGGTATTACCTGAGCCTCGGCAATAGTCTGACCGCAAAGTGCGCATACTATGCTGCCGGTAGAGCCGGGAGCATCGCATGTGGGAGCTACTGCGCCGCTGAACATCGGAAGATGACCGAGTTCATTGTGGAAGAATTCGAACGAATTGCCGAATTTTTCGGGTTCACAGCTTTCGATGGCTGTTACGGCAGTAGAATCATGCCAATCGAGCTGATCCCAAAGATCGTTTACGCACGCGTAGTTAACGCACGCGATAATTACTTCACCGTTGGGTGCTTCGTAAGCGCCTGTTGTGGGATTTGCAAAGTCGATACGAAGACCTACGTCCTTGTAGTTGCAAAGCTTACCCTTGCCGTCAGCATTTTCACCTGTGGTGATCCTGCCGGAGCCGTTGGAATAATATGCATCCTTGGGCAATCTTACAGTAACGGTCGTCATTGCACCCGGAGCGATGTCAGTAGTTACCATCGTACCGCTGAACGCCCTGCTATGAGCGGCATCAGTCTCTGTCAGATAGCAAACTCTGCCCCAATAGTTTGAAAGTGCAAATGTCTTAAGCACAGATGCTGTGTTGTTGTAAACAGCGAACTTAACATCAATGTAGTTATTGCTGCCGAATGCGGATTCGGGGATATCCTTAAAGGGTGTCGTGTATCCGGTTCCGTGGAACGTTGTGCCGTAAGCCGAAGCGAAATCGATTGATGCCGCATAAGCCGTTTTGCGCTGTGTATCGGAAGCGTATACAGGTGTGTAAGGAAGTGCATATCCGAGTGCAGTAGCATTGCCGGTGCCGTAAACAGCCATTTCGGCAATAGCAGTGTGCGAATATGTACACTTCATGTAGCTGTTGTAATGAGTTTCATACTCTTTTGTAACTTCGCCGCCCTCAGCTTCGGGGTTCATAAGCATTACACGGAGGTAACGCCATCCGCCGTAGAGGTTTTCAACGTAGCTGCCGTCGAGCATGTTCTTCTTGCCGTTGAGCTTTGTATCAAGAATGATCGTCCAATCACTGCCGTCATTGGAAGCATAGATACGGTAATCCGGGATAACAGTACCTGCCTTGGGAGTGATAACGATATTGGTGATAGCCTTTGCTGTGCCGAAATCGTAGTTGAAGAACTGCGTAGCACGGTCTGCAAACGGCTCCCAAACGGTATTAAGCTTGCCGTCGGTAAGATATCTGGTGTTGTCGCTCAGACGCTGGGTAGAACCGATGTACTGAACGCCGCCGTTAGCTTTGAAAGAAAGGGGAGTGATCTTGTTACCTGTGATGCTTACTTCGGTAGCGTCACCTGCATAGATGTTCTCGGTAACGATGCCGTCCATATCATCGGTGGTAAGAACGAATGCCCAGTCTTCGCTTGTAGGCTTCTTGGGTATAGCGTAAACGCCGTTTTCAAGATAAATGTCTGTCTCGGCAACAATGTACTTGCCTGTTCTCGGGTTGAACCAGAACGCATTGTACAGCGTACTTGTATCGTCGATAAGGTTTGTGAATGTACCTGTTGACAATGACTTAGTGTTGTAGAAATATGCTACAGCTGTAGTCTTGTCGGCAGTAATTGCCGCAACCTTGTTTTCGATCTCGTTGAAATCTGCATATTCACCGCTATAGAACTGGGGAACAAGTGCTGTCCAATCAGGAAGTGCTTCGAAGAATTTGCGCATATAGCCTACTTCGAAAGAACCCTGCTTGTCAACGCCCATGTACCACGGCTCATAGCTGTATGTGCTGTCGCCGCCAAGCCAGCCTGTATAGAATGATGTCGAATATGAAGCAGCCCATACGCCCGAAGCACCATAGGTGAAACCTGCAGTACCGGAAAGCAGAGCCTTCCATGCGCCGTATCTGGGCTTATCATAGCCTGTGAACGGACCGCAGTTGATTTCTTCATACTGAAGCTCGCCTTCTACATAAGGCTTTGTGGTATGGAAGTTATAATATGACTCATAGAAATCCTTATCCATGGGGTTGGAGTGACCGCCCTGTACAAGGAAGTAATCGTGCCAAGGCTCGTTGGCCGTAGCCGCCATCGCTCCATCGGTAGCATCGGCACCGCCCTGCTGGTGAGCAGAGTTCGGATGATTGTAACCGTCGATAGAATCAACGTAAGCGGAAACCGCGGTATAAACCTCGCAAGCAGTCATGCCTGCATCCCAAGCAGTGCCTGCTCTGCGGCATGATGCCATGTTGATTTCCTGTCCGCTTATCCATGCCATGTTATAGCAACCGTAACGTGCTACGATGTAGCGTGCAAGACGCTTCATGGCGTTAAGACTCATTACCTTTGTTGTGCCTGTATGACAGCCGAAGCCGACAGCAGCCAACATATCGTGAGCCGAAAGATATTCAAATTCAAAGTCAAGACGCTCATTCCAAACCGAAGTATTGGGAATGAGGTCCTCGCAACCGTCGCCGCTTATCTGGCTACCTGCCCAGTAGGATTCATTGCCCTGAACTTCACCCTTGCCGGTAGCGCTGAAATATGTCTGATAAACTGTGAAGCCCTTGTCAGCACGGTCGGAAACGATGTGCTGGAACTGACCTCCGCAGTTGCATCCGGGATAGTTGCATTTTGTTGTGCTGTTTGTTGACGGAGCCTGCCAGTTGGTATCGCCCAACCAGAAGAAAGGTGTGCCGTCAGCATAAGCGAAGTGACGTCCGTCATCGGCGATCTTTACAAAGCCGTGCTGAGCCGCCATAGTATCGCCTGTTGCCTCAGATACTACTATAGTACCTGTCTGACCGTGTATGCCGGTATTGGTCGTATCACTGCATGAAACAGTATATGTCCATGTTCCGGTCTTTGTTGCTGAAAAACGGAATGCCCATGTGTCACCTTCATACCAGAAGCCCGGTATTGTGATAACAGTGCCGTCAGTATGGGTAAGAGTAACATCCATTTCGATCTCGGCATACGCATTTGCATACTGCTTTGACGAAGTGAGCTGTACCTCTACGGGTGTCCATACTTCACCGTTATAGCTATTGGCATCCGCCGCAACCGTAAGTCCCGTTACCATTGATACGCACGAAACCAATACAGCTAAAGCAAGCAGAATGGAAAGTAGCTTTTTCATACAAAAATTCCTTTCTTTATTTTTATTTCAAGGCAACGCCTTGATCGTATTCAAAGCCCTTATCGGGCTTGATACCTGATTTCATGAAAATCGTTTTCTTTTGTAAACGCTTAATGTTTTTTCTTATGTGACACTGCTTCTTTTGTTAAAATACAAATACTTTATCTTTTGTTAAGTGTGCAGTAAATCTCCTTATTTGAGCGGCAATCGCCGCCCCGCGTCAAGCGGGGCGACAATACCGTTTATTCAAAATAAGGGGGAAAATCAGCCTGCAAATACAGGTGTGATGGCTTTGAAATTGGTGTTTCCTGTATCACTGATCTTGACATTTGCCCACTGAGCCGCAGTGCCTGCGAACTTGATGTTCATAGTAGCCACATTAGTGCCGGCGTTCAGGAATGCGTTGTCACCGATAGAAGAAAGTCCTACGCAGTTAAGCTCAACGTCCGCCAATTCAGGAGTTCTGTTGAATGCCGCAGGTCTGATAACTGTTACATCCTTGCCGATAATAGCCTTTGTAACATATGAAAGACGAGCAAACGCATATGCACCTACCTGAGTAATGCCGTCATTTACCGTAATAGTAGTGATATCAGCATTATAAGCATACCAAGGAGCTACATTATCCTTTGTGTTGTATTCAGGCATTTTACCTGTACCTGTAATATGAAGATCACCGTTATTGAAGAGCAACCACTTGATCGAAGAACCGCAATCGCCGCTCTGTGTAACGGTTACGGCTTCAGCACTATCAAGCTTTGTGTTTGAAGCTCCCTTATTTGCAAGTATCTGAGCCCATTGCTCCGCCGAGCCTTCATAATAAACAGTAGTAACGCCGGATGACTGGAATGCCTTAGCTTCTATCGAGGTAACAGCTATCGGCAAGTACACTGTTTTGAGCTTAGAGCAGTTTCTGAACATTTCACCGCTTACAGCCGTTATTTTCTTGGGCATTCTGAACGAGGTAAGCTTCGCGCAACCGTAGAACGCTCCGGTACCTATTGATGAAACAGTGTTAGGAAGATCTATCGACTTGATAGCAGTTCCGTTAAATGCACTGTTTCCGATCGAAGTAAGTGTAGTAGAGAGTGTTACATCAGCAAGTGATGTGCATCCGCTGAATGTTTCCATCGGGATATCCTTGATTCTTTCCGGCAATGTGATCGATACGAGTGATGTATCACCGTAGAATACACCTTCACCAAAGCTTGTGACATTGGTGGGAAGCGAAGCCGAAACAAGCGATGTGCAACCACGGAATGTATAGTTTCCGATAGTTGATACCTTTTCGGGAATGCTAATAGTATTAAGTGCAGTACAATTTGCAAATCCATAAGGTCTTATGGTCTTCAATGTCGGAGGTAATGTTACCGTTTCAAGTGCGGTAAGACCACGGAATGCAGAAGAACCGATTTGTGTGATTCCGCTTGTGATCACAAGTGAAGTGATCGAATCAAGATAAGCATTCCACGGCTTGTCGGCATGATAGTTCTTACCGGTCTCGGGATTGGGAATATAATATTCATCAATAACACCGGAACCCGAAATCACAAGTTTGTTATCATCATATACTGTCCAACGTATTGTCTTTCCGCAGTAACCGTTATCAAGTGCATAATGTACATTCTGTGCATTTACATCAGCCGCGCCTTCAACATAAAGTGCCGCATTTTCACTTGTCTGATCGAAATATACGGTATCAAGATCGTCAAATGCATTCTCACCGATATACGTAACCGTCGAATTGATCGTTACATTATCAATGGCGGTATTTGTGAAAGCATTGGAAGCTATGGTTTCAACATACTTACCGAAATAAGCATCGGCAAGGTTAGTACATCCGTCAAATGCATAGGCACCTATGGATTCTACTTCGCCAAAGATGTTTGCCTTTGTTATTTGATCTGCATAGGCAGCCCAAGGTGCAGTACCCTGAGTATAATCGGGCATCAGGCCCTTGCCGTTGATATTCAATGATCCATTCGCATACAATGCCCATGAAATATCCTGGTTGCACATACCTTGATCAACAACAAACGACGGCTGGAAAATTACGCCGTTACCGCCTGCCTTATTGACATTGCTCCACTCGTTCTCGGTACCCTCGAAATAAATCGCGGTTATCGACTTGCTTCCGTTAAACGCATTCGTTCCGATCGAAGTAAGTCTGTTTGTAAATGTGATATATGCCAGGTTAGCTGTTTTGGGACCGTCCTTAGAGAACACATAACTGCCTACCGTAGCCGCGGTGATTCGTATATCATTAAGCGATTCGCAGTTATAGAATACGAAATCTCCAAGTGTCTCAAGATTTTCCGGCAAAATAATGCTCTTAAGTGCGCCGCAATCATAGAATGCCTGTCTTCCGATTGATGTCAATGTTGTAGGCAGAACGACTTTTTCAAGAGAAGTGCATCCGAGGAATGCCGCTATTTTGATATCCTGAACGCCTTCGGGTATCTCTATGGATTTAAGTCTTCTGCAGTATTCAAACGCTTCATCGCCTATATTGCGTACACTGTCCGGAATGGTTATCTGCTCCAAAGCGCTGCAACTATAAAATGCAAAGCCGCCTATTTCCGTAAGTGCTTCCGAAAACCGGATATCGGTAAGTGATTTGCATCCATAAAATGCAGCCGTATTGATTTTCTTTACGCTGTCAGCCATTACGACAGATTTAAGATTTGTTGCAGACGCAAACGCATATGTACCGATGCCCGTAATACCGTCACATATTTCTACTGACTGTATCTGCGCTACTTTCTTGTACCACGGTCTTGCCGAACTCTTATAGTTTGTCATAGCACCTGTACCTCTTACAACAAACTTGCCGCTTTCGTAAAGTGCCCATGTAGCATTGGCACCGCATTCGCCGCCGTCAACGAAAGTTTCTTCGATAACATTGATGCTGCCGTTAGTGATGGATGTAGCAACAGGATCCATATCAAAATCAAGCGCTCCGTCCATTTCTGCATCACAGGTAACGGTGATGGGTTTTTCACCGATAGCCGCATCTGAGGCTACAGTGAAAGTGAGTGTGGCAAGCTTACCGGTAGCAGTGATATTGGCTGCCGCGGTATCGTTCGACCACGAGAGTATGAAGGGTGATGCATAATTTTCGTCATCACTTTCATACGTACCTAAGATTCCACCATCGGTAACGGACGTCAATGTGAGTTCGCTTCCGTAAGAAACGGACAGTGTCAGTGACGAAACACCGGGATTCGCAGTTATCGTTAACGGAACGTTGACTGTTTCGCCCTTGCCGCCCTGAGCCTGACCGACAGTGATTTGCAATGTATCTTCGGTAGCACCGACTGACAGTGACAAGCAAGCCAATACCATGCTGACCGAAAGAACCAAAGCAAACAGTTTCACCAGGTTTTTCTTCATTGTTTTTTCCCCTTTACAATTTTTTTTATTACAAGCAAAAACTATAAGATGTATGCCTCCCTGTTCTTGCCGAATAACGATAAAAGCAGAGCATATGCCCATACCTTCGTGTATTATAGCACATCAGATAACTAATTTCAATACTTTTTTTAATTTTTTTGAAATATTTTTTCACAATAATATTCTTTATTTTTATATAAAATTAAAGAAATGCGTTTCGTTTGCAGATATTTTATATACATTATAATATATGTGCATATTTATCGGGTAGATTTTAATGTTTTCCCCTGTATTCTTTGTTTTATACGTCCCCAAAGATACAAAACCTCACTCCTGTTGAACAGCAGACTTACCGCCGTAACCGTCGCAATACACATCAGTGATACGGGTATCGCATTCAGCATCCATTCAACATACCCCGACGGAGCATCGCCGAGCATCAGCTTACCCAATAATATATTCAGTGCGAATACGGAAATATATACCATATAATGTTTTGCTGCATGCAATACCGGGAAATACAAAACATTTTTAAGTGCATAGCGTGAATACTGTAACGTTCTTACTGCAGTACCTGCAAGCGTACCTATGATAACGCCGACAAGTCCGAGCCACGATACCATTGCCACAGACACTATCAGGTTCAGTGCAGCCTCAAGTATCGCACCTTTTTTCATTTCTTTAAAATGCCCGCTCGCCTCTACCAGCATCTGATACGGTGCGCGCAGGCTTCCGAAGTAAGTAGCAAATGACAGCAAAAGTGAAAATATCGGTTGAAAATAATTCGCATCCGTTACCGATCTTGTATAAACCATCACAAACTGATTTATCATGATGCCGGTCGCCGAAAACGCAAATGTCGAAAGAGCAAAATGTGACCATTCAATGAACCGGAACGTCACTTTCAGATTCTCGCGTTCCCCTTTTGCCATAATATTCCCGAATGTAGCTGTAACTCCCGATATAGGTGCCCGTACTAAAACAAACATATTACTTGTTATCATGTTATGCACCGTATATACGGATACGACTCCAAGAGGCTGAAATAACGTTATGAGTATTATATCTACCCTTTCGTTCACTATCGACGCTATTTGCTGAAAGAATGCGTCCCATCTGTTTTTTATTGCAACATTGTCCGCCTTCACGCTATAGTCTATTTTATAATGTTTGCGCACATAAACTGCTAATATTGCAGGTTTGATTAAAAATGCAAGCGTACTTGCCAATTTTATAAAGATGATATCAAAATCCAGTTGAAACTTAAGTTTCAACTCAATAAGTGCAACTGATACCGCACAGCTTAAGATATGTGCTATCACCGTAGCGAACGTTTGAATATACAGTTTTTGATCAGCCGAAAGCAATATCATGTTTTTTCTGCCGAACATATTCGTTGCAAACACCGAAATGCTCTGCACAAAAACCATTGCAACAGTGTAAAAATACGGGTACTGTCCCGCTATCATAAACGGATACACAAAGGCAAATACCGTTACACAGCATAAAAGTATCGCCGAAATGCGTTGCAAAAACTTATTGGTCGCTACCAATATCGCACTTATCTTAGTTCTGTCACCGTCAGCCAACGGTTTATACAATGCCGTCTGCGTAACTGCATCAAGTCCCGCACGCAGCACTACCGAAAAGCTCAAAAATTGAGTGATCGACGTAGTAAGTCCGTTTACGGATGAACCGTACGCAAGCAAAATAAGACGCGGCAATATCAAGCCTGTTACAAAAACAACAAGCTCATTAAGCAGATTGGTTACAACGTTAAGCTTTAACGATTTTGCTCTGCCCATATTTTTCCTCCGGCACTCTTATTTTTCACTTCGTGATATCCTGCCGATATTGCCTCCGCGTCATTTACGCTGAGTACATATTTATATGCCATCATTATTGTGATTTGGACCGGGCGCATATAATAATGTACATTTACCACACTTAAAATAAGCTCTATGATAATAAATACTGCAAAATATATAGCATACAGATCTCCCTTGCGTGCAATGCGTATTACGCCCGGAAGAACAAAAAAATACGGAATATAGTAAAGCAAAAAGCCTACCAAGCCATAATTGACAAGCAATTCGATAAAATTATTGTGCGCATATGCACCGAACATTTCATATGTGTATGACGTACCGTTTCCGAAAAGCGGGGACTCCAGGAATTTATCAAATCCCTCATTTATCATACGGATACGGTTTCCGTCGCTGGCTGTTGCCGAAGATCCGCCGTTCAAAATATCGAACAGCTCTTCCATTCTTTCTTTTACCGTACCGAAAGCGGGCACGTTCCGTATCACCGTGACCGCAGTTACAAGCAACGCCGCAAAGAAAACCAAAGTCAGCAGTTTTCGTTTCACGGTAAGATTACGCATATAATAAAGTGCTGTCGTTATTATGCCTAAGATCACAAAAATTACCGCTTGTCTTGAACCCGTCAGCAAGGACATGATCCCGAAAACCGCCATTAGCGCTACCATCGGTATTTTTATCCACTTCAGCTTTGTTTCCTTGCTCAAAATCATCATTATACAGCACACGAACGCATTTGAGAAAATAAATCCCATAGAGTTTACGTTGGTGATAAGACTTCCTATACGTCCTTGCTTGTCGTAATCCAAGTAATCAAACATCATCCCGATGCCGCCGTACGCCCTTACCGTTTCCACGGTCATCACAAATGCGCCGGCTATATTAGCCCACCACAGAACACGGACCAGCTTCGGTTTATCATACGCGAACGCCCCGGTAATAATACATAAGGCGGTCACGGTCGTCACGCCCCATACGGTTCTTATCGCCGGTTTCGACGGAGCATAAATATACATAAGTGCAACATCTATGCACAACAGTATTTTGAACACCGAAAACATGTCAAAATGTATTTTTTTATTAAAAAGGATATAAACTATTCCGACACCGAACAAAGCATATACCAAAACAGACGCTATACTCTTTCTGTCAGACATATATTCGTAGCTTGTAGCGCTTACGATATACAGAAAGAATACGACGTTGAACAGTAATATTTTTATGTCCGCTTTTACTTTCATACTTACTTATTTATCCGTTCTTCAATAAATTTCAACCATTGATCCGTCACATATTTGACATCTGCTTTTTCTCTGAGCTTATATGCATTATTGCCGAGCCGCTCGGCAAGTTTCGGATCGTTTATCACTCTCTCCAGTGCATCGGTAACTGCCTGTCCGTCATTTACCTTTACAAGGATCCCGTTTTCTCCGTTATTTATCAGCATGCGCGGACCGCCGCACGGGCAATCCGTGGAAATGCATGTCATGCCCATGCACATGGCTTCCAAAAGTGCATTCGGCATTCCCTCATAATCAGACGGAAACGCAAACACCGCCGCGCTGTTTATTCTTTCGCTCACATTATCACAAAAGCCCATAAGCCTTACGCATTCATTCAGCTTACTGTCGCTTATAAACTTTTCAAGTGCCGCTCTGTGCTTGCCTTCCCCGTATATTTCAAGTGAATAATCGCTGTGGTTCTTAAAAAACTCAGCAAAGGCCTTTATCAGCATCTCGAAATTTTTCGATTCTATCAGTCTTCCCACAGTGACTATCCGTTTATCTTTTACGCCGGAAAAGCGTTCCGGAAGCGTGCCTGTGATCGGATTGAGTATAACGCATGATTTTTCCTGTATTTTTTTTGAAAAGCATCGTTTAGCTTCCTCGGTCTGAAAAACGAACCCCTGCGATCGGCTGTACGCAATTTTCCGTAACAGCTTTCTGATCTTTTTTTTCATTTCTGTTCGCGGATCGCTTCGTTCACTTACTATGACCGGAATTTTTCTGTTCCATAATGCAAAGCAAGTATCAATGCCGACCGGAGATGTGAACGCTATCACAACATCCGGTGCAAGTTTTTTAACGCAGTCCCGTATTCTTTTATGGCGCACGCTCGGGTACAGCACTGACGGACATTTCTTCAGTTTCTCGCATTCAAGGCTTATTGTTTTGACATTATCCGATAACACATATGCGCTTTTCACCGTTTTCAGCATTATTATCGAAACATCATACCCGCGCCCGTCAAGCTCGTTGGCAAGATTGGATATGACGCGTTCCGCTCCGCCGCCGCCGAGCGTCGTAATAACAAAAGCTATCTTTTTTATCATTGTTCGCACTCCGTTATGCTCCGATCCTGTTTGTTTAAAAGCATATTGTAGAATCCGCTTATTTCTTTTGCGACTTTTTCGCCGGAAAAATGTTCATTGAACATTTTTTGTGAATGTGCGCCGTAATCCGCAAGCTCCTGCTCGTTAAGCTCAAGTATTTTTTTCATTGCAGCCGTCAGATCATCAAGATCATCGTTTCTGACTATATAACCGTTTCTGCCGTTTTCTATCATTTCACTCAAGTCACAGCTATGTGTCGAGATCACCGGTTTACCTGCACGCATAGCTTCTGCGATGGCATTCGGTGAACCTTCCGTAAAGCTTGTCATGACGAACGCATCTGCCCGTGAAAGAGCGGCATCGGTATCTGTTCTGTAGCCCCAGAATCTGATCCTGTCGGCTATACCGCATTCGTTTGCCAAAGCTTTCAGTTCTTCTTCTTTCTTGCCATAACCTATCATCCAGAAACGGACATTTTCGTTTGTCTGTGCAATGTTTGCCGCCGCCCTTATAAACAGCGGATAATTCTTTACTTTTACCAATCTCCCGACAGTGCAAAAAACAAAGCTGCCTTTTTTGTCTTCATCATATTCGGTATGTTCGTCTTTATGATAATCCGTTTCGCTTGCCGATGCAAATCCGTTATGCAGCAAATATATTTTTTTGCTGTCAACAAACCTCAGTTTATTTTTAAGCACAGGTATGAGTTCGCTATTGTTTACCGTCCAATACTTACCGAAAATATTCAATAATGAATTGACGGTTTTGAAACCTCGCGGGTCAAAATTACCTTTTCCCAACAACGCGCCTACCGGGATCGCCTTTGTAAACAGTGCGCCTGCCCTACCGTAAATATTCGCTGAACAGCCGCTGAATGCGTGCATTATTTTAATGTCATTTTCCTTGATATACTTAGATATTTCTTTTATCAAACGCAAAGAGCCCACCGAATCTTTATCTATGAAGATCGCATCCGTGCCGGAAATATCAAGCTGATTATCTTTTTTTACATAATAAATAAACTTTATATCGAAATCGCTGTACCGCTTCATCAGGTCGTACATGTATAATGCCTGACGTTCCGCACCGCCGCATTCAAACGAATGCACCAGCCAAAGCACTTTTGTTTTTTCTTCCATGGCAGAACCCCCGAACTTTATGAGGTTAAAGATATGCACAATAACCCAATTCAAAATTATACTTTATTCTCATACGGTTGTCAATTACAATTATTTGCTTCCGCTCCTGACTAATATATTTAGCTATTGCAAAACAATGGCGTAAGTATCTTGACAATGCAAAAAAATAAAATGCATGCCGCGCCGGATGAACGGAATGCGGCATGCCTGATGTGAAATCGACATGTGCTATTTCTTTCGTTTTTTGCCTTGTGCGATGCACGGAAAATCGTTATCGGTGTCGCAGGTCGGCTGAATATTGTATGTGCCGTATTTGTTTACCATGTCTTCGGCTGTGTCGGGTTGACCCTTGACGTTTCTCATTCTTGCTTTTTTACTCATATATATCACCCCGGATATAATATGTGCGGATTTGTCGGTATTATGCAAAAAGCCGTCATTTTGAAAAGCGATCCTGGCGGATGCTCCGCAATGGCGGCTTATGTTCAATACATATTATTTATTCTGCGTATCGGCTCACAGGTATAGTTGATGCCGAGCTTTTTAAGTACCTTTTCGTCAGCGTCGCATAACATTACCGAGGAATGAAGCTCCATTCCGCGCAGGCGCGATATCGTATCAAGTGCCTTGCTTGCCTGCGGATTCACTACCGCGCTTGATGAAAGAGCTATCAGCATTTCGTTTGAATTGAGATGCGATGTTACCGAACGGAACGTTTCACGCTTGAGCTTGACTATCGGCTCTATAAAGGTGTGCGCGATGAGCGGAACATCGTCATCTATTGCCGCCATTACCTTCATCGCGTTGAGCAGTGCCGCCGATACGGAACCAAGCAGTTCACTTGTCTTGCCTGTTACTATCGTACCGTCGTCAAGACGTATCGCAACTGCGTGGTTGCCGGCTTCCTCTGCTTTTTTGAGTGCGGGGCCGACAACACTGCGGTCATCTATCGTCACTCCCGCCTGCTGCATTATGGATTCCGCTTTTATTACGGCGCTTTCGCTTACCCTGCCCATAACATTATCGCATTTTACCTTATAGTATCTGCGGATTATCTCATCCTTTGCGGCTTCACAAACGGCATCATCGTCAAAAATACAGTTTCCCGCCATATTCACGCCCATATCCGTGGGAGAATTGTAGGGGCTTTTCCCGAGAATTGATTCAAGCATCGCCTTGAGCAGGGGAAATGCTTCAACATCACGGTTATAATTCACTGTCATATCGCCGTAAGCTTCAAGATGGAACGGGTCTATCATATTAAGGTCGTTCAAATCGGCTGTAGCGGCTTCATATGCAAGATTTACCGGATGCTTGAGCGGAAGATTCCATATCGGGAATGTTTCGAACTTAGCATATCCTGCGGTTATTCCGCGCTTATGCTCATGATAAAGCTGAGAAAGGCATGTTGCCAGCTTGCCGCTTCCGGGACCCGGTGCGGTAACTATTACGAGCGGCTTTGTGGTTTCGATATACTCATTTCTGCCGTAGCCCTGTTCGCTGACTATGAGCGGGATATTGTTAGGGTATCCTACTATAGAATAGTGTAAATATACCTTAACGCCGAGCTTGTCCAGCTTTTGCTTGAACATATCTGCGGAATACTGCCCTGCATACTGCGTCATCACGACACTGCTGACATAAAGCCCCATATTGCGGAATGCGTCGATAAGGCGTATCACGTCGTTGTCGTAGGAGATGCCGAGGTCACTGCGGATCTTGTTGCGTTCGATATCGCAGGCATTTATCGCAATGACTATTTCCGCACAGTCCTTTAAGTGCAGAAGCATCTTGATCTTGCTGTCAGGCTCAAAGCCCGGCAACACACGGGATGCGTGGTAATCGTCAAAAAGCTTGCCGCCAAGCTCAAGATAAAGCTTGCCGTCAAATTTTTCTATGCGTTCCTCAATATATTTTGATTGCATTTTTAAGTATTTTTCGTTATCAAATCCGAGTCTCATAGCTTTTTCACATCCCAAACAGATATAAAAATATTATAATGTATTTTTCGATTTTTATCAACATGATTTTTGATTTATGTGCAAAACAAAGCCATGCAAACAAAAATTTGTATTTCGAAAACAAAAAAGCCGAGGTATTATCGGCTTTTTGTCTGTGTACTGAAGTTGCGCTTCAATCTATGTCTTCCACTACTGTTTCCGGCGGAGTATCAAGCTTTTCGGGGGTTTTTATTATTTTTTCAAGCATTTTAAATGCGGAAGCGAGATAATGTCCGTCGGTTATACGTTCGTCGGTAACGACGGTGTAATCTATTTTCGTCTGCTCATGTACGGTCCCGTCATCCGAAAGCGCAAGCTCTTTACGCTTCATGCCGAATGTAATGAATACAGGTGTGTTTCCGAATACATACAGGTGATGATATATCGGCGGTATGCCGAGCGAACCGAGATTTGATACAAAAACACTTGCGTGGAACGGCGAAGCCTCCTCGATGGCTTTCGGCATGATACCGAAAAAGTCAAAAAGCTGCATCAGCGATACGAAGCCGCGCAGGAGCAGTGCGGGAAGATGATTGACTATCCTTGCGGTGCTGTCAAGTGCGGTAGTGTCGCCTGCCTGGCAGGCTTTTTCGATTTCCGCTTCCATTTTGCGGTAAACATCCTCCGCCGTATCGGAGGGAGAGAAACGCACCTTGATGGCGGTTTCCTGAGCATTGAGCTTAAGCTCTTTTTTTACCATCATGCTCAAAACGATCTCATGACGCGCGAAGATTTTCAGCCCTGATATGTATCGGTTTATGGCGGGCTTTTGCGATACCGTGCGGACATAAGCCGCTACCAGCAAATGCATGAAGCCGAACCCCGGCATGCCGTTTTCACGTTTTTGATGGATGTAATCCTCAACGCATGCCCAGTCGATACTTGACTGAAAAAAGTTCTGTGCGTCATTGCGTTTTTTCATGACGCTTACTGCGACATACTGCATCGGCGGCAGTGTTCGTACCTTGTGAGCGTCATGCCTGTCGCCGAGCCGACGCTTCCTTTTTTCCGGCATAGATATTGCCTCCTTTAAGAATAATGAGAATAAAGTATATAAATACACCATAATTATATACCAAATCAAATTTTTTGCAACTTTTTTTGTGCGTTTTGTGAAAAAGTTTATTGCGACCCGGTATATGATGCTTTTTCGGCAATAAGAAAGATCCGCCCGGCATATCATTTTGCCAAGCGGATCCTATATTTAAGTTCAATGCTTTGTCAACGCATTTCAAAAAGCAAACAGCGCAAACGATTCTGCACGGTTGCCGCAGATCACTTGAATGCCTTGAATGCCGAAAGCTTGAGGATCGGCGCGCCCTTTAACGAGTTGATGAACACTTTTACATAGCGAGCCTTGCCCTTGGCAACGTCGAATGCATTGCAGAAATCGCCGCCTATCGTAAAGCCGTTGAAGTACGGGCGTTCGTTCACTATCTGCCAATCTTTGCCGTCAAGAGAATAATATACTCTGAATTGCAGGAAGCGAGGCTCTTCGTTCTTCGCCACAAATTCGATATAACGAAGCTCTTCCTCCTTGCCGAGATCAAGCACGAGCGTCTGTGAGGTCTGCTCCGCAAAGCCGCACCAGTATGTGTCGGGGTCGCCGTCGATGAGGTTCGCTATCGGATGCTCTTCGTTCTGCGAGCTTGCCGACGCCGCAATGAACTTAACTTCATCTTCGGCTGTAACGTCGGTGGGTGCAAACGGCTGATCGAGTACGGGATATGTTTCGGTCTCATATGCACCGAGATCGTAATCGTTCAAAAGCAGTACCCAATCACGCGCGGACGGCTTCTGCGGTATCGGCATCGTGCCGTCGGGCGAAACGACATCGGGCAGGTCGATGAACTTGCCGTGGATCGGGTCGTACCAGCGTACCTGATACTTGACGTTCGGCTTAAGCCCCGTAAGTATTCCGGTTTCCGCCGCCGCAAGGAATCTGTTCTCGGGCGTGAAGAAATAATAAACCATAACATCGTGGTCTATGTGCGAGATGGAAACATACTTACGAAGCTCAAATGCGCCGAATTCGTAGCCGAACGACGGCTCAAGCTTGCCCCAGCCGATGTACTGATAGAAATTCTTCATATATGTCATTTCGGTAGAGCCGGGCTTATCCATGCCGATGTACCACGGTTCGGGCGAATAGCCGATCCAGCCCTGTTCGGTGGTCTGGTTCCAACCCATAGCCCATACGCCGGTAACGCCGTAGGTGAAGCCTGCACAGCCCGACTGCAACGCCTGCCATGCGCCTATTCTCGGAGCGTCATAGCCGTTGAACGCGCCGCAGGTGATGTCCTCATACTGGCACTCTGTTTCAAGATACGGCTTTACTTTTTCATTGTCGCGGTAGCTCTTGTAGAAGCTTCTCGGCTTAAGAGAATCATATCCGCCGTGACCGCCCTGCAATATCCACATCTGATGCCACGGCTCGTTATCAAGCGTCTGTGCGCGCTCGTCCTGCGCTGTCATTGGATACATATGCGCGCCGTTCGGACGCTTGAAGCCGTCGTACTTGCCTACAAGTGCGCCGACACTTCGCCATGTTGCGAACATTTCGGGTCCTACGGTTATTTCCTGACCGGTTATCCATACGATGGGATAGCACGCGTAACGCGCAACGCAGTATTTTGCAAACGACTGTATCGCCTTTGCATCGTTGTTCATTCTTGAAAGTGTGTTAGAATGTACGCCGAAGCCCATAGCCATAGTGATGCCGTTATTTGCAAGGTATTCTATCATGACATCCATCGTTTCGTTGAATGCCTGAGGATTTATCTTTGTATATTTTTCCGTCCACCAATGATGAACATGCTTGTTTCCGCCGCCGTCGGATTCCGCGGAGTCGAAATATGTCTGATATACCGTAAAGCCCTTCTTTATACGGTCATCTGCAAGATGCTTGAACTGATTGCCGCAGTTGCAACCGGGATAGTTGCACTCATGCAGGCGTTCATAATCCGCCATCTGCCAGTGTGTATCACCGAGCCAGAAGAACGGTGTGCCGTCGGCATATGTCAAAAAGCGTCCGTTTTCGGGAATAACGACATATCCGTGCTTTTCAAGCTCTGTTGCAGGTTCCGCATATTCTACCGCTATTTCTCCGCTGTCGCAGAGCGAAGCATTGCCCTTGTCGGAGCAGGTAACGGTATATTTCCATACACCTGTTTTTTCGGAAGCAAAACGCACCTTCCACTCGTTTTCACCGTTCCAGAAGCCCGGAAGCGTGATAACGGTGCCGTCCTCATGCGTGAATACCGCATCGATATCCACATCCATGAACGGGTTTTCGTAGGTTTTGTCACTGTGAAGCACTATTTCACAACGCTTGAATACATTCACCTTGATGTTCATTTGATTTTCTCCTTACTTTATCGGGGGGATCCTCCCGTAATCAGTAAGAGTATACCATAACGGCAGTTTCTTTTCAACCCCTAAAATGCAATATTTTCAAAAATTACCGCAAATATGTTGCGGCATCTGCGGGATTTATTCGGTTTACAAAAAAACGGAACGGTTATATAATAATAATCACAGAAATACGGTTTTATTTGCAGGAAAGGATCAACATGTACAGAATAATCGAAAAAAGACAGCTCAATCCTACCGTGGCATTCATGAGCATAGATGCACCGCTCGTTGCGAAAAAAGCAGAGCCGGGACAGTTTATTATCCTGCGCACTGACAGAGACGGGGAACGCATACCGCTGACAGTTGCCGGCTTTGACAGAGAAAAAGGCAGTGTGGATATAATTTTTCAGGTCGTCGGCGCGACAACAAAGAAGCTCAGCCTCATGAACGAAGGTGACTTCCTACAGGATTTCGCAGGACCGCTCGGCAGAAAGACAGAGCTTGACGGATTAAAGCGCGTTTGCATCGTCGGCGGAGGCGTCGGCTGTGCCATTGCGCTCCCGATAGCAAAGAAGCTTCATGCTTCCGGGTGCGAGGTGCATTCGGTGATCGGCTTCAGAAGCAGAGAGCTTGTCCTGCTTGAAGACGAATTCCGCGCTTGCTCCGACAGTCTTGAGATAATGACCGATGACGGCTCGTACGGCAAAAAAGGTGTTGTTACCGCTCCGCTCAAGACGATGCTTGAGCAGGGTGAAAAATTCGATGAAATAATAACGATAGGTCCGCTGATAATGATGAAATTCGTCGTGGAAACGGCAAGACCGTTCGGTGTAAAGACCGTCGTTTCGATGAATCCCATCATGATAGACGGAACGGGTATGTGCGGCGGATGCAGGCTTACCGTCGGCGGCAAAACGAAATTCGCCTGCGTTGACGGCCCCGATTCCGACGGCTATGAGGTCGATTTCGACGAAGCAATGATGCGCGGACGCATGTACCGTGACTTTGAAAAGCATGCCTATGAAAACACATGCAATCTTTTCGGAAAGGAAGATAACTGACAATGCCGGATATGAGCCTTACAAAGCACGCTATGCCGTTGCAGGATGCGCGTGTGCGTGCAAAGAATTTCGACGAGGTCGCACTCGGCTACAGCGAGGAGACCGCACTTAAAGAGGCGGCGCGCTGTCTTAATTGCAAAACGATGCCGTGCGTTGACGGCTGTCCCGTAAAAATACATATTCCGGCATTTATCGAAAAGGTGCGTGAGGGAGATTTTGAAGCGGCATACGGTATCATCAGTAAAGCTTCGTCGCTTCCTGCCGTGTGCGGTCGCGTTTGCCCGCAGGAAACGCAGTGCGAATCGAAATGCGTGCGCGGCATAAAAGGCGAAAGCGTCGGTATAGGCAGGCTTGAACGCTTTGTCGCCGATTGGCACAATGCTCACGATGCAGGCAATATAAAAAAGCCCGAAAGCAACGGTCATCGCGTGGCCGTTGTAGGTTCGGGACCTTCAGGGCTGACGTGCGCCGGTGATCTTGCGAAAAAAGGATACGAGGTCACTGTATTTGAGGCACTCCACCTTGCAGGCGGTGTGCTTGTGTACGGTATTCCGGAATTTCGTTTACCGAAAAAAATCGTCGGCAAAGAAATAGATACGCTTAAGGCACTCGGCGTGAAGATCGAAACCAATGTGGTCATCGGCAGGACAGTCACCGTCGATGAATTACTTGAGCAGGGCTTTGAAGCCGTGTTCATCGGCTCGGGTGCGGGACTTCCGCGATTCATGGGCATCGGGGGCGAATCGCTCAACGGTGTATACTCGGCAAATGAGTTTCTTACGCGCAGTAATCTCATGAAAGCGTACTCCGAAAACGCTTCGACACCCATAATGCGTGCAAAGCGTGTGGCTGTCGTCGGCGGCGGAAATGTTGCGATGGATGCCGCCCGTACTGCATTGCGGCTCGGCGCGGAAAAAGTTTATGTGATCTACCGCCGTTCGCTTGAGGAACTTCCCGCGCGGCGTGAGGAGGTCGAGCATGCACAGGAAGAGGGCGTCGAATTCAGGCTGCTCAACAATCCCGTGCGCATTATCGGCAACACCGATAAGAACGATCCTCAATACGGCTTCGTAAAGCAGATAGAATGCGTGCGCATGGAGCTTGGCGAGCCTGACGAAAGCGGCAGACGCCGTCCCGTCGAAGTCGCCGGAAGCAATTTCACACTTGATGTCGATGCCGTCATAATCTCCATAGGCACGTCGCCCAATCCGCTCATAAAGGACACCACTGACGGGCTTGAGATCAACCGTCACGGCGGAATAATCGTCGAGGAAAACGGACTGACATCACGCGAGCATGTCTACGCCGGAGGCGATGCCGTGACAGGCGCCGCCACCGTCATACTTGCCATGGGCGCGGGCAAAACTGCCGCCGCCGCGATAGATGAACATATAATGTCCGCCGAATGATTGCGAAACGATATTAAACCAAGCAGGGGATGCGCAACACACTCCCTGCTTTTGTATTTTTGATAAAGCGTAACAGCTTAATGCCGATCCGCGCTGCTATATTTTATTTCGTCGATGCTTCTGCGCTCACTGTTTACTTCGCGGCTGATGTCGAAAAGGTCGGTGCGGTCGCCGTCGATATCGCTTACGGTGCGGTATCCCGGAGCATGATTGAAGTAGGATATCGAGCCTCCGCAGGCATGGATATCGGAATCGGCGAGTTCAAAAAGCGCGTTATCCCTGTTTGTGTTCCAGAAAGCGCTTTGAAACAGGTTTATCTGTGCTTTTCCGCCGTTGACGGAGTGCATTGCCGTACCGGGACCTTCGGTCTTAAGCCCGTCGATGTATATTTCGGAAGCGTCGTTCAGAATATGCACATCGGCGCGTTCGGGATTAAAGTTGCGTGCATACACGACCTGTGAATGGAATTCATACGGTATCATCCCGCAGAACACCGGGCGACAGCCGCGCCGTACAAGCAACAGATTCTGCGCATACGTCGAAACCGTCTGGAAGCAATTATCGAAAAATATGCGGCTTCCGCCGACGGTGTTGAAATAATGCGCGCAGAATATGAGCGCGATATCACGGAAAACGATATCGCGTTTTGCCGCGTGCTTCACGAATCAGAAAAAGCCGTAAAACTGCTCGTGCGTCATCAAATGCGACATAAACAGCATTCTTTCGGATGCTTCGTTTATCTCAAAGACGGCATCAAGCTCACCCGTTACAAAAAACGGACCGGCGGCAAGGTCGCACCACATGAAATCTATAAGCTCAACGGTCGCGGGGATATTCAGCTTGCCCGTTATAAGATATCTGCCCTTGCCGAAGAAAATCGCACGTTTACCGCTTTCAAGTGCGCGACGGACGGCGTTTGTCGAATCGGTTACACCGTCGCCGACAGCACCGAAATCATCAACAAACGCGCATTCGCTTTCGTTGAATGCGAACGGCTTCGGAGCTTTTTCCTGCGAGAGAAGCGTTGATTGCGGATATATGTGATTACCTTGCATTTCGCCTGTTACGGGAACACGCGCATCAAAAGAGAAGCGCCCGCAATCGCTTGCACGAAGATGGATTGCGGGAATATCACCGTAAATGAGTTTTCGGCAGATGAGCGCGGCATCGTTGGCGATGATGCCCGCGATGCGGTTGCACGAAACATCGCAATCCTCAAGCACAGTCGGAGCGGTGAACACCATGTCGAATCCGTAATCGAAGCCGCTGACGCTGATGTCACGGAAGCAACCCTCTGTTCCGCGGATGAAATATATACCGCAGTAGCCATCTTTGCCCGTAACGCTGACGTTTTCGATACGCCCGCAGTTCGATGTAACATAAAATATGCCTATCGCGCCGGGATTGCCCGCGCCGACATCAACGGTGATATCCTCTACGGTGTTCATCTGTGCGCAGTTGGTGGTTTCCGTTGTGTCGTCGGGCGATGCCTTGATATCAAAGCTTATAACGGGCTTCTTTTCATCAAAGCCGTCGGAAGCATCCTTGAGCCGTATTACGGTATTTTCACGGCTTTCACCGACGATGTGGATGTTTCGGCACAGCTCGCAAATATAGTTTTCGCGCTGAAGCGTGCTGAGATCGACGGAATACGATACGGTATCGCTGATAAGATATTCACCTGCGGGAAAATAGATGATGTATGCATCGGGCGAATATTCGGGCAATGTCACGGTCACAAGTCCGTCCTCGACACGTCCCGATTCGCGACCGATATACGCGTCACGCATCAAACCGTCACTCAGCTCAAAAAGATGCTGTTTTGTTACTTCAAGCGCGGAAACATATCCGCGAAGCGCATCGTCAAAGGCACGGCGCAATGCCTGCGTGCAGTCGCAAGCACCTGTTGCGTCGGCACAGTAGGGCGGCTTCGTAACATCAATGATATTATTGCAAAATGAGGGATATTTCATATCAAGACCTCCGTTACGGCATAATGGTTAACTATGCTGTCCGCATCATATCATACCGCATACGAACGGCTTCTTCAATATGATTTTTGCTGTAAATCGGGTCAAATTTGCTCAAATTGCGCATTGACACAGGTTCGGCAAACGCTTATAATATATGGTACTTGATATATTACTGAGGTGATTTTATGAAAATATCGACAGAATGCGAAGTACTTTCGAATTATTTCGGCGAAAAGCGCGCGATAGAGATACTTATCGCAAGCGGATTTGATGCGATCGACCTTTCGTGCTTTGAAATGTTCGACGAAGCTTCGACGAAAATGCAGAGCAATTACAAGGAATACGCCAAGGAGCTGTTGCAGCTCACCGAGGGCACCGGGGTTTATTTCAATCAGGCACACGCGCCGTTCCCGTCGAGCCAAAACGACGAAGAGTTTACACGCAAGGCTTTTGACAGTATAGTGCGTTCGATCGAATTTGCTTCGCTTCTGGGTGTAAGAAATATAATCGTTCACCCGAAACAGCATCTCAAGTACAAGGATAATGTTTCGTATCTGAAGGATCTGAACCTTGAATTTTACACCTCGCTGATACCGTATTGCAAGGACTTCAACATTACGGTTTGTGCCGAAAACATGTGGCAGACGGATGAAAACGGAATAATCACTTACAGCACCTGCGCATCGCCTGCCGAATTTGTTGAATATATCGATACGGTCGGCAGTCCGTATATCAAGGCGTGTCTTGATATCGGTCATGCATTCCTCGTGAATGAGGATATTCCCGCTTTCATACATACGCTCGGCGACAGGCTCGTTGCATTGCATATGCACGATACCGGCTGTAACTGGGATATGCATGTGCTTCCACACAGCGTAAATGCAATAAATTGGGACGGCGTGCTTCGCGCACTTGCCGAAATCGACTATAAGGGCGAACTTACGCTTGAAGCGGACAACACTCTTGCACATATGCCTAAGGAGCTGATGATAACAACATCGAAATTCATGGCGGATGTTACACGCAATATGGCTAAACGCTTTGAGATGTTCAGGAACGAAATGTCATAATTACCTTTTTGATATTGATGTTCCGCATATCATGATCGCTGTGTGCGCCGTCAAAAGTGAACTGTAAAAATCTTTTTCTCCCCGATACCGATACGGTGTCGGGATTTTTTGATATGCTCAGACTGTCGGCAGGCGTTCATTAAAAAAATATGTATTTTAGTCAGGAGCGGAAGTAAATAATTGTCCGAAGCAATAGCTATATATAAATTTGACTTAATACGCGCATCGTGATATAATTACTGTGTATAATTTTACGGATATGCGGATATCACTCAGACAAGGAGCTTTATTATGAAAAGCTTTAACATTGCCCAGATAGGAACTTTCGATTGCGAAAACTTCGGTGATCTGCTTTTCCCGGAGGTGTTGAGATATAATCTCGGCGAAAAGCTGAACGTCGAAAACTTTATACTTTTTTCGCCGATAGGCGGACAAATGCCGTTCTATCCCGACATTACCGTTTATCCGATATCGAAGCTTGAAGAAATGCATCTTAAATATCATTTTGATGCAATGATAATCGGCGGCGGAGATCTCATACGCCTTGACCCGGCAGTAGCATCAAGTGCGAATTACGAAACGAACGATTCTTCGTTTTTATGGACATTGCCCGTAATAGTCTCTCAGAAATACAATATTCCGCTTTTATGGAACGCGCCCGGAGTGCCGTTCACGTTTTCCGAGGAGCAGTATCCGCTTGCACGCTTCTGTGCAAAGCATACCGACTATCTTGCGGTCCGCGATGAAAAAAGCAAAAATCTGCTTGATTTCTGCGCACTTGACAGGATAAGCGTCGTTTCGGATTCCGTGGTGTCCATATCACGTTTCATAGGCTTTGATAAGCTCATGCCCGTGTTTGAACGCTTCGGACTTCAAAAAGGAGAATATATTATTTTTCAGGCGCACGCTACAGGCTCCGAAGCAAGGCTCAAGGAAACCGTCGGACAGCTGATGACGCTTTCGCAAAAACACGGTAAGCAAATAGTGCTTATGCCGATAGGCTATGTGCATGACGATCTCGTTCACTTAAAGAGCTATCTTGATGCGGGCGAAGGCTTCATACTGATAGATAAAAAGCTTTCCCCGCTTGAGATGATCGCACTTATCGCAAATGCCGATTTCTTCATCGGGACAAGTCTGCACGGCAACGTGATATCGTATACATACGGCGTGAACAGCATCGCTTATGCATTTTCTTCGCTTACAAAAATACAGGGCTTCTTTGATAACGTCGGGCTTGAGGGACGTATTTTCTCCGATCCGCGTGAGATAGGAGCGCTGTACGAAAAGTGCATTCGGGAAGGACTGACGGACAAACAGCGTGTCATTGACAGTGTTGATGCACATTTTTCTCGCATGGCGGAAATCATCGGAAGCGGTGCAAAGAATACCGAGCCGGAGACTTCCGCAGAGCTTGTGCGTTTTATCACCGACCGTTTTGCGGCGAAGCAGAACGATTACTGCGTTATATATTTTGACCGCGGCAGTGGCTTCAATGAAAGTGATACCGCGATATTCCCGTATTCGGAACGCAAATACGACTTCTGCGTAAATGTACCGACCGATTGCGTTCGGCTGAGATTCGATTGTGCAAACGAACCGTGTCTGCTTGCCGCCTACGGCTTTGAGCATGACGGAAGAGCTGTACCGCACGCATCGTACAACGGCGTAAAAGCAGGAAACATGATACTTTTCGATACAGCCGACCCGCAGATGATATTGGAGCTTCCGCAAGGCACACTGCACTTTTACGGCGAAGTGATATCAAAAGCGAACGGCAAGCTGTTCGCAGAGCATATGTGCGGCTTTGCAAAGGCACTTGAGGATGAAATAATAAAGTCCGAAGATGAAAAGAATACTGTAAACAGGCTGTGGCACGGTTCGGAAACATACTACCGCGCCCAACAGGCGTTGTTCGCGCAAAATGCGCAAAATTCCGGAGGAACGATGAAAACAAAAATAAAATCACTGCTCAGAAAAATCAAAAAGGTACTTCGTTTTATCAAACGCGAAGGCTTGAAAAAATCACTTATCCGAGTGCGCAACACTCTGTTCCGCTATTCCGCCGCGCCGGAAAGCTTTGTTGCGATAACCGAAAAGGAAGCGGAAGCACAGCGCAATACGAAATTCGAAAAGAATATAAAATTCTCGGTGCTGGTGCCGCTTTACAACACACCCGAAGAGCTTTTGAAAGAAACACTTGATTCGGTGATAAATCAAACGTACTCAAATTGGGAGCTTTGCCTTGCCGACGGAAGCGACGGAAAGCATGCTTATGTCGGGAAGCTTTGCCTTGCTTATGCGCAGAATGACGGACGCATCAAGTATGAAAAATTGGAGCAGAACGCAGGTATATCGGAAAACACAAACGCCTGTGCGCGTATGGCGACGGGTGATTACATAGCGCTTTTCGATCATGACGATCTGCTTATGCCGAACGCGCTTTTTGAAAACGCAAAGGCGATAAACGAATGTGAGCCCGACGTGCTTTATTCCGATGAGGATAAGATAACCGAAAGCGGAAATCACATGCTTCCGTTCTTCAAGCCCGATTGGTCGCGTGATCTGCTTTATTCGCACATGTATATATGCCATCTCATCGTCTTCAAAAAAGAGCTGTTTGAAGCGATAGGCGGTTTCAGAAGTGAATTTGACGGCAGTCAGGATTACGACCTGATGCTCAGGCTTTCGGAAAAGACCGACAACATATATCATATCCCGAAAATACTGTATTCGTGGCGTATAACGGAGCAGTCCACCGCGGCGAATCCCGAGGCAAAGCCGTATGCGCACACCGCCGGGCTTCGCGCACTTGATGAGCATCTTAAGCGCAGATATCCGCATGCTCATGCAGAAGAAAATGAATATCTGTTCACCTATACCGCACGCTTCGATACACTTAAAAATACTCCGAAAATCTCGATAGTTATACCGATGAAAAATCATCATGAGCTGACGAACCGCTGTGTGATGAGCATTCTTGAAAAGACAACGTACAAAAACTACGAGATACTGTTGCTTGACAACAATTCCGATGATTCGTATTCGCTTGAATGGCTTTCGCTCATCCCGCAAGCCGACAGCCGCATCAGAGTTATCAAAGCGGATTTTGAATTCAACTGGTCGAAGCTGAATAATTTCGGCATCAAAAATTCCGATGCGGACGTGTTCGTTTTCCTCAACAACGACACCGAGGTCATCGCGCCCGATTGGCTGACACTGCTTGCCGAAAACGCCATGCGTGACGATATCGGTGTTGCAGGCTCATTGCTTCTTTACGAAGATCACACGATACAGCATGCAGGTGTTATCGTCGGAATGGGCGGATGGGCGGATCATGTATTCAAGGGTATGCCGACAGAGCATTTCCCGTCGCCTTTCGTTTCGCCGATGGTTGCACGCAACGTGCTTGCCGTAACGGGCGCGTGCATGGCTATATCAAGGAAAACGCTCGGCAAAATAGGTTTGTTCGACGAAGAATTCATAATTTGCGGAAGCGATGTGGAAATATGCCTGCGTGCGTATCAAAGTGGCTTGCGCAACATATATCTGCCGGCATCGCGCCTTTATCACATGGAATCAAAGAGCCGCGATCCATTCATTCCCGAAAAGGATTTTCAAAAATCTGCGGAAGCGTATGCGCCGTACAGACTTGAAAATCACGATCCTTACTACAATATCAATCTGAATATAAATTCCTGTAAGCCCGAAAGGATATAGATCATGTTAAGCAGTATCAAAACGATGTGTAAAAAAAGCAAACTGATAAGCAAGATATATTACCGCTTCAAGCCGTTGCCGAGCGGTGTGCCGGTAGGCGATATCGAACAGCTCGTGAACATCCCCGAGATCACGCCGATAGGCTGCCGTCCGCTTGACGCACTCGGCGATGACGTGCGCCTTAATATCATCGTGCCTTCGGTAAATAAGGAGCATGTTTTCGGCGGTATTGCGACGGCGTTGCAGTTCTTCTTTGAGCTTGTCAAAGCAACGGGCTGCAAGCAGAGAATAATCGTTACCGACAGCTTTATCAAAACGGGCGGCACGGTGGAGCTTGACGGTTATAAGCAGTATTCGTGTTCCGAGGATTCGGCAGACGACAAACAGCTTGTGGCGTTCGGCGACAGATACAACAAAACTATCCCCGTAGGCAAGCATGATATTTTTATCGCAACGGGCTGGTGGACGGCGTACAACATCACACCCGTCATCAAATGGCAGACGGAGCATTACGGCATCCCGTCAAATAAGCTGATATATCTTATTCAGGATTATGAGCCGTGTTTTTACCCGTGGTCGTCGCGCCATCTGCTTGCCGACAGTACATACCGCGGCGAAATACCGACAGTTGCGATATTCAATGCGCATGAGCTGAAGGATTATTTTGATTTCAACGGCTATAAATTTGATTCATCTTACTGCTTTGAGCCCATACTTAATACGAGCCTTAAGGCAGTACTTGAAAAAAGCAATACCGACCGCAAGCGCAAAAAGCGTCTTATCGTCTACGGCCGTCCGGGCGTCCAGCGCAATGCGTTCGAGCTTGTTGTGAACGCACTTCGCGTGTGGGCATCGCTCGCGCCCGATTCTGCGGAATGGGAGCTGTATTCACTCGGAGAAGCGCATCCGAACGTAAAGATAAGCGAATCGCTCGTACTGAAATCGTGCGGGAAGCTTTCACTTGAGGGCTATGCCGAATTCATGCTTGACAGCTACATGGCACTTTCGCTGATGGTTTCACCTCATCCGAGTTATCCTCCGCTTGAAATGTCCACTTTCGGCATCAAAACCGTAACCAATACTTACGCAAACAAGGATCTTGCACCGTTCAACGAAAATATTATCTCGGTAAGCAGCTGTTCCGCCGATGCGCTCGCACGGACATTGCTTGAAATAAGCAATGCTTACGACGGTAACGGCACCGTTATCACCGACAGCGATTATTTCCGCGGCGGTGATATATTCAGTGACATTTGCGCTTCAATAGCCGGAGAGTATTTGAGGAAAATATAATCATTATATTTGGGGGAACTCCGTTACCATGCATCTCTTTTTGCGGGACACTGTCCCCGCAACGATAGGTCAAAGGGGGGGGCGGTATCCCCTTATGCGAAAACGAACAACACGAAAGAAAGGTGTATATATGAAATCGGTATCGAAATTTTTTACCGACCTGAAAAAATTTTTTCCTTTGCTTTTGAATCTTTCGTCAAAGGATTTCAAGCTCAAGTACCGCCGTTCGGTACTCGGCATGCTGTGGAGCATTCTGAATCCTTTGTTCACTATGCTTGTTATATCGCTTGTGTTCGGCAGACTGCTTAAAATACAGGTCGAGCATTTTGCAACATATTATATAGTCGGCGTTTCACTGTGGAACTTCTTTGCCGAATCAACGAGCGGAGCAATGGGGTCGATAATTTCCGGCGCACCGCTTATAAAAAAGGTATATATACCGAAATATATATTCCCCGTTGAAAAATGTCTGTTCTCACTGATAAACTTTGCGTTCAGCCTGATAGCTGTATTCGCCGTTATGCTGGTACAGGGCGATTACCCGACATGGACGGCATTTTTAGGCATTCTTTCCGTCATATACTGTTTTGTGTTCAGCATGGGTTTCAGCTTGATATTAAGCGCACTGACGGTATATTTCCGTGATGTGATGCATCTTTACAGCGTCGTGCTTACCGCTTGGATGTATATCACGCCGATAATCTACCCGTCAAGCTATATAAAGGAATCGGGACTTTCATTCGTTTACGGAGTGATGCTTTGCAATCCGATGTACCACTATGTTGAATACTTCAGAAACGTGATAATGCACGGCAGTGATCCCGCGCTTTACGCTCTGCCGTCCTTTAACGAAAATCTTGTGTGCATAGGCATAGCGCTTGCGACCGTCCTTTTAGGCGGACTGATCTTCTCCAAGGCGGAAAAGAAATTCATCCTTCATATTTAAGGAGATAAAAATGAACAGCGAAAACGCAGTTGAACTGAGAAACGTTGAAATGCATTTCAATATGAGCAAAGAGAAGCTTGAAAATCTTAAGGAATATTTTATCAAGCTTGTTACGCACAAGCTGATGTTTGAGGACTTCACCGCTCTTGACAACATTTCATTCGATATAAAAAAAGGCGATGTGTGCGGTATAATCGGACTTAACGGGTGCGGTAAAAGCACTACGCTCAAGCTGATATCCGGCATACTTTCGCCGACAAAGGGCACGGTCGAGACCTGCGGCTCAATAGCTCCGCTCATTGAGCTTGGCGCGGGCTTCGACATGGAGCTTACCGCAAGAGAAAACATATATCTCAACGGCTCGGTACTCGGATATTCGAAAAAATTCATTGACGAAAAGTTTGAGGATATCGTCGAGTTTTCCGAAATGCGCGATTTTCTTGATACGCCGATGAAAAATTATTCCTCCGGTATGGTCGCGCGTATCGGCTTCGCAATAGCTACGGTCACAAAGCCAGATATACTCATTGTAGACGAGATACTTGCCGTCGGCGATTTCCATTTTCAGCAGAAATGCGAACAGCGCATAAACAGCATGATAAACGACGATACGACGGTAATAATCGTTTCACACGCGATAGACCAGATAGAACGCCTTTGCAAACATTGTATATGGCTTGAAAAGGGCAAAATAAAAATGATCGGTGATGCTCTTGAAGTCTGCGCGGCATACAAGGCGACCTGACAGGACGAAATAATAGGAGAACTTATGAAAACTCTTTTGATAATTCCCGCCTACAACGAAGCGGAAAATATAGAAAACGTCATAACGAAGCTTGCCGAGAACTTTCCGCAATACGATTATGTCATCGTAAATGACGGTTCTAAGGACGAAACCGAAGCCATATGTAAAAGAAACGGCTTTAATTATGTTTCACATGCGGTGAATTTAGGGCTTGCGGGCGCGTTCCGTACCGGGATGAAATACGCGCTTGAGTATGATTACGATGCCGCCATCCAATTCGACGGTGACGGTCAGCATAATCCCGAATATATTGCCGATATGCTCAAAGAGGTCGAAAACGGCAACGACATAGTTATCGGTTCAAGGTTCGTGACAAAGAAAAAGCCTTTTTCGATGCGTATGCTCGGCAACGATCTCATCGGATTGGCGGTGCGCCTCACAACAGGAAAGAAAATCAAGGATACAACATCCGGCATGCGTTTATATAACAGAAGGATGATACGGGTGCTTGCACATTCGACCGATTTTGCGCCCGAGCCGGATACGGTAGCGTTTTTTGTGCGCAAGGGTGCGCGTGTCAAAGAGATACAGGTGGAAATGAACGAGCGCACGGCGGGACAAAGCTACCTTACGTTCACGAAATCGGTATCGTACATGGCGCGGATGCTGACATCCATATTACTTTTGCAGTGGTTCAGAAAGGGAGAGCTGTAATGCTGTTTATCGTTTTGCTTGCCGTATCGGTGCTTACCGCGGTATTCATGCTCCATAAGGTGCGTTCGTCACAGTTTCTTATACAGGATACTATCTATTGGATAGCATTTTGTCTTATTTTGATAGTGCTGAGCATTTTCCCGGATATATCGGTATTTTTTGCGCATCTGCTCGGCTTTAAGGAAACGCAGAATTTCATTTTTGTTGTATTTATTTTCCTGCTTCTGATAAAAATATTCCTGATGTCGGTAAAAATATCGGTGCTTGAAACAAAGCTCAACAGCTTTGTTGAAAAATATGCGATAGACAGACACGGAGATCAAGATAAAAATGACGGAAAATGACTTTTTTTCGCATATTGAACGCATATATGCCGTTTTTTACATTGTTATATTGTAATGTTCAAAAAATGTTTACAAAAAACATTTGACAAATTCTTGAATCTTGGTGTATGATACAGAAAGTACCGTAATAAAGGGGATATTGCCCCCTTTTGCAGTGACTTGTGCTGAAGCCGCAACAAATATTTACGGTAAAAAAGACATTAGTTCCGAGGGTTGCGGAATCTAATATATATTATTTTTTCCAAGGAAGGAGGAAATTTTAATGCCTACAATTAACCAGATCATCAAAAACGGCAGAAAAAAGACAACTTATAAGTCTTCAGCTCCTATTCTTCAGCAATGCCCTCAGCGCAGAGGTGTTTGCCTCAGCGTTAAGACAATGACGCCCAAGAAACCTAACTCAGCTCTGAGAAAGGTAGCTCGTGTAAGATTGGCTGCAAACGGCATGGAAGGTACCTGCTATATTCCGGGTATCGGTCATAACCTGCAGGAACACTCAGTCGTGCTTATCCGCGGCGGACGTGTAAAGGATCTTCCCGGCGTAAGATATCACATTATCCGCGGCGCACTCGATACCGCAGGTGTTGCAAAGAGAATGCAGGCGAGAAGCAAGTACGGTGCTAAGAAGCCCAAGAAGTGATTTAAGGCAACGCTGCGTCTTAAAGTTATTTCAAAGGTTTATCAAAGTCTCCGAACATGCTGACGGAGCGATGATTTTTCAAAATATCGTTTTGTCCCCGTAAATTCCCGGACAACACTTAAGGAGGAAGATTTTATGCCAAGAAGAGGTGGAGTGCAGAAGCGCGACGTACTTCCGGATCCGGTATACAACTCCAAGGTTGTAACAAAGCTTATAAACCAGGTTATGTATGACGGCAAAAAGGGTACTGCCCAGCGCATATGCTATGACGCTTTTGATATTGTTAAAGAAAAGACAGGACGTGAGCCTCTTGAGGTTTTCGATCAGGCGATGGAAAACATTATGCCCTTGCTCGAAACGAAAGCCCGTCGTGTAGGCGGCTCAAACTATCAGGTTCCGATAGAAGTACGTCCCGAGCGCAGACAGACGCTCGGTCTCCGTTGGCTCGTAATGTTCACACGCAAGCGCGGTGAGCGCACTATGGCCGACAGGCTCGCAGCCGAAATAATGGATGCGGCGAACAATACCGGCGCCAGCGTTAAGAAACGCGAAGATACCCATAAGATGGCGGAATCCAACAAGGCATTCGCACATTACCGTTGGTGATCCGCTTAGGGAGGAAAAATTATGCCAAGAGCATTTACACTTGAAAATACCAGAAATATCGGTATCATGGCTCACATTCATGCCGGTAAGACCACAACTACCGAGCGTATACTTTTCTATACCGGTAAGATCCATAAGATCGGCGAAACACACGAAGGTGCTTCGCAGATGGACTGGATGGAGCAGGAAAAGGAACGCGGTATAACGATCACCTCAGCGGCAACGACCGCACAGTGGAAGGGACACCGTATCAACATCATTGATACCCCCGGACACGTTGACTTCACAGTCGAGGTTGAGCGTTCGCTCCGCGTGCTTGACGGCGCCGTTGCGGTATTCTGCGCAAAGGGCGGCGTTGAGCCTCAGTCCGAAACCGTTTGGAATCAGGCTTCAAAGTACGGCGTTCCCCGTATTGCCTATGTAAACAAAATGGACATCATGGGCGCTAACTTCTACCGCGTTGTCGAGATGATGAAGATTCGTCTTCATGCAAATCCCGTTCCGCTTCAGCTGCCCATCGGTGCTGAGGAAACGTTCGTAGGTCTTATAGACCTGCTTGAAATGAAAGCTATCATCTATAAGGACAATCTCGGTGAGAACTTCGATATCACAGATATCCCCGCTGATATGGCGGATAAGGCTGCCGAATATCATGCAAGCATGCTTGATGCGGTTTGCTCGACAGACGACGACCTTATGGAAAAATACCTCATGGATGAAGAGCCCACTATTGATGAGCTTAAAGTAGCGATCCGTAAGGCAACTATCGCAAACCAGCTCACGCCCGTATTCTGCGGTACATCATACCACAACAAGGGCGTTCAGCCGTTGCTTGACGCTATCGTTGAGTACATGCCCTCTCCGCTTGATATCCCCGCTATCCGCGGCACGAAGCCCGGTGCGGATGAGGAAGAGGACAGACATGCATCCGACGAAGAACCGTTTGCGGCTCTTGCATTCAAGATAATGACCGACCCGTTCGTAGGTAAGCTTGCGTTCTTCCGTGTATATTCCGGAACCCGCGAAGCCGGCTCATACGTTTATAACAGCGTTAAGGGCAAGAGAGAGCGTTTCGGACGTATCCTTATGATGCACGCCAATCACCGTGAGGAGATCGAGCAGGTTTATGCAGGCGATATCGCCGCGGCGGTAGGTCTTAAGGACACCACCACAGGTGACACGCTTTGCGATGAAGACCATCCCGTTATCCTTGAGTCGATGGAATTCCCCGATCCCGTTATCAACGTTGCGATCGAGCCCAAGACCAAAGCAGGTCAGGAAAAGATGACCATGGCTCTTATAAAGCTTGCCGAAGAAGACCCCACCTTCAAAACATGGACCGATCAGGAAACAGGTCAGACCATCATCGCAGGTATGGGTGAGCTTCACCTTGAGATAATAGTTGACCGTCTGCTTCGTGAGTTTAAGGTAGAAGCGACTGTCGGCGCACCTCAGGTTTCGTACAAGGAGACCATCCGCAAGGAAGTTACTCAGGAAGGCAAGTTCATCCGTCAGAGCGGCGGTCACGGTCAGTACGGCCACTGCGTAATAAAGATGATCCCCGTCGAGCCCGGTACAGGCTACTCCTTCGAGAACAAGACCGTCGGCGGTGTAGTTCCCAAGGAATTTATCCCCGCTATCGACGCAGGTATCAAAGAAGCTTCCAGAAGCGGACTTCACGGCTATGAAGTCGTTGACTTCAGAGTTGAGTTGCTTGACGGCTCATACCATGATGTCGATTCGTCGGAAGCTGCATATAAGATCGCAGGCTCAATGGCGTTCAAGGAAGGTCTCAAGAAGGCAGACGCAGTTCTGCTTGAGCCTATCATGAAAGTCGAGGTAACAATGCCCGACGATTATCTCGGTGATGTTATGGGCAACATCAGCGCACGCCGCGGTCGTCCCGAAGGCACCGAGAGCAACAGCGGTGTACAGATACTTCACGCAATGGTTCCGCTTGCCGAAATGTTCGGCTATGCCACCGACCTTCGTTCACGCACGCAAGGACGCGGCAACTATGTAATGCAGTTCGACCATTTCGAGGAAGTTCCGAGATCCATCGCCGAAAAGATAACAAAGTAATATAAAAAAATATTAAAATAAAATTTTATGGAGGAATGAAACATGTCAAAGGCACATTTCGAAAGAACGAAACCCCATGTAAACATTGGTACCATCGGTCACGTTGACCACGGCAAGACCACTCTTACCGCAGCTATCACAACAATACTTTCCAAGGTAGGCGGCGCTCAGGCTATGGCTTATGATGCCATAGATAAGGCTCCCGAAGAGAAGGAAAGAGGAATCACGATCAACACCGCTCACGTTGAGTATGAGACCGCAAACCGTCACTATGCTCACGTTGACTGCCCCGGCCACGCTGACTATGTAAAGAACATGATCACCGGCGCCGCTCAGATGGATGGCGCGATCCTCGTTGTTGCCGCTTCCGACGGCCCCATGCCCCAGACCCGTGAGCATATCCTGCTTGCCCGTCAGGTTGGCGTTCCCTCGATCGTTGTATTCATGAACAAGATCGACCTTGTAGATGACGAGGAGCTTCTTGAGCTTGTTGAAATGGATATCCGTGAGCTTCTTTCAAGCTACGATTTCCCCGGCGACGATACACCCATCATCAAGGGTTCTGCTTTCAAGGCTCTTGAGGCTGCTCAGAACGGCGAAGACGTACAGAGCAATGAGTGGTGCAAGCCCATATTCGAGCTTATGGACGCTGTTGACAGCTACATCCCCGCTCCCGAGCGTGATACAGATAAGCCCTTCCTTATGCCTGTAGAAGACGTATTCACGATCACCGGTCGTGGTACTGTTGCTACCGGAAGAGTTGAGAGAGGTACCATCAAGCTTCAGGATACCGTTGAAATCATCGGTCTTACCGACGAGAGAAAGTCAACTGTTGTTACCGGCGTTGAAATGTTCCGTAAGCTTCTTGATGAGGCTCAGGCAGGCGATAACATCGGTGTTCTTCTCCGTGGTATCCAGAGAGACGAGATCGAAAGAGGTCAGGTACTTTGCAAGCCCGGCACGATCAATCCCCACACCAACTTCAAGGGCGAGGTTTACGTTCTTAAGAAGGAAGAGGGCGGCCGTCATACTCCGTTCCTTAACGGTTACAGACCTCAGTTCTATTTCAGAACTACCGACGTTACCGGCGTAGTTAAGCTTCCCGACGGCGTTGAAATGGTAATGCCCGGCGATAACATCACAATGGAAATCGACCTTATTACCGAGATCGCTATCGAAGAAGGTCTTCACTTCGCTATCCGTGAAGGCGGCAGAACAGTAGGCGCAGGTATTGTTTCTTCGATCATTAAGTAATTATTATTACCGATCGCATGGGGCTGTTAAAAAAGTCCCGAGAATATTGCAGAGACGAGAGCTGAAAAAAGCAATCGTCTCTGTTTCGTTATTCATGGATTGCCACGCATCCTGCGGATGCTCGCAATGACACGATATATAAAGATATAAAACATACTGCACTTTCCTGCCACCCGCTTCGCATTTGCGGAACGGTCAAGACCGTTCACTACGGTGTCACGCAGTATAAAATGGGACTTTTTTAACAGCCCCTTTTTTATTTTTTTCGGCACACATACAGCTTCACAAACAATTCCGCAATCGCGGTATCCGGCAAGAAGCTTGCCGTTACATATGATAGCAACGTGAAAAACATTGAGGCAGGCATTTTGTTTCGGAACAGAAAAAATTATCCGATATATGCCTTGACTGATATTGTGAAATGTGCTTAAATATATTTACTATGATCACGGAGCAAAAACATGTCAATAACTCTTTCAAATCAAAATTCAAAATTCGCACAGGCACTTTCGGCGACGCTTGCTCCCGAGGTTTCGGCAAAAGCCGACTTTTTACGGGCGATCATTTCCGATGACGGCAGTATATGGGAGCTGTATTTTTGCGTTTCACGCTCTTTTGACGATGATGACCGCAAGCTTCTTGATGACGCACTTGGGAAAATAATCCCGTCAAACGTCAGCTATACGCTGAAGCTGACCGTCGCACCGCCTGAGCTTCACGATATCCCCTCTGCACACGGCGATACCGTTTCGGAGCAAAATGCCATGGAAGACGGCGAATACCCGATACCCGACGAAGCTCCGATACCCGACACCGACAATGAATCGGAAAGCTTCGCCTCATTCGGCGATTGCCCGCCGATGCCGGATTGTCCCCCGCCGGATGACAGCTTCGACAACGCACCTTTTTTCGATGCAGACGACACGCAGTCCGACAATACAAGTGTTGCCGATGATCTTGCCGAATCCGCCATGGACAGATACCGCAAGCGCATGGAAGCGCTTTCGCGCGAAGCGGCGCAGAACGCGCATGAAGCTCATAAGCCCGAAAAGAAAAAGGTCACCAAAGGCAGTATTTCCAAAGACGGCATCGCGCTCTATGGCAAGGATTTTATCATTAAGGATACTTCCGCTATAAAGGACCTTGACGAATTTTCCGGCACGGTGACCGTGTGCGGCGATATCATTTCGTGTGAGACCCGTGAGCTTCGCGGCGGCAAGACACTGTTTTCCTATGCATTTACCGATTATACATCATCGCTTACATTCAAGCTTTTTGCCGATCCCGATCAGATCGAGGAAATAACCGAAAATATTTCGGGTCATATCGCCATTCAGGGCAGATGCGCCATCGACGATTTCACAAGTGAGCTGACTATCAAGCCGTATAACATAAAAAGCGTCAAAAAAGAGAAGAAGACCGACGATGCGCCTGTCAAACGTGTGGAAATGCATCTTCATACAAAAATGAGCCAGATGGACGGCGTTGTTGATGCAGGTAAGCTCGTCAAGCTCATGATGCAATACGGTCACGATACCGTGGCGATAACCGACCACGGCGTTGTGCAGGCATATCCCGATATGGAGGATGCCATCAAAAAATACAAAGCCGACATACATATCGTATTCGGTGTTGAAGGCTATTTGCTTGATGACGATCCGGTAATAATGGGCATTGCACCCGAAACAAAGCTTGCCGACATCAAATACTGCATTTACGCCATCCGCACTACCGGCGCAAGCGCACTTACAGCAAAGACCATAGAAATAGGCGCGTGTATAGTCGAAAACGGAATACTTTCGCAAAACACGTTCCATTCATACATAAATCCGCACGAAAATGTGCGCACCGATATCCTTAATGAAGCAGATATTCGCCAGAGCGCGCTTGATTCCGCGCCCGACAGCGATGCGGTAATAAAAAAATTCATCGAATTTGCGTCCGGCTGTACGCTTCTTGCGCACAGTGCCGATACTTCGATGCCGTTTTTGAATTCGGCGTTCGTTGCCGCAGGCGAAGAACCCGAATTCTCGTCGATAGACACACTCCGTATTTCGCGTGAAACTGTCCCGAATATCAAAAGCGGTAAATTCAACAAGGTCTGTGACGCGCTCGAAATACGCACCGGCGATATTACCGATGCGCTCAAGGAAGCGGAGATAACCGCCGCCGTATGGCGCAAGCTGACGGACATATTGAACGAACGCAACATCTGCACCGTCGGCGAACTCAACAAGGCGATGTCGGTAGATAACGGCAACAGCTATCACATAATCATGTATGCCAAGAACAAAAAAGGCTTGTTCAACCTGTATTCGCTCGTCACCGAATCGCACCTTGAGCATCTGCGCCGCAAGCGTCCGCAAATGCCGAGGTCAAGTATCATCGCTCACCGTGAGGGACTTATAATCGGCTCGGCGTGCGAGGCAGGCGAGCTGTACCGTGCGATGCTGCGCGGCGTTTCCGACGAAAAGCTTGAGGAAATAGCATCATTCTACGACTGTCTTGAAATACAGCCGCTCGGCAACAACGATTTCCTTATCCGCGAGGGTATCGTGCGCGATAAGGAGCATCTTATCGAACTGAACAAAAAAATCATCGCGCTCGGCGAAAAGCTCGGCAAACCCGTGCTTGCAACGGGCGACGTGCATTATCTTTTGCCGGATGACGCGATATACCGCTCCGTCATCCAATGCGCCGAGGGCTTCGACGAAGCTGATATCCAATCGCCTCTTTACTACCGCACGACACAGGAGATGCTTGATGAATTTTACTATCTTGACAAGGAAAAGCGTGAAGAGATAGTCATACACAATCCGCGCATGATAGCCGAAATGTGCGAAAGCATGGAATCGTTCCCGCGCGACCACCTTTACACGCCCGAAATGGATAATGCTGAGGAAGACCTGCGTTCGATGTGCGAGAAAAAGGCGCACGACATGTACGGCGATGAGCTTCCCGAAATCGTTGCCGCACGCCTTGAAAAAGAGCTTACCGCGATAATCAAGCACGGCTACGCGGTGCTGTATCTGATAGCACACAAGGTCGTTAAGAAGTCGCTTTCCGACGGCTATCTTGTAGGTTCGCGCGGAAGCGTCGGCTCGTCATTCGCCGCAACTATGGCGGATATAACCGAGGTAAACCCGCTCCGCCCGCATTATCTTTGCCCCAAGTGCAAATATTCCGATTTCACGCCCGACATGAACAAATACGACTGCGGTGTTGATATGCCGAAGGAAAACTGCCCCAACTGCGGCACGGAAATGCTTCGGCTCGGCTTCAATATCCCGTTTGAAGTGTTTATGGGCTTCGACGGAGATAAAGTTCCCGATATCGACCTTAACTTCTCCGGCGTATATCAACCTGTCGTACACAAATATATCGAAGAGTTGTTCGGCGAAAAATACGTTTTCCGCGCAGGCACGATAGGCGGTGTCGCAGATAAGACCGCCATCGGCTACGCTAAAAAATACTGCGAGGAATACGGACTCGGCAAACAGCGTTCGGCGGAGCTGACACGCATGGCGAGCGGCTGTATAGATGTAAAGCGCACGACGGGTCAGCACGCCGGCGGTGTCGTTATCCTGCCGAAAAAGTACGATATCAACGAATTTACACCGCTCCAATACCCCGCGAACGACCCGTCGCAGGGAATAATCACAACGCACTTTACATTCAAATCGCTCCACGATACACTGCTTAAAGCCGATATACTCGGTCACGATGACCCCACCGTCATCCGCATGCTTGAGGACCTGACCGGCATAGATGTAAAAAAGGAAGTTCCGCTCGACGATCCGAAGGTAATGAGCATTTTTCTCTCTCCCGAGGCACTCGGCGTAACCGAAGAAGAGATCGGCTGTAAGACGGGAACATTCGGCATACCCGAGTTCGGCACGGGCTTTACGATACAGATGCTTGTGGACACAAAGCCCAAGAAGTTCGCCGATCTTATAAAAATATCGGGACTTTCACACGGCACTGACGTTTGGCTCGGCAACGCAAAGGACCTTATCGACAACGGCACGGCGACCATCAGCCAATGCATCTGTACCCGTGAGGACATCATGAACGGTCTGCTGCTCAAGGGCGTTTCGGATTTCCCGGCGTTCGATACAATGGAAAAGGTGCGCAAAGGCAAAGGAATACCCGAAAAATATCTTGAGGAGATACGAGCGCACGATGTTCCGGAATGGTTCATAGATTCGTGCAACAAGATAAAATACATGTTTCCTAAGGCGCATGCGGCGGCATATGTTACCATGGCTATCCGCATAGCGTGGTTCAAGGTGTACAAGCCGCACCAATATTATGCGACGTATTTTACCGTCCGCGCAGACGATTTTGAAATAGGCATCGCTAAAAAAAGCATACCCGAGCTTCGCAAAACGATAAACGAGATGCACGATCAGCCGAACCTCAATCCGCGTGAAAAGGGTATTCTGATAATGCTTGAAATGGTGCTTGAAATGAAGTGCCGCAAGGTGGAATTTACGGATATTGACATATATAAATCGGATGCGATGAATTTTACCGTGACAGAGGACAATATGATCCGTCCGCCGCTGAATGCGATACCCAACCTCGGCGAGAACGCCGCGATATCCATCGTTGAGGCACGCAATGAGGAAATGTTCAAATCGCAGGATGACCTGCTCGCACGCACAAAGCTTTCAAATACACTGCTCGGTGCGCTTGAACAGTGCGGTTGCCTGAGGAATCTGCCGAAAAGCCGGCAGATAAGCTTGTTTGACCTGTAATGCATATGTGTTGCTTTCTATAGCGAAAAATTTTATCAGTTATTTCAAAGCTGTCATTCAGGGAAGTGCTGATTAAATGACGCGGTGCAGATGCGGATGAATTTTGTGCAAGATACAACTGCAAAAATCGAAGGTTTACTGGATGTAAATCAAGGTTTTTGCAGGCAGCGGATTGCGCGAAATTCGCCACAGATGCCGCCGCCGAATTGTGAGGTATTGCCTTAACCGTTGTTGTCGCTGTCCATCAGCGCGATCATCTGCTCGCGCAGCGCCTTGCGCTCCGGCAGGTTGGGCCAGTAGCGGGTCAGCTTGTGGGTGCCGGTCACATAGGTGCAGTAGGTCACGCGGTTGCGGATGTAAAGCAGCACGTTGGTGTCGCCGCCGAGGTCATTCTCAATGCTGACGGCTTGACCGAACCTGTAGCCGGAATCGCCCATATCCTCGGGCTCCACCTTCTTCACGGAGGCCAAATCAGGGAAGAAGCAGAGGAACTCTTTCAGCGTTTCGGTGTTGCCGCCGTTGTCGGCATAATAGTTGTGATAGGTGACCGTCACGCTGTCGCCCACGACGTCCACGTACACCTTGCCGATGATGTACAGGTTGCTGGCGATGTAGTCAAATTCCTGCCGTCCCTGTATGGTCAG
>JAZRZN010000098.1:0-16355 GCA_045601365.1 Clostridia bacterium | reverse complement strand
CAGTATGTTTTATATCTTAATATATCATGTCGTTGCAAGCCGCAGGATGCGTGGTGATCTATAAATAACAAACAGAGACGATTGCTTTTTCAGCTTTCGTCTCTGCGCTGTTTTCGGGACTTTTTTAACAGCCCCTTTTTTACGGGACTTCTTGCCCCATGTTATTCAAATTAAAATACCGTTTGCAAAATACGGCTTATGCCCACCACATTTCGCCCATAGGCTCAAAGCTCATGACGTCCTTAAGGAAAGTTATTGCCTTTTCAAGACCTTCTTCAACGCTCATGAACATATCCTCATGCTCGATGGAAAGCACGCCGTCGTAGCCGACCATGCGGAGCATGCTTACAAATTCCTTCCACTTGGAGTCGTCAAGACCGTAACCAACAGTTCTGAATGTCCATGGGCGGTTAAGTACATCGCTGTAGTGACCTGTTGAAAGCACGCCGGTCTTTTTCATGTTGGCGGTATCAAGATATGTATCCTTTGCGTGAACGTGATGTATCGCCTTGCCGCCGAGATAACGAACGGCTTCGGCGGGATCCATGCCCTGCCAGATAAGGTGGCTGGGGTCGAAGTTCGCGCCGATGGTCTCACCTACCGCTTCACGCAGACGAAGCAGTGACGCGGTGTTGTATACGCAGAAGCCGGGATGCATTTCAAGCGCTATTTTCTTTACGCCGTGCGCGTTTGCGAATTTAACGGCCTCCTTCCAATAGGGAATAAGCACCTCGTTCCACTGGTAATCAAGTATCTTTGTGTAATCCTCGGGCCATGAGCAGGTAACCCAGTTGGGTGACTTGTCGCCGGGCGCGCCGCCGGGGCAACCCGAGAAAGTAACTATCGTCTCAACGCCGAGCTGTTCCGCCATCAGAACGGTCTTTTCGTAATCGCTCTGGAACTTCGCCGCTACAGCCTTGTCGGGATGAACGCAGTTGCCGTGGCACGAAAGTGCCGCGATCTCCATGTCATATTTTTTGAGCAGTGCTTTAAGCTCTTCGATCTTCTCGGGCTTGCCGAGGTAATCGTCGGGATCGACGTGAGTGTTGCCGGGGAAGCCGCCGTTGCCTACCTCAAGAGTATGCACGCCGCGCTCCGAAAGCCACTTGAGAGCTTCTTCAAAGCTTCTGTCATAAAGCGGGACCGTAAGTACGCCAAGTTTCATAATTTCATATCTCCTTTATCCGAATATTTTTTTGATGTTGTCGATGCATATTTTTACGCTGTCGATCGGAGCGCAGGTGTATTCCTCCTGCTCCACGATGCCGAGCGAAACACCCTTTTTCTGTGCCGCCGCCATGATATCCTGCCACGGAAGTATGCCGTTGCCAAGCTCAATATTGAAGCCGTCCTCGCGGTATTCCTTCATGTGTACCGAAATTATCGGCGATTCGTTGATGAATTTTATCGGATCAAGACCGGCTGTCTTTATCCAGAAAACGTCGGGCTGGAATTTGAGCCCGTCTACAGTCTTAAGATAATCCATTGCGCATGTGCCGTTATCGTCAAGCGGCTTGAACTCAAATGCGTGGTTGTGGTAGCCGAATTCGAAGCCCTCTTTTACGAACGCTTCGCGCATGGCGGCGATCTTATCAACTGCCGCTTTAGCGTCCTCAAGGTTTTGTATGTTGAACCACGGCAGAACGATGCTGTTGTTGCCTACCGCATGATTGAATTCCACCTCGCCGGCAAAATTATCGGTATAGCAACCGTAACCCACATGCGACGAAACTGCTTTCATTCCGACCGAATCAAGCAATTCCTTCATTGATTTGCCCGTTTCTCCGAAATATCCGGCAAATTCAACATTTTTGTAGCCCATTGCGGCAACCTTTTTGATCGTGCCGACATGGTCTTTTGCCATTTCATCTCGGAGAGAATACAGCTGTAATGCAAAATCCATAAATATACACCTCTTGAAGTATTTTAGTGATGACCTTATTATAGTATACGGCAACAGAGAGAGTATTTCAAGACTATTTGAGATAAATTCAAGACAAATATTGCTGTTTAATGTACCTTACAGCTACTCATATTAAGTGTCGGCTCGCCGCCGGTTATTGCAACGAAGCGTGAATGCTCATTATAATACATGTAGTTGAGTGCGCCCTTTTGCGGTATCATTATGAGCGTTGCCGTAGTCAGGCATTCGGCAGGACATGTGCTTTTTGCCAGTGCGTGACTTTCGGAGCATATCTGTACCGTCTTATGCACATCGCAATCGGGAACGTTCGCGGGGTTGCCGTAATCGGTATGCGTTGACGGGCATGAGCTTGTCGCCTTTTTGCCGGAAATATTGCAATACTGTATCATTTCAACGCCGATGCTTGCAGGATCGACATCCGCCGAAACGGGAAGTCTGTCCGGAAGCCCCTTATGTATTGCTTTCATGACGGAAGCGAACAGCGGTGCGGCGTATACGCCGCCCTGCGCATTGGACGGAAGCTGCTTATACGCATCCGAGCCTATCCATATACAGCCGGTATAATATCCCGTGAAGCCCGCAAAGAACACGCCCCTGTTTTCGGAGTTCGTACCCGTTTTGCCGTAAACGGTCTGTCCCGGGACGTTCGTGCGTGAATTGCTCGTGGCAACATCGCGCATCATACTTGTTATCTGATATGCCGTGCTTTCGGTGAACACGCGGCGTGTCTCTTGCCGCGCGAGCATATCCACTATGACATTTCCGTTTTTATCGGTTATTTTCGTAAAAGCTATCGGTTCGATGTATATTCCGCCGTTGGCGATGCATGAGAACGCTCCTGCCATTTCAAGCGGCGGTATACCGGAGCTTCCGAGCGCAAGTCCCGAGCCGGTCTTGCTTATATGGTCGGGATCGACACCGAGCTTTATAAGCGTATTGTACGAATCGTCAAGCCCGACATCGTAAAGCAGTGCCTGCGCCGCCGAAGTGTTGAGCGAGCCGACGAACGCACGGCGCATCGTAACAAGGCCGCTGTAGGTGCGCGAGTTGTTTGCCGGATATCCCTTTTCGGAATCCCAGCCGTTGATTTTCATCTGATAATCGTAATATACCGAACCGACACCGCAACCTTTTTCTATTGCAGGACCGTATACCGCTATCGGCTTTATCGAGGAACCGACCGGCATCGTTGACTGATACGAACGGTTGAATTCAAGGCTTCCGTTCGGTGCCTGACGTCCGCCGACAAGCGCGACTATGTAGCCGTTGCGGTAATCCACCGCCGCAACAGCCGCCTGCGGCTGAGTAAGCCTTATTACCGAGCCGTCGGGATTTCTTCCGATAACGGTGTATGAATCCGCAGAATAACGCATCGACGGATACCCGCTGAAATCGTATACGGCTTTTTCCGCCGCCTGTTGCTTCTGCGCATCAAGCGTCGTATGTATGCTGTAGCCCTCGGTACGGATCTCGGAACGGATGGCACTGCGGTTTTTGGATGTATTTTCAAGACCTCTGTCTTCAATGATCTCATCCACTACGCTGTCGATAACATAATCGGTATAGTATATCATACCCGTTTTCGTGGAATACGGCGATGCCTCAAGCACCGTGAACGTGTCTGCTTTCGCCGTGTTGTATGCTTCGGGCGATATAAGCCCGTTTTCTTTCATTTCGTAAAGCACAAGATTCGTGCGGTTATCGGTACGCGCGGGGTTGGAGCGTGTATAATAGTTGCTCCGCGGATTATAGCGCGAGGGATTCTGTATCAGCCCCGCAAGGCAAGCGCATTCGCGCAGGGAAAGCTCATTCAGCTCCTTGCCGAAATAGTCCTTTGCGGCGGTTTTTACGCCGTAGCATGAGCCGCCCATGTAAATGGTGTTCAGATACGCTTCAAGTATCTGATCCTTTGAATAATTTTTTTCAAGCTCCAGCGCAAGCGAGGCTTCCTGTATTTTACGCTTGTAGGTCTGTTCGAACGAAAGCATCGTGTTTTTTATGAGCTGCTGAGTTATCGTCGAGCCTCCCTGCATAGAGCCGCTTGTGAAATTTGTCAGAAGCACGCTGAACAGCCGCTTGAAATCAATGCCCATGTGACGGCGGAAGCGCACATCCTCAATGGCAATGACGGCGTTTTCAAGCTCATCGGGTATTTCATCAAGCGTCGCCCATTCACGGTTTTCCGAACTGTAGTAGTTACCGAGGGTCTCGCCGTTTACATCATAGAATACCGATGATTGCTCCTGCTCCGTAACAAGTGTGAAATCAAGCTCGGGCACTGTCTCAAGATATGATTTTGACATACCCAATACGAAGCCGATACCCGAAAAGCCTATAACGAGTATGCATACGATAAGCATTTTGAATGTGACGATAAGCAGATTTATCCAATAGTTTTTCGGTTTGGTGTTTTTGGTGAAAAATCTTGATGCCTCTTCAACGGCTCTTTTGCGTTCAAGATGCTCACGTTCACGTTCATCGCGTTCGCGCTCACGTTTTTCACGAGCGCGGTCACGGGTATAGCCCTGTGTTTCAATATTGCGGACACGGCGGGACTGTTCAGGGCGTTGCGCAGTCGATATGCGCTGTTGCTGACGTGTACCGCCGGAAACGCGCTGAACGCTCGGCGCAGGGCGCTGTGCAGTGGACGCAGGACGCTGTGTTGTGGACGCAGGACGCTGTGTTGTGGGCGCGGGACGCTGTGCAGTGGACGCAGTGTGCTGTGCAGTGGGCGCAGGGTGCTGTTCAGTGGACGCAGGACGCTGTGTTGTGGGCGCAGGGCGCTGTGTTGTGGGCGCAGGACGCTGTGCAGTGGGCGCAGGGCGCTGTGCAGTGGACGCAGGACGCTGTGCAGTGGGCGCGGGACGCTGTGCAGTGGGCGCAGTGCGCTGTGCAGTGGGCGCAGGACGCTGTGTTGTGGACGCAGGGCGCTGTGCGGTGGGCGCGGGACGGCGCTGAGGATGCGATGTACCTGCATATGAAGCATCTGTTTGTTTTGAGGCGGGCTTACGCACGGGAGTGACTTCAAACTCACTTCCGACGCTGAAAGAATTATTCGTGTTTTCGAAACCGTTTTTGCCGTCTTTCAAAAAATCGCCTCCGTTTCGATAATATATAAGCTCTGATTTATATTTGTTCTGAACATCGTGCTTTATTTGAATGCTTGTAATGACACTGTACGGATATCCGATCCGCACGATTTCGGCATACGGGCATCATTTCTGCCGGAATTTTATCGCCGAACAGCATTCTGCAAATAAAATAATATCACATTTCTAAAAAAAATTCAACCGATATTGTGATTCAACACCGAAAATTTGGAGAAAATAAGTGTCGGGAAGTGATAAAATATGCAAGGTAATACAAATTTCACCATAATAATATGCGCTTTGCTTGCATTCGCATGCGCAGGCTTGCTTATTCTTACTTGACGGCAACGGATTTCTCTGTTATAATGTAACCGAACAACAAAGAAAGGTTCTATATTTTTAATGGAAAGCGACAGTACCGACGACAGCGATACTACCACTGAAACAAACAAAGCACACTTATGCAAAAAGGTATAGGTGTGCTTTATTATATTTTGAAAAAGGAAAATAATAAATGGATAACAGATTTTACATCGCCATAATGATAATATGCATCATATTATCGGGCTATTTTTCGGCGACGGAAACCGCGTTTTCATCAATGAACAAAACAAGGATACGTACGCTCGCCGACAAGGGCAACAAGCGCGCCGCGCTCACGCTCAGGCTTTCGGAAAACTACGATAAGCTGATATCCACGGTGCTTATCGGCAACAACATAGTGAACATCCTGCTTGCGTCACTCGGCGCAGTGGTATTCGTGCGCATGCTCGGCGATATCGGTGCGACCGTTTCCACGGCGGTCATAACAGTGGCGGTGCTTATTTTCGGCGAAATATCGCCCAAAAGCATCGCAAAAGACTGCCCTGAAAAGTTTGCCATGTTTTCGTCTCCGCTGATAAATGCACTTATCCTGTTTTTTACACCGCTCAACTTTATCTTTACACAATGGAAAAAGCTGTTGTCGAAAATGCTGAAAATACAGAGCGATACAAAGCTGAGTCAGGATGAATTACTGACGCTCGTCGATGAGGTCGAGCAGGGCGGGAGCATTGATGACGGCGAGGGCGAATTACTCAGGAACGTTATAGAATTCAATGAGCTTCGCGCAGAGGACATCCTCACGCCCCGTGTCGATATCGAAGCTGTACCCGAATCCTCCACCAAGGAAGAAATAGCCGCAAAGTTTGCCGAAACCAAGTTCTCGCGTCTGCCTGTCTACAGCGAAAATATCGACAGTATCGTCGGTGTGATCCACCAAAAAGATTTTTACGGTGAAAAGGGTTTTACCAAAAAAGCCATCCGTGAGATAATCGCGCCGCCCGTATACATACACAGGTATGAGAAGATAAGCGATATCCTGCGCGAGCTACAAAAGAAAAAATCGCATGTCGCGGTAGTTATAGACGAATACGGCGGCACGCTCGGCATAGTAACGATGGAAGACATCTTAGAGGAGCTTGTCGGTGAAATATGGGACGAACATGACGAAGTGATCGAGACCTTCCGCAAAATAAACGAGCGGACATCCGTGGTGGACTGTACCGTGAACTTTGATGACTTTTGCTCGCATTACGGGATCGAACCGGATTCGGAAAGCGTATCGCTGAACGGTTGGATAATGGAGATGCTCGGGCGTGTTCCCGAAAAGGGCGACAGCTTCGAATATGAAAATCTGCAACTCACCGTTACAAGTGCGGCATCGCACCGTGCCGAATATGTGCGGGTGACAGTCCGAAGCAAAAGCAGTGAGGACGTTTGAGCCTGCAAAAGCAAAAAAATCAAGCCACAGCGCGCATATAATGCAAAACCGCTTGTCAATAATCGGCGCATATGATACAATATTCGTATTAAAATGAAATTTGCCGACATAGATATTGCAAAATCCTGCAATATCGGTTTGCTTTGTTGACACAATAACTGCATTTTGCAGAAATAAGAATAAAAAATTGCAAAGAGGTATATGTTTTGAAAAGAGAAGACATCAGAAATATTGCCATTATAGCTCACGTTGACCACGGCAAGACCACGCTTGTTGATGAGTTGCTCAAGCAAAGCGGAATGTTCCGTGAGAATCAACAGCTTCAGGATCGCATGATGGATTCCGGCGATATTGAGCGCGAGCGCGGTATCACGATATTGTCAAAGAACACTTCGATAACCTACAACGGAACCAAAATCAACGTTGTAGATACTCCCGGGCACGCGGATTTCGGCGGTGAGGTCGAGCGTGTGCTGAAGATGACGAGCGGTGTCGTACTGCTTGTTGACGCTTTTGAGGGTCCGATGCCTCAAACGCGCTTCGTACTTTCAAAGGCACTTGATCTCGGACTTAAAGTAATAGTAGTAATAAATAAGATGGACAGACCCGACGCACGTCCCGATGAGGTCGCCGACGAGGTACTTGATCTGTTCATCGAGCTTGGAGCAGACGATTCACAGCTTGATTGCCCGTTCATATATGCATCCGGCAGAAGCGGCACAGCTTCGCTTGATCCCGCGGTGCAGGGCAAGGACATGATACCCCTGCTTGACGCGATAATCAAATATATCCCCGCGCCGGACGGAGATGCCGACGCACCGTCACAGATGCTTATTTCAACTATCGACTATAACGAATATGTCGGCAGGATAGGCATAGGCAAGGTGGAGCGCGGTACTATTAAGATAGGTGATAATGTTTCGCTCTGCACCTTCGGTGAAGAAAAAGTGCGCAACAATATCCGCATAACGAGCCTTTCGGTATTCGAAGGACTTAAACGTACAAGCGTCGAATCGGCAATGGCGGGCGAAATAGTTGCGGTCAGCGGTGTAGCCGACATCAACATCGGTGATACCATATGTCAGCCCGACACACTTGAGCCGCTTCCGTTCGTCAAGATAACCGAGCCGACCGTAAGCATGACATTCTCTGTCAACGATTCTCCTTTTGCGGGCAAGGAGGGCAAGTATCTTACGAGCCGTCATCTGCGCGCGCGCCTTTACAGAGAGATAGAGACCGATGTTTCGCTCCGTGTTGAAGATACCGATTCAGCCGACAGCTTCAAGGTCTCGGGCAGAGGCGAGCTGCATCTTTCGATACTTATAGAAAATATGCGCCGTCAGGGCTATGAATTGCAGGTCAGCAAGCCCGAGGTGCTTTACAAAACCATAGACGGCAAGCGCTGTGAACCGATGGAACGTGTTATCATTGATGTGCCGGACATGTATTCGGGTACGGTCATCCAACACATGGGTACGAATCACGGCGAAATGGTGAATATGCTTTCGCTTTCGGACACGATGCGCAGAATGGAATTCATCGTTCCCGCACGCGGATTGTTCGGTTACCGTAACGCATTTTTGACAGACACTCACGGCGAGGGCGTGATGAACTCCGTGTTCGACAGCTACGCGCCGTACAAGGGTGAAATGCCCGGACGCAAAAACGGCTCACTTATCGCCTTTGAAACGGGTGAATCCATAACCTACGGTCTGTTCAACGCGCAGGAGCGCGGCACGCTGTTTATCGGTGCCGGCGAACAGGTCTACAGCGGAATGATCGTCGGTGAAAGCTCCCGTCCCGAGGATATCGAGGTCAATGTCTGCAAGCGCAAGAACATGACCAACTCACGTTCGGCAGGAACGGATGATGCACTGCACCTTATTCCGCCTAAGCGCATGAGCCTTGAACAGGCACTTGAATATCTTGCCGAGGATGAGCTTGCCGAGATAACACCCAACAATATCCGCATCCGCAAGAAGATACTTGATCCCACGGCACGCTACCGCGCCGCCAAGGTGAATAACAGACAGTAAATTATATGCTCGCTTCGCAGCAAGGGAACTCCGTTCCCCTGCACCCCTTGCGCACTTTTTGAAAAAAGTGCGGCAAAAACTTTTATTGCGCTTCGCGCAGTGAAAATCCGAATATGTGCTTTTTCGTAGGGTGCGGCGTCCCCGACGCACCGCATTCCCGTGCCGCACTGCGGAATAATGAAAGGATCTTACACCGTTGTCGCCGCTTCCGTGACGGAAGAAACATATTTTTCAAAGGAAAGGATGTTCGGCATGCGCAGAGAAAAGAATTTTTGGATGATCGTCGCACTTGTATTCATTGCGATGATAGTCTGGCACATACTGCCGCATCTTGCGGACGGGCTACGCGCACTGACACCGTTCCTGCTTGCATTTGCCACGGCATATCTCTTAAGGCATCCTGCCGGATTACTTGAAAAGCTTTTGGTTCTTATCAGCGGCAAAAAAAAGCATAAATGGCAGCACACGCTCTCAAGTATATTCATTCTTATACTGTTTGCAGGATTGCTCGGATTGCTTATAGCGATAATCGTTCCGAACATCATCAACAATCTTACCGATATCGCAGTCGGAATGCCGACGTTTATCGAACGTACCGAGGTGCTTTTGACGCAAAAGCTTTCGGAGCTTTCCGATTGGCTCAATATAGATGTCAACACATATGTGATGAATATGATAGGCTCCGTTTCCGATATGGCGCTTGATGCCGTAAAGAATATGGGCGGTGCAACAAAGCTGATAAGCATTGCAACAGGCGCACTGTCGTCGGCGGTCTCAATGACGGTAAGCATCGTAATGTATATAGTATCGTCGTTTTTCCTGCTTCACGATTACGAAAAGATCAAATCGCACATACGCCGCACACTCCGTCTTTTCATCAAGGAAGAAGACAGATATGCGTGGACATGCTCGCTTTTGCATACAAGCGACATGATAGTCGGCAAATACATTGCCGTCAAGCTGTGCAGCTCGTTCGTACTCGGCGTTGTTGCGTATGTCGGCTTCCTGCTTCTCGGCTTGCCTTACCCGGTACTTGCGGCGGCGGTAGTCGCGGTCACAAATATAGTACCCTATGTCGGTCCGATAGTCGGAGCTATCCCGCCGATACTTATCGGACTTTCATCTTCGGGCGTACAGCTCGGGCTGTGGGTGGGGATATTCATACTTATTTGTCAACAGATAGAAGGTAATATTTTAACGCCTCTGCTTACGGGCGATGCACTTCAGGTAAGTCCTCTGCTCGTGCTTATCGGAATAGCCGTATTCGGTGCTATGTTCGGTATAGCCGGCATGATACTCGGTGCGCCGATCGCGGCAATAATAGCAGGTGTTATCAAAAATGCGGTAAAGGAAAAAGAAAAGGAGATAAAACAAAATGCAGTTAAGTGAAAAATGTCAGAAAATACAAAGCAGTGTTACATTGGCAATAGATTCAAAGGCAAAGGCGATGCGCGCACGCGGTGAGGATGTCGTATCGTTCGGCGCGGGAGAGCCTGATTTCAACACTCCCGAATACATAATAGAGGCGGCAATAGAAGCGCTTCGCTCCGGCAAGACCAAATACACCGCCGCGGCAGGACTTCCCGAATTGCGTGAGGAGATATGCAAGCTCACGAAAGCCCATCTCGGCTTTGACTGCACGTTCGATCAGGTAGTCGTTTCGACAGGTGCGAAGCAGGCACTGTTCAACGCGCTTCAGGCGGTATGCAATCCCGGCGACGAGGTAATAATCTTTACTCCCTATTGGGTAAGCTATCCCGAGCTTGTCAAAATGGCAGACGCCGTTCCCGTGTTCGTCGAATCGGATGAAAGCAATAATTTTGCCATTGATATCAATGCGCTTAAAAAAGCAATAACGTCAAAAACAAAGGCGATAATACTCAACAGCCCGTCAAACCCCTCGGGCAACGTGCTTTCCGAAACCGAAATACGTGCCATAGCGGAAGTCGCCGAGAAAAACGATTTGATAATAATTTCGGATGAAATATACGATCAGCTCGTCTATGACGGCACAAAGCATTTTTCCGTTTGTCAGATAAGCGAAGCCATGCGCGAGCGCACGATACTCATAAACGGCATGTCCAAGACATATGCCATGACCGGCTGGCGTATGGGTTATTCGGTGAGCAACAAAAAAACAGCCAAGATAATGTCGAGCTATCAAAGCCACGCGACCGGCAACCCAAATTCGATAGCGCAGTACGCTACGCTTGCCGCGCTCAAAAACGAAAACCCCGAATTTGACAAAATGTATGCCGAGTTTGACCGCAGACGCAAATTCGCCTATAAGACCGTCAACGAAATAAAAGGTGTCAGTGCGGCGATGCCCAAGGGTGCGTTCTACATAATGGCGAACATCAAAAGCTCGTTCGGTAAAAAATACAACGGCAAAACCATAGAAAACTCCATGGATTTCGCCGAAGCTCTGCTTGATGCCACGATGACCGCGGTGGTTCCCGGCGGTCCGTTCGGAGCAGAGGGATATATAAGGCTTTCATACGCCACAAGCATGGAAAATATAGAAAAAGGACTTGCAAGGATCAAAAAATTTGCAGAGGAAATATTATGTTAGAGCTTGATAAACAGTTAAACCGCCTGAGCGAAAATGAATACATATACAGCCTTCAGGATGTCGAAGAGCCGGAGCTGTTCCGTACCTTCTTTGAATATACTTCCATCCCGAAGGTAGGCTTCAATGAGCGGCATGTCCCGATGGTGACACCTGATGAGCTGTGGATAACCGACACTACGTTCCGTGACGGTCAGCAATCGACATCGCCGTTCACTGTCGAGCAGATAGTTGATATCTATAAGCTGCTTTCGCGTCTGAGCGGAGAAAAAGGAATAATACGGCAGAGCGAATTTTTCCTGTACAGCGACAAGGACAGAGCCGCAGTGGAAAAGTGCATGAGCTTAGGCTTGAAGTTCCCGGAAATAACGAGCTGGATACGCGCCAACCCCAAGGATTTTGAGCTTGTTAAGGCAATGGGCTTAAAAGAAACGGGCATACTTGTAAGCTGTTCGGATTATCACATCTTCAAAAAGATGAATCTCACCCGTTCACAGGCGCTTGAAAAATATCTTTCGATCGTCAAGGCGGCGCTTGAGCAGGGCATAGTTCCGCGTTGCCACTTTGAAGATATCACCCGCGCCGATTTCTACGGCTTCGTCGTTCCGTTTGCGGGCGAGCTGATGAAGCTGTCACGGGAGAGCGGAATACCGATAAAGATACGCGCCTGCGATACGATGGGCTTCGGAGTATCGTATCCCGGTGCTTCACTTCCCCGAAGCGTACAGGGCATAATATACGGCTTGAATCACTACGCGGGCGTGCCGAGTGCGCAGCTTGAATGGCACGGTCACAACGATTTCTACAAGGTAGTTACCAACGCCGCCACCGCATGGCTGTACGGCTGTTCGAGCGTCAACTGCTCATTGCTCGGCATCGGTGAGCGTACCGGCAACTGTCCGCTTGAGGCTATGGCTATAGAATACGCTTCGCTCCGCGGTACGACAGACGGCATGGATCTTTCGGCAATAACCGACATAGCCGAATATTTCGAACGCGAAATAGGCTACGATATACCCGACAATACCCCGTTTGTCGGCAGAAGCTTCAATTCCACCCGCGCGGGCATCCACGCCGACGGTATGCTTAAAAACGAAGAGATATACAATATCTTCGACACAAAGGCGATACTCAACCGCCCCGCGATGGTGGTCGTGGACGCTCATTCCGGGCTTGCCGGAATAGCATATTGGCTCAACGGCTATTATCATCTTGCGGGCGACATCGCCGTGGACAAGCGCGACCAGATCGTACTTGCCCTGAAGGAGCTTGTCGATGAGGAATATGAGCGCGGACGCAATACCGCGATGGGCGATATCGAGCTTGATGCGATGGTAAAACAGCTTGATCCCGAACGACATGCCGCATTCCAGCATCATATTTTCGCAAAGAAAACACGCTGATAGTATAAACAAAAGACCAAAAACGCAAATTTCGTCCGAATTTCAGAAAAAAATCTCAAGATTTTATAAAAAAGGTATGGAAATTTCCGTTAAAATAGTTTATAATACAATTACAAACATATAAGGAGGGTTTTCCCATGATCAAAATTATTTACGGCAAAAAAGGTGCAGGCAAGACCAAGAAGATAATCGACAGCGCAAATCACGCTTCCGAGGTCTGCAAGGGCAATGTCGCATTCCTTTTTAACAGCAAACGCTATATCTGCGATCTCAAGCATCAGGTACGTTTCATCGACACCGATGAGTACGGCATCGTAGGTGCATATCTTTTCCTCGGCTTCGTAAAGGGACTTGTTGCATCCAACTTCGATCTTGAAATGATATATGTTGACGGCTTCCTTAAGCATATGGACAGACCTATGTATGAGCTTGAAGACCTCTTCATAAAGCTCAAGGACTTCTGCGAACAGCATAGGATCGAGCTTATCCTTTCGGTAAGCGCCGACAAGGAAGAGATACCCGCATTCATGCAGGAATTTTTAGTTGATTAAGGAAAAAAGAATATGTTATACACTTCCACAAGAAACTCTTCACTTTCAAACGAAGCTTCAAAGTGCTTTGTTCAGGGGATATCCGAAGAGGGCGGCTTGTTCGTTCCCAAGGAATTTCCTTGTGTGACGGTCGATGAGCTTGGAAAAATGGTGGAAATGTCTTATTCCGAGAGAGCATTTACCGTGCTCTCTCGTTATTTGACCGATTTTTCCGCCGACGAGCTTAAGGACTGCATCGCATCGGCTTACGGCACAAAGTTTGATGAAAACGGTGTCGCACCGCTTCATTTTATTGATAAAAACACCGCCGTTATGGAGCTTTATCACGGCCCGACGCTTGCGTTCAAGGATGTTGCGCTCCAGATACTGCCGCATTTCTTGAAATATGCCAAGAAAAAGCAGAACGAGGATGCAAAGGTGCTTATCCTTGTCGCTACATCCGGTGATACCGGCAAGGCGGCACTTGAGGGCTTCGCCGATGTTGACGGTATGGGCATCAGCGTGTTTTTCCCCAATGAGGGCGTAAGCCGCATGCAACAGCTCCAGATGACCACGCAGGAGGGCAAAAATGTCTTCGTCTGCGCGGTAAACGGCAATTTTGACGATGCGCAGACAGGCGTAAAAAAAATATTCGCATCGGCCGATGTCAAAAATGAACTGCTGAAGAAAAACATAAAGCTTTCGAGCGCAAATTCGATAAATTGGGGACGGCTCGTGCCTCAGATAGTTTACTATTTCTCGGCTTATGCCGACATGGTGAAAAACGGAAGCGTCAAGCTCGGCGACAAGATAAACTTTGTCGTGCCGACAGGCAATTTCGGCGATATATTGGCAGGCTATTACGCAATGCGCATGGGGCTTCCCGTAAACAAGCTCATCTGCGCCTCCAACAAGAACAACGTGCTTACGGAGTTCTTTGAAACGGGCGTGTACGATGCCAACCGTGAGTTTTATAAGACAGCTTCGCCGTCGATGGATATACTTATTTCGAGCAACCTTGAACGCCTTTTGTACGAGCTTTCGGGACGCGACGATCTGTTCGTTACCGCGCTTATGGATAAGCTCAAAAAGGACGGCAAATATACGATAACGCCCGAGATGCACAAATCGCTTTCCGCGGTATTTGCGGCAGGCTATGCAGACGAACAGGCAACGGGCGATGCCATAAGAAAAATGTGGCAGGATAAGCATTACTGTATCGACACGCACACCGCGGTAGGTGTTGCGGTTTATGAAAAGTATGCCGAAACCGACAGCACACCCACCGTTCTGCTTTCCACCGCAAGCCCGTATAAATTCCCGCACTCGGTGCTTACCGCCATATTCGGCGAAGCACCCGACGACGAATTTGATGCGGCTGACAAGCTTAAAAGCATGGGCGTAAAGCAGCCTGAGCAGATAGCGACACTTAAAGAAAAGGAAATTTTGCATAAGACCGTTTGCGATAAAGGCGATATGGCTGAGATCGTACTTGCAAACAGTTGACGGTACTGAAAAATGGATGATAAAAAAACTATTTTTTCGGGTATACAGCCGTCGGGCTGTGTGACCATAGGTAATTATCTCGGGGCACTCCGCTCGTGGAAAGAGCTTCAAAGCGAATACAACTGCTATTTCTGCGTTGTAGACCTGCATGCGCTCACTGTCCGTCAGGAGCCTGCGGAGCTTCGCCGCCGCTGTATCGAGCTTTACGCCGAATACATGGCATGCGGGCTTGACCCCGAGAAAAACGTTATGTTCTTTCAATCGCATGTTCCGGCGCACAGCGAGCTTTCGTGGCTGTTGACATGCACATCGTATATGGGCGAGATGAGCCGCATGACGCAGTTCAAGGACAAGAGCAAGAAAGCGGGCGCGAATGTCGGGCTCGGACTTCTGTGCTATCCCGTGCTTATGGCGGCGGACATACTTTTGTACAATACCGACCTTGTTCCCGTCGGCGCGGATCAGAAACAGCATCTTGAGCTTGCACGCCTGCTTGCACAACGCTTCAACAATTCATACAGTGATACGTTCACCGTGCCGGATGCGTACATTCCCAAGAATGGAGCGCGTATAATGAGCCTTACGGAACCGACGAGCAAGATGAGCAAGAGTGCCGAAAATCCCAATGCGTTCGTTTCCATACTTGATGAGCCGGATGCAATTATGAAGAAATTCGCACGCGCGGTAACGGATTCGGACAACAAAGTGATTTGCGATGCCGAAAACAAGCCCGGCATAACGAATCTCATAGAGATTTATTCATCCTGCACAGGCATTTCACGGGAGCAGGTAGAAGCTGATTTCGAGGGCAAGGGCTACGGCGATTTCAAGCTCGCCGTCGGTGAAGCGTGCGCGGACGCACTTGCGCCGGTGCAGGCAGAGTATGCCCGCCTCGTTGCAGATAAGGCGTACCTTGAAGAAATGATGCGCAAAGGTGCTTCGGAAGCGGCGCACGACGCAGCGAGAACTATGAGTAAAGTCAGACGCAAGATCGGCTTTACGGATATAAGATGATGCGGTTTTCCGTTGACAGGATAGAAGAAAAAATCGCCGTGTGCGTCTCGGATGACGGCAGCACGACGCTGAACGTGGCGGTGAAGCAGCTTGCTAAACTGCTCGGACGAATGCCCGAGAGATGCGACGTGTTCGACGGCGAACTGTCATGCGGTCGTCTTATGAAAGCGACACCGCTTGACGGCGAGCGTGACAAACTGATAGGGAAGAACAGATCCCGCCTTGCCGCGCTGTTCGGACGAGCAAACGAAACAAAGGAGAAGACTATGAGAGAATATACGATACGCCGTTATTCGTCGTATGACGAGGTCGATTGGAATGACGTTCCCGTCGCACCGATCGACATATACCGCTGGCTGCCGGAATACGCACCGGAGGCGGGAGCGCAGGTCGTGATGATCGAGGGCTTCGGCTTTGCCGCACACCTCTGGTGCTATGAGAGCAAGCCGATGGCGAAGCGGACGGAGTTCTTCTCCGACGTGTGGTGCGACAGCTGCCTTGAGTTCTTCGCATCGTGGGATA
>JAZRZN010000097.1:0-1269 GCA_045601365.1 Clostridia bacterium | reverse complement strand
CGTCTCACCGAAGTACAGATTACAGTCGATGCCGTCTTTGATGCCGACCATGACCTCAGGCGGAAATCCGATACTTTCCATTTCCGTAAACACGCCCCGCATCATATGATTGCGCAGAAGCGATGTGCCGTAAGTTCCGGGAAGATATTTCAGTATGTTTTGCAGAGATTCAGGGAAAGAAGAAATCGGCATATACGCACCGCACAAAAATCCGTACCCGGCACTGACGATCGTACCGACCGCTGATGCCTGACCGTTCGTGGATAGAAAGAAATTGATGCAGGACGAAAGTGCCGTACCAAACAGCGTCAGAAGTAATACGTCAAGCACGACCAAAAGTACATCGGCAAACGTGAGATACCACCCCTGAAACGCAAGATAGATAAAGCAAAGTACAAGTGCCGTGAAAGTTACTGTAAGTGTCGTCACGGCAGACGATACATAATATCCAAGTGCCATGACTGATTTTCTGACGGGCGATACAGTGAAATCACGGATCGCACCGCTTGCCTTATCACCGATCATCAAAAGGTTGGCGCAAAACGCAATCGTCACACAGCACACGGCAAGAAGAGCGGAAATCATCTGTGAGGCGACCGTGCCGTTCAGCAGAGCTTCGGAGATCGTAAAGCCGTCCGGAAGTGCCGAAGCGAAGCTGTCCTTATAGACATTTGAGAGAAATGTTGCATATAGCACAAGCAGGATCAGCGGCGTAATAAGGGAAGTAAAAAACATTCCTTTATCCTTGAAAAAGAGCTTTACATTTCGTCTGATAAACGCAAATAATGTCTTCATCTGTCGCCGCCTCCGCCGAGTTTTTTGCCGGTCACCGCAAGGAACACGTCGTCCATTTTCCCCTTGATGACCTCATAGTCGGAAAACAGTTCGGGGCGCGTGACAATCAGCTCCGTCGCCGCTTTCGTATCGGGGACGGAAATGCGAACGGCATCTCTGATTTTCTCATAAGGATAGCCGAGCTTTGCAATATTTTTTTCATCCGCACCGTAAAGGGTAATATAATCTCCCGCATAGGTATTTTTCAACCGAAGCGGTGTACCTTCGGCAACGATTTTTCCGCCGTCGAGGATGACGATATAATCGGCATCGGCGGTTTCTTCCATATAGTGCGTAGTCAGAAATACCGTCATCTGTTTTTCTTTTCGGAGTTGTCCGATCACATCCCACAGATTTTTTCTTGTCTGCGGATCAAGTCCCGTTGTCGGCTCGTCAAGAATCAATATTTCGGGATCGTGAATGAGCGCACGGGCA
>JAZRZN010000096.1:0-85715 GCA_045601365.1 Clostridia bacterium | reverse complement strand
ATGGCGAAAGGGATCACCTGTTCCCATACCGAACACAGAAGTTAAGCCTTTCAGCGCTGATGGTACTTGGCTGGAGACGGCCCGGGAGAGTATGTCGCCGCCGGAATCTATTGAGAACGTAGCAGTACGTTCTCTTTTTTTGTAGCTGCCCCCAACCGCTTAGGCAGAGAGTTAACCGTCATCCGCTGTGGAGAAACAGGAAAAGCCCAAAATTGTATTTTGCCGTTGACATTTTACGCGAATAATGCTATAATTCTATATGTTTAGCAATAATTATTCGTCAGGAGAATTGTGATGGTTTCTGCTTTTGAAAACGGCACGCTTACTTTGTTTATCAGCGGTCGTATGGATTCATATACTGTTGCGGATATGGAACAGGAGATGTTCGCGCAAATCAATGCTTATCAGCCGACGGCGGTGATAATCGACTGTTGTGAACTGGCTTATATTGCTTCGGCAGGGTTGCGTGTGTTGCTGAAAATCGGCAAGTGCGTGGAGACTCTTCGGATAATCAATGTCTCGCGTGAGGTGTATGAAGTGCTGGAAATGACCGGTTTTACCGGAATGTTTGATACCAAACGGGTGATGAGGGAGCTTTCACTCGACGGGTGTGAGATCATCGGCGCCGGTCTCAGCTCAAATGTTTATCGCTATGACCGCGAAACGGTCATCAAACTATTCAGTGAACGGATTACGCTCGACAGAATCTATAAAGAGACCGCCAGCGCGAAGAAATCATTTATTGCCGGGATCCCGACTGCGATCCCCTACGATGTAGTGCGGGTCGGAAATCAGTACGGAACGGTTTTTGAGCTGATCAATGCCGAAACGCTGTCTCAAAACTTCATGGATCACCCCGAGCAATTTGACGAGCTGATGGACAAATATGTTGCCTTGCTTCGTCAATTTCACTCAACACTGGCAATCGTCGGGATGTTCCCTGATATTCGTGATAAATACCATGAGTGGGCGGCAGGGCTGAAAAAATATATGAGCGATGATGAAATTGCCACACTGTATCGTCTGATCGACGCAGTACCGTACCGTGAGACGATGATCCACGTCGATTGCCATTCGCGCAACATTATGGTTCAGGACGGCAAACTTGTGTTTGTGGACATGGCGGACGTTTCGATCGGGCATCCGCTGTTCGATATCGGCGCAGAGTATTACCATTATATGATAATGCGTACCACTTCGCTCGGAGCGAAGGCCATTTTCGGCGTTGAGCCGGAGGATAACGAGTTGCCGGTACGGATATGGAACGAGCTTGTGCGTCGCTACTTCGACACATGTACCGAGGAACAGATGCCTCAAATCCATAAAATGCTGCAGTATTTCGGCGGATTGCGATGCCTCATCATGGTGGCTAAGCACGCACACATCGAATACGATAAGGCGATGGAGCTTGTCAACCGAGAACGCGTTGATCTGCTTCCGTATGTTGACGAGGCGGCAGAACTGTTCTCGCGGGCGGATGAGTTTTTCAGGTAAAAATAATAGGGACTGCTTTTGAAAGAAAGCAGCCCCTATTTTTTTGATTCAACATATATGCATATGGCTTTGGCCTCAACCGTTTTTTGTTTTACGGAAAAAACGTTCGCACATTTGAAAAACACGCCGAGCGTGTTTGTGCAATTTGATTTCAGCCATTTCGAATTTTAAACCGTTATTTTACGATATAGCCTTCTTTAACACCGAACGCGGCATTGCTTTCATCGGTATCAATATGCATCGCGAGTGCAAACTTGTCACTTACGCGAACGACAACATCATCAAATGTGCATCCGCGCACTTCACTTTCGGCTTTTACTGATACTATTTGTTTGTCGGCAACATCGAATTTTACGGCATCGGCGGGAGTCATATGAATGTGACGTTTTGCAACGATAACACCCTCGGTAAGCTCTACCTCACCGCAGGGGCCTACAAGCTTGCAGGCAGGAGTACCGGCGATGTCGCCCGATTCTCTTACGGCGATATCGACACCGATCGAACGGCAATCTGTTGCGGAAAGCTCTACCTGTGAAGCGGGACGAACGGGACCGAGAATAGATACATTGGCAAGCTCTTTTTTAGGACCTACGACTGTAACACGCTCGTTTGAAGCGAATTGTCCGGGTTGTGAAAGATTCTTTTTAACGGTAAGCTCATAGCCTTTTCCGAAAAGGATCTCAAGATGCTCTTTTGTTACATGCACATGCCGTGCGCTTGTTTCGATGATAAACTTATCCATTGTAAAAACTTCCTTTCAAACTTATTATATATATTGTACAATACATATCGTGAAAAGGCAAATGTTTTTTGTTTGAAAAACGGCGAATGCGAAGAAGTATGAATGAAATTTATTTGACAAATTTGCGGTGCTGTATTATAATACCGTCAATGCAGGTGTAACTCAATGGCAGAGTTTCGGCTTCCCAAGCCGACTACGCGGGTTCGATTCCCGTCACCTGCTCCAGAAAAATCGGCAGGTTTCAACAGAAACTTGCCGATTTTTCGATGAAGCGCACCTAACGGTGCATGAAAAATGAAGCAGGGCTTCGCCCTATGAAGCGTGCCTTCGGCACATGAAGGAAAACAGGGTGCGCTTCGCTTCATGCGAGCCGAGCGAGTGCTTCATGGCGGCGAAGCCCTGCTTCATATTTGCAAAGCAAATGCTTCATTAAAAATTGTGCTATTTGGTTGCGCTATACGGTGGAAAACTGATATTGCAGAAATAACCTCGCAAAACCCATTTTTTTCGTCAAATACCCCTTGTACTATTCCGTAGTATAATCACAAAGAAAAAAGTCGTCATTTTCGTGAAAATTACGAAAGTGAATTAAATACCGGAGTAGTGATCGAACTATGAAAGCTACTTATAAGCTCCTTGATACGTTTTGGGACGGCTTGCCGGAAGCGGAACTATACAATTAACAAGTGAGCTTGCCAAATGGTTCCATTCCCTGCGTTTCATTCCGATCACTTTTAAGGGTACAAAGTAAGGAAAATTTGAACGAATTACTGTCAAATGTTGTTGGAACAAGTGATATTGCGATTGTAATAGACTATTCTTTCATTAACAGCAATATTATTATGGAAAATTTTCTTAATAAGCGATTAAAACAAATGATTTATTATTTAGCCGATTTGGGCATAAACACAAGTGCTTTTTATGTAAATTCGCAGCAAGCAGCAATTTTGCCATAAAGGAATGATTAAATGACCTATACCAAGCAAGTGCGGGCTTTGCACGAGGAACATCGCATACAACGCATCAAATGAACGGGCGTCTGTCAAGCACGAGCTTCAGCGGCTTTGAAGTGATGAGCTTGCCGGGCAGAGCGCTTTGAAGCTCCGCAAGACAGCACAGTGCGCCGAAGAGTGAATGCAGATCGTTGAAATACTCGTCGTGTGCGTAATCAAGCGAATAAAACATTTTAAGATATCTTTCGGCATAATTTTCAAGTATCGACTTTGCCTCGCGGTAACGGTGGTCGGTCTGCCGCATGGCACGCGTAAGCGAAAAGACCGCATCAACATCCAAAAAGCCGATGAACTGTGTCATGCCGTAGCATTCGCTCGGCGGACACGCAGGATCCATCAGGTGCAGACATGAATCTATCACTTTGTCGGGATATCGCATCGGTCTGTGTTCGGCTTCATGATTGAAGAAGAAATGAAAGCCGCCTGCAAGATATTCAACGAGCTTGGCTTTTCTCGGTGAGTTATCTGACGAATAGTAGAAGAAACCGGTCTCGGGGTCGGTGTGATCCCATAGCCATGCAAAATATGCATTTTTCCATTCGAGGTCTATGCGCCCGGTGTTATCGAGCGACGGCAGAATGCCTGCACCCTGATGCGATTCATCCCACGGATTCTGCCATGTAAGTTCTTTTTCGAAAAGCGTGTACAGTCCTTCTACAGTGGCGTACTTTTCAAGTGCCTTAGCCGGATAAAGCGGTTTTGCGTCAAAAAGCTCCAACGCGGCGGAGCAGTGTGCCGTGGAGTGAAGAAAATGGTGTGTAGGCTCATGGAATAAGCCTGTTTCTGGATCCTGCATGCCCTGCAAAGTTTTTATCCATATCGCCCGTTCCTCCGGGTCGCCGGGGAAACGCCCTACTGTATAGAGAATATTTGCGGCATCGGCACAGCCGTATTCGTTTACGCCGAGATCGCGTCCTTTTCCGTTATCCCACAGCCAGCGTGAATACTGCCCCGTTCCGAGCTTGTGCTGTTCAACACTGTGTACGATTATATCTATCAGATCGTCGATAACCTTCGGTTGCATACTGTCATTCCTTTGCTTTTTTTCTCATATATATTGTACTACGGTTTTGAACGTTGTCAATAAAAATGTGATACGCAAGCGATCATTATAAAATTAAAAGTAAATATTTACAAAAAGTTTTACATAAATCGTTTGACATTTTCACATAAATGGTGTATTATTACTGCATAATTATACAGGGATGTGATATTTCTTGGCAAAAATATTCATTGACGGAAGTGCCGGAACGACCGGATTACGCATATACGATCGTCTTACGGAACGAAAAGATATAGAGCTTATCACGCTGCCCGATGAGTTGCGCAAATCTCCCGAGGCACGGCGTGATGCATTAAACAGCGCAGATATTGCATTTTTATGCTTGCCGGACAGCGCCGCCGAGGAATCGGTATCGCTTATCGAAAATACCTCAACGGCTGTAATAGATACTTCTACCGCGCACAGGACGGATAATGCATGGGTATACGGTTTTCCCGAACTTACGGGAATGCGCGAAAAAATAAAAGCTTCCAAGCGCATAGCCAACCCGGGATGTCACGCAAGCGGGTTCGTTTCGCTTGCAGCTCCGCTTGTCGAAAACGGTATCATCAGAAGGGACGCGAAGCTTACCTGCTTTTCACTGACAGGCTATTCCGGCGGCGGGAAAAAGATGATAGCCGAATATGAAGGTGACGAACGCGATGAGTTACTTGATGCACCGCGCATGTACGGCAATTCTCAGGCACATAAACATCTGCCGGAAATGGCAAAGGTCACAGGGCTTGACACACTGCCCGTATTCTGCCCGATAGTCGCGCCGTACTATTCGGGGATGCAGGTGACCGTGCCGCTGTTTGCATCGGATATTTGCGGGGATATCGCAAAAATAAAGGAGATATATTCATCGTACTACAACAGCGGCATTGTACGCTTCATGGAAAACGACGATGCGTTTCTTTCGGCGGCGACTCTCAGCGGCAGTGATGCCATGGAGATCACAGTGTGCGGAAATGATGACAGGATACTTCTTGTTTCGCGCTTTGACAATCTCGGCAAAGGTGCGTCGGGCGCGGCTATACAGAACATGAATCTTCTTCTCGGTGCGGATGAAACCGAGGGCTTGAATATTAACTGACTTTGAAAGGAAATGACAGAATATGAAATTTATTGACGGCGGTATATGTGCCGCAACCGGCTTTACGGCCTCGGGTGTACATTGCGGAATACGCAAGAATAAAACAAAAAAGGATCTGTCACTCATATTCAGCAGTGTTCCCGCTTCGGCGGCGGCTGTGTATACGACGAATCTCGTAAAAGGCGCACCGCTCACGGTGACAAAAAAACATCTTGAAAACGGCATCGCGCAGGCGGTGATCTGCAACAGCGGCAACGCCAATACCTGCAACGCGAACGGCATCGAAATAGCGGAGCAGATGAGTGCATTGCTTGCCGACGAGCTTGGTATTTCGGCTGATGATGTCGTAGTGGCATCGACAGGCGTTATCGGTCAGCCGCTTGATATCGCGCCTATCGCATCGGGCATTGCCCCGCTTGCAAAGGCTCTGTCGCGTGAAGGCGGCGGAGATGCGGCGGAAGGCATAATGACCACGGATACCGTAAGAAAAGAGGTAGCTGTTGAATTTGAGCTTGGCGGCAAAACTTGCAGGATCGGCGGCATAGCAAAGGGCAGCGGCATGATCCATCCGAACATGGCTACGATGCTCGTGTTCATCACATCCGATGCTTCCGTTTCGCCCAAAATGCTTGCAAAGGCACTTTCGGAGGATATTGAGGACACGTTCAATATGGTAAGCATCGACGGTGATACTTCGACGAACGATATGGTCACGGTGCTTGCAAACGGAATGGCGGGCAACAAAACGGTGACCGAAGAAGGCGATGACTTCTACACCTTCAAAAAAGCGCTTAACGAAGTGACGGTCAAGCTTTGCCGCATGATAGCAGGTGACGGCGAGGGCGCAACAAAACTGCTTGAATGCATCGTTGACGGTGCAAAGGATAAGCAGTGCGCAAAGACCGTGGCAAAGAGCGTCGTATGCTCATCATTGCTCAAGGCGGCAATGTTCGGTGCGGACGCGAATTGGGGGCGTGTGCTTTGCGCCATCGGCTACAGCGGCGCAGATGTGGATGTAAACAAGATAGATGTATTTTTCAAAAGCAAGGCAGGGGAGATACTCGTATGCAAAAACGGAGCGGGTGTTGATTTTTCGGAGGATATCGCCAAAAAAATACTTTCGGAAAATGCGATAGAGATCATCGTTCACTTGAACAGCGGTGAATACTCTGCTACTGCACGCGGCTGTGATCTTACATACGATTATGTAAAGATCAACGGCGATTACAGAACATAATAAGGAGCGGACAGGATGTATAACGATTTTTCAAATGCAGAACGTGCAGAGGTGCTTACTCAGGCATTACCGTATATACGCCGCTACACGGGTAAAACGATAGTTGTCAAGTACGGCGGCAATGCAATGATAAACGCCCAGCTCAAACAGCAGGTGATGGAGGATATCGTTCTTCTGCATCTGATAGGCGTAAAGATAGTTCTCGTTCACGGCGGCGGACCTGAGATTAACGAGCTTATGGACAAGCTCGGAAAGAAGCCCGAATTTGTTGACGGACTGCGCGTGACCGACAGAGAAACGGTGGATATAGTGCAGATGGTGCTTGCGGGCAAGGTCAATAAGACGCTTGTTAATCTGCTTGAGATACAGGGCGGTAAGGCGATAGGGCTTTCCGGCATCGACGGCAGGCTGATCGAAGCAAAGTTCAAGAACGAAAAGCTCGGCTATGTCGGAGAGATAACCGATATAAATATCGAGCCGGTAACGGACATTCTTGAAAAAGGCTATATTCCGGTCATATCGACAGTCGCGTGTGACCGTGACGGCAACACATACAACATCAACGGTGATACCGCCGCGGCGTGCATCGCGGGTGCGCTCAATGCCGAACGCCTTATAATGATGACCGATATCGCAGGCATTCTTACCGATAAGGACGATCCTTCGACGCTGATACCCGAAATAACCGTTGACGAGGCAAAAAAACTGTTTGAGAACGGCACTGTTTCCGGCGGAATGATACCGAAGGTAAACTGTTGTATAGATGCGATCAACAGGGGAGTAAAGAACGTTATAATAATGGACGGACGTGTGCCGCATTCTATTCTGATGGAGTTGCTTACCGACGAAGGTGCGGGTACCATGGTCAGCAGCGGACACACGGACATTTACAATAATGAAAGGTCATGATAATATGAGCATTTCGGAAACCGATAAACAGTATGTTGCGGGAACGTACAAGCGTTTTCCCGTTGAGCTTGTCTCGGGCAAGGGCTCGCTTGTATATGATACAGACGGCAAGGAATATATCGACATGGGCTCCGGCATCGGCGTAACATCGTTCGGCATATGCGACGAGATATGGCAGGATGCGGTAAAGACACAGATAAGTAAGATACAGCATGCATCGAATCTGTACTATACCGAGCCGTGCGCAAAACTTGCCGAAATGCTGTGCAAACGCACGGGCTTCGATAAGGTGTTCTTTTCCAATTCCGGTGCGGAAGCCAATGAGTGTGCAATAAAGGTCGCACGCAAGTATGCCGCAGAGAAAAAAGGCAGTGATCACTTCACCGTCGTTACGCTCAGAAACAGCTTTCACGGCAGAACACTGACGACACTTGCCGCTACGGGGCAGGAGCATTACCATGAACTGTTCAACCCGCTTACGCCGGGCTTTGAGCATATAACGGCAGGCGACATCTGTGAGCTTGAAGCGATCTGCGCTTCGACGAGTGTTGCCGCAGTGATGATAGAATGTATTCAGGGCGAAGGCGGAGTCATTGCTTTGGACGAAAAATTCGCCCGTGAACTCAGCGAATATATATCAAAAAACGACATTCTGCTTATAGTTGATGAGGTGCAGACCGGCAACGGACGCACGGGCAAGCTGTATTCGTATATGAATTACGGCTTACAGCCCGATATCGTATCCACCGCAAAAGGACTTGCAGGCGGTCTGCCGCTCGGCGCGACGATGCTTTCAAAAAAGGTATCGGGTGTACTGTCATTCGGCGATCACGGTTCAACGTTTGGCGGGAATCCCGTGAGCTGTGCCGCCGCAATAAGCATCCTTTCGCGTATAGATGATGCCTTGCTTGACGGCGTAAACAGAAAATCTGCCGCCGTAAGAAATGCATTGGCGAATGCAAGCGGGATCGAATCGGTAAGCGGCATGGGACTTATGCTCGGCATCAAAACGGTCAAGCCCGCCGCCGACGTAATAAACGAATGCATCAAAAACGGCGTGCTGTGTCTTGCGGCAAAGGATAAGGTGCGTCTCCTGCCTGCACTCAATATTCCCGATGATGTGCTGATGAAAGCCGTAGGCATTATCAAAAATGCCTGCGAGGTGACGCAAGTACGCGATATATAAATGATATATGACTATCTGAAAAAACTCCCGGAATAAGCCGGGAGTTTTTTTCAGATAAAAATACAGAAGATACGGAGATATCAAGGTGAAACGGCATGAGACTGCTGTTTGATCATCTCAAGCTCAAGACATTGCCAATCTTCGCCGAGAATGCTGTAGTGCGTTACGGGATCGGTTTCGGAAGGAAGAAAACCGAGTGAGCTGTAGCAATTATATGCGGACGGATTGTTTTCGAAAACGCCTATCGTAACTTTATCGGCACGGCACACGTCAAATGCGTGATCCAAACCGAGAGCAAGCATGCGTTTTCCGTAGCCCATGCCGCGCTTGCCGTCATCGACAATAACGAAGCCGAAACGCAATTCATTCGTGCCTTTTCCGGGATCACGAAGCGTGAAAAAACCGACGGCACCGCTTTCGTCATATGCGATGAAAGCGATAAATGAATCCACCTTATTGAATTCTTCTTCGGAGAGAGGATATTTTCCCAAAACTCCGGCAGTCCACTGATAGAACGATTTTTCGTTTTTACACCATGAAAGTACGGTTTTTGCATCGTTTGGCGTGTAAGCTCTTAATTTGATCATTTCATATTTGTCCTTTTAAGCCGTGACCAGAAAAGAATGATCGCCTGTCCCGGGGCACCGAGAACGAATATCTGCCATTTGACAAGTCCTATTGCAAGCAGATGCAGGAATACTGCGATCAGAACCGACCACATCAAAAATGAGATTATAAGAAAATTCTTCCGGCGGTCGAACCATATAGAATTAAGTATGAGCCAAACTATAAGCGAAACGGGTACGGCGTACACAAAGCTGAGCCAAAACAGTTTTATATGCGGGAAAAACGTATTTATTACAACAAAAGCACTTGTTGCGATAAGCCACACGAGCATTATACACAAGGCGATTATAAATCTGCAATTATGCTTTTTTGTATGCAGCTTTACGGGCGCGGGCGAAGCATGTTCGGCTTCGGTGAGATAGTCTATTGAAACATCAAAAAGCTCGGCAATGGCTTTAAGTACGGCTATATCGGGCAACGATTCACCGCGCTCCCATTTGGAAACTGCCTTGTCGGAATAATTCAGTTTTTCGGCAAGCTCGGCTTGCGTGATGTTGTCACGGCGCCGAAGCGCTATTATGTTTTCGGCAACTACTGTTCTGATATTTTCCACAAACGCTTGTTCCTTTTCGGAAAGTTTTTACTATTTTAACATATTTTATCTGTTTTATCAAGAAAATTATTTGTGATAATTTGGCGTAAAAACCGAAAAAGAGAACGGTGTCCTGAAAAAACAGAACACCGTCAAAATCATTCTTCCGGCACGTCAAGCGCAGGCATTCCGGTATCACCGGGAGGTGCAAGCGTATCCGCCTTATCAAGCAGGGCATCTATCATGCCGTAACGCTTTGCGGCAAGGTCAATGTTCTTTTTCGCATCATCGAGCTTATCGCTTGTTTTTTCAAGCAGTCCCGCGAATTTTTGGAAATTATCTCTGATGCGTGTGAGCAATTTTGTGATCTCGCTTGTCCGTCTTTGTATCGCAAGTGTTTTGAAGCCGAGCTGAAGGCTGTTGAGAAAAGCACCTATAGTGGTCGGTCCGGCGACGGTCACACGGTATTCACGTTGCAGAAGCTCGCAAAGCCCGCTGCGCCGTGCGACCTCGGCGTAAAGTCCTTCTATCGGCAGATACATTATGGCAAAATCGGTCGTGTACGGCGGAGCGATGTATTTATCGCGTATCGTGCGTGCGCTGAGCTTTATTGAAGCTTCAAGCTGTTTGCCGGCTTCGTCAACAGCTGAGGCATCTCTCTTTTCGGAAGCATCGCAAAGCCGCAAATATTGCTCAATGGGAAATTTGCAATCGATAGGCAGATAAACTATATCATTATTGTCGTTGTTCGGCAGGCGGATGCAAAATTCGACGATATTCGATGAGCGGGGTACGGGCTTGACATTCTTTTCGTACTGTTCGGGCGAAAGCACCTGAGAAAGCAGGCTGTCGAGCGAGACCTCACCCCATGTGCCGCGCACTTTAACGTTGGTAAGCGCATTTTTCAGATCACCGACGCTTGAAGCCAGCGTCTGCATTTCACCGAGCCCTTTATATACGCTTTCAAGCTGTTTGCTTACCGATTCAAAGCTTTCCGTCAGTCTTTTTTCAAGAGTTTGCGAAAGCTTTTCATCGACCGTTTCACGCATTTGCTCAAGCTTTTTTGAATTTTCCTCCCGGATCGAGTATAGATTGTTTTCCATACTGCGGCGCATATCGTAGAGTTGACGGCTTTCACTCTCGTTAGCGGCATTTTGCGCTTCCGAAAAGCTTTTTAAGCTGTCGCGCATAAGCCCGCCGAAGGAATCCATGCTGTTCTTGACTGAATCGCCTATTTCGCGTCGCATATCACTGTTCTGCTGTGTTATCATTGTGCGAAGCGATTCGTTTTCCGCGCGGAGCGATTTTATCAGCGAGTCATCCTGTTTGACCGAAGCAACTTTTTTTATCAGCATCGCAAGTAAGACCACGGCTGTGATCACAAAAAGCAGGATCGCCGCTTCAAGATATATCATTCATTAACCTCCGTTCACGAGTGCATTGTATTGGCTCATGTTGAGATCATAGTAAATACCTTTTTTCTCCATAAGCTCGGCATGCGTGCCGCGCTCGGCGATGCCGTGGTTAGCTATGCACATTATCTGGTCGGCACGCTTTATGGTGGAAAGACGGTGCGCTATGACAAAGCTCGTTCTGCCTTCAAGCAGTTTCTGCAATGCACGCTGGATAAGAAGCTCGGTTTTTGTGTCGATACTGCTCGTTGCCTCATCGAGAATAAGTATGCGCGGGTCGGCAAGTATCGCACGGGCGAACGAAAGCAACTGACGTTCACCTGTGGAAAGCCCTGCACCGCCTTCCTGAAGCACGGTGTTGTAGCCGTTGGGAAGTGCTTCAATAAAGTCGGATGCATATATTTTCTTTGCGGCGCTGATGCATTCCTCGTCGGTGGCTTCGGGGCGACCGTAGCGGATGTTATCAAGCACCGTGCCGGAAAATACGAAAGAATCCTGCATCATTACGCCGACCTGTGTACGCAGAGAGTCAAGCGTTACGTCACGCACATCGTGACCGTCTATCGTAACACTGCCGCCGGTGACATCGTAAAAGCGTGAAAGCAGGTTGACAACGGTAGTTTTGCCCGCGCCGGTAGGACCGACAAAAGCTATCATCTGTCCCGGCTCAACGGTAAACGAAACGTTGTCAAGCACTATATTGTCCTTATCGTAAGCGAAGGTAACATTTTTGTATTCCACACGCCCTTTGACCTCGGGAAGCTCATATGCGTTTTCGGAATCGGTTATATCGGGCGTTTCGTCGATGGTCTCAAATATCTTTTCGATATTTCCCGTCGCTTCGCAGAACTGGTTGAATATTGTGGTGAACGATGATATCGGCTGCCAGAAACGCGTCATATATGAGGCGAATGCGGTCAATGCACCGAGCGTCATTTCACCGTTGGCGATGAAGCGTATCGCAAAGAAATAGACAAGTATCTGCGCAACGGTCGAAAGAATTTCAACAACGGGCCCCATTGTAGAGCTTACAAGATGGAAGGGGATATAGCGGTCATTTACTTCATTATCAAGGCGTTCAAGCTCACGGTGGTTGTAGTCCTCACGGTTGAATGACTGCGTGATGAACAAGCCCATTATGTTTTCGTGTATATACGCGGTACGGTTGCTCGTTTTGTTGCGCACCAGACGCGAGTGATGCGCAATGACCTTTCTTATGTAATTTGTAAACAACACAAGAGGAACGAGGACGGCAAGACTTATAAGTGCCAAACGCCAATTCATGACGAAAATTATCACGGTTATGCAGAAAATAGTAAACGCATCGACTATGAGCTGTAATATCTGGCTTGAAAGCAGATTGGCAAGCGAATCGACATAAGATGTTACACGGACAAGTATCTTACCCGCCGGGCGGTCATCAAAATACTTGAATGTCAATGTCTGTATGTGGTCAAAAAGCTCTTTCCGAATATCGTGTATCGTATCGTGACCGAGCCGTGTTATGTATACCACGCGCTTGGATGTGATGAATACATCGAACATCAGCGCGGCGGTCACTGCACCTATGCCCGCAAGCATGATGCCGACATTGTTTTCGTACCTTGAACCCGTATTAAGCACATCGTCGATGAGCCACTGCACGAGCCGGGGCCACAAAAGCGATATAAGCACCTCTATCACGAGCAGGATAAGTCCGATGATGAACATTTTTTTGTACGGTAGGGTGTAGCGGAACAGCCGCTTCAAAATGGAGGTGTTGAGCCTTGCCTTGTCTTCTTCGTCGTCAAGATATCTGTTGCGTGCCATAATACCGCCTCCTTACATCGCATCAAGAACAGTGCCGTACTGTTCCTTGTAAATGTCGTAGTAAAGCCCGCCGAGCGCGACAAGCTCATCATGCGTTCCGCGCTCAACGATACTGCCGTGATCCATAACGATGATCTCATCGCAATCCTTGAGCGAGGATATCCTGTGTGCAACTATTATGTGGCTTCTGTTGCTCCCGTCGGAACGGAGCGCCGCATAAAGCTTTTGCTCGGTCTCCATGTCAAGCGCACTTGTGGCATCGTCAAAAACAAGCACGGGTGCGTCATAGAGCAATGCTCTTGCGATAGAGATACGTTGCTTTTGTCCGCCGGAAAGCCCCATTCCTCGTTCGCCTACGATAGTGTTGTATTCATCGGGCGTTTCGGTGATGAAATCATGTGCCTGAGCGATCTCTGCACATCTGCGCACATCTTCAAAAGTTGCGTCGGGCTTTCCGAATGCGATGTTTTTGGCTATCGTATCGGAGAACAGGAACACATCCTGCAAAACAGGCGCGAAGCATGAACGCAGTGTGTTCAGATCAATATCACGCACATCAATGCCGTTTACAGTTACCTTGCCGCTTGTAGGATCGAAAAAGCGAGCCATCATCGTGGTTATAACAGTCTTTCCGCTTCCGGTCGTGCCCATTATACCGAGCGATTTGCCCTGCGGAAGATCAATATTGACATCTTTTAATATAACCTTTTTGTTTACCGAAAAGCTTACGTTTTCAAGCTTGATGTCAACCGATGAAACGTCGGGCTTTTTTGCGTTGGGCTTTGATGCGATAAGCGAGCCGGAATTGATGAAGTTGCAGACCTTTTCGGCACTTGTCACTGCCTGCTGTGCCTGATTGAGCCAGTTATTGGCATTCTGGAACGGAACGAGGATATAGCCGACATATCCGCCTATGGCAACAAATTCCGCAAGCTGCATCGTCTGCGAAATACCCATGAAGCCGTTTTTGCCGTTGATGACGAGCATGGCGGCGACGGCGGTCAGCACGATGTTGGGCAGATAGCTTATTACGCCGAAGGGAATGAAATTTTTACCCCATATTACCATATAATTTATTGCGTGATAGCGGAAAAGATCGTTCTTCTTCTCGAATTTGACTTTTTCCTGCTCCTCCTGCGCATACGCCTTTACTATCCTTATACCGTTGAGGTTTTCCTGTGTAACGGTACTCAACTCGGCGCTTGATTCACGCACGAAATGATACCACTTATAAAACACTTTGCTGAACTTGCGCGAGAATATGAACAGCGGCACGGTAAAGATATATGCGGTTATAACCATTATATAGCTCATTCTGCCTATCATTATGCTGGCGAAGATGAAGCCGAACAGCGCTTCGATGATAGCCGGGATCGTGCCGGTGATGAAAGTCTTTATCATTTCGGTATCGCCGTTGATGACAGTGAGAATGTTGCCGGTGTTCTCGTTGCGCATGAATGTCTTGGACTGCCACAGCATTTTTTGAAAAACATCTTCGCGCATTTTGCATACTGCCTTTATCGAGCTGTTCGTCATGAGATACGAACGCAGGTATGCAAGCCCCTGACGGACAACGATTATCGTTATCCATGCCAGAGCGAGCCACAGGAAAAGTTGCCCCTTATCGGTTATGCTTATTCCCAAAATCGAAAAAGGAGCATCACCGATAACTGACGATATGATGTACTTTGTTATCATTGGCAAAAGCATAGCCAACGACACTATCAAAGCACCCATAAACAAGTACAGTACCATGATACCCAAATAAGGTGTGAAATAATGGAACAGTTGTTTTAGTGTTTTCATGATAAACACCTCACATACGCCGGAAAAAGTTCCTGAATTGTCACTGATAACTATACTCTAATCCGACGGATATGTCAATACCTAAAATGAAAAAAACAACGCGAATCGCAGTAAAAATAATAAAAGGAAAATCTGCGCCGATAAAGCGGTACTTGAGATGAAAGATAAATGTAAATTATTTTTTAACTGATGGCGAAGAAAAAATAAATTGCCCGTAAATTCGGCATAAAACGCGCGCAACCGGCTTCGACATTATAACAAAAAATTTAATGTTGGATATTGACTTTTTCGTTTCTTGGTGGTATCATACAGTAGATATTATGTATCACTCTGCAAAAGTGTACCCTTTTCCGCCGCGGCAGACGGGAAAGTCACCGTAGCGGAAAGCAAAATTTTTCAGGAGGAAAAACATGAAGTCTTTGCTTAACAAAGCGCTTATCTTTGTTCTCGTAGCTTCAATGGTGCTATCGGTGCTTGCATGCGTATCGTTCGCTGCACCGGATGACACATCGGGAGAACAGCAGATAAACGCAACAGAAGATCAAAAAGGCGAAGAAGCGGCTGATATTACCGATACCGCAGCATTCAACGGTAAAGTCGATACCAATGATGACTATGCGGTATATCGCGGTAAATATAAGGACGCGGCTTTGCCGGAAGAACAGATCGTATTAAGCGGAAAGGAAGCTGTTGAATTTGACGGCGAGACGGGAGAAAACAAGGGAACACTTCCGATCGTCAAGGTCGCCGCAGACAACACACCCGAAGATCTCCGTGAGGGCGCACTGTTCTATGACGAAGGAATATGCGGCTGGAAGTTTGATGTAAAAACATCCGGCTTATATAACATTACTCTTTCGTATTTCGCCTACGATGAGCTTACTTACGAAAAAGACGGTGTGCAGTACACCACCGAAAGTAAAAGCTCCGCAGTGCAGAGAAAAGTCTACATCGACGGCAAAGTACCTTTCTATGAGGCCAGACAGGTAAACTTTGAAAGAGTATGGAAGGATTCCGGACTTCTGACGGTAGATTCTCAGACACTGAACGAAAAGCGTCCCTATCAGCAGGAGACAGGTCAGTGGCAGGAGGTATCCGTCCGCGACTATATGGGCTACGAGCTTGAACCCTTCAAATTCTATTTTGAAGCAGGCACGCATGTCCTTGCCTTCGAAGCCGTAAAGGAAGGCATGGTCGTTGAGTTTGCAAAGATCCATCAGATAGAAGCGGCACCGTCTTATGCCGAGCTTGCAAAGGAATATGCCGCCGCGGGATATACAAAGGCACAGGGCGTCAAGACGGTATTCATTCAGGCTGAAGGTCTGCACGATCCGTCAACGTATACCGGCAAGCAGGCGGATACATTCCTTAACACGGATATAATCAATAAGTATAATAATTATATCGACCCTGTTGATACTACCGCATACGATGCAACGAAGGATGTTACATATGATATCCTCAAGTCATCGCCGACGCTTTATGCGATAACAGACAGATCGTCTCCCGTTACGGCACCGTACCATCACAGCAAGATAAGATACAATACTATCGGTGCGGATAAGTGGCAGAGCCCCAACGAGTGGGTAGAGTGGGCGGTAGAGGTAGAAAAAGCGGGTCTTTATGCCATCAACTTCAAGGCACGCCAGAACACTCTTAACGGTATGTACACTACCCGTAAGCTTACGATAAACGGTGTACAGCCATGTCTTGAAGCCGGTAACCTGCAATTCCAATATGATAACTCATTCTCCAACTACCTTCTCGGTGATGAGGAGAACGGCACATATTACTTCTACTTTAACGAAGGCAAGAACAAGATACGTCTTGAGACGACGCTCGGCGACCTCGGTGATATGCTTGCGGAAGCTCAGAGCATACTTACTCAGCTTAACGTTGCGTACAGACGTATACTTATGATAACGGGCTCAACACCCGACGCGAACGCCGACTACATGCTCAACACCATGGTGCCGGATGCACTCAGCATAATACATGTTGAATACGGTCATCTTCTTGACCTTGAGGCTGAATTTGTCGAAGTATTCGGCAAGAGCGCAAGCGCACAGCTTTCAAGCATCAAGAACATGATACTTATCCTTAAGCAGATAGACGGCGACTATACAAAGATAAACACTCTGTTCGGAAACTTCAAGGATGCCATCGCCGCGATGGGTACATGGATAAACGACATGAGTGAGAACCCGCTTGAGATCGATTACTTGGCGGTTACGACCGAAGAAGCCATCAACGCCAAGCAGATACCGAATGCCGATGCCGGATTCTTTGCGAAGATGTTCCACGAGATACGCTCGTTCATAGCATCATTCACAGAGGACTACGACAACATCGGCGGCACCGTTTCGACCGACGGTCAGGATCCCGTTATAGTATGGCTTGAGACCGGCGCAGGTCTTACCGGCTCGCGCGATAACGCTACCATACTTAAACAGCTTATCGACGATATGTTTACGACCGAATCGGGAATAATGGTCAGCACGCGACTTGTTGCGGGCGGCTCGCTTCTTCCCTCGGTGCTTTCGGGAATAGGTCCCGAGATATGTCTTTCACGTAATGCTGAGGCGGCGGTCAACTATGCATTCCGCGGCGCGGTAATGAATCTGGCTGACGAAGAGCTGTTCCCCGATTACGCGGATATTCTTTGCAATACCGAAAGATTTGCTTCAAGTGCGGTAGACCCCTTCACATTCGGTAACGGAATTTATGCCGTGCCCGAAACGCAGGATTTCTACATGATATTCTACCGTACCGATATCCTTGACGAAATGGGACTTGAGCCTCCGCAGACATGGGAAGATGTTTACTTCATCATCGGCGAATTGCAGAACAAACAGATGACGTTCGCAATGCCCGTTCCCGTAGTAGGTGCGGTAGGAAGCGGTAACCTTTCCTATGCAATGCTTCTTTATCAGAAGGGCGGAAAGTATTACACGGATGACCGTGTGACGACTGACCTGACTTCCGATCCGGCGCTTGACGCCTTCAAGGAATGGACTCAGTTCTACACACTTTACGATCTTCCGAATACCTACGATTTCTCCAACCGTTTCAGAACTGGTGAGGTTCCGGTAGGTATCGCAAGCTACAGTCAGTATTCACAGCTTGCCGTATTTGCTCCCGAAATACAGGGACTTTGGGAATTCTCTCTTGTTCCCGGCACGGTACAGTATGACGAGAACGGCAATAAGCTCTATGATGAAAACGGCGAGCTTGTTGTGGATCACTCCTGCGCAAGCTCTACGAGCGGTTGCGTAATGCTTTCGATAGATACCACTACCGAAAAAGGTATGAACAGAGCAAAGCGTGCATGGGAATTCATGAAATGGTGGACCGGCGATGACGCGCAGTACCGCTTCGGTACCGAGATCGAAAGCTTGCTCGGCGCGGCGGCACGTTATCAGACCGCAAACCTGAAGGCTATGGCAAGATTGCCGTGGGATAAGAAATCCATGAGCATGATACAGCTCCAGTGGGAGCATGCCAAGGCAGTACCTCAGGTTCCCGGCGGTTACTATACAGCGCGTAACATCGAGTTCGCATGGAAGGAAGTTATCAACAATGATACCGACCCGAATACGACATTCGTTGAGTACGTCAGCAAGATCAACCAGGAAATAGCGCGTAAGCGTGAAGAATTTGCCGACAAGATCGTCGAAATGACTAAACCGAAAGGAAGTAAAGGATAATGACTAACGAACAAGAACTCGCTCAGCCTAAAAAGAAGTCATTTTTCGCGGATTGGCTTCACTACCAATTCCGTGAGATGCGCAAGAGCGGCAGCCTTTACCTCTTTATGCTTCCGTATTTGTTGGTATTTATAGTATTTACGGTGCTTCCGGTATTCGTTGCCATTTACTTCAGCTTCACATACTTCAACGTGCTTGAGCCCCCGGTATTCACCGGATGGGAAAACTATATAAGACTTTTCACTGCCGATGACCTGTTCATGACATCGTTCAAGAACACGATATTCTTCGCGGTCATCATAGGTCCCGGCGGATATCTCATGTCACTGTTCTTCGCCTGGCTCATAAATGAGCTTGGCAGAAGAACGAGAGCCGTAATGACACTGTTCTATTACGCGCCCAGCCTTGCAAGTGTTTACCCCGTATGGAAGATAATCTTTTCATCGGACCAGTACGGCTTGCTTAACGGTTTCCTTATGAATACCGGCATCACGCTCACCAACATCAAATGGCTTGAAGATGTCAATTACATCGTCCCATGCTGTCTGATAGTTATATTGTGGTCGAGCTTGGGCACGAGCTTCCTTACATTCATCGCCGGCTTGCAGAACGTTGACCGCACTCTTTATGAGGCGGGCGCGATAGACGGCGTAAAGAACAGATGGCAGGAGCTGTGGTTCATAACACTTCCTTATATGAAGCCTCAGCTTATGTTCGGTGCTGTAATGAGCATCACCGGTGCATTCTCGGTAGGCGCACAGATAACGAACCTCGTCGGCTTCCCGTCGCAGGACTACGTTGCCAATACGCTTATCCACCACATGGAGGACTACGCCAATAACCGAATGGAGCTTGGTTATGCCTGCGCGATCGCGGTACTGCTGTTCCTTATGATGATCGTTACCAATAAGATAATCAAAAAATTACTTTCGAAGGTGGGTGAGTAAGCATGGCAAAAAAACTCAACCGCTCCGGCGCGGGTAATTTTGTCGGAATCGCATTCCTGTGCATAGTTGCATGCCTGATGGTACTGCCCATGGTGTATGCGGTCGGAAACTCCTTCAAACCTATGGATGAGCTTTTCAAATTCCCTCCGACGCTTCTGCCAAACCGTTGGGTCACCAACAACTATACGGACCTGTTCGTGCTGATGGGTAATTCATGGGTACCGTTTACGAGATATTTCTTCAACACACTGTTGATTACCTCGGTCGGTACATTCGGACAGATAGTTTTCTGCTCGATGTGCGCATATCCGCTTTCGCTCTATAACTTTCCGGGCAGAAAGTTCATCTCCGGCATGATCGTTACTTCTCTTATGTTCAACGGTACGGTGCTTTGGATCCCGTTGTTCATGATAAAGGCACGTCTCGGCATGATAGATACCTATTGGGCGATAATCATCCCGACGTTCGGTGCTTCGATGGGTATGTACCTCATGCAGCAGTTCATGAGCCAGATACCGAAGTCGCTTATAGAAGCCGCGCGTATCGACGGCGCGGGAAGCTTCAAAATATTCTGGTCGATAGTGCTTCCGCAGGTAAAATCAGCATGGCTGACACTTATGATATTCTCGGTGCAGAACCTCTGGAACCTCGGTGCTTCGGTATTCATTCAAAGTGAGCAATTAAAGACATTGCCTTACGCGCTCAACCAGATAGTTTCGACCGGTATAGCGCGTCAGGGCGTAGCGAATGCCGTAACGGTAATACTGATGTTTGTGCCGATAGTGATGTTCATCATTTCTCAGAGCAACATTATCGAAACGATGGCTACGTCAGGTATGAAGGATTAAGGAGGGAGCGTATTTATGAAATTAAAGAAATTTACTTGTATTGCGCTTACCGCCGTGATCGCACTGACGGTTTCGGTAACATCGTTCGCCGCACCGTATCAGAACTATACGATAACGGAATCGGGCTTCTATCCCGAGCCGCAGGCGTATGTTCCCGATACGGTCATCGACAGCGGCTCGATCGGTGTTGAAAGTCTTGACGGAGTGCCGATGAGCAATCCGCAGGATATGAAGCAGTTCGATTATAACGGCAACATCATTATATCCGATACGGGCAATAACCGCATAATCGTGCTTGATGAAGACATGCACACTGTTAAGCAGATAATAAAGAATTGGGATAACAACGGTACGGAAGACGGTTTCGCATCACCCAACGGCATCGACTTTTACGATGAAGAACATATGCTTTATGTCTGCGATACGGATAACAAACGCATAGTACGCTTTACATTTGATATCGAAGCCGGATTGTTCAGCTTCGACAGAACATTCGACGATCCCGATATCTCACAGTATTTCTCCAAGACCTTTGATCCCGACGCGGAAACCGAAGGCGAAGGCGAGGAAGCTCCCGCCGATGCGGAGACTGACGAAAATGTCACTACCGATGAAACGGAAAATACCGACGCTGCCGAAAATACGGAAGGCGGTGAAGCCGACGAAGAAATAAACACGAATGAGACTACCGGCACATCATCGGTTTCCGATATAACTTATAAGCCTTTGAAGATAGTTATCGACCATTCAATGAGAATGTTCGTTGTTTCGAAGGATTGCTATCAGGGACTTGTAGAGCTTGATAAGGACGGCAATTTCACCAAGTTCTTCGGTGCGACCAAAACAAAGCAGACACTTTCGTCACTGCTTAACCGTCTGTTCACCGCTAAGGCGAAGGAGCTTATGCAGCAAAACCTTTCCACTGTATACAGTAATGTAGCACTTGATGCGGAAGGCTTTGTGTACGGCACGATATCACAGCTTGCCGTTGAAGACCTCAAATCGCATTTCACCAGCAGCTCGGAGGTCGGCGCGGCGCTCAGAAAGCTCAACGCCGCGGGCTCGGACGTTTTACAGCGTCAGGGTATCATACCTCCCTCGGGCGACGAGGGCGACGGCGCTAACCGTTCAACGTATTCATATATAGTAGATGTTGCGGTTTCCGAAAACGGACTTTCAAGCATACTTGATTCCCAGAAAGGAAGAGTATTTACTTATACAAGCACCGGTGAGCTGCTGTACGTCTTCGGCGCACTCGGTCAGCGACTTACGACAACGGGCGAAGAACTTGATAACGTCACCCGTGAAGAGCAGGTCGGCTTTACAAAGGGAACGAGCCTTACACCGACTGCTATAGAGCTTCTGCTTGATGACCAGACGATAGTGATACTTGACTCCGAAGGCGCACAGATGACGACTTACGTTCCCACCGAATACGGGCTTATCATGAGAGAAGCTGTAAACAGCCATGAGGAACGGCGGTATGAGGATGCCGTTGAATCGTGGAACAAGATACTCGGCATGTCATCGAACTCATCGCTTGCATACCGCGGTGTCGGCAAGGTGCTTTACATGGATGCCGCCGAGGAGCTTGATTCCGATAAACAACGTCAGGGTTACCTTGATGCGGCGGATTACTTCATGAAGGGCTATTCGCAGGATGAATACGGTAAAGCATTCTATAAGTACCGCGATAAGGTGCTTGAGGATATCATGCCGTATCTCATGACGGGTATCATAGTTGTTGCGGTAGCGGCAGTGCTGTTCGGCTGGTATAAGAAGTTCAAGAAATTCATCAAGACGGGAGGAAGACCTGAATAATGGGAAAGCTTAAAACATTCGGCAAGGACCTTTTGTATACGTTTCATGTCGCCACACACCCGCTTGACGGTTTCTGGGATCTTAAACATGAAAAAAGAGGAAAGACCTACATTGCTATTCTGATGATAGTCCTTTACGTTATCACAAGCATCCTCGACAAGCAGTTTGATAACTACTACTTCAACGCTGACAGGGTTTTCCCCGAAAACATCAACATCATAGGCACATTCGTAAAAGTAGCGCTCGTCGTTATAATATGGGTAGCCTCCAACTGGGGACTTACGACACTGTTCGACGGTGAAGGCAGTATGAAGGACATCCTGCTCTATACGGGATATTCAATGCTCCCGATAGTGCTTTCGCAAATACTGCTTCTTCCGCTTACGAATATCCTCACATCGAATGAGGCGACGATCGTTTCTCTTGTGACCTACATAGGCATAGGGTGGACGGCGATCCTCCTGTATACAGGTACGATGACGACGCACCAGTATTCCGGCGGAAAAACGTTCCTTACGCTTATCGTTATTCTGCTCGGCATGGTGGTAATCGTGTTCCTCGGCATGATGTTCTTCTTCCTTGTGCAGGAAATATGGAACTTCGGCTACACGATATACCGCGAGCTTGAGCTGAGAAGGTAACGGGAGGTGGAAAAAATGAAAAATAAAATCATTTCTGCTTTACTTGTTGCCGTTATGCTCGTTTCGGTAGTGGCATTCACAACGGGTTGTACAACCGAAGAGAGCGAAGGCTTCATTACTCCGACGAATACGGAAAAGCTGTTTGAATTTAAGAAAGACGCAAAGACAATGATCCGTCAGGATGATGACGAAGCGAAGAATACCGAATTTACGCTTGTTGAGGAGAATGACAACTACGAGTTGTATTTCAATAAAACTATCCTCGAAATAGCTCTCCGTGACAAGAAGAGCGGCGAAACATGGTATTCAAACCCCTCACCGTCAGATCGCGAAGCAGGTATAAAGAGTGAAATGAGCAGTCAGGTAACTCTGTTCTATCTGAATAAGACCGACGGCAGCCAGAAAATGCTTGAAAGCTTCATGGATTGCGTGATGAATGAGAAGGAAGATAACGAAAGCGGTCTTCATCAGTATTACATCGTAAACCATGACGGACACCTTCGCGTTATATACATCCTCGGTCAGGTCAAGGCGGATTACGTTATTCCGACCTGCCTCGACGAAGAAAGAGCAACGGAGTACATCGACAAGCTTAAAAAAACAGAAGGCTTCCTTGCGGTTTCCAAGTATATAAGCGGCGGAAGCATATATTCAAAAATATCGCCGAAAACATGGGCGTCTTATCCCTCTGACAGACAGGATGAGTTGCTTGCGATCGCACCGAATATGGGTGACTTCATAAAAGAAGGCAAGACGGTCTATATCATCGGCGATAAAAACAAGTGGAACAATGCTCAGGTTATGAGTCAGCTCCAGAAGGGCTTCACTGAAGTTATCGGCATGAATGTTGATGAACGTGATGCGATAAATGACGAGTTCGGCGTTGTTGCCGATCCTGCCAAGAACTTCTGGATACCCGTTGACTACAAGCTCACCGAGAACGGTCTTAATGTTACGATACCGAATGACGAAATACAGTATGATACTTCGACATTTGCAATAGCGTCGATCAATCTGTTGCAGTATTTCGGATCGGCATCAAAGAACGAACAAGGGTATATGTTCGTTCCCGACGGCTCAGGCGCGATAATCAACTTCAACAACGGTAAAACCAATATTCCCGGTGACTTGAGAATACAGCTTTACGGGCTTGATGACGGACGCGAAAAGCTGAAGAAGCCTTTTGCGAACCAAAGTGCATACCTCCCGGTATTCGGCATCAAAAAGGACGCGAGTGCGCTGTTCGCCATAATCGAGAGCGGTGACGAGAACGCGACAATAATCTCGGATATCGCCGGCAAGAAACAGAACACGATGGATCGCAATAAATGCTATACAAGCTTTAAGATGGCGGAATATGAGGAGCTTCAGTTCAAAAATGCCGGCAAGACATCGAGAATTTATCAGAATACGATGAACTCGGCTGATATTTCGGTAACTTACACCGTTCTGAACGGCGAAAAGGCAAATTACAACGGCATGGCTGAGTATTACCGCAATTATCTCATAAAGTCGGGAGTGCTTAAACAGCAGAAATTCACGGATATTCCGTTCAACATCGAGCTTATCGGAGCTTATGACCACGATACTGCGTTCCTCGGTGTAAGCTATACCGAGATGCGTGCGCTGACAACGTTCGATCAGTGCGGTGAGCTTATTAAGAAGCTCAGCGACGCGGGCATCAAGAATATTTCGATCAACTACAAAGGTTGGGCGAATAACGGTCTTATGAACACCTGCTACAGTAAGGTGGATGTGCTTAAGGCACTTGGCGGAAAGAACGGTCTTTCGGATCTGCTTGAGCTTGCCGAAAGCCTCGGCGTAAAGCTTTACTTTGAGACCGAGCTTGCGCTTGTTTACAAATCAAAGATGTTCGACGGCTACAGCCAGCTTACACAGGCATCGAGACTTGTAACGAGAGATATAGCTTATCATAATCAGTATTGGGTCGATTGGAACCTTATTGATAATGAGCGTGCGGCGACAATAGTTTCACCGTCGGTCATCTACAACACGAAGGCAGAGGACAACAGCAAGAGCAACGCCATCAAGGTGCTTAACGACCTTGCAGAGCTTAACATCAAGCATGTAAGCCTCGGCAGTCTCGGTTGGAATCTCCCGGGCAACTACAAGATCAAGGATTTCTATGACAGGACGAATGTTGCCGATACTTATAAAGCGGTTGCCGCGAAGTTTGCCGAAAGCATGGATGTTATGGTCAAAGGCGGCAACGGTTTCCTCCTTGAAAATGTTGACAGTATTTTCGAAATAAGCAATACGAGCAGTATGTTCAATCTTGCGGATTATTCGATCCCGTTCTATCAGATGGTAATTCACGGTTGCATACAGTATTCGGGTGAACCGATCAATCTGAACGGCGATGCGCGTACAGCGTTCCTTCAGGCAGTTGAAGCCGGCTCGGGAATGTATTATCGCTGGTGCTACGTTCCGAACGATCAGGTAAAAGATCTGCTCTTTGACGGCATGTATTCACTCAGTTACATTTCATGGTTCGATAATGCGGTTGAAATGTATAAGGAATACAATGATCTGCTTTCTTCGGTTTCGGGTGAATTTATGACATCACATGAGACCGTTGCCGAAGATGTCAGCAAGGTTACATACGGTAACGGAGTTTCGGTATATATCAATTACAACGATTTTGATTATACCGCTGATGACGGAACAGTCGTCAAGGCTAACTCGTTTGCGAAAGGGGGAATTAAGTAATGAAAAAACCGAGAACCTATAAATTGGGATTGATGACACGCCGTTCATTATCGGGTTGGTTGTTTATTCTTCCCTTTATCATCGGTCTGATATTCTTTGTGCTTTCACCGTTGTATACGGCGCTTGTACTTTCGTTCAATACTCAGACGTTCGATGATGTCACAAACGTTATAGGCATTCAGCCATACGGCTTCCAAGCCTATATAGATGCATTTACGGCTCAGGCGAACTTCATCAACAATCTGCTTTCTTCGGGCGGAAATCTGTTGATAATGGTTCCGTCGATCCTGATATTCAGCTTCCTTATGGCGAATATCCTTAACCAGAATTTCCACGGCAGAACACTTGCCAGAGCGATACTTTTCATGCCTGTAATAACTTCGGCGGGCGTTGCGGCTTCGCTCCTCGGCGCTGAAGGCGCTGTTGATGCAAACCAGATGGCATCTGTCGGTTCACAGGCGATGAACCTTGCCGGCAGTATACAAAACTCGATAGGCGGTGCGTTCGGTGATTTTATCGGTAAGGCTTTTGACAAGCTTACTTCGATAATCAACGGTGCAGGTGTTCCTACACTGATTTTCCTTTCGGGTCTGCAAACCATCTCACCTTCAATATTTGAATCGTCAAAGGTCGAAGGTGCAACAGGTTGGGAAAACTTCTGGAAGATAACTTTCCCGATGATAAGCCCGATGATCCTCGTTAACGCTGTATATTCGATGATAGATGTTCTTTGCGGAATGAGCAATCCGATGCTCAGATACCTCTTTTCGCAGGAAGGTCAGGCTGACCAGGTCGATATAATGGCGATGAGCTGGATGTACTTCCTTATGACGGCGATAGTGATAAGCGTTGTCGCGGGAATCATTTCAAAGCTTGTTTATTATGAGAACTAAGGGGGTGCGGATATGGAAAAAGCAGACAAAGTAAAGCTGACAAATGAAGTCGGCGCAGAAGAAGTCGATAACTTCGTCATACCCGTACTTACTCCGTGGCAGAAATTCAAACGTGCGATTTTCGGAAAGCGTACATTTGATATAATTTGGGGATTGCTCAGATTCGTTCTTTTGCTCGGTATATGTTACCTCGTAATATATCCCATGCTCATAACACTCATTACTTCGTTTATGACATCGGCAGACGTTTATGACCCGACGGTAATTCTTATCCCGCGTTCATTAAACGTCAGCAGCTATGTGGCAATGTGGAAGTTCGCGAAGATACCTACACTGTATCTTGCTTCATTTACATCATCGCTTGCGTTCGCGCTCGTGCAGATGTGTTCGTGCATGTTTGTTGCATACGGGCTTGCAAGATTCAAATTCAAGGGCAATAACTTCTTCTTCCTCATGTGCATCTTCACACTTATGGTACCGGTGCAGATGCTGACAAAGTCGATGATGTTCAGATACAAGACGTTTAACCCCTTGTATATGTTCACGTTCGGCGAACAGCTTTACAGAATACCGAATATCGACCTTACCCGCGGTTGGACGGCTATAGGACTTTTGAGCGCCACGGCAACCATGTATCGCAACGGTCTGTTCGTATTCCTGCTGCGTCAGTATTTCATCAACCAGCCCAAGGAATTGGAGGAAGCCGCTTATATCGACGGCGCAGGTCCTTTCCGTACATTTGTGCAGGTAATGCTTCCGAGTGCGTTGCCAATGCTCGTAACGGTATTCCTGTTCGCGTTCGTATGGCAGTATAACGATACGCAGTATATCCAGATACTGAACCCGACGGCAAAAGTTATGTCCACACAAATGCTGGGCATGGGCGGCAAATATGTCAGCTCGGTGCTTGGCGTTACGGGCGACGCGGTACTAAGCTCTCTGTATCAGGCGGCATGTACCGTTATGCACATCGCACCTATTGTTATCCTTTATTGCTTCTGCCAGAGATTCTTCGTTCAGAGTATCGAAAGATCAGGTATGGTAGGCTAAAAACAAATCATCCGCTGTGGATCTCCACGGCGGATTTTTTTGCAGTGTCGAAAGCCGTATTGCATCTGCACGCCTTAAAACGAATTGACTTTTGCGCTGAATTAACATATAATAGTGCCATCAATAATAAAAGGAAATAATATGCTTAACGGTGGATTTTTGCCGGTCACACTTGAGGAATGCATTGAACGCGGGTGGGACAGACCGGATTTTGTATATGTTATAGGCGACGCTTATGTCGATCATCCGAGCTTCGGCCCGGCGATAATTTCACGGGTGCTTGAGAGCCACGGCTATAAAGTAGCTATCCTTGCACAGCCCGATTGGCGTAATATCGACGCATTCAAAAAGTTCGGCAGACCGCGGCTTGCGTTTCTTGTTTCGTCGGGGAATATCGATCCGATGGTGAATCATTATACCGCGGCGCACAAACGGCGCAGCAGCGATGCATATTCGCCGGGCGGTAAAGCGGGAATGCGCCCGGACAGAGCCGACATAGTTTACTGTAACTGCATCCGACAGGCGTACAAAAACGCTTCTATCGCCATCGGCGGTGTTGAGGCGAGCCTGCGTCGCTTTGCTCACTATGACTGTTGGGACGACAAGGTTCGCGCGTCGATACTCGTTGACAGCGGGGCAGATCTGCTTATGTACGGCATGGGAGAACGGACTATAGTTGAGCTTGCAGACGCGCTTGACAGCGGGCTTTCAATAAAAGATATCACATATATAAACGGTACGGCGTATCTTACCGAAAATGCTGAAAATGTGTACGATGCGGTCGAGATCGAAAGTTTTGAACAGGTAAAGACAGATAGGGATGCGTATTGCAGAGCGTTTATGACGCAGTACAACAATCAGAATCATGTAAGCGGAAAAACACTTTTGCAAAAGCACGGTAAATCATATGTTGCTGTAAATCCTCCTGCGGAGCCCCTTTCACAAAGTGAGCTTGATGCGGTATATGCACTTCCGTACACACGCAGACCGCATCCGATGTACGATGCGCTCGGCGGCATACCCGCAATAAGCGAGGTCGAGTTTTCGATAACCGCAAATCGCGGCTGTGTCGGTGCATGCTCGTTCTGCGCGATAACGTTCCATCAGGGGCGTGTGCTTCAAAGCAGGAGTGAGGATTCGGTCGTTGAGGAAGCCGAGCTGTTGACGACGCTCCCGGGTTTTAAGGGTTATATACATGATGTTGGCGGACCGACGGCGAATTTCTATGGGCAGGGCTGTGAAAAACAGAAAAAAGCAGGCGCTTGCACGGACAGGCAGTGCCTTTATCCGCAGATATGCCCGGCGTTCAAGCCCGACCACACGCCATACATGAAGCTGTTGAAGCGCTTGCGCGATGTGCCGAAGGTCAAAAAAGTATTCATCCGTTCGGGACTGCGGTTCGACTGCATGCTCGCCGACAGACAGCATGGCAACGAATTTTTGAAAACGCTGTGCGAGTATCATGTTTCGGGGCAGCTGAAGGTCGCGCCCGAGCATATTTCCGATAAGGTGCTTTCACTTATGGGCAAGCCGGGCGAAAAGGTATATAATGAATTTTGCAGGCGATATGCCGAAACGAATAAACAGATTCAAAAAGAACAGTACCTTGTGCCGTATTTGATTTCCGGGCATCCGGGCAGTGACCTTAAGGAAGCGGTGCGCCTTGCGGAGTATCTTCATAAGCATCACATAAATCCGGAGCAGGTGCAGGAATTTTATCCTACGCCGGGTACGCTTTCAACTTGCATGTACTATACCGAAAAAGACCCGCGTACGATGAAAAGCATCTACGTTGCAAAATCAATACCCGAAAAAATAATGCAGAGGGCGCTGTTGCAATACGGAAAGCCCGAAAATTACGAAACCGTTAAAAGGGCGCTTATTCAGGCGGGCAGACAAGACCTTATCGGCTTTGGCGAAAACTGCCTTATAAAGCCGCGCACATCGGGGCGCGGCAAAAATAATATGAATACAAGAGGTAAGAAAAAATGGAAGTAAATATTTTGTCATACGGTGCTGTCGGTGACGGCGTGCGCGAAAACAGAGCAAGCATTCAAAAAGCGATAGACGAATGTACCGCAAGCGGCGGCGGCAGAGTTACAGTGCCTGCGGGAACATTCAAAACGGGAAGTATAGAGCTTAAAAGCAATGTCGAGCTTCATCTTGAGAGCGGTGCCGTATTGCTTGCTTCGGAAAATCTTGATGATTATAACGCCGACGATGCGTATCCGCAGAATTTCGGTGTGCCGTCGGAGGGCTGGAACGCAAAGCATCTTATATATTGCAGTGGACAGAAAAACGTAAGCATAACGGGCTTCGGCTGTATCGACGGCAACGGTCAGGCGTTTTTTGCGGAAAACAAAGATAATAACATAGTGGAATTTGCGTGGCAGTACGGTTGGCGATGGAGTAAGGATACAGAACGTCTCCGCCCGGGACAGGCGATAGTTTTTGCAGAGTGCGAAAATGTACATATCGAAAACATCACCGTCCGCAATACTACGAGCTGGAGCATATATATCTACGGATGTACACATGCGTTCGTATACGGCGTAAGGATACTGAATCCGCGCGATTATCTCAACACCGACGGTATAGATATCGACACGAGCCGCTATGTTACGGTTTCCGACTGCGTGATACTTACGGGAGACGATGCACTGACCGTTCGCGGAAACGGCAAGCGTCTTGTTGAACAGGAAGGACGGGCTTGCGAATATGTAACGGTGACTAATTGCGTATTGCGTTCATCGGCGTGCGCCGTAAGGATAGGCGTGGGAACATTCCCGATACGCCATGTTCGGATATCCGATATCGTGATCGAGCGTGCCGGACAGGGACTGTGTTTCTGCCCCGAATGGCTCCCGTCGCGCGGAACTCCGATGGAGGACATATCGGTTTCGCATGTCAGCGCGGAAAGCGTCGGCTGTATGCTCAGCCTGAATGACTTGCACAAGACACCTGTTGATAATATAAGCGTTTCGGATGTGTTCGGCAATGCGGAGGCGGCGGTGCTTATCGACAACGGAACGGACTGTGAAAAATTCGATATTTCGATACATGATTTCCGCGTGCGCGAGATAGAGAATTACGCGATAGGCGGACATCAGATAAACCTTACCGAAAAGCCGTTCGCGCGGATAAAAAACGTGAATGCCGATATAAGCGGAATGGTGCTTACGGTAAAGGACAAGGATACCAAGCTTGAGCTTGACAGCTTCGACGGCATCAAGGTGCGTGAAAGGAAATAATATGTCAGAATTCAAATCCGGCTTCTGCGTACTGTGCGGTAGACCGAACGTGGGAAAATCCACACTTATGAATCATTTTGTCGGGCAGAAAATAGCAATAGTTTCGCCAAAGGCGCAGACGACGCGCAACTGCATACGGGGAATACTGACGGAAAAAGATTTCCAGATAGTTTTTCTTGATACTCCCGGCATACACAAACCGAAAAGCAAGCTGAATGAGTTTATGGTAAAAACTCAGCGTGAAGCGGCGATAGGCGCGGATTTTACATGTATCATGCTTGATATCACACAGCCGATAGGCAAGACGGATGAGCATATAATAAAGGAGTATTCTTCATCGGGTACTCCATGCGCGATAGTGCTTAATAAGATCGATATGGCGGATAAGAATACCGTACTTGATACGCTTGCGCGGCTTGGCGAATACAATGTCCCGATAGTCCCCGTATCGGCGGTGACCGGCGATGGCTGTGACGAGCTGCTCAAAATGATAACCGAAAGTCTTGATGAAGGCCCGCAGTATTTCCCCGATGATATGGTATGCGATTTTCCCGAACGCTTTCTGGCATCGGAGATAATAAGAGAAAAGGCACTTATGAACCTCAGCGACGAAGTGCCGCACGGCATCGGCGTTTCGATAGAAGCCATGCAGGAGCAGGACAACGGCAATATAAAAATAAGCGCTGATATAATATGCGAGCGCGAATCGCACAAAGGCATAATAATAGGCAAAAAAGGAAGCATGATAAGGCTCATCGGCACTCAGGCACGCGAGGAGCTTGAGGCGCTTTTTGAAACAAAGGTGTATATCGAGCTTTTTGTAAAGGTGCGCGATAATTGGCGAAATTCGGCTTCTGCGCTCAAAGACCTCGGATATACGGAATAGTTTTATGCGCTTTTGCAAAGAATATTTGTCGGAGGCGGTAAAATGGACGATACGCGCGAAAGAATATTCATGGAAATGTTTATGAGGACAGGTGACCCGCGATACTATGTGGCTCGCGGCATCGAAAGGAGCAAGAATGGGAGAACCGCTGAAAATACAGGCGGTAGTGCTGAAAAAGACGGATTACAGGGACAATGACCGTATACTTACATTGCTTTCGCCCGAAAAAGGCAAGCTGACGGTATCGGTAAAGGGAGTCAAAAAGCAAAATTCAAAACTGCGTGCCGGAAGTGAACTGTTTGCTTTCGGCAATTACATATTGACCGAAACACGCGGACGATATACCGTTACAGGGTATGATTCCGTAGAGCCGTTCCACGAATTGCGTGATGACTTTGACCGGCTCAGCGCGGGCGCGTTGCTGTTAAAAGTTTCCGATGCCGCCGCGACGGAAGGCTCGGAAGAACCGTTTCTGTTTACATTGCTTTTGAGATGCCTTGATAAATTGCGTGAGCATGATATCCCGGCAGGGCTTACGGTGTCGGTGTTCATGCTCAGGCTGTGCGGACTGTTGGGCTATGAACCGCGGCTGGATAAATGTCTGTGCGGAAAAAACGAGCTGATCGCGGTTTCGCCCGAAAGGGGCGGAGCGGTGTGTAAGGACTGCATAGATTGCGAGCATATGCCTGTTTCGGGGGCATGCATTTTTTATATGCGCAAAATACTTGCGGACGATATCGAAAACATATTTGTGCTTAAACCGTCGGAAAAACAGCTAAAAGAGCTTTACCGCGTTTCGTGCGAATATACCGCATTTTTTTTTGATGAAAGACTACAAATAATGGATTATATTTCGAAATATGATCTCGTATGACTCAAATATCCAAAAAAACAGTTGCCATATATTTGGATTTCAGCTATAATAGTGCAGAGCGAGGTTGTAAGCCTTGCTTGGCAAAATGCGAACAAAAGAGCGAAAGCTCGTAAATTTAGGAGGAAAAGTATGTCGAAAAAGTATGTTTACCTTTTCAGCGAAGGCAACGCAAACATGCGTGAGCTTCTCGGCGGCAAAGGCGCAAACCTTGCCGAAATGACCCGTATCGGACTTCCGGTACCTCAGGGCTTCACTATTTCAACTGAAGCTTGCACACAGTATTATGAGGACGGTCGCCAGATCAATGATGAGATCATGGCCGAGATCATGAAAAATGTTGAGGAAATGGAGAAGATCAACGGCAAAAAGTTCGGCGATCTTACAAATCCGCTTCTTGTTTCGGTACGTTCAGGTGCCCGCGCATCAATGCCCGGCATGATGGATACCATTCTTAACCTCGGTCTTAACGACGAGGTAGTTGCCGCTATGATAAAGGGCAACCCCGATCCCAAATTTGAACGTTTCGTATACGACTCTTACCGCAGATTCATCCAGATGTTCTCGGATGTAGTTATGGAAGTAGGTAAGAAGTATTTCGAGCAGCTCATCGACGAGATGAAAGAAAAGAAGGGCGTTAAGTTCGACGTTGAGCTTACTGCCGCTGACCTTAAAGAGCTTGCTGAGCAGTTCAAGGCAGAGTACAAGAAACAGATCGGTAATGACTTCCCGTCAGACCCGAAAGTACAGCTTTATGAAGCTATCCGTGCGGTATTCCGTTCATGGGACAACCCCCGTGCCAACGTATATCGCCGTGACAATGATATCCCGTATTCATGGGGTACTGCGGTCAACGTAATGCCCATGGTATTCGGTAACCTCAACGAAAATTCAGGTACAGGCGTTGCGTTCACCCGTGACCCCGCTACAGGCGAAAACAAGCTTATGGGTGAATTCCTTACAAATGCACAGGGCGAAGACGTTGTTGCAGGTGTTCGTACTCCCATGCCTATCTCTCAGATGGCTGAAAAGTTCCCCGAGGCTTATGCCGAATTCGTAAAGGTTTGCGATATCCTTGAGGTTCATTACCGTGATATGCAGGATATGGAGTTCACCGTTGAGAACGGCAAGCTCTATATGCTTCAGTGCCGCAACGGCAAGCGTACCGCTCAGGCGGCTCTCAAGATCGCATGTGACCTTGTTGACGAGGGCATGATCGACGAGAAGAAGGCTGTTGCCATGATCGATCCCAGAAACCTTGATACACTGCTTCACCCGCAGTTCGACGCAAAGGCTCTTAAGGCCGCCACACCTCTCGGAAAGGGTCTCGGCGCATCTCCCGGAGCTGCTTGCGGTAAGATCGTTTTCACTGCCAACGATGCCGAAGAGTGGAACGCTCGCGGCGAAAAGGTAGTTCTTGTACGTCTTGAGACATCGCCTGAAGATATCACCGGCATGAAGGCCGCTCAGGGTATTTTGACCGTTCGCGGCGGTATGACTTCACACGCTGCCGTTGTTGCCCGTGGTATGGGTACATGCTGTGTTTCCGGTTGCGGCGACATCAACATGGACGAAGAAAACAAGAAGTTTGAGCTTGCCGGCAAGACATTCAAGGAAGGCGACTACATTTCCATCGACGGCTCAACAGGTAATATCTATGAGGGCATCATCCCCACAGTTGACGCTCAGATCGCCGGTGAATTCGGCAGAATAATGGCATGGGCCGATAAGTACAGAAGACTTAAGGTTCGCACCAATGCCGATACTCCCCGTGACGCAAAGAAAGCACGTGAGCTTGGCGCTGAAGGTATCGGACTTTGCCGTACAGAGCATATGTTCTTCGATCCCGAGCGTATCGCCGCATTCCGTGAGATGATCTGCGCCGATACAAAGGAAGAGCGTGAGGCTGCTCTTGCTAAGATCATGCCCATGCAGCAGGCTGACTTCGAGGCTCTTTATGTTGCTCTTGAAGGCACACCCGTTACCATCCGTTTCCTTGACCCGCCCCTGCACGAGTTCGTTCCCACCGAGGAGGAAGAGATCGCTCTTCTTGCCAAGGCTCAGAACAAGAGCGTAGAGGACATCAAGGCTATCATTGCGGCTCTTCATGAGTCCAACCCCATGATGGGTCATCGTGGATGCCGTCTTACCGTTACCTATCCCGAAATCGCCGTTATGCAGACAAAGGCTGTCATCCGTGCGGCTATCAACGTGCAGAAGGCTCATCCGGAATGGAAGATAGTTCCCGAGATCATGATCCCGCTCGTAGGCGAAGTCAAGGAGTTCAAGTTCGTTAAGAACAGCGTTGTAGCTACTGCCGATGCTGAGATCGCTGCCGCAGGCATCGACCTTAAGTATGAAGTAGGTACAATGATCGAGATCCCCCGCGCGGCTCTTACCGCTGACGATATCGCTAAGGAAGCTGAGTTCTTCTGCTTCGGTACAAACGACCTTACGCAGATGACATATGGCTTCTCGCGTGACGATGCGGGCAAGTTCCTCGGCGCTTACTACGATGCCAAGATATTCGAGAACGATCCCTTCGCTAAGCTCGACCAGACCGGCGTAGGTAAGCTCATGGATATGGCTATCACACTCGGCAAGGGCGCACGTCAGTCGCTTCACGTAGGTATCTGCGGCGAACACGGCGGCGATCCCTCATCAGTTGAGTTCTGCCATAAGATCGGCCTCGACTATGTATCCTGCTCACCCTTCCGCGTTCCGATCGCCCGCCTTGCAGCAGCACAGGCAGCGATCAAGGAAGGCAGGAACTAAGTTCCAAACCGTATCGGTTCGCTGAGTTTACGCTCACCAAAGCCGATGCACAGAAGTACCTTTACGCCGATTCCACGAAGCACCGTGTGCATAGGTGGAAGGACATTAAGGTAACGCTGTATATCTGAAACGAATCCCCGTACTTCCGAAAGAGGTACGGGGATTTTTGCGTCTTCGGCAAAATCGCACATTTTTATACCTCCTTTTATTTGGTAAATAATATCACCAAATAAAAGGAGGTTTCCTTTTGCTGAAAAATATATTATGAGCTGTTTGAATGATATTGTGCATTTTTTCTATTAGTTGTAGAAATGTGTTATTTACGTCAGAATTTCAAAGATTTATAATATTGGTATAGAAAAGGAGGAATTTCTATGAAAAAACTGTTAACACTTGTTTCTGTATTGGTAATTGCATTTGCACTTTTGTGTATGCAGACATTTGCTGTCGAAAATCTGCTTACGGGCGATTGGAAAAAGGGGACGGCAAACGGCGATATCAATAAATCAAAGGATGCGGACGGTATGATCGTTTACAGCATCGGCGGATTGAATGCGGCATATATGTCGCCTCAAATAGATGTTTACGGAGCTATCAAACAGGTAATCGGCGACCAGGATGATGCGACCGTAACGATCTCGTTCGATGCACGCGTTGAATTTAAGGCAGGGATATCCGATGAAGATAAAGCGTTCATGGGAACGCCGGTAATGCGTGCCGGAAAGATCAGCGCGGATGCCAATGCCTCGGATCCAACTTCATTTGCCGATCTCTACGAAGGTTCACTTTTCAAAAAGATAGATGCGATAAATATAATCGGTTCGGGCTTCGCTTCACCGATCCAGCTTGACGAGACATGGGAACACTACGTGGTTACATTCGATGTGTTTGCCGATGACCTTTCCGACGGGATATTCGATCAGTGGAATTTCTGTCTGTCATCGTGCAAGGGGTTTGACTCGATAGAAAAGCTGATGTTCCGCAACACGGGTGTGTATGCCGGAGATGATGACGGGCAGGCGACACCCGTGCCGGTAACACCTACACCGTCTCCGACGCCGGAAGCTACGGCTGTACCGCAGGCTACCGAAGCTCCCTCGGGTAATGCACCTACGGCGACCGCAAATAGCGGAAGCAAGAATAATACCGACAACAAGAACGGCACTGATCCGGGTGCAACGGGAAGTGTAAAGCTTAAGCTTACCACGGCGGGCGTTGTGGCACTTTGCGGAATGGCATTGCTTGTGGTACTGCTTATTGCGGCTGAAGTGTTCGGCTTCATATATGTTAAAAAGCGTTTTGCACAGCTTGAGAAAAATAATAAGGAATGATCCGATGAAAAGAATAATTAAAAAATCATGTATCGCGGTATTACTTGTTTTAACACTTTTGCTTTCGGCGTGCGATATGAGCTTTTTTATTGAAGAAGTTCCTATAAACGGCGATGACGGCGGAGGTAATACCGTTAAACCCGTAGGCAAGGATATTCCTGCGGATACGGTCGATGTTCTTACAGAGCAGTGGAAAATGTGTGAGCTTGCTTTTGTGAGTGAAACCCCGATAGAAGCAAGTGATGCACTGTATCTTGTTATGGATGCCGTATTTACAAACCGCGAGACGGGAACAAAGCTTACCGTTCCGGCATTTTATGACGGAGATAATACGTTCAAGGTGCGTTTTGCTCCAACGGAATACGGAATATGGGATTATGAAACATCGTGCGAAAAGGATGCTTCGCTGTCGGGTAAAAAAGGCACTGTCGGTGCAAACGGATATAAAGGAACACTTGAACTTTATAAACACGGCTTTGTAAAAACCAACGGCAGTAAGTATTTTGTGTATGACGACGGCACGCCGTTCTTCTATCTCGGCGATACACATTGGACGATGTATGCCGAAGAATTTGATTCGCCCGGAGCATTTGCCGGAGACACCGGTGCGGAATCCCATTTCAAATATATCGTAGACAAACGCGTAGAGCAGGGGTATACGGTATATCAGAGTGAACCGATACAGGCTCCGTTCGATCTTTCAGTAGGAAAATTCAGCGAGAGAACGGTGGAAGGCTTCAAGAAAGCTGATAAGTATTATGCGTATATCGCCGAAAAAGGTATGGTTCACGCAAATGCGGAGTTCTTCTTTGCTTCTTCACTTGACGACTTTATGGTCAAAAAGACTACTTATCTTGAGGCGATATCCCGTTATTGGGTGGCACGCTTCGGTGCATATCCCGTAATGTGGACGCTTGCTCAGGAAATAGATAACGATTTCTATGCCGAAAATAAAAGCAATCCGACTATATCGTGGAATTATTCAAATAATCCGTGGGTAGAGGTAGCCGCGTATATCCACAAGTATGATGCGTATGCGCATCCGCTTACGGGGCATCAGGAAGGTTCAAGCAATACCACTGTTACGGGAAAAGGGCTTGAAGGGTACAATGTAGCGGGTCAAGATTTCTCAAAGGTGAGCAACAAGGGCATATCGGTTTTCCTCGGAGATGAGGTAACGGCACGCACGGGACACGATTGGTTTGGCGCACAGTGGAAGCAGAATGTTGATATTTTGCCGAACTTTGTTTCCGCGAGAGACTATTGGGAATCGGGCAAGGTAGCCGTGAATTATGAGGATAGGTATGTAAACCTCTGGACCGATGATTACGGTGCGCGTGTCCGCGGTTGGGTAACGATGCTCAACGGTTTCGCCGGTTATGCCTATGGATGTATAGATTTGTGGTATTACAATTCGACCTACGATACAGAGAAAGACACTGTGCGTCAGGATGGCAGATCGACCATAACCGTCAAGGATAAGCAGAAAAAATGGTCGGAGGCGATAGAATTCGAATCCGGCTACCAGTGCGCGTATATGAAAAAATTCCTTGAAGGCTTAGATTGGTGGAGGCTCGTGCCGGATTTCGACAGTAAAGAGCATTTTATCGGTGATGAAGGCGTAAACAACGGATTCGGTAAGATGGTCGGCGGCACACTGTATTCTTGCGCGGCTATAGCTGACGATGTGATGATCGTATATGCGTATAACGAAAATACCAAATTCGGTACGGTGTGCGGACTTGATAAGACAGAATATACATTGCAATGGTTCGATCCGAGGTCGGGTAAGTTTTCGGGCGAAAAGGAAGAGATCAAGCCCACGCAAAAGGATGGGAACGGCAAGTACTCTTATAATGTAAAACAGAAGCCCGATAAAGCCGATTGGGTACTGTTGATTACAAAAAACAAATAAAGGGGAGGAAAAAATGAAAAAGAGAGCATTTACATGGCTTTTGATATTGGCGATGTTCGTTTCGGTTTTTGCCGGAGTGAATCTCACGGTATCGGCAGACGGTGCGCAAAGAGTCGCGTATATGTTTGATATCGTTTCGGGAAGTGATATCTATTCAAGCGCGGGCAATTACAAAAGCGTTTCCGTTCTTAAGCTTCAAAAGCCTACGATCAATGCAGGCGGAACGACCTACAGTGATACGGTCGCAATTACAAATCCCAACGATTTCGATGTCAAGGTGAAGCTTCAGCTTTGCATCGGTTGGGCGTTCAATGAGGGAACGCAGGTTTACGGTTGGGCGCATAACGAAATAGGAGGAATATTGAAGCACCTTGATGTCCCGGCAGGGCAGACCGTAAAATTCAATTTTACGAATATCCCTGCGGAGTATAACAATACATGGGGAACCGGTGAGTGGACTATCAGGGTTGCCGACGGCGGCTTCTTCTATAAGGTCGGCGCAACTTATACGGCCGATACGACGGCAAAGCTTATAATAGAAGATGTCGATATGGCAACATCGTTCTCAATTGAGAACAAAGGTATCGGTTCAAATGGAGAAATATTTGAATATGCAGATTTGAGCATACGGGCAAATAAGGCTGATCGAGGTACGGTAAGCGCTTCGGAGAACATCGAATATGTAAAGGCAGATCGCGAAGTGATATTTGTTACAGCTACACCGAACATCGGTTGCAGTTTCGCGGGCTGGTACATAGACGGCGAGCTGTTTTCGACAAATGCGCAGGAAGCATTGCCGATAACAGGCGGTAAGCTTGATGCCGTAGCTGAGTTCACAACCGAGGTAAACGGTCTTGTATGGCATTCGGCAATAGGCGGTAATTCGGTAAAAAGCATCGTTGTTGATGAAAAAACAGGTGATAAGTGTTATTCGTTTTCACCCGTCGGGCAGTATTATTCGGCAGGACTTTATCTCTTTGATGCGATAAAGGATGCCGTGGGAGAAGACGGCACCGGCAGATTTGTTATCAGCGTTACATATCGCGGTATCGTTGATCCGAATGCGGCTACGCCTACATGCAACAGCTTCCGTGCGCGCCGTGATAACGACGGCGCGGGCGCAAACCGCTTAGGCGATATAAGCGGTGTTAAATTCGATGGCGATTGGCATACCGTATCAAAGACTTTTGATATCGAAAATTGGGTGGTAAGCGGTAAAAGCGAAGCGATAAACGAAAAAGAGTTCCTTTGCTTCGGCACGGTAACTAATGCTTCGTCGCTGACCGAGGTTCGCTTCAAGGACACTGCGATAACCAAAGCGTATACAGAGGCGGATATCAACGGGCTTGAGTGGAAATCAACTACCGGCTCTACGGTAAGAACCGTTGCCCGCGACGAGCTTACGGGCGAAGCGTGCTATTCGTTCTCACCGATCGGACAGTATTCTTCTGCGGGCTTATATGTATATGATGCCATCAAGGATGCACTCGGCGAAAACGGCACGGGCGCGGTCGAGATAAGCTTCAAATATCGCGGAACGGTCAAGGCGGATTCGGCTGCACCTACATGCAACAGCTTCCGCGCAAGACGCGATAACGATTCGAGCGGGCTTAACCGTATGGGAGATATCGGCGGTGTTAAATTTGACGGCGCATGGCATACGGCAACGGCGGTATTCAAGCTCAATAATTGGGTAGTGCAGGGCAGAAGCGAGGCTATAGGCGAAAAAGAATATCTTTGCTTCGGCACAATAACTAATGCCGCATCCTTGCAGGCGGTATATTTTAAGGATACATCGGTCAGAAAGATCCTTTCGGAAAGCGATGTCAACGGACTTGAATGGCAGGTATCCAAAAGCGCGAGCGGCACGGCACGGGAGATCAAAATCGACGATATAACCGGGGATGTATGTTATTCGTTTACAAATATCGGTCAGTATTACTCGGCGTCGCTTTATATGTATGATGCAATAAAGGATGTAGTAGGCGACAGCGGAACAGGTACGGTCTACATCAAGCTGGCATACTGCGTTATTCCAAAGACCGATTCTGCGGATGTACCTTCCTGCAACGGCTTCCGTTCACGCCGCGACGGCGACAGTGCGGGAATAAACCGCATGGGTGATATCAAAGGCTTGAAGCTTGACGGCATTTGGCATGAAGCGGTTGCAGTCCTCGATATCGAAAATTGGGTATTTTCGGATAAAACCGAAGCGATAAACGACAAGGAATATATCTGCTTCGGTACAATAACAAACGCTTCTTCGATCGCCGAAGTGCGTTTTAAGGATGCCACGATAACGAATTATAATACCGATGAGCTTATCGACGGCTTAAAGTGGCAGTCATCGGGTCACGGTGAACAATTGACCGTAGAGAGCGATGCAAACCATGATGTGTACTATCATGTGACCGACGTTACTGCAAGCTATACGTTCCCGCAGTGCGATATTCTTCCTGCAATGCAGGAGATGTATGCATCCGGGGCGAGCGCGGCGCGTGTTACATTCGATTACAGAGCTAACATTATTAAAACGGGCTCTGTCGGTTCTGCGATAATAAGAGCCGCCGCAAGCGACTTTGCGTCGTACTCGGGCAATATGTTCCGCAACGACAGCGGAAACATATTACTCAATAATGAGTATCAGATGCACAACCGTCCGTTCGAGGATGATGATTGGCATACAGCGGAGATAATCATTCCGCTTTCCGACGACGAGTTTTCAGGCGGAATGACAAAATGGGGCTTGTGCTTAAGCGGATTATTTACCGAAAGCGGTACGATAAATCAGTATGTCGAATCATTTGACATAAAGGGCGTTCATACAGAGCCGTTCGGGTTAAGGGGTGCAAACCTTGAAATAGGCTCATCCATAGCGATGAACTTCTATGCGGATGCCGCAGAATATGCAACGCTTTCAATGAAATTCTTCCGCAACGGAACGGAACTTACGGCTGACGAAACTGCGGAAGCAGGTAATGTTATCATTTCCGGCGAGATCAAAAAGCTTGCAAAGCTCACCTGCGAGGATATCTATCCTCAGCACATGGGCGATACCGTTACCGCGGAGTTGTATGTGAACGGATATAGGTTTACTTCATGCGAATACAGCGTGCTTGAGTATTGCGATGCCATGTATCAAAAGTACAGCAGTGACAGCGCATTCATAAAGCTGCTTTCGGATATGCTTGTTTACGGTGCGGAAGCGCAAAAATATGTCGGACGCAGTGAGCTTGTTACAAGCGCGGCGGCATGGGTAGAAGCAAATAAGACAGCTGTGTATAATGCTCCGGCATATACAGCCGATACATCGGCTCACGGCGATATCTACAGCGCATCACTTGAGCTTGGCGATACGGTAAGATTGCTGTTCAAGGTAAAGAACGGCACGGCTGTTTCGGGATTGTACAAGAACGGCACTCTTGTTCCTTACACCGTTGCGGATGACGGGCAGTACACTCGCGTATACAGCAGTGATATCCCGATATCACAGCTTGCGGATAAGTACACGCTTGAGCTTGCCGACGGAAGCTATGTTACCTACAGTGCTTACGATTATATAAGCCGCAAGGGCGCAAGCAACGCACTTGCAAAGGCACTTTACAACTATGCACGTTCGGCGGCTGATTATGAACCCGATGAAATCACGGTGAACCTTATGGCACAGACGTGGAAAGCGACTGAAATAACGTTTGTAAGCGGAAAATCGTATGCTTCGCCGGAAAAAGCGTTTGATGTTATGCAGGATGTCGTATTTACGAATAAGGTTACAGGCACAACGCTTACCATTCCTGCATTCTGGAACGGTGATAACGTTTGGTGTGTCCGTTTCGCTCCTACGGAAAAGGGCGTGTGGGAATACATGACCAAGTGTCCGCAGGATGAAACGCTTGACGGGCTTACAGGCACTGTCGGTGCAACGGAGTACACCGGTAATCTTGATATATATAAACACGGCTTCGTTACATCATCATACGGGCAGAAGTATTTCACATACGCCGACGGAACACCGTTCTTCTACCTCGGTGATACGCATTGGACGATGCTTTCGGAGGAATTCGATTCCGCAGGCGATCATGCAGGAACGCTTGATACGGATTCACATTTCAAATATATAGTTGACAGACGCGTTTCACAGGGCTTTACGGTATACCAGAGTGAGCCTCTCGGCGGAAAATTCAGGCTTTACGATGCAAGCTTTGATATGTACGATCTTGAAGGCTTGCAGGAAGCGGATAATTATTTTGCGTATATTGCCGAAAAGGGCATGGTTCACGCAAATGCGATGCTGTTCTTTGTAAACAATCTCACAGCGGAGCTTGCACAGAACGAGGCATATCTTGAAAAGATCTCCCGTTATTGGGTGGCGCGCTTCGGCGCATATCCCGTAATGTGGACGCTTGCGCAGGAGGTCGATAACGACTGCTATGCCGAAAACGATGCTGAACCTGATTGGGATCATACAGATAATCCGTGGCTCAAGGTAGCGGAATATGTTCATAAATACGATGCATATGCGCATCCGCTCACAGGACATCAGGAGGGGGCGACGAACACCACTGTTACCGGACGCGGCATAACCGTAGCCGATGCAAGCAACAACGGCGCGTCGATATTCCTTTCGGATGAGGTCACGGCGCGTACCGGCCACGATTGGTTTGCCGCGCAGTGGAAGCCGAATCTTGCGAGCAACGAAACGGCTTATACCGAAATGGCAAAGGATTATTGGGAATCATCCAAAATAGCGGTAAACTACGAAGGCAGATATGTTTATCTTTGGACGGATAACTTCGGTGGACGCGTACAGGGCTGGCTGTCATATCTTAACGGCTTCTACGGCTATGGGTACGGCTGTCAGGATATATGGTACTACAAATCCGATTACGATATGGATGCACCGTCGGTAAGAATAGACGGTCGTTCAACGGTAACCGTTGCCGATAAGCAGAAGTATTGGTCGGAAACGGTGAATGCAGGCTCATCGTCGCAATGCGGATTCATGAAGAATTTCTTCAGTCAGATCGAATGGTGGAAGCTCGTTCCCGATTTTGACAGCAACGCACATTTCATCCCGGAAACGGGTACGCTTTCGGCGTGTGCGGCAAGCGATGATGCGATAGTTATCTATTCCTATAGGGAGAATACAAAATTCGGTACTGTTTGCGGTCTTGATGTAAATGCAACTTATACCGCACGCTGGTTCAATACACGCATGGGAGCGTTTGACGATTCGCGCACAGTGACGATAGAAAATGTATCATCTTATAAATTCACGGCAAAGCCCGACAGCAATGATTGGGCGTTGCTCATAACAAAAAACTAAGGCTTTGTAAAACAGGGGAAGCCCGTCTTCCCCTAAAAAATAAAGAAGGAGTTTTTGATAAAAATGAAAAAGAAAGCATTTACTTGGCTTGTGATACTTGCGATGTTCGTTTCGGTCTTTGCCGGGATGAGCTTCAACGTCCTGGCGGACGGGGAAGTGGAAGGACTTCCATGGGAGTCTTTTGGTGGTGCAAAGGTTGAAGTTGAGGGAGACCATTACCATGCAACAGGTTTCAGTGCAAATTCTTCATCACCTGCTCTGGAAATCAATGGTAGGCTCGAAGAATTATTAAAAGACAGAGATGTTGTTACGGCGAATATAAAATTTGAGTATTGCGGAACAGCTGATGTGACTGCAAATGTAAGATTTCGCTGGAACACGGGTGGAAACGATGTTGGAGCTGTAAACAACAGCCTTAAATCCAGCTTGAAATTTAATGGTGATTGGCAGCAATTTGAAGCATCTGTAACTGTAACAAAAAGCGACTTTGAACTTGCTTCGTCGTGGAAAGTAGTATTTTCTTCAATAAGCAACATTGAGGGTCTTTGTATTGATGTAAAAAATGCAACCGTTGAACGCATTCTTGACGCGAGCGATGTTGAGGGACTTGAATGGAAGTCTTATAATTCAACTGTAACGCGCGCAATAGTTAAAGATGACCTTACCAATGAATATTGTTATGCGTTTACGGGTTCGCAAATGAATCATTATATGGGCTTGCCGTTGTATGACGCTATAAGCAAGGCTTTGCCGGACACCGGTACGGGCAAGGTAAGAATATCGTATGATTTCAGAATAGCAAGTGACACTCCGATAACGATATCCGGCGTTACTGCAATGCGTGATGGCACGGACGCCAGCCGACCGTTGGGAGATATATCACCAACGTCAGGAAATCTTAAATTTACTGAAGTTTGGAATCATGTCGAATTTGTAGTCGATTTTACGAATTTTACGGCTTCTACGGCTACACACAAGGACAAACAGATAAATGCAGATTCTTGGGCACGTTTTAACACTTCGAATTTGAACAATCAAAATTACGAATTAAGATTCAAAAACACTGTGGTTGAAAGAGCTTATGGCGATGAGGATGTTGAGGGGCTTTCGTGGGATAAACAATCAAATGTCGTTAAAAATGTAAAATTCGATAGTGAAAGCAACGAAGCATATTATTCGTTTACCGGTTTTACTAACTCCACGGATCGTTATAACTGCATCAAATCGGCATCTGTTTATGAGAAAATGAAAGAAATTCTCGGCAATGAGGGAACAGGTTGGGTAAAATTCAGCTTTGATTATGCGGTCGAAGTTACGGATGGAACTGCTCCTTTTACCGGATTCCGCTCAAGAGGCGCTAATGTCGGCGATATCATGGATTCTTCGGGTACAAATATTATACTCGACGGCAAGTGGCATACTGCTGTAGGCGTTTTGCACTTCAATGAATGGGTGAGTGGAAAAAATGAAAAAATAGTGGACGGAACGTATCTGTGTACCGGAACGCTTGCGGATGGTAAGCAAGGTAATATCCAAGAGATAAAAATCAAGAACACAAAAATCGAAAAGGGACGCGCAATAGATGTTCAGCTTGAGATATCAAATTCACTGACATTCAAAATGTCTACTAACGTTACCGATTTCACTAAATCATATATGGCTGATAATGTTACAATGAAGCTCACAAGAAACGGTCATACGGATGAAGTAATAGGAACAGAAGAAGAAGGCAGTGGGCGTTTCTGCTTTGAGTACAAAGTAAATCCGCAGTGCATGGGCGATGATATCACAATGGTGCTTTGTGTCGGAGATAAAGAATACGACCTTGAAAAAACATGCAGTGTAAAAGCTTACTGCGAAAAACTGCACGAACTGTTCCCGAATGATGATGAACTTAACAGGCTTCTTGCCGATATGCTCACATATGGCGCGAAGGCTCAGAAATTTGCGGAGTACGAAACGGATAACCTTGTAACAGCTGGTCTTGATTGGGTAGGCGAATGCAAATCAAAAGAAGTTACGATTTCTGCGGAAAGTATTATAAAGAATACCGCGGAACATGGCGATTTTATCAAGGGCGCGAGCCTTTCACTCGGCGATACCGTAAGGATATTCTTTAAGGTGATGGCGGAACAAGCCGACAGCGCAGAGCTTTATACAGACGAAGCTATGGTGGAGCCTTCCGAAATAATCCCCGACGATGATTATACATACATCTACACCGACGGTATTTATTACAATAACCTTGATAAGGTGTATAAGCTTAAAATCGACGAACATTATGTTGAATACAACGCCAATGCATATATAGCTGCAAAATATAATGATGAAAAAGTAGGCGACATCATTATAGCTCTTGCCGCATACGGTGATTCAGCGAAGGCTTATTCGGAGCAGGTTAAAGGGAGTGATCAGTAATGAAGAAGTTATGCGTAGCTCCTGAGGTAGAAATAATAAAATTGGAAAATACTGATATCATCACTTCAAGCGGTCCTATTGATCTTGTTGATGCAATTGATTCTTTTGAAGAAGGCTCATCGACACCTCAGGATGATATAAACATTCAAGTCGGTTCAGGTCAGTAACGGTTTGGAGGAAATTGTAAAACATGATCATCGGAGCGCAAATGTATTCTGTCAGGACAATGTGTGAAAATGAAGACGGAATACGTGACACTTTGAAAAAATTAAAACAGATCGGATACGGCAGTGTGCAGGTCAGCGGCTTTCCGTATGATGCCGAAAAGCTTCGCGCATACAGCGAGGAGATCGGCATACATATAGGCGTTACGCACACTCCCGTTGATGAGATACTCAACAATACCGACGAGGTAATAAAAAAACATAAGCTCATAGGCGCGGATATGGTGGGCATTGGATTCCCGCAAGGGTACTATGACCACGGTACAAAGCGTTTCGATTTGGAAAAGCTGATCCGTGATTTTACACCCGCGGTAAAAAAACTGAATGATGCCGGATTGAAATTCGGGTATCACAATCATCACTATGAGTTTTTCGATCAGGGCGGCTATTGCGCGATGGATGTGCTTATTGAACGTACCGATTGGAACTTTATCCTTGACACGGGTTGGGCGTCGCATACGGGCGCGGACACGGTCGCACTCATCAAAAAAATCGCGCCGCGGCTTCAATATGTACATCTTAAGGATTTTAACGGTCCGAGCATAGTACCGATATACAAGGGCAATATTCCTGTTGACAGTATTATGCAGGCATTGTGTGAAGCCGGAACAAAGGTCGCCTATGTCGAACAGGACAATGCTGTCGATAAAGACTGCTTTGAAGAAATGGCAACGAGCTTTTCGGGACTTAAAGCTCACGGCTGGACAGAATGACGCGGAACGCGTCCGAATACGCAGAAGCCTTTTCGGGCGCGTGCCGAAAAAAAGTTCCCATTATTTACGGTAATCCTTGCGATGCGTTTTCCTTTCTTTATTTTTGCACTTTTTTTGTTCTTTAGCATCGCGGATTATATATCTGTCGGCAGACATTGCTCTGCCGGCAGAATTATGAAGTATAAAGGAGTTGAACCTTTTTGAAAAAAATAGCTTTTATTTTATTGCTGACCGTTTTGACCGTGTGCCTCGGCACATCTGTATTTGCGGCGGGCGGCACAGGCAATGTCGGTGACCTTGACGGAAACGGACAGGTAGAAGCGGCTGACAGAATGATACTTGCACGTTTCATCGCCGGGTGGGATGAATATTCCGATATCGACACCGATGCCGCCGATATCGACGGCAACGGCAAGGTAACGCCCAAGGACAGAATGATCCTTTCAAGATACATCGACGGCTGGGCAGGCTACGATGAATACTTTGCTTCGTCGGTAACAGATCCCGATGCTCCCATAGAGCTGCCGGATGATGTTTTCGGTGAATGAGCAACAGCACAGAATTTTTCTCTCCCGGCGCAATGCAACGTCGGGAGATTTTTGCGCTGTTAAACGTTCAATATGCTATGTAATAATTGCGTGCGATAAACGGGATTTTGAACAAGAATCACATATCTGTGTAATAAAACTCGAATAACTGCTTTATAAGAAAATATTATGTCAATTGTGTTTTTTTGTTATTGAAAAAACATAAATAATAAAATACAATTAATATAGAAACTTGATTTGGAGGCGAAAAAATGAATCAAGGTCTCGATCCTTTATCGGTCGATCGTATGACCGAAGTATGGATACCGACGGAAATAACGTTTATATCCGATCAAAACTATGATAACAGCCCTACTGAGGCACTTGCGAACGCACCGTATGTGCGCTTTGTGAACGAGAATAGCGGAAAAGAGCTGACACTGTCCTCATTTTGGGACGGCGGTGACATATTCCGTGTCCGCTTTGCTCCGACCGAGACGGGAGTGTGGAAATTTTTTACTGTTTGTGAAAAAGACGCATCGCTCGACGGGCTTACCGGCAGTGTCGGTGCGGTGAAATACAGAGGAGAAAACGAAATATATAAGCACGGCTTTGTAAAAAGCAACGGCAATAAGTATTTTGTGTACGACGACGGCACACCGTTCTTCTTTTTAGGTGATACGCATTGGAATTTCTTAATGGAGGAATTTGACGAAAAGGGCGACCATGCAGGCAACGTGAACACAGATTCACATTTCAGATATATCGTTGACAAACGTGTCGCACAGGGCTTTACCGTTTATGAATCCGAGCCTATCGGAGCGCCGTTCTCACTTGCAAAAGGGTTTACGCGCGAAACGGTGGAGGGCTTCAAAAAAGCGGACAGATATTTCGCCTATATCGCTTCAAAAGGCTTGGTGCATACAAATGCGCAGTTCTTTTTTGCGGCGGAGATGCGCGGAGATGTTATAAATTTTGAGTATCTGGAGCTGATATCCCGCTATTGGGTGGCACGTTTTGGCGCATATCCCGTGATGTGGACGCTCGCGCAGGAAATAGATGACGATTTCTATTGGACACAGGAAAATGCGGATAACGGCAAGCATCCGGGCTGGACTGTGGCAAACAACCCGTGGGTAGAGGTCGCCAAATTCATTCACAAATACGATGCGTATTCGCATCCGCTTACGGGACATCAGGAGGGCTCAACTGACGTGCAGGCTGAAAATTCGGTGTTCACCAAAGAGGATGACAGCGTGACCGGGCATGATTGGTTCGGGGCTCAATGGAAGCCGAGCTTTGCAAGCAATGACTTGGGATCGACAAAACGTAAGGATTATTCGATCCTTGATGCGGCAAAGGAATTCTGGCAGTCAAAAAAGATAACCGTAAACTACGAGGGACGCTATGTCAACCTTTGGACAAACGATTTCGGCGGACGCGCACAGGGCTGGATATCGTACCTTTGCGGAATGTTCGGTTACGGTTATGGCGCGGCTGACATCTGGCTGTACAAGGGAACTTATGACCTTGACAAGGATACGGTGCGGTATGACGGGATTTCGACGATAACGGTCGAAATGAAAAATAAAAAATGGGATGAAGCTGTTGAATTTCCGTCGGCATATCAGGTTGGCTATATGCGTGAATATTTCGAAAGCTTTGAATGGTGGAAAATGATCCCCGATTTCTATAACGGAGAGCGTTTCAAATGCGATGACGGTGCTATCGGTGTGTGTGCAGTCGTTCCGGGTGAACGCAGGATAGTTTATCTGTATAATCCTTCGAACGGAAGCGGCATGTTTACGGGACTTGAAAAGGATGCGAAGTATGTTCTTGAATGGCTTGATCCGCAAACGGGGAGAAAAACATCCGATACGGTGACGGCGAATGCTGTCGATGAAAACGGACAGCCTGCGTACAAGCTTGAAAAGCGTCCGGATGAAAATGATTGGGTGGTAACACTTATTGAATGTCACCGCTAAATAATAAAAGGAGAGTATAAAATATGAAGAAAAGACTTATTGCTGTACTTACCGTTATGGCGATGCTTGCATCGGTTTTTGCGGTATTCGGCGTGATCGCAGGAGCGGGTGCCGACAGCCTTGCATGGAATACATGGGATGGCTCGCAGACAAAAAATGAATATAATGACGCCGACGGGAATTATTTCCGTTTTACAAATTTTGCTACCAACTATAATTCACCGAAATGTGAAGTGCTTGATAAGGTCAAAACACTTATCGGCGCAAATGAAAGCGCGGATATCAAGATAAAGCTTGAATACCGCGGCAATATGGCAATTGGACAGGAAGCAACAAAAGCGAACCTTCGCTTCCGTTGGAGCGGCGATACTTTGCTCAATAACGATATAGCGGGCAACAGCCTGACCTTTGACGGCACATGGCGTACGTTTGAGAAAACCGTCACGGTAACAAAGACGGATATCGCACAGCTCACATCGCTGTATATATGCTTCTCGGGCATGAACGGATATGAGAATCTTGATTCGGTCGATGTTAAACTGCCTGCGCTGACGATACAAACTGCGGCGGGCACGGTGTGGAAACCGTGGAGTAAATCGCAGACCGAAATAGACAACGGTGATTACAGTACATTTAAGGGATTTCCGACGAATTACGATTCGCCGACATATGAAGTGCTTGATAAGGTCAAAACACTTATCGGCGCAAATGAAAGCGCGGATATCAAGATAAAGCTTGAGTACCGCGGCAATATGGCAATTGGACAGGAAGCAACAAAAGCGAACCTGCGCTTCCGTTGGAGCGGAGATACTTCGCTCAATAATGATATAGCGGGCAACAGCCTGACCTTTGACGGTACATGGCGTACGTTTGAGAAAACCGTCACGGTGACAAAGACGGATATCGCACAGCTCACATCGCTGTATATATGTTTCTCGGGTATGAGCGGATATGAGAATCTTGATTCGATCGACGTTAAGCTGCCGGAAATAACGCTTTCCGAATCCGGTACACAGGGCGGTCAGACGGAGCCGACAACGCCGACGGCGTGGACACCGTGGGATAAATCGCAGATAAAGACCGAAAACGGGGAATATGATACATTTACCGTATTCGCAAGCAATTACAATTCACCCAAGTATGAGGTGCTTTCTACACTGACGGGACTTATGCAGGACAAGAGCAGTATTGATTGCAATATCCGTTTTGAATATCGCGGCACGATGAAAGCAAGCATAGATGCGGCAAAGGCGAATTTCCGCTTTCGTTGGGAGGGCAACACAGCTCTTGCAAACGAAATTGCTACAGGCTCGATTGTGTTCGACGGTACTTGGCAGACGCTTGACAAAACCGTAACCGTCACCAAAGACGATATAAAAGAACTGACATCGCTGTATATGTGCTTCTCGGGAATATCGGATTATCAAAATCTGGCATCGATAGATGTCAAAACGCCGTCGATAACGGTTGTTCAAAAGCAAGAGGGCGGAGAACAGGAACAGGAACAGACTGCGGCATCGTGGACGGGCTGGGATAAAAGCCAGACTGTTGCAAATGTTACCGAAAACGGAAAGAGCTTTACTCGCGTGAGCGGCGGATTTACAACGAACTATAATTCGCCGAAAGCCGAAGTGCTTGATAAAGTAAGAGAACTGCTCAAAAACGGAAACGGTGATATGACCGTGCAGTTTTCGTACAGAGCCGCACTGAAGGATGAAGCGGATGCTTCAAAGGCGAATCTGCGTTTCCGCTTTACCGGAGAAACTCAACTGAAAAATGAAATAGCCACAGGTACTATCCTGTTCGATGGTCAGTGGCACGAATTAAAAGCGGCTGTGAGCTTGACAGATGCTGATGTGAAGGATCTGACTTCTTTATACATATGCTTCTCAAGCATGAGCGGATTTGAAAACATCGACGCGATCGAGCTGACGGATGTGATGCTTTCCGCGGCGACCGTGGAACAAGCACCGAGCGAAGCAAAGCTTTCGTGGACAGGCTGGGATAAGTCACAGCAGAAGCAGACAGTGACCGAAAACGGAAAGACGTTCTCGCGTTTTGCGTCAGGCTTCACTACAAATTACAATTCACCGCAGGTCGAAATACTTTCCACGGTGCGCGATATGATGGGAAAAGCAAAATCGGTAACGCTTACGATAGCGTTCTCGTATCGCGGAACAATGGCGGATGACGGCGAATCGAAAGCAAATCTTCGCTTCCGTTGGAGCGGCAACACCGAGCTTGCCAACAGCCTTGCTGACGGTAAGATAGTTTTTGACGGTCAGTGGCAGGAGTTCTCCAAGACCGTTACGATAACGGCAGACGATATCAAAGACATAAAATCGCTTCAGATATGCTTCTCAAATATGGCAGGGTACGAGGATATCGAGTCCATTGATGTCGAGGATATCATCCTTACGGCGGCAGGCAACAGCAAGGGCACGGGTGACGGGCTCATGATGCTTCCGATATTTGCGTTCATTGCGGCACTTGCATTTGTTGCGGTGACCGCAAAGAAAAGAACCGATATTTAAGTAGTGAAAAGCGATTCGGAAACGGATCGCTTTTTTGGAAGCCTTTGATATATTGACATCGTATTTTTGATTTGATACAATGATGTAAGGATAGAAATTATACGGAAAAGGAGACGGTAAGATGCCACAGTTAAGGTACATGGATATCCCGAAGAAAGACGGCGATTTTTCTATAGTGAGAAAAATCGACAGTCAGCTTGAGAGCTTCCAGAATAATTTACATGCACATAAGCATATCGAGATGAGCATTGTCATTTCGGGGCATACCGTTCACGAGCTTAATGGCGTACTGCATGATTCAAAAAGCGGCTATGCGTTTCTCATAATGCCGGATAATTTTCATACATATCATACCGAGGCTGATGAATTTGTTGAGCTTTATACTTTGCGATTCGATAAGCGTTGGGTGCAGACGGAGCTTCTGACAGAGCTGACACTGTTCAAAAAACAACCCGAATGCCAGCTTTCCGATGATAAGCGCCGGCGTTTTATAAGCGTTTGCGAGATGATAAGTGATGCGTTTTACGGAAAAAAAGAGTATGCGGAGGTAGCGATATATGCACTGCTAAATTATCTCATTGTATTTTTGATAAATGAGTGCCATGATAAAAACGAAGGTGACGAAAAGGGAATCCTTGTGCGTAATATGATGCGTTGCATAGAAGAAAACCTGCACGATTCGTATTTTTCCATGTATACGCTTTCACAGCAGGTGGGCAGAAGCCAAAATTATGTTGCCGATATGCTGAAAAAAACAACGAATATGACGTTCCCACAATATATAAACATGCGCAGATTGATCTATGCCGAAAAGCTATTGCGCGTAAGCAGAATACCCGTGAAACAGGTCGCGGAAGCGTCGGGCTTCAATTCGGTATCGTATTTTATAAAGATGTTCCGTCAGATGTACGGATTGACGCCTAAAGAATACTGTGAAAACTATGATAAGCAGTATCTTTGATTGAAGCTCGCACATGTTTTTGAATGAAAAATCATAATATCACTTTGCTTTTTATCTTTCCGACATGATCGCTTTTTTTGTGATTTTAGGTTGCACTTTTTTCTTTGTCTCTTTTTTCGGTGCGTTTTGATCCTGCACGGCGTTGTTCTTTTTTACCTTTTGCTTTCGCAGTTCGACATTGGCTTTTCTGCCCGCATTGATATTCGCTTTTGCGGCAGTGATGTCATCCTGATCGAGGTGGAGCTGTTCTGCGGTAATGCCGTTTTTCTGTGCGAATAAGGTGGCGGCGATGATCTGACTGCCTATCTTGGAGACCGTCTGCAGATCGTTGTTCGGGCGCAATGCAGTCTGGTTCAAACCTTTGATGTACGCGCCGAGTTCCTCTTTGCTGAGCCCCTTGAAGAATTCATCGCGCATCATTTCGTCCTGCGTGCGGGACTCGGTCACCTGCTCATTAGTGCGAATGGCAAGCTCAAGACTTTTCGTGCGGTTGTTACAGTAGTCAAGCAGTTTTCGCGCGGCGGCGATACGGCGTCCCGATTTGGTGTCGGGGGCATCGTTTATATGACCGTCATCACTCTTGTGTTTCAGGTAGATAATTGCAATATGTGATCATGAACGGATTCTTGATTTGCGTGAAAAAGACAACACTTTCGAAAGAGGTGTGGGGGATCATTATCGGTTGCAATAACCGACAATATATGTTAAAATAATTAAAAACAGTGATAATCATCAGGAGCTTTAGCATGAAAAAGATTTTATCTTTTATAATTATACTTTCACTCGTTTTTTTGTTTGCAGGATGCGATAGCGTCATTACGGATAACACATCAGGAGATATATCAGATTATACTGTTGATTATGATGATGCGGCAACTTTTGAAACTGATCTTGTCAATGAAACACAAACAAAAGGAAAATTTATTCAATTTATTGTGAAAGAATATGCACCGGATTCTGCATTAGGTATCAATTGTCATGCGGGCGAACACCTTAACTTTATATTCGAAGAAGAAATAGATGTAAATCAAGGTGATACTGTTGTAGTACGCATTACAGAAGAGCCAACAAAAATTTTTTTATTAGGTTCTTGGAAAATACCTTGTGAATTTATTGAACTTGTTTCCAAAAGCCAAGACAACGGTATTGATGAAAAATCGGCAGATATGGCAGAAACGCCGGATACATGGACAAACTTGTTAGAGAAACACTGTGAAGATGTAAAGAAACTGTTCGAAGATGCCGGGTTTACTAATATTGCCTGTGTAGCACGCGAAATTGAATATAACGAAAATAATATTTTTGAAGGAAGTGTAGTCAATATTGCCATAGGCGAGAATGGTGAGATACGTACTTTTGAAAAAGGTGAGCAATGGGAGAAGAATATCAAAATACAAATTGATTATCGCGTGAAGCCTATGAAAACCGAGGCACCTGAAATCAAAAAAACAGATGACTCCTCTCAAGCTCAAACAAATGATGGCGATTCGACAGAAGATCCCGGTAAAACCGCTCAAAATAACGTAGAATCGTCTGAAGACAATAAAACAGGTGCATCATCTCAAACTCAAACAAACGGTGACAATTCGACAGAAAAATCGGGGGTAACCGTTCCGAATAAAGAGGAAACCAAAGGTAATTTAGTATGGGTTCCGACAAATGGCGGAACTAAATATCATTCAAAGTCGAGCTGCAGCGGAATGAAAAATCCTATGCAGGTTTCATTGGAAACTGCTGTATCAAACGGATACACTCCTTGTGCGAGATGTTATTAAGATAATTCATGTTTTGAAATATGGTATTAAAAAAGGGACTGCGACGAAAAATTTCTTTCGCCACAGTCCCATTATTTATGTTTTCATGCTCTGCCGAATATCATGCCTTTTGAACAAGCAGTACCCAGTCGAATTTATCGGGCTTTTGCTCGATCTTGTACATGCGGTGAACGTCGGGGAAGAACTCGCGTTTTGCGGAATATTCGCCGGTTCTCGGATTGAACCACTGATATGTATATGTGCAAAGCTCAAGGTTGCGGAGCATACCGGTTTCGAATGCGTTGTAGTTGCAGAAATACATAACTATCGTATTACGCTCGTCGGTCGCTATTGCGTGATAGTTTTCCTTTTCGCTTGTAAAGAACGCAGGCGAATCGAATCTCGGGATGAGCTTCCACCATTCGAGCTTTTCAAAGAACGAACGCATGTAGCCCATCTGAATGGCGGTCTCGTATTCGACGCTTACAGACCACGGTGTCTGCTTATCCTCGGGCGTGATGACATCAACGCCGTCGTTGGATTCTCTGTGTATATCGTATGTACTCTTATACAGCCAGATATCTATCGCGCCGTAGCCGTAGCCGTAAAGACCGTTAAGGAATGCGAGCCAGCCTTCGCTTCGCGCACCGAAATGCTTTGTCCACAGACCGTCATAGCGCGATTCGTAAAGTATGCACACCTTGCCCTGACCGTTCAGCCAGCCGTCCTTGGCAAAGCCGTAATCAATGGGACTTGTAAGACCTCTGCTCCACTGGTAGCCGTACCAATCGTGTCCTTCGACCTCACGGAATGCCGATGTTGAGGGACATGTGCCGTCACCGGCAGGTCCGGGCAGGATGGATGTAAATTCCATGTGTCCCGTAAGCGGATGTGAATACGGATCGTTTTCATGAAGCCCTGCGGCAATTATCTTGAAGGGGTTGTCTTCCTTCTGGAAAACTCTCTGATCGCCGCGAGTATAATAGAAATCGTTATCGACTTCCTGACCGAGTGTCCACATTACGGGATATGCCGCGTAACGTGCCGCCCAATAGCGTGCAAGGCGCTTGATATAGTCCTTGTCCTTATAGCGCTCGATATATACGAACTGGCGGGGGAACATGAGCTGTGCATTGGCATGCACGAAGCCCTTGTCTGCGATATATTTGAAGCGTCTGTCAAGATCGCGGAAGCCCTCTATTGCATCCTCATGCAACCCGTTACCGATCTTGTATTTTGCTCCGATAGGCTCTGACTGATAAACGTTGAACCCCTGCTCGCGTCTTCTGTCAACGATGTATTTGAAATGCGAATCGCACTTCAGGTCACCTGCGTGATCGCCGGGTTCATCAAATTCTTCTTCCGAGAAATTCCAGTGAGTATCACCGAGATAGAAGAACGGCGTACCGTCATCGTAGATAAAGTAACGCTTGTCCGGCGCGGTCTTAACGAAGCCGTGCTTATATATATCAAGATCACCGTCGTATTTAACGCATTCAACAGTTCCCGATACCGTGAGCCCTTTATTCTTTTCGTCTGTGCATACGCTTGAATACTGCCATTCGCCGACTTTGGGAAGCGCAAAACGCACTATCCATGTGTTGCCGCCGTCCCAGAATGCCGGAAGCGTAAGCTTTGTTCTGCCCGATTTGAACGTTACGTCAACATCAACGTCTTCAAACGGGTTTTCGTAAGTCTTGCTGCTGGTAAGCTTGATCTCATTTGCAAGCCATGTTTTCACTTTCATGTTTGATCACCTCTTAAAAAATTCCTTTCTTTGACCTTTTCAAGTCCTGTTAATTGTAACATATCAAAATGCTAAATGCAAGGTTTTTATGCTTCTTTTTTTTGAATAATTTTTTTGTTGCGGATTATCCGATTTTATAATATAATATACAGCATGAAATACTGTTTTGATTTATCGAGCGAAGCCGATACGCTCGCTTTGGGCGCGAAAATCGCCGAAAACTTAAAAAACGGAGCATTCATTGCGCTTTCGGGAGACCTCGGCGCCGGTAAGACCGTATTCGTTAAGGGACTTGCGGAGGGGCTCGGCATAAAGGAACGTGTGACAAGCCCGACGTATACGGTGATGTGCCAATATTTCGGCAAAAAAGAGCTGTGCCATTTTGACCTGTACCGCATCACAGAGAATGAGTGCTATTCGATGGGCTTTGATGATTTTTTCTATGATGAAAGCATCATATGCGCTGTCGAATGGAGCGAACGGCTGACTTCACTTCCGCCTCATACGTTGAACGTATGCCTGATAAAGACGGGCGAAAATTCACGCAGAGCCGAAATAACCGATGAAAACGGTCTGCTTACAAAGGAACTGTTATGAATATTCTTGCAATAGACACTTCAAGTGTATATGCTTCCTGCGCCCTGCTTTCGGACGGCGAGATATTGGGCGAAAAAACCGAAAGGAACGGCCTCGTTCATTCCAAGTCGCTCATGCCGCTTGTCGAAAGCACACTTTGCGGGGCAGGCTTCGATATAGCCGACATAGACCTGTTTGCATGCGTAGCCGGTCCGGGCTCGTTTACCGGGGTGCGTATCGGCGTGTGCGCCGTAAAAGGGTTTGCACAGGCACTTTCTGAAAAATGCGTTGCGGTGAACACTCTTGATTGCTTAAAGGAGAATGTACCGTTCGCGCGTTACGTCTGCCCGATAATGGATGCAAGACGCGGGCAGGTGTACAGCGCCGTATATGAAAACGGCAAGCTGATACGCGAATATGATGCATGCCCGATCGAGGATATAGCAGGATTTTTGCTTGATAAACAGACCGTGTTTTTGGGCGACGGCGTAAAGACGTTCAAAAACCGTCTTATTGAAATAATGGGCGATAACGCATTATTCGCGCCGCCACAGCATAATTTTACAAGAGCATCGTGCGCGGCATATCTTGCGCAGAGCGCTGAGCCGATCACGCCCGAAGCACTTGATGCGATATATCTGCGCAAGCCGCAGGCGGAAAGAGAATATGAAAACAAGCATTCATAAGCTTGAGGAGCGTTTTCTCAAGGACATAGTAGAAATAGAAAACGACAGCTTTGCTTTCCCGTGGTCGGAGACTTCGTACAGAAGTGAAATAACCAATCCGCTTGCGGATTATGCTGTAATAGAGGCTGACGGTGCTGTGATCGCTTACGGCGGCTTCCGGCATGTTGCGGATGAGGCACAGATAACGAATATCGCCGTCAGAAGCGGATTTCGTTCAATGGGTTACGGAAAAATGCTGATGTGCGAGCTTATCGCACACGCAAAATCAAAAGGCATCCGCGCGATGACGCTTGAAGTGCGGGTAAGCAATGCGCCCGCGATAAGTCTTTATACGTCGTTGGGATTCAAAAATGCAGGTGTCCGTCCGTCATTTTATCCCGACGGTGAGGATGCATATATCATGTGGCTGGAGGAGCTATGACTGTAAGCATAAACGGTTTTGATATAAATTACGAACAGTTCGGTGAAGGACGCGACGTGCTTATCCTGCACGGCTGGGGCTACGATATAAGCCTGCTTGAACGCTTTGCACATGCGCTGTCCGACAGCTTTTGCGTAACGCTTGCCGATATGCCGGGACACGGTCATACCGCCGAGCCGGAAAAACCGATGACCGTATACGATTACGCGCTTATTGTGCGCGGGCTTATCGAAAAGCTTGAGCTTGAGCATGTGTGCATCATAGGACATTCGTTCGGGTGCAGGCTTGCGATAATACTTGCATCGAAATACCCTGCGCTTGTCGATAAAATGTTGCTTTGCGGCGCGGCGGGAATACGCCCGGAACGTAAAGTCGGCTATTACATAAAAACATATAAATACAAGCTTGCGAAGTTTTTTATTAAGACATTTGCGCCTAAAAAGCTTGATTCGTGGCAACAGGGCAAGGGCTCTGAGGATTACAGAAAGCTTTCCCCTGTAATGAAAGCCACATTTTCAAATATCGTAAACGAGGATCTTACACCTTTGTTATGCGGCATAAGCTGTCCCGTTTTCCTTGTCTGGGGCGAAAACGATACCGCGACGCCGCTGTATATGTCGGATATAATGGAACGCGAAATACCCGATTGCGCAAAGGTAGTTTATATGGGGCGCACACACTATGCGTTTTTGGAGGAAGCTCCGCGCACGGTAGCGATAGCCAAGACGTTTTTCAAGGAGTGACCGATATGATTCTGACCGCAAGGATATGCCTTATAATTTCTTCCGTCGCGCTCACACTGCTGGCGGGAAAATACTACATACATATGCTTCAGCTTGAGGGCTATTTTATCTCGCAGTATTACCGTCATCTGTTTGCACATATACGTTCACCGAAGCTTTTGTTTTCACCGCAAAAGGCTAAAAAACCGCTGAAATTCACCTCGCGCGTGATACGGCTTTACGTTGTATTCGGCATACTTGCCCTGCTGTTCGATACGTGCGTTGCGTTGATATTTTCAAAACAGCTCACCGCTGTACTGCATTTTCCGTCGTCGGCATTGTGCATAGTGTCGGTGCTGCTAACATCGGTTTGGGTGCTTGTTGCCGCTTTTGTGTGCGCTCCGATAGAAAAAATGATAGCATCTTGGTATGTTCACGATGCAAAAAAACGTCTTGAGGCGCGCAAAGACCTGAAAATAGTTGCGATAACGGGAAGCTACGGCAAGACAAGTACAAAGTTTATTCTTTCGACGATTTTGAGTGAAAAATATTCCGTGCTTACACCGCCGTCAAGCTACAACACGACGATGGGCGTCGTGCGCGTGATACGTGAGCGGCTTCAGCCGGATGACGAAGTATTCATTTGCGAAATGGGTTCGCGGCACATAGGCGATATAAAACAAATATGCGATTTCGTGCATCCCGACAACGCCATAATAACTTCAATAGGTCCTCAGCATCTTGAAACCTTCGGTTCGATAGAGGGCGTAAAAAAGGGTAAATTCGAGCTTATCGAAGCATTGCCGCCACGCGGTACGGCAGTATTCGCTTCGACGAATGAGCATATACTTGAGCTGTACAAAAAAGCAGACTGTGTTAAACTTACCGCGGGTTTCAATGAAAACGATGCGGTGCGCGCGGAAAATATCTCCGTCGGCTGCAGCGGAAGCGCATTCACACTCGTTGCAAAAAACGGGGAATGCGCCGAATGCACTACACGGTTGCTCGGAAAACATAATATTTCAAACATTCTCGTTGCGGCGGCAATGGCGCTTGAAATGGGACTTACGCTTGACGAGGTCTCACGCGGCATATCCAAGCTGCAACCGATAGAGCATCGCTTGCAGATAGTTTCGCAAAAGCCCGTCACCGTCATAGACGATGCTTTCAATTCAAGCCCGAACGGAGCTTCGGCGGCACTTGATGTGTTGGGTTCATTTACGGGCAGGCGGATAATAGTCACGCCCGGATTTGTGGAGCTTGGCAAGGATGAAGACCGATATCATGTTGCTCTCGGAGAAAAGATAAAGGCAAATGCTGACATTGCGATACTTGTCGGGAAAAAGCGCACCGAAAAGATAGTTGAGGGGCTTGCAGACTTTGGCGGAGAAGTGCATGTTGTCGATTCACTTGACGAAGCGACTGCACTATTACAAAAAATTTCCGTAGGCGGCGACGTAGTATTGTTTGAAAACGACCTGCCGGATAATTACTGATTTTGAAAACTGCACAGCAAAGGAGATGCTTATATGAATATTGCCGTATTTTTCGGCGGAAAGAGCGTTGAACATGATGTTTCGATAGTCACGGCGCAACAGCTCATACAAAACACAGACAGGGAAAAGTACAATGTCATTCCCGTTTACATCACGCGCGACGGTGATTGGTTCAGCGGAGAAAAGCTTGCAAGCATCGAAGCGTTTTCGCATTTTGACAAAAGCGATAAGGATATAGAACGTGTCTACATTCCCGCAAATACCCGCGTAAAACAGCTTTACCGATTCAACACGGAAAAGAAAGGCTTGTTCAAAAAGGAAGAAAGCAATGTTTACGCGCGCATCGACGCGGCTATCATTGCAATGCACGGTCTGAACGGTGAGGACGGTTCGCTTCAGGGACTTCTTGAACTTGCGGGTATTCCGTATACAAGCAGCGGTGTACTCGGCTCATCCGCCGGCATGGATAAGATACTTATGAAGGCGGCATATATCGGCGCGGGTTTCCCGGTCCTGCCGTATACATATTTTGACCGTGAAGCATGGCAAAAGGATAAAAATGCGATACTTGATAAATGCGAAGCCGCACTTGATTATCCGATGTTCGTGAAGCCATCAAACTTAGGCTCAAGTATCGGCATCTCAAAGGCTCACGACAGACGTGAGCTTGAAAACGCCATTGATGTGGCTGTAGAATACGATCACAGGATCCTTGTTGAAAAAGGACTTGACGCTCCTAAAGAAATAAACTGCTCCGCGCTCGGCTTCGGCGATGACGTTACCGCATCGGTGTGCGAGATGCCATATAACAGCGATGAATTTCTTACTTTTTCGGATAAATATCTCAATGGCGGAAAGAATCAGGCAAGCATGGAAGCACTTGCACGCCGTATTCCCGCGCCTATCCCGGATGAAATGACGGAGCGTGTGCGTCAAATGACCGTTGATATATTCAAGCTCATGGATTGCAAGGGCGTTGTGCGCATTGATTATATCTGCGATCACGACCTGAAAGAGCTGTATGTGAACGAAATAAATACTATACCCGGCTCATTTGCGTTCTATCTTTGGGAGCCGCTCGGCATTCCTTACGGTAAGCTTATCGACAGGCTAATTGAATACGCAATAAAGGCTAATGAAACGCGCAAAGCCAATAATTTTGCATTCGATTCCGAAATAATATCCAAATTTGCACAGAATTCGCAAAAAGCAGGGAAATTCGGATTCGGAAAAGCAGGCAAAATATGAAAAAGCTGATATCCGCACTGTCGGTGATATTGCTTGCCGTTTTGCTTGCGGGCTGTATGTCATCCGGCGAAAAAGCAAGTGTCAGAAGCACCGTGGCATCATATTTTGCGTATCTTTCGGCAGGTGAATATGCGTCCGCGAACGCGATGTGTGTTCAGGTTTCTGATGACATCAAAGCAGAGATAGACGACTGCGATGTAAATGATTACATTTTTAAGGATATTTCGTATGAAATATGGAGCATGAAGAAGGACAGCGACAGCGGACTTGTTTACGTTGATACGGTGATCGAACAGATGAGCCTTGTCAAAGCATACGGCGAGACGATAAAGGAGTATTCTGAATATCTTGCCAAATGCGAAGCCGAGAGCAAGGAGTTTACCGATCGCGGACTTGAAAACGAATGGAACGCGATATTCCTGAAGCATGTAAAGACTACCGATGAGCGTGTTTCGATGCGCTGTACGGTAATAGTATCACCTGCTTCGGGACATATATATATGACTGCTGATTTCCGCAACTGTCTGTTCGGCGGAGAGCTTGATGCGATAAATGCAATAAATGAACAAAATATCACAGATGGTCATGGAGGTTAAATAAAAATGGACGAGCAAAGCATAAAGATTCTTGAGCTTTTACACCAAGACGCAAAGCTTGATTGTAAGACGATAGCCATAATGCTTGATATAAGCGAGCAGGCCGTGGCGGATGCCATAGCCGAAATGGAAGCATCGGGAATAATAATGGGCTACGGTGCGATAGTCAACACCGAGAAGCTCGGCGACGACAAGGTCAGCGCACTTATCGAGGTGAAGATAACGCCTCAGCGTGACCGTGGCTTCGATGCAATCGCACGCACTATATATTCTTTTCCCGAGGTGCAGTCCTGTTATCTTATGAGCGGCGCATTTGATCTCATGGTAATAGTTGAGGGCAAAAATATACGCGACGTAGCGGGCTTCGTGTCGGAAAAGCTTTCGGTGCTTGATAATGTTTTGAGCTGTGCAACGCATTTCATCCTTAAGCGTTATAAACAGAACGGTACTGTATTTATGGGCGACAGTGACGATAAGCGTCAGGTGATATCACTGTGAATTGGAACGATAAAATATCACCCAATATACAGTCGATACCGCCGTCGGGAATACGAAAATTCTTCGATATCGTGCAAACTATGCCGGATGCCGTTTCGCTCGGCGTAGGCGAGCCTGATTTTATTACTCCGTGGCACATCCGTCAGGCGGCGATAGATTCGATACGCAACGGTGAAACGGCATATACATCGAACGCGGGACATCCGCGTCTGCGCAAGGCGATATCGGAATACATGCGCCGTCGTTTTTCGCTCTGCTACGATCCCGATTCGGAAATACTCGTGACTGTCGGCGCGTCCGAGGCGATAGACCTTGCGATGCGTGCGCTGATAGACCCGGGCGACGAGGTGATAATCCCCGATCCGAGCTATGTTTCATACATGCCTAACGTCACGATGGTACACGGTGTGCCGGTGCCGGTGGCGACAAAAGCGGAAAATGATTTCCGCATAACGCCGGCGGAGCTGGAAAATGCCGTAACCGAAAGGACGAAGGCTGTCATTCTGCCGTATCCGAACAACCCGACCGGCGCGGTAATGCTGAAAGAACATCTTGAAGAGATAGCCAAGGTCATTGAAAAACATGACCTGATAGTTATTTCGGATGAGATCTATTCCGAGCTTACATACGGCAAGCCCCATGTTTCCATAGCGTCAATAGGCGATATGCGTCACCGCACGGTAGTAATCAACGGCTTTTCGAAATCCTTTGCGATGACGGGTTGGCGTACAGGCTTCGTGTGCGCCGATAAAGAGGCGCTTTCCGCAATGAAAAAGATACATCAGTATGTTATTATGTGCGCATCGACGATGAGCCAGATGGCGGCGGCAGAGGCTCTTGAAAAAAGCTTTGCGGATGATTTTGCCGATGTCAAGCACATGCACGACGATTACGACATGCGTCGGCGTGTCATATACCGCGGTTTCAACGATATAGGGTTGACGGCGTTTGAGCCGAAGGGAGCGTTCTACATATTCCCATGCATCAAAAGCACGGGGCTTTCGAGCGAGGAATTTGCACAAAAGCTTCTTGAAAAAGAACATGTAGCCGTTGTGCCGGGCACTGCTTTCGGTGTAAGCGGCGAAGGCTTTGTGCGCTGTTCGTATGCCGCCTCACTTAAGAATATCACCGAGGCATTGAAGCGCATCAGGCATTTTACGGAGAATTTATAATGATAAACATAGTTCTTGTTGAGCCGGAAATACCGGCAAACGCAGGCAATATCGCCCGTACCTGCGCCGCAAGCGGAGCATCACTTCACATGGTGCGCCCGTTCGGCTTTGAGCTTGACGACAAAAAGCTCAAGCGTGCGGGACTTGATTATTGGCATTTGCTCGATATAACGTATTACGATTCCTTTGCTGAGGTCAAGGCGAAATTCCCCGATGCACCGTTCTTTTATGCTACTACAAAGGGCGGACATGTTTATACCGATGCAGTATTTCCGGATAATTGCTTCATAGTTTTCGGCAAGGAGACAAAGGGACTTCCCGAACCGTTGCTTGAAGCCAATCTTGATTCGTGCATTCGTATACCGATGGTAGACGGCGCACGGTCGCTGAATCTGAGCAACAGCGTCGCAATAGTTTTATATGAGGCTCTGCGGCAGAATAATTTCGAAAACATGCAGCTTTTCGGAAAATTAAAGGGTATAGAATTTTAGCAAAATGCTCACTGTTGCCTTGTTTTGTTGATAACATTATCAAAAAAAGCTTGCGCACAAGCCGATTTTGTTATATAATTATTGCGTGTTACCGTCAAAATAAAAATAGTGATATACAAATTCGAAGAATTGTGTTAATATAAAGGAGCATGCATTGATACGCGAGCTTACGGAACGTTTTCCGTCGGCGCAGGCATTCGTAGTGACCGAACCCGCCGATATATTTTATCTTACGGGCTTCTACTGCGAAGATTGTATTCTGCTTTATTCGGACGAGCCCGTGCTTGCCACGGACAGTCGCTATGAAGTTGCATCGCATGTTGCTTCGTGCCGCACGGTGATATGCCGCTCGTATATCGAGGCGATAGCAGAAGAAGCAAAAAGCTTTTCTGCTTTGGGCATTCAGGAGGATTCCCTCACGGCAAAGGATTATTTGTTCCTTTCTTCAAAGGGCTTTGAGCTTATACCGACAAAAGGGATATTCACCTCTTTGCGTGCCTTAAAAACCGATGCGGAAGCCGATAAGATATCCGCGGCGCAGGCGATAACCGACAAGGCGTTTTCGGAGATACTTGAATATATAAAGCCGGGTGTCACGGAAAAACAGATAAGAGCAAGGCTTGAATATATAATGTTTTCCCTCGGCGCTGACGGCATAGCATTCGATACCATAGTCGCTTCCGGCGAAAACGGCGCAAAGCCGCACGCAGTACCGGGTGACAGAAAGATACAGAGCGGCGATTTTGTAACGCTTGATTTCGGTGCAAGGCTTGATAATTATGATTCGGATATGACGCGCACCGTTGCGGTCGGCAACATTTCCGATGAAATGAAGCGCATTTATTCCGCAGTGCTTGAAGCGCACAACGAATCGGCAAGTATGCTTGAACCGAATGCGATATGCGGTGATGTTGATTTTGCCGCACGCGAGGTCCTGAAAAAGTATGAGCTTGATAAGTTTTTTACGCATTCACTCGGTCACGGTGTCGGAATACAGATACATGAGGAACCGAGACTGTCGCCGGGAAACAAAGCCGTGCTTGATATCGGAAGCATAGTTACGGTAGAGCCTGGCGTATATATTGAAGGCTTTTGCGGCATAAGAATAGAAAATATGTACGAAATCAACCGAACGGGCAAGAAAAATCTGACCCGTTCGGATAAAAAATTGATTATTTTATAATAATATTATTAGGAGGAATCTCAAATGATTTCAGCAGGTGAATTCAGAAAGGGCATTACAGTGGAAATTGACGGCAACGTATATATAATCGTTGACTTTCTTCACGTTAAGCCCGGTAAGGGTGCGGCGTTCGTGCGCACCAAGCTCAAAAACGTTATGACGGGTCAGGTGCTTGAGCGTACCTTCAACCCCAATGAAAAGTATCCTCTTGCTCATATCGAACGCAAAGAGATGCAGTATCTTTATAACGACGAAGAGCTTTATTATTTCATGGATAACGAAAGCTATGAGCAGATCGCGCTCAACAAGGATCAGGTCGATTCGGCACTTCCTTACTTAAAGGACAGCCTTACCGTTACCATCAAATTCTACAAGGGTGCCGCGTTCTCGGTAGAAGCTCCGAACTTCGTTGAATTTGAGATCATCGACGCAGAGCCCGGCGTTAAGGGCGATACAGCTACCAATGTTACAAAACAGGCTACCATCGAGACCGGTTACAAAGTAGCTGTTCCGTTGTTCGTCAATGTAGGCGACAGAATAAGAATAGATACCCGTACCGGCGAGTATATGGACCGTGTTTGATTAAATTGCCGTTTGGATATTTTCCGCGGCGGAATGGAGTAGTATAATGTCAGTAGAAAAGAAAGTTGAATATCTTAAGGGACTTGCGGAAGGTCTCAGCATTTCAAAGGACACTGCCGAGGGAAAGCTTCTGCTTGCTATTGTTGACACACTCAATGTTATTGCCGATGAAATCAGCGATATGAATGATGAGATAACCGAGCTTAATGAGTATGTTGAGGAGCTTGACAACGATTTGCTTGATGTTGAAGAAGAGCTTTATGACGACGATGAGTGCGGTGACGGATGCAAGTGCGGATGCGGATGCGGTTGCGACTGTGATTGTGATTGTGATTGTGATTGTGACTGCGATTGCGATTGTGATTGTGACTGCGATTGTGATTGCGATTGTGATTGCGACGATGAGTTTGAGTATGAGGAGTACAAATGCCCGAATTGCGGTGAAACCGTATCGTTCTCAGGTGATTTTGAAGATGACGAGCTTGTATGCCCGAACTGTGGCACTAAGCTGGAATCCGCAGAATGATTTTCTTAAAATGAAGCATTTATGCCGCCCGTTTGGGCGGCATTGCTTTTTGGCAAGTGCAGCAAAATGCCGACAGTTATTCAGCAGACATCGTTTTATATCAAAAAGTACAAAAAAGTAATCGTAAAGTACATGGAATTATCATAGCCGATATGGTATAATTAACGCATATCAATAAAAGATACGGGAGAAAGAAAATGAAAAAATTTGCAGTAACTATACTCGGCGCAGGCAACCGCGGATCAATGTTCGCAGAATTGATGCAGAAACGTAAAGATGAATTTGAGATCAGCGCGATATGTGATACCAATCCAAAACAGCTTGAAAAGTGCAAACGGCTTCTTGGCTTGGCTGATGATAAGCTGTTCGAAAGCGAACGGGAATTTTTCAGCACAAAACGCGGAGATGTTATGGTGATAGCGACATGCGATAAGGATCATGTCCGTCAGTGCGTTTATGCCATGAAGCTCGGTTATGATATTCTGCTTGAAAAGCCGATAAGTGATTCAAGGGAAGAGATAGAAGAAATACTTGCCGTGCAAAAGGCGACGGGACGCAAAGTAGCAGTGTGCCATGAATTGCGTTACGGTGCGGCATTTGTTAAACTCAAGGAGTTGCTTGAAGCCGGAACAATAGGACAGCTTATGACGATAGATGCCATGGAACGCGTATATTATTGGCATTTTGCGCAGGCGTATGTCCGTATACAGTCGGCGCATAATCATGACGGACATCCGATAATTCTGGCAAAGTGCAGTCATGATCTTGACCTTGTCCAAAGCTATGCCGGAGCGAAGTGCGAATATGTAAGCTCCGTCGGCGATCTCCGATTTTTCAGAAAAGAGCAGGCACCCGAGGATTCGACCGAATACTGTCTTGATTGCCCGAAAATCGAATCGTGTCCGTACAGTGCAAAACGAATATATATCGACCGCTGGCATGAACTTGGTGAACCGAAATTCATATGGCCGTTCAACAAGGTATCACTCAAAATGCCGACTACCGAAAAAGAACTCTACGACGGGATAAGAACATCGTATTTCGGCAAATGTGTATTCAGATGCGCAAACGAAGGCAATGAACATGTTGTTGACAACCAAATGGTTCAAATGCAGTTTGCAAACGGAGTAAAGGCAACACTTAAAATGTTTTTTGCCGAGTGCGGCGGACGCAGGATCAATCTTTTCGGTACGCTCGGAGAGCTTCTTCTTGACGAACGCAGCAACACTCTTGAAATTCGCCGTTATGGCGAAAAACCCGAAATACTTGAGTTAAATACGCTTGTAGAAAAAGGACACAATCACGGCGGCGGCGATGAAAAGCTCGTCAGCGAGCTTTACGGGATCCTTACCGGCAAAAAACAAAATGTGACATCACTTGAGGAATCGGTCGAAAGTCATCTTATCGGTATAAGTGCCGAAGAATCACGCCTTGCAGGAGGCATCACGGTAAAAGTACATAAATAATATCTGCTGAATAACTGCCGACACGCCGTCGGCAGGGGGGGAAAGCATTTTCATGCTTTTTTTCTGCCAAAACCATGCGATTTTGGCTTCAGCATATAATAATAAACACACGGAATCGGCAGTGATCGCAAATCATCTGCCGATTCTGTACGTCAGGGCGTTGTATGTTTGCATATTGCAGTCGGTAAAACCTGCATCAGGTCGTAAAGGGATCCGTCAAATCAAATAAAACTTGCAACTGTCGCACGAATGTGGTATACTGATAATACGAATTTTTGTGCGGAGGCCACATTTAATGAAAAACTGTATACATGTATGTGCATTGTGTTTACTGTAATATTCATATTTTCATCAATAATGACCGTTGCCGCAGATTCTGTACAGTATATTTATACCGAAAATGATCTTAAAAACATTGCAAACGATCTTTCGGGCAGTTACAAGCTCATGAATGATATAGTGCTTTCGGAAAAATGGGTACCTATCGGTACAGCCGCGTCACCGTTCACGGGAACATTTGACGGGAACGGGCATTCGGTCAAGAATATAGCACTTGGCACTAAAAAGAGCTATTGCGGATTTTTTGCGTTCGTATACGGGGCAAAAATATCGGATATGTCGCTGTATGGGAGCATTGATGACCGTATTTCGCTCCAACAGTTTGAGCGGATCACGACATCGTACTGCGGCGCGTTTGCCGGAGGATGCAGAGATTCCGTTTTTGAAAACTGCAATAATTACTGTGATGTTTCATGCGATCCATATGCAGGAGGATTTTGCGGTATAAGTCTCGGCAGTGATTTTGTAAACTGCCGTAATTATGGCGACATTATTGCCGAAAGCTATTGCGGCGGCATCTGCGGGCGGCTTACCGGCGGATCGGTAAGCATATGCTCCAATTCGGCAAAGATAACCGCGGATGCATATACAGGGGGACTTATCGGACAAACATATGCCAATTCAATTATAACACTATAATGATTTCCAATAGTTTCAACACAGGAAAGACCGTCACTTACGGCGTGTATGGCGGCGGGATACTCGGAAGCTCGACAGCAGACGGTGTTACGGTAATTGAGGATTGCTTTAATCTCGGTTCTGTTTTTTCCGAAAGCACGACTGCTATTCTGGGCGGTATCGTTGGAGGTACTTCTTCAAGGGCATCGCATTCACTGTCACTCAACAATTGCTATAATGCCGGGATCATAACGTTGACGAATGCTTGCGGAGGTATCGCGGGTGAAAACAAACTTACGGCTTCGGACTGTTTTTTCCTGAATAATTCAGTTTTACACAGTGTTCCGAATGCTTCCGACACTCCGTTGACATATGAGCAGATGTGCATTAAATCGAATTTTACGGGATTTGATTTTGCTGATACTTGGGAGTTTGCTTCAAACGGTGAATTTAAGTACCCACAGCTGAAAAGTAACCCGATAGTATTCGATAAAAAACCTGCGGAGCTTAGCATTGCGTCACTTCCCGTGTTGACGGAATGTGTTGCAGGCGATACATCGTTTTCAACATCGGGACTTTCGCTAAAAGTCGTTTATACGGACGGTACGTCTGAAACGCTTACGAGCGGTTTTACGGTACAGCGCGACACGTTAATGCCCGGTCCTAATAAGATAACATTATCTTATGGCGGTGCTTCGGCGTACTACAATATAAATATGTTCGCTTCTTATTCCGAACGTGATTTGTTACGTTCGCTCGGGGACGGTTATATTCCGATATATTCGGGAAAAAATCTTGAAACTGCACGCTTTTTCCCGAACAACAGTTACTATTTTATGAATGATGTCGAAGTGACCGATTTTGCCGGGATAGGCAGCATTGACGAGCCGTTCACCGGAACGGTGATCGGTAACGGATATACCGTCACACTTGGCGGTAATTCATCTGCATTGTTCAATGTATGTGACGGTGCGGCGATAACCGACATAAAGATTTCGGGTAATGTTTCGGCATCAGGGTGTGCAGGTTCGGCTGTATGCCATGCAAGGAATACACTGCTTCACGGTGTAGTATCCGATGCCGCAGTAAAAGCTTCACCGTTGTTCGGTATAGTTTACTGCGGGGGAATAGCGGGGTATTATGAATGCACGCTTTCCGACGTGACAGGAATTTCCGAATGCGGATTTTCGGGCAGCGTCATGATCGAAAGTTACACCGACAACACCGCCGCGGGAGGAATAGCCGGTATGTGCTTTGCCGCTTCGGGAAGCAAGCTGTCGGTCACCGATTCAGCATCTTACGGCAGTATAACGGTAACCAATGGCGGTAACACCTATGCAGGCGGAATAATCGGCATAATAGCGTCATCCGGCGGTATATCTCACAGCACGGTTTCGGAATGCAGCTTCACCAGCAGGTTCACTCGCGCCTGCATCCGGCGGTATATCTCACAGCACGGTTTCGGAATGCTTCAACTTCGGCAATATTTCCGTTGAAGCTTCAAATGTTATGTCGGGAGGACTGATAGGCGGTTACAGGTTTGCCTCGGGCAGTGCGAACAGTACGCTTTCGGCTGAAAATCTTTTCAACGCGGGTGATATATATGCCCGTTCGGATTTAGGTCTGATCTATGCCGGGGGCATAATTTCTTCGCTTGATAACGTCGGCGCGACGCTTGCACATGCATATACCTTCGGCGATATGGACTGCTATAGCTACAATACGGTTCGTTCGGGTGCTGTTGTTGCAACCGCGATAAGCAACACGGTGAGTGATTGCTTCTGTTTTGCTGATACTGACAGCCACGCTGTGAAGCTTGCATGGAATGATTCGGTCAAGCGAGCTTCTTTCGGAAACTTCGATTTTACGGATATCTGGACATTCAGGGACGGTTATCTGCATCCTCAGCTTGTGAGCGTTCCTATTGATGTGTCAATGCTCACCGCCGCCGAAAACATATCGGCGGAAATCATCGGCACACCGGATATCGGTGCGGCGCTTACCGCAAACGCGCCGATGCCCGCAGTTTTCGAATGGCTGATCAACGGTAATACAGCGGCAACAGGTGCTGTATATATTCCGGGTGAAAACGACCTCGGCAAAACCGTCACGCTTCGTGCGCGTTACTGCGGTGCGTTTACGGGATATTCGGAAGTGAGCGTACAGATGCCCGCATACAGACGCATCGAATCGCCGTTATATAATATTGCAGATGCAAAAATAACCGGCGTGGCACCGGGTACATATGTCGGTGAACTGTTTGCAAATATGTTGTATTTGCCCGCAAACTACAGTATGCTGAAAAACGGTGACGGGCTTGCCGATGCATTTGATACATCGGTTTTGCGTGAATATCTTCTTAAGGGCGGCAGTATTCCTGACTTTGATGCCGCCGATATGAACGGCGACGGCGTAATAAACGCAAAGGATTCCGTTCTTCTGAAGCAGTATATACATATAGCATAAGAGAGTTCGCCTCACTTGTGCTATCAGCCTGAAAAAAGTTCTAACTCTTTCCTTTTCGGAATATGCTTTAGCATAACGAAAGGAATGGGTGTTATGTTTGATTCTTCCATAGAAGAACGCGCCGTGGAATTAGCCGCTTATATCATTGATACACGCGATACCGTGCGCGGCGCGGCAAAAAAATTCGGCATCAGCAAAAGCACGGTACACAAGGATGTGACAGAACGCTTAGAGCATATCGATCCGACACTGTTTACGGCGGTCAAGCTTATTCTTGAAGAGCATAAGGATGAACGCCATATCCGCGGAGGGATAGCAACAAGAAAAAAATACCTTGCGATAAAAGCCGCTAAACTTTAATTGTTTGTTGCATTTTCAAGCAATACATGATATAATTTATTTGGTGAAGGTTTTTTTCTTCATACATAAATTAACAGTTTAGGAGAATACTACATATGGCAAGATTATTCGGAACAGACGGCGTGCGCGGAGTCGCAAACAGTGAGCTTACACCGGAGCTTGCATTCAAGCTCGGTCAGGCAGGCGCTACAGTGCTTGCAAGTGAAATAAACAGACCCAAAATACTTATCGGGCGCGATACCAGGATTTCGGGTCACATGCTCGAAGCCGCACTTTCTGCGGGCATAATGAGCGTGGGCGCCGATGTGCTTATAGTCGGTGTTATTCCCACACCGGCAGTTGCTTATCTGACACGGCTTTATCATGCTGACGCAGGCGTTGTGATTTCGGCTTCACACAACTCGGTAGAGTTTAACGGCATCAAATTTTTCGACGGCAAGGGATTCAAGCTTCCTGATGCGGTAGAAGACAAAATACAGGAGCTTATCGAAAACGGTGATATGCCGCACCCCACAGGCACTGATGTCGGCAGCAGATTTACGATGGATAACGCGGTACGCGATTATCTCGATTTCCTTGAATCAACGGTAGATGTCCGCCTTGACGGAATGAAGATAGTTGTTGATTGCGCAAACGGCGCTTCAAGCGAGATCGCGCCTGTGCTTTTCAAAGAGCTTGGCGCAGAGGTGCTTGCTTATTATAATCATCCCGACGGCACTGATATCAATAAAAACTGCGGATCAACGCATTCTGACAGGATATGTGAGCTTGTAAAGGAAACAGGTGCCGATCTCGGACTTGCATTCGATGGCGATGCCGACCGTCTTATCGCTTGTGATGAGCGCGGTGTAGAGGTTGACGGCGACCATGTACTTGCCGCTTGCGGAAGAATGCTTCATAATGAAGGCAGACTCAAGCAGGATACCATCGTCGGCACGGTAATGAGCAATATGGGGCTTGAGATATTCACGCAGAAAGCGGGTCTTAAATTTGAAAAGACCGCTGTCGGCGACAGATATGTGCTTGAACGCATGCTTGAAAAGGATCTGAGCATCGGCGGTGAAAAAAGCGGACATGTCATTTTCCTTGAATACAATACGACAGGTGACGGCATGGTGAGTGCGCTTCAACTGTTAAGAGCTAAGGTGCTTACAAAGCTTAAAATGAGTGAGCTTGTGAAAGATATGCAGAATCTTCCGCAGGTGCTTATAAATATAAAAGTCGATAACAGCAAAAAGAATTTCTTCAAGACAGATGAATCGGTACTTGCGGAAATCAAAAAGGCTGATGATGCTCTTAAGGGGCGCGGACGCACGCTTATCCGTGCAAGCGGCACCGAACCGCTTGTCCGCGTAATGCTTGAGGGCAACGATATAGACGAAATTGACCGCTATGCTCTTTCGATAGCAAAGGCGATAGAAAAGGCATGTGACGGCAAAATAAAATAAACCCGGAGCGAATTACAATGAGCGAACTGAAGGAACGCAAGGATATCGACGAAAAATTCAAATGGAATCTGAACGACATCATAAACGGTGATGCGGAGTGGGAAAAGCAATTTATCAAGATTAAAGAAATGATCCCGCAAATGTGCGCATTCAAGGGCAAGCTAAGCGATAAAAATGAGCTTAAAAAGTTTTTTGAGCTTGACCATGAGGTTTCAATTTCGGCTGAAAAGCTGTTTGTGTACGCAAAAATGAAGCGTGACGAGGATAACGGCAACGATGCAAGTGTTGCAATGTGCGACCGCGCATATGCGCTGTTTACAAAGCTTGAAACCGATACCGCATTTGTGACACCTGAACTCAATGCCATAGATGATGCTATTCTGCTTGAATGGGCAAATGAACAGATGTTTGAAGATAACTCACTTTTTCTTAAGGCTATTGTGAGAAATAAGGAACATTTGCTTTCGGAGGCCGAAGAACGTCTGCTTGCGCTCTCAGGAGAATTGGCAAGCTCCTATGATACGATATTTACGATGCTTGACGACGTTGACATGAAATTTGAGCCTGTCAAAATGGCTGACGGAACACTCACAGAGCTTTCGCACGGAATGTACGGTTTGCTTATGCAAAGCAAGGACCGCAATGTTCGCAGACAGGCTTATGAATCAATGTATAATGCGCACACGGACAGTATCAACACGCTGGCGGCACTGTACGCATCAAACGTAAAAAAGGATGTATTCTATTCGCGTGCGCGTAAATACAACAGTGTGCTTGAGGGCGAACTGTTTTCAGGTAATATCCCGGTAAGCGTATATGAAGGACTTTGCGAGGCAGTACATGATGATCTGCCTCAGCTTCACCGCTATATCGCATTGCGCAAAAAACTGCTCGGTGTCGATGAGCTTAAAATGTACGATATCAATGTTCCCGTTGTAGAAGCCGACGAAAAAAAGTACACTTATGCCGACGCACAGCAGCTTGCAAAAGACGCACTTGCACCGTTGGGTGAAGAGTATATCCGCTTGCTCGACCGCGCATTCAGCGAAAATTGGATAGACGTTTACGAAAGCAAGGGCAAAACGAGCGGCGCGTATTCGTGGGGAGCATACGGTGTTCATCCGTATATGTTGCTCAATTACCACGAACGGCTTGATGATGTTTTCACATTGGTACACGAGCTCGGTCATTCGATGCACACATATTTTTCGGATACATCTCTGCCTTATGAAAAGGCGCAATACCGTATATTTGTTGCCGAGGTCGCTTCAACGGTAAACGAAGTGCTGTTGCTTAAATATCTGCTGAAAAAATCGACAGATAAGACATCAAGAGCGTATTTGCTCAACCATTTTCTGGAGCAGTTCCGCACGACCGTACACCGTCAGACAATGTTTGCCGAATTTGAGCTTAAGGCGCACACTATGGCGGAAAACGGAGAAAGTCTTACCGTAAGTGCGCTCAATAAGCTTTACGGAGACCTTAACCGCATGTATTATTCCGATGTCATCGACACCGATAAGTTTATTGAGACCGAATGGTCGCGCATACCGCATTTTTATAATTGCTATTATGTTTATCAGTATGCTACGGGCTTTTCGGCGGCAGTGGCTATTGCGGATAAAATACTTTCCGAGGGTCAGCCTGCTGTTGACGGCTATATAAAATTCCTTTCATCCGGCGGAAGTGATTTCCCTGTTGAATTGTTGAAGCTTGCAGGAGTCGATCTTTCAAAGAAAGAGACTGTCACTGATGCTTTGAAGGTGTTTGATGCAACACTTGACGAATTTGAGGAGATGATGAGTGTATGACGGGATTTAATGACGAGGCTCTTGAATACATGCTTGCCATGCTTAATGAAAATTGCCCGGAACAAGATGCGGATACGGCAAAGACTGTGTTCAATCTGGCGATGACATACGACCTTGATTATATGGCGAGCGCGGGAATAATAAAGGACGGCGCATTCACCGATGAATACTATGACGAGGACGATGCCTTTGATTTTATCGCTGAGCATATTTCAAACGCGCTGTCAGATATTGGCGGTGATGAGCTTTCCGAGCTGATCGAGCTGTATTTTGAATATCACGATGCATTCATGGAAGAAAACGGACTTCTTTCGTGGGAATGAAAAACGGCAGATAAAAAATCAAATCAAGTGCATAAAAACTAATATGAAAAGAGACGGGAATCGGTTTTCCGTCTCTTTTATAATGTCAAGTAAGTGAACAAAGCATTTGTAAAAGTGATACAAATGTCGAATGAACATTGCATACAGCATGCTTATGTTCTGTGCGGCTTGTAATCAAAGTTATCTACATACTGTCTTGTAGCTCTCAAGAGCGGCTGGTCTTTTGTGGCGAGTTCGTTATATTCGGGAACGGTCAGCCACATGCAACAGCCGAGCATCGGTCCTAAATTCCTGTGTATTTTGCAGTAAGGACCGACGGAAAGGAACAGATACGGTATGTCAAGCTCTTTTTTGAGCAGTGATGCGGTCTTTAAGTTTTCAAGCATTTCTTCTTCCGTGTTGGATGCGGTAACGATCTTTGCGATATCGGCACCGCGCTTCTGATGCTCGGAAACGACCGACAGCACTTCATCGTGACCCATAAAGCGCATGGTGTGGCTTGACATAAGCACTTCAAGCCCGTTATCGTGCATCTTGTCGATAAGCTTTTTCTGCTTATCTACAGCTGACGGGTTTCTTGTGATCTCATCGGGTGATTTGTCAAAGTAATCTCCCATTATATCCATGAGTGTTCCGCCGGATTTACCGCAGAGAAGAAGTGTGTCGGCAAGCTCATCATCGGTCATTCCTTCGTTGAGCCCGCCGCGGTAACAGGTTACATATACGGGCTTATCGTCGGCGAAATAGAACATGTTTTTGTAGTTTTCTTCGGTACGGAATTCCTTTGAAAACTGCTCTATCTGAAATCCGAGCGCGTCTGCGCCGTCGAACATGCTCGTGCGCGCAAGCGAAATGAATTCGTTAGGTGTGCGCACCTGTATCATTGATGTGAGCAGGGGCTTTTCGTGATTTAAGAATGTAGGCTTCATATGCTTTTTTCTCCTCATGACTTATTGAACATTACGTTTCTGCCACCGTCGATAAGCAGTGTAACACCGGTAGTGAATGCGGATTTATCGGATGCAAGGAACATAACGGCATCGACTATTTCCTGCGGCTCGGCGGCACGTCCCATAAGAGTTTTCATGTTAGCCATTGCCGCACGGGTGAGTACGGGACCGGGGGCGACGCATACGGCACGAACGTTGTATGGCGCTCCTGCCTGCGCAAGCGATTTTACAAGACCGTTCATGATAGCACTCTTGCTCGCGGAGTAATCGGCGTTGATCCCACTGCCTTCTTCGCCTGTTATCGAACCGAAATTAACGATGACACCGCTTTTTTGCTCTGCCATGTATTTCATTGCGGCATGGCAGAAGTAGAATGCGCCCTTAAGGTTTACATCTATGCCCCAATCGTATATCTCTATCGGTGTTTCGTGGAAGGTGGGGGCAGTAGATTTGAGAATACGGGTAGCCGCACCTCCTGCACAGTTCTCCAGAATGTCTATGCTGCCGAATGTCTCAACTGCCTTGGCACACGCCGCGCATACCTGCTTGTAATCACGCACATCACACTGAACGCCGATAGCATGTCCGCCTGCTTCATTTATAAGCTGAGCCTGTTTTTCGACTTCTTCCTTGTTGATATCAACAAGCACGACATTTGCGCCTTCCTTTGAAAAACACTGTGCGGAAAGCAATCCCATGCCGGATGCCGCACCTGTTACAAGAAGTGTTTTGTTTTCAAAATCCATTTTTCCAAATCTCCTTTATATTTTTTTGCGGCAACCGTCTATCTGATAGTTCTGACCGCTTATGTATGCTGCATCATCACTCGCAAGGAAGCATATGAGCTTTGCATTCTCACTGTGAAGCCCAGAACGGCACGAATAATTCAGCTCGTTCGGCTCGTAGGTGTTGTATTCGTTGCTCACAGTGCCGGGAGCAACGCCGTTGACTGTTATGTTATATCCGGCGACCTCTTTTGCAAGTGCCTTTGTGAACGCGATAAGTCCGCCCTTGGTCATTGAGTAATCGACCATATTCGCGTTGCCGTATACACCGGCGACCGATGTAAGATTGATTATCCTGCCGTATTTCTGCGCTTTCATGGTTGCAAGCACCTCGTGCGCAAAGTACATCGTGCCGAGGATGTTTACGTTTATGTATTGCTTCCACATAGAGCTGTCGGTTTCCTCAAAGGGCATATATCTGCGCCACAGACCGGCATTGTTGACGAGAATATCTATCCTTCCGAAGCGTTCAAGCGTAGCGGCAACTACTGCTTTGACGTTTTCTTCATCCGCAACATCGCATTTTACGGCAAGCACGTTCTGCGTTATTTTCTTTATTTCCGCTTCGACTTCACCAAGCTTTTGCATGTCGATATCTGTTATCACGACCGATGCACCGTTTTCGGCAAGCTCGTTTGCGGCAGCACGTCCGATCCCGACGGATGCTCCTGTTACTATAGCTGTTTTACCTGAAAATTTCATATGCATAAAGTACCTCCCATAATTGTCTCATATATTATAACACAAAAAAAACCGATTTCAATAAATGATTCTATTGTATGTGAAAACAATACTACTGAATTTGATCCAAAATATTGACATTGCACGGTTTATCGGATATACTTGAGAAAACTATACTTTTATGCGGGGTAAATATGTATTGCGAGAAGCAGGGCTTGGCTCATTTTGTGTCGTGCGTATATACACAAAAATACAGTGTGACGGATGATTTTTCTCGTATGCCGCGTCCGTGTCACAACCTTGTGATAATTCTTAAAGGAAATGTCATTTTCAGTGAAGACGGCATGAATGTCCATGTGCATGAAAATGAAATGGCGTTCATCCCGAAAGGATCGCGTTACAGCGCGCAGTGGTTTCCCGACCCCGATATGGTATTCCACACACTTCATTTTGATTTCGAATGGCATAACGATCCGCTTAAGAATAAGAAAATACCCGTGCAGAAAATTGCAACGGATAATATTGAGGAACTGAAAAAGCAGTTCACATATTTGCATAATAACCAAAACGCAGGAACTTTTGAATTCAATTCCGTGTTTTATGCAATATGTTCAAAAAGCGTGGCTAAGCTTGAGCATGCACAGATAACGCACGTCAGCCAAATACAGCCTGCTCTTGATTATATGGAAAATCATTACACCGAAAGGATAACGGTAGAATATCTTGCGACACTGTGCTGTATCAGCGAATCACGGTTTTATGTGTGCTTCAGGGATGAAACGGGAATGACACCGATAGAATATAAAAACAGACTGTGTATTCGCCATACGATGCATGCATTGATATCAGAGCCTACCAAAAGTGCCGAGAAAATAGCACTTGAAAACGGCTTTGATTCGGTGGTATATTTCCGCAGGATGTTCAAGCGTTATACCGGCAAAACACCGGGAGATTACCGCAATGAAGGAGTGCTGATGTGAATTGTTGCTTCGATAATGATGCGGTTATCAACCTTGTTTTAATGATTTTAATGCTTATCAAGCGTTTCGCAAATCACCTTGAACACATTTTCTTTTCCGCGGTGCGCACCGGCAGAGCGCATTGCGGAAATATATTTTTCACGCTGATCGTACAGATCGAGTATTCCCTTTACGAAAATATCTTCGGTGATATTTTCTTCAAGCAGCTGCTTTGAGTAACCGAGCTGTTCAAATTCGCTTGAGTTTATGAGCTGATCGCCGCGCGAGTGGAGAGAGGGGAGCGGAATGAGAAGCATCGGCTTCAAGAGCGCAAGAAACTCATGTATGCTGTTTGAGCCTGCACGGGAAACGACTATATCGGCGAGCGCCATGAAATCGGGAAGCTCGTCGGAGACGTATTCGCGCTGGATGTAGCCTTTCACATTTACCGATTCGTCGAGCTTGCCTTTGCCGCATATGTGAACTACGTTGAAACGGTCGATTATCCGCGGAAGTATTTTGCGGATATCATCGTTTACGACCTTTGCACCGAGGCTTCCGCCCATTACGAGAATGACGGGCTTTCCGTCAAGCCCAAGCTTTTTGCGGGCGATCTCGGCACTGCCGTGAAGTATCGAATCGCGCAGGGGAGTGCCGGTGAATACACCCTTCTTGCCGAGTGAATCTGCGGTCTTTTTGAACGAGGTACAAGCCTTTTTTGCGGTCGGCAGGCAAAGCTTTGTCGCAAGACCGGGCGTCATGTCGGATTCGTGGATCACGACGGGTATCCTGTGCATTCCGGCTGAAAGTACCACGGGTACGGAAACAAAGCCGCCCTTTGAAAACACGCCTGCCGGTTTAAGCTCCTTCATGAGCTTCATTGACTGAAAATATCCTTTGCATACTCTGAACGGATCGGTAAAATTCTTGATATTATTGTACCTGCGCAGTTTGCCGGCACTTATGCCGTGGTATATGACACCGGGGAGCTTTTCGATAAGATCGCGTTCGATTCCTTCTTCGCGTCCGATATAATGTACGGTGTAGCCGATATTTTGTATAAGCGGGATAAGCGCGATGTTCGGCGTGACGTGTCCCGCAGTCCCGCCGCCTGTAAAAACAAAATTCATAATATCTCCGAATGCTTTTTTATAAATTATATTTATTTTATTATATAATATTCCGATGAAAAATGCAACAGGAACAGAAATTTATTATTTCGGTTATTTTGCATTTTAAGAATTGACATCGCATGCTTTCCGTGTTATAATCTAAACAAAAAAAGGAGATCATGTATTATGAAAAAGAATCAGATAATTTGGAACGAAGACGGTTGGGCTCTTATTCAGGAGGCAGATCCCGACAAGCATATTCTTGAGGTAAGTTACCGCGCCGAAAACGGCACTGTAGTTGAAGTCCGTATTCGTCACAGCCGCGGTGAACAGGAAAAAGGATCGGCGACCATTGATAACAAGAATATCCTGCCGATGCCTTTGGGAGACTTTAAAAAAGCTTTCCTTAAGGGCAAAATCGATTTCAGATAATATCGGAAGAACGAACTTCAAAAAAGTTTTACACTAAAAAGTATTGCACAGAAAAAGAGACGGGAACCGTAAAGGCGACCGTCTTTTTATGACCGAAAAACCGTACCGCGAAACGAACTGCATGCAGAATAGGAAAAGAATCTTACTGTGTCTCTCCGTATAGCTTTCTCATCAGTGCCAGACTGTCAATTGCCGGCATCTTGGGGCGATATTCAAGACCGCATGCGCCTTTATAGCCTGTAGCGTCTATTGCGTCAAAAATCACTTTATAATCATTTTCTCCCAAATTAAGCTCGATGCGTCCGGGATGACCGGCACTGTGAAGATGAGCGATGCAATCAAGATTTGCCGTCACATTGGGGATAATATTGCCTTCCATGATCTGCTGATGGTAAATATCGAATACGATCTTGACAAGCGGGTGATTTACTTCGCGGACTATGTCGAATGCTTCGGCGGACGATGTAAGATAGTAACCGGGATGGTCAAAATATGTGTTGAGCGGCTCAAGCATGACCGTTACACCGTATTTTTCAAGTATGGGACGTGATAGCAGAAGTGTTTCGACAATGGCACTGTGTTGTTCGGCGCGCGGTGCGCCTGTATCGGGACCGACCTGCGAAATCAAAAATCTGACACCCAAAGCATTTGCGGCTTCACAGCTTTCTTTCAATCCTGCGAGCCACAGCTTACGGTATTGTGAATCTGTCATTCGAAATTCGGTAGTACACATGCTGATAAGTTGCACTCCGCTTTCGGTACATGCTTTTTTTACGGCTTCGAAATCAAGCCCCTTCCAGTTATATGTTTCGGCAAATTTAAAGCCGAGCTTTCCTACGGTGCGGATCGCTTCGGCAAAATCAGTCTTGCCGAAAAAACATGGGATCGGTACGCAAAGCTTCATTAGCTTTTCTCCTTTTAATTGAATTACATAAAATTTGATTCGTTAACTATTATTTATTATATCGCGGAAAAATCTTTTTTTCAACAGTTTTTTCGGCAATAGTATATATCGCGTATCGGTATGAATTTGTTTTTTTATTTGCTTTTTTATACAAAATTCACTTTTTCTTTTCATATTCATCATCTAAAAATACGGCATAGGGTATATAATAATACTTACATACTTTTATAAGAAGGTAATATTATAATGTTCAAACGGTTATTCAAATGCGTAAGAGAGTATAAAACTTCTACGGTGCTTACGCTGATCTTTATCGTTTGCGAAGTCATTATCGAAGCATTTATTCCGTTCATAACAGGAAACCTTGTTGACAGGATAAAGGCAGGAGCAGAGATGAGTGTGATCCTCAAAACGGGGCTTACGCTTACCGTTATGGCGTTGCTTTCGCTTTGTTGCGGCGGCATAGCCGGATTCACCTGTTCTAAGGCATCGGCAGGCTTCGCAAAAAATTTGAGGCATGATATCTTTGCCAAAATACAGACGTACACATTTGAGAATATAGATAAATTCTCATCTTCGTCACTTGTAACACGTCTTACAACGGATATCACGAATGTGCAGATGTCGTACATGATGATAATAAGGATCGCGGTACGCGCACCGCTTATGCTTATTTTCTCTGTTATCATGGCGATGATAATGGGCGGCAAGCTCGCGCTTACGTTTGTCGTGATAATCCCGATACTGACGTTCGGGCTTCTGATCGTGGCAAAGTACGCCATGCCTGCGTTCAGACGTGTTTTCAAAAAATACGATAAGCTGAACGAATCCATCGAGGAAAACGTACGCGCGATGCGCGTTGTCAAGGGTTTCTCACGCGAGGAGTTCGAAAAGCAAAAGTTCAGTGCGGCATCGGATAATATCCGCAAGGATTTCACAAAGGCGGAACGCATCGTAGCGCTCAACAACCCCATAATGCAGTTTTGTGTATATTTCAATATGGCATTCGTAATGCTTATCGGCTCTAAAATGGTGATTTCAAGCGGCGGCACGCTCATTGATATCGGCGAAATGTCTGCTATGCTTACATACGGCTTTCAGGTGCTGATGCAGCTTATGATGCTTTCGATGATATACGTTATGCTGACGATGTCATCCGAATCCATAAAGCGTATTTCAGAGGTGCTTGACGAAACACCGTCACTTAAAAATCCCGAAAACCCCGAATACACGGTTGCCGACGGCTCAATAGATTTCAATAATGTAGGCTTCAAGTATACACGCGGAACAAGAAAGTATTCGCTTGAGAATATCGACCTGCATATCGCATCGGGCATGACGGTAGGAATTATCGGCGGTATCGGCTCAAGTAAATCGACGTTTGTACAGCTTATACCGCGACTTTACGATGTTACCGAAGGTTCGATATGCGTCGGCGGAAAGAATGTAAAGGATTATGACCTTGATACACTGCGCTCATCGGTTGCGATGGTGCTTCAGAAAAACCTGCTGTTTTCGGGTACTATACGCGAAAATTTGCTGTGGGGAAATGCGAATGCTACCGATGAAGAGATAGTTGCGGCATGCAAGCTCGCACAGGCGGACGATTTCATTCAAAGCTTCCCGGATAAATATGAAACGAAGATCGAACAGGGCGGCACGAATGTTTCGGGCGGACAGAAACAGCGCCTTTGTATCGCACGCGCATTGCTCAGAAAACCGAAAATACTTATCCTTGACGATTCAACGAGTGCGGTCGATACAAAAACCGATGCGCTCATCCGTGCGGCGTTCAAGGAATATATTCCCGAGACTACAAAGCTTATAATCGCCCAGCGAATAGCGTCGGTCAAGGATGCCGACATGATAATCGTGCTTGAACACGGCAGAGTCACAGCTACCGGTACACACGACGAGCTTATGAAAATAAGCGACATCTACCGCGAGACATATGAACAGCAGACGAACGGGGGTGACGCAGATGAAAAATAAGAAAAAAGGCAGTATCAAGAATATAGGCAGGATACTCAAGTTTCTTTATCAAAGCTATCCCGTGCTTGTGCCGCTGACCGCACTGTGTATAATATTTGCGGCGGTTGTGTCGTCGATACCCGCACTTTTCCAGCAAAGAATAATCGCGCTTATACAGGAATGGTATCAGTCACGCGATTGGGCTTCGGCGAGCAAATATATCTATCCGCTCGTCGGCGGACTTGCGGGGCTGTATCTGCTTTCTATAATAGCCATAACCACTCACACTCAGCTTATGGCTTATATGACGCAGGGCTTCCTTGATAAGCTCAGACAGAAAATGTTCAGCGGCATGCAGGATCTGCCGATAAGATTTTTTGATACAAACAAGCACGGCGATATAATGAGCTATTACACAAACGATATAGATACGCTCCGTCAGCTTGTTTCGCAGTCGATACCCGCACTGTTGCAATCCTGCATCATCGTCACGGTCGTGCTGTGCATAATGCTGTGGTACAGCGTATGGATGACGCTTATCGTGCTTGCAGGTGTTGCGGCGATGATATTCGTTTCAAAGAAGATCGGCGGCGGCAGTGCAAAATACTTCATGCGTCAACAGCAGACTACCGGCGTTACCGAAGGCTTTATACAGGAAATGATGAACGGGCAGAAGGTCATCAAGGTGTTCTGCCATGAAAAGGAATGTCAGGAAAGCTTCGACAAGATCAACGAAGACCTCTATGATGTCAGCTACCGTGCGCACGCATATGCGAATACGCTCGGTCCGATAATAATGAATATCGGTAATGTGCTGTATGTGCTTATTGCAATGGCAGGCGGACTGTTCCTTGTGACCAACGCGCATAACTTCGGCGTTTCGGGATTGCCGTTCAGTATAAGCATCGTTGTTCCGTTCCTTAATATGACAAAGCAGTTTACCGGCAATGTCAATCAGGTATCACAGCAGATAAACTCCATCGTAATGGCGATGGCGGGTGCGGAACGTATTTTCGCACTTATGGATCAACAGCCGGAAGCGGATGAAGGCTATGTTACTCTTGTAAATGCCAAAATCGCAACCGACGGCAGTATCGAGAAAACGTCGGAGCGCACGGGACAGTGGGCATGGAAGCATCCGCATAATGACGGCACACTGACTTATACACCTCTCAAGGGAGATGTTCAGCTTTTCAATGTTGATTTCTCATATGTCGAAGGCAAGCAGGTGCTTCACGATGTTTCCGTATTCGCAAAGCCCGGACAAAAGGTGGCGTTCGTCGGTGCGACCGGTGCAGGCAAGACGACGATAACTAACCTGCTCAACCGCTTCTATGATATCGAGGACGGAAAGATACGCTATGACGGCATCAATATCAACAAGATAAAGAAATCCGACCTGCGCCGTTCGCTCGGCATAGTGCTTCAGGATACTAACCTGTTTACCGATACGGTCATGGAAAACATCCGTTACGGTAACCTTGAGGCTACGGATGATGAATGCATAGCGGCGGCGAAGCTTGCCGGGGCAGACGACTTTATTTCGCGCCTGTCCGACGGTTATAATACCGTGCTTTCAAATAACGGTACGAATATTTCGCAGGGACAGCGTCAGTTGCTTGCCATCGCACGCGCGGCTGTAGCCGATCCGCCCGTTATGATACTTGATGAAGCCACATCGTCGATAGATACGCGCACCGAGGCGATCGTTCAGCGCGGTATGGATAAGCTGATGGAAGGCAGAACGGTATTTGTCATAGCGCACCGCCTTTCAACGGTGAAAAACTCGGATGTCATCATGGTGCTTGACCACGGTCGCATAATCGAGCGCGGTACGCATGATGAACTGATACAAGCTAAAGGAACGTATTATCGGCTTTACACCGGGGCATTTGAGCTTGAATAACGGATTCGGTGCGTCGGAGGACTGTCTATTCCCCGCACCGCTGCAAGCTTTTTTGAAAAACAAAACAGAGACGGCATTTTCGTCTCTGCTTTTTTAGTATGACGGGCATATCAATGCTCTGTGGTGAAAGTCCACCGAGGCGTAGTTACCGACGAACTTGAAAGCGACTTGCAAGTTTCACATCGTGAGGTGTGGGAGAGAAGAAGCAATAGCGAAATCGTAGCCTGACG
>JAZRZN010000095.1:0-2052 GCA_045601365.1 Clostridia bacterium | reverse complement strand
ATATAATACTCGTACACATTTAATTATCCCTCCTACACCGGCGCTCCGACTTCGATCAGATTTCCGTCAAGGTCATAAAAGCGTACAACTTTCTGTCTCCAACTGTGCGTCATAGGCAGGTTGACAAACTCCGTTTCCGGATAAAGCGTTTTCAGCATTTCATAAAAAGCATCCACGTTTTCTTCCTCAAAATACAGCTCGCAGGCATTGTTTTTGGGAATAACGTCTCTGCCGATAAAGCCGCACCAGTATTTTGCCTCCTGCAAAACAAGCCCGCCTGACAGGATCATGTTGCCGTCGTTATCGTGTAGCGTTTCAAGTCCAAAGAGGTCGTGATAATATTTCTCTGCTTTTTTGATATCTTTTACTACGATCAAAAATCCGCTTAATTTCATAATGTATGCCTTTCTTTCTGCTCAGCCATTTCTTTGATTACCGTTCCCGTTGCAACGGTACACACGAGTGTCGCACCGTATTTCACATCTGCAACGCAAACCGACAGTGGCAGGAAAAACAGGAAAAGTCCCGTGAGCTTATTGCCGAATGAATGCTCAATCGATAATTTGTGTGCCTTCTTGCTTGCAATCAGAATTTTCGTGATTTTCGCCGATGCGATGATCACAGTCCAAATCCATATCCAAAGCGGAAGATTCAGAAGCGGCAGTACTTTCACGGCATAGACGACTGCAAAAATCAGATCCGCCGCGCTGTCGAGTACCGCACCCTTTTCGCTTTCCGTGTGCATTTTCCGCGCGACGAAGCCGTCCAGCACATCGGTCGCTCCGCATAGCACATAAAGCACCGCAAATGGAACGAAAGACGTAGGAAACACAATCATTACAAGCGAAAACAGAAGCCGGCTGACTGTGATACAGTTGGCAATCACGACGTTATTTCTTCCACCGTTTCAGCGTCGGGAACAGTTTTTCGCAGTACGCCTTTATTTGTACTATCATTGGCGTAAACCGTATTCCGTTTACGGTCTGTTCCAAATCAGTTTCATGGAAGCCGAGCGACTTATAAAACAGCAGACCGTAAGGCGATGAATTCAGCGTAATCGTTTCGCCTGGATATTCGGCTTTTATTCGTTCAAACAATCTTGTGCCGATGCCGATCCGATGATATTTTCCGTCCACAAAGAAAAAGCAGATATGGCATTTATCTTTTCGGATGCCGACAAATCCGATAAGCCTGCCGCTGTCAAACGCGCCGTAGTATTCGATACCGGCAAGATATTTTTCGTCATGCAGACATTTGCGAAATTCCTCCGTACCCTCCGGCGAATAATCCGGGGATTCATATTCTGAGAACACTTCCCATGCAAGAGAAAGTGCTGCCTGCGTTTCGTGTTCTTCAAGTTTCCGAACCCAAAAACCGGCTTTCCATTCTTCTTTCGTCAGCCGTGTGATATGCTCGGTACGGATATCATCCATCAGTTTCCAATATATATCTTCGTTTGTGTGATGATATGTAAATTCGCACTTTTCCTGACAGCGCTTCGATTTTTCGTTGCCGTCAAAATAGCCACACCAAAGTGTTTCAAGATGTAAGTCGGCAAAAGCGTGACGGATCAGTTCTCTTGTCGCCTCAGGAATCATTCCTTGCCCCCAAAATGGAACACCGATCCAGTAACCGATTTCGCCCTCGTTTTCAGGCAAATCAAGATTGCTTTCTTTCCCAATCATCAGCCCGATGCTGCCGATAGCTTTATTATTTTCCTTCAGACAGACGGCATACGTCTCGGGAGCGGATAGGACATTTTCAATGACACCCCGGCTGTTTTTCACACTGGTGTGCGGCGGCCACCCGGCAATGGGACCTACACGGTCATCTTTTGCATATTCGTATAAGCTTTCCGCATCCGCTTCATCCCACGGACGCAAAATCAGTCTTTCTGTTTCTATCAGCATTTTTAGTTTTCCTTATTTCTCCTTATTTGCATTTTTCCCCCGGGCGCTTTGAGCAAAAAACAGGGCAAGCAACAGCCCGATACAGATCCACGGCAGTGCTGCCGATAAAAAATCCATAACATCTTTCATGATTCCGGCTGCT
>JAZRZN010000094.1:0-1067 GCA_045601365.1 Clostridia bacterium | reverse complement strand
ACATAGGTGTAAAATACTTTTCCGCAACCTCCGCAGATGATCCGACGGATAGGATAAACATAGGTATCCGAAGTGCCGTTCCGCAGGCGTTCAAAATAATCCGCCTTTATCTTTTCCTGATTTTCCTGTTCCCATAGACTGTTGCTCCACATGGTTTGAAACCTCCTTTCATTTTGCTTTAGATATCTTGACTTTGAAAAGTGGTAGCAATATCCTTGTTCTGATACCGCTTGAAAAATTCACAAATTGGTGGTATAATAAAAGCACAAATCTATCCGGAGGTGCAGTATGCCTCATATCCGATACCGAATACCCATGATTTCCGTCGCCGCACTGACTGCATTTGCGAAAGAGACCGGCGAGGATGTCTTTTCATATACTCTGAACAAAGTGGAAACCGATTCCGTTATCATGCGAAACGGAACACCCTTGCAGGACGACAACGCCGTTTTCTTTCAGACAATGTGCATTATCAAGGGTGAGGACTATACCCAATCGAAAATGGATACGGTTGTTGAAGACTTATCCGATGTAATTCTGTACTTCGATTTCGCCGGTATCTTTGACAAGCACTCGGCGGGACTGAAAAAGGCGATCCGAAGCAAAAAGGCGGAATCACTTTTCCGCCCCGAAGGTGTAACACTTGATTTCGGCAACGGTCCGCACCGTTATCTTGCTTTTGAACGCTCTGCCAGTATGAGCCGGAACGCACGGCTCTCCTTTGTCCGTGAGGATGTATTTGAACCGCTGAAACAACGGATCATGCTCGATCTTAATATCGGGCAGTGTCAGTTATCCAAGCTGTACGCATATAACGGTCTTATGTTTTCAAGCGGCATCCGTGCCGAGCTGCCGGAGATTTTCGATCCCGGTGTCGTTGTCGTAGTGGATAACCCGAAAGCCAAAAATGACCGTGTCAATGTCATTACCGTCGAAGACGAAGATCAAAAAGGCAGTATGCGGCACTATAACCGTACTGAAAAGATCGCGACGGTGGAAGTGACCGAATTTGACGGCGAAGGTCTGATCTCTCCCGCATTTGCCGAAAAACTGGATATACTCTGCTA
>JAZRZN010000093.1:0-1328 GCA_045601365.1 Clostridia bacterium | reverse complement strand
GGCTTTGCGACGGCTGCCGCAAGCTATCTGAATTTGCTGTATCAGTGTACGCATTTCCTGAAAAAAGACCGTATGCTGCATTTTGTGCGTCCGAATATGCCTGTCCGGGAATTTTTGCAAATGCTCAGCCTCGGCGGAGAGCGTGCGATCAAGCGGCTTTTCAATACAGTCCGTCCCATCGTTCTGAACACCATCATTATCGCTTACGGCGGTGCGCTCGCCATGTCGGCACTTTCCGTGCGAAACAGCTTTTCCAACTTCGTTGAGATTTTCGGGGCGGGTATCGCATCAGCTGTCGCGCTGCTGACGGGTCTGTATTACGGAGAAGTTAACGACGAAGCAATTGAGGCGGTAAACGTCTGCGAAAGAAGAGCGATCACTGTGTGTTGCGGCTCGGTATGCATTCTGCTGTTCCTGTTTGCGCCGTTTATCGCAAAGTTCTATGTCAGCGCGGACGGGGAACTATATAGCATGATCACCTTTGTTATCCGAATGCTCGCCCTGCAAAATCCGCTGCAGGCACTGATCGCAAGCCGCATAAAGTACCTGCAGGCAATACAGCGCAAGCGCAATATGAATCTCCTGATCTTCGTCGCTCAACTGGCATCCGTTCTGTTGTCTGCGTTCGTACTCGGAAGGCTCTTCGGCGTCTACGGTATCCTCGCATGCTTCACCGTCAGCGATGCACTCACTCTTCTTGCCGTCGGTGTGTTCTATGTGCTAAAGTGCCGCAAGCATTTTCCGTCGCGCAGGGATTTTCTCGCGCTCCCCGATGAATTCCATCTGAGTCCCAGCAATGTTATCTCGCTCGATATCTGCGATATAGACGATGTTTCGCTTGCTTCGGAGCAGATATCACTGTTCTGCAAGGGTCATAAGATTGAGCGAAAGACCGCCTATTATGCCGCACTTTGCTTTGAGGAGCTTGCGGCAAATGTAGTCGAGTACGGCTTCCCACAAAATCGCTCTGCGCATCCGATCATCGATCTACGTGTCGTCATCATGGAGAACAAATTTGTTATCAGAATGCGCGACGACTGCCCACAGTACGACGTAACGAAGCAGATCGCTGCCGCAAACGAAGACGGCGCTGATCCGACACAAAATATCGGCATTCGCATCGTCAGCACTCTTGCCTCGGATATCAACTATATGCACGCTTTTGAAACAAACAGCCTCATCATAAGCTTTGATCTTTGAACACAATGACGGCATAAAAAAAGAGTGTGCTGTCTAATAGTTTTTTCATTATCGACAACTGGCTGAGGTTTTATGTTTCTGATGTTTGAGTACAGGGTGCTGGCGTCAGTTTGCTCATACAACCAATA
>JAZRZN010000092.1:0-31763 GCA_045601365.1 Clostridia bacterium | reverse complement strand
ACTTTTTTCGGTCGCATTTCCGAAGATCTTTCGGCATTCTTTTTGCGTTCGGTTCCGCTTTCGCTTCCCCTCCCCTCAAGAGTGCTTTGCAATTATATTACCTTTTTTACTTTTTGACAAGCGGTTTTTTGTGAACTTTTTGTTACTTTGCTGTTTTTTGTTTATTCAAGGTAGAACGGTGTCGTAATTATCTCCAGCGGCACTTCCGCTGTGCTTGAAAAGCCCATATGTTCTATCGTTACCATTTCGGGTCCGCGTTCGTTTCCGACATGTGTCATCCAGTGATATCCTCCGGCGTAGCCCTGATATATCGCAACATGACGCGCATCATTCGAATCGGGTGCGCCATACACCTTAAAAATCACTATCGAGCCTACCGGGATCGGTTCGTTTTCGGTGAAGCTTACAGTGCCGTCGGAATGACGCACTGCCTTGAAGCTTATCTTTTTTGAATATCCTTTTTTTACCCAATCCTCGGCGGCAAGACGCCAGCTCTGTGCGGAGCAAGAGAGTGCCGGTTTCGTAAGATACGATGTATCTATTCCCGCAACATGCGGCAGATAGTTGAAATAAACATATGTTGCATACGACGCGCAGACAAGTCCGCCGTTTTTCTTCATCCGCGCGATATCCGGCATGCCCGCAGAATTGGTCTCATACCCCGACGAAACACCGTAATCGTAACCAAGTCCGGACAGATATCCCATATTCTGCTTGTACTTGCCGAGAATGAACACCCACATATTGCCGTCATCGCGGTGTTTCTTCAGATTATATCCCGTATATTCAAGTGCATCAAGAAATACGTTGTCATTGATATTCGTATTACCGTTATATTTATGGGTCACGGTTTCGTTCGGTGTCGGTGTAGGTTCCGGAGTTGTGACAGGCTCATTCCCGAGATACCTTGCATCCATATATCCGTACTGTGAAGCCGCATAACTTATATAATACCAGCCATCGTTTTGTTCATAAGCCGTAACAGCGGTATTGCGTACAAGCAATGCTTTTTTTGCCGATGATGTTGTGGGCTGTTCTCTGACATTGACCTCAGAGCCTGTCACATACATTGTTTTTGAAGCCGACATATCGGGAGTTGCCGACGGCGTTGCGACAGCCGACGGTGTGATTTCCGGCGTTGCTTCGGGCGTTGCCTCTTCCGACGGTTCAGGCGTGAACACATCTGTCGCAGTCGGTGTGACGCTTTGCGTATTTACAGGTCCGTCCGTCGCCGTCGGTCGTTCGCTTTCTTCACTGTTGTTCCCGCACCCGCAGAAAAGCAGGGCAAATATGATCATTGCGGTAATTATTTTTCTCATAAAATCTCCAAAGTTTTTTGTTTTTATATGAGAAAGTATATCGCAATACGCGAGATCTGTCAACCGAGCCGATCTTTGTTTGTTTTTTACTAAAAAGCTTTGTTTTTCATATTTACATTCGATATTTAAGGATGATATATACTTCCAAGCAATCGGTAAGTTGCCAAACTATTGTTTATACTTTTCAGCACGTTCTCGTCTTTCTTGTTCTTCTTTAATTGTTTTTTCGTCAATACCAAGCATTGAAAACAGCATTTTAAATCTCCATTTAAAAACATTTGTAAGAATCGGGGTATGTTCTCTTTTATCTTTATTTTCTAACCACGGGTTTTTATTGGAATAATACGGAAAATCTTTATCATAATGCAATAAAATTTCGCACCATTTTTCTTTATCAAATGTTTGCCGAATCAAATTATTGTCTATAATATTTTTTTGCACACTTTCTATGGTGGAATCGTTCGTTTTGCATATTTCTTCATAAAAATAGTCTATGTTTTCCTTATTTCTTAATCTGCCATCAATGTTATATTTATTGAACAGTGATTCGAGCTTATGTTTAGCCAATGTTTCGCATTCTTCTATATCTTTTAAATTATTTTTTGCATTTTCAATTGAATATATTTTTTCTATTTCTGCTAAATGCTCATCGACTTTTTTCTTTGCAATTATGTATCCGGAGAAAAAAAATTTTATTAATGAATACAACAATAACAACGCAAATATGAAAAAGGCAACAGTTGTCCAAGCATACAGCATGCCTAATGCTGCAGCAAAAAGAGAAAAAATGCCTTCAGTCGATGCGGCGCTAGAAACCGCACCATATATAACGGAAGTATTCAATACTTTTTCGTAAAAGTTAAAGTCCCAATGTCCGAAATACAATCCATCTGATATAAATAAAATCATTATCAATATCAAAGCGGATATAAATAATCCGATAAAACGGTTCTTAAATTTCGGTTTTAGCGGTGATAAGTATTCTTCTGCAAACTTTTTTTCGGCATCCAACATTTCGTCATGTTTATTTAAAACATCGTTGTAAAATATACTGTATTTTGTGCAAATGTAGATGCTGTCAAAATAATCTTTCATTTGTTTAACAACGCTAATTTCTTCTAAATGCGTCATAATAATTAACCCTTTCATTTTTACTACCTTGGACCTTTTTGTTGTATTGTCCGATATATCAGCTTTGCTGAAAAGAATGAATCTTTACGACATCGAAAACAAAATGTGCATTTTTATCAAATTCAATTCAATATTGCAAAATGGCATTTCAAACCGGGAACCCATTGGCACGCATTTCCTCCACTGACATTCCTTTTTCTCTAAAAGCTTCTATCGCAAATTCATTTCCATGTTGAGCCGCCGTTATAAAGTAACATGTTCCCATCATCGAGTCCTTTTCTACGCCATATCCACTATGATAACATGTGCCAAGGAAATAAGTTGCATTCGAATCGCCTCCCTTATCTCCTTTTGTATACCAATACACTGCTTTATAAGCGTTATTCAAGTATTTTTTATAAAGTCCACCCAATACTGTCATGGCAGTTGCATCATTGTTTAACGCTCCCCGATATTGCTTTGAAACAAATGCCAAAAGCTTTTCCCCGCCTACACGCAAAATTGTTGTTTTTCTTCTTCTGTGATCGGTTCAAATCCCTTTTCAATATCAATGATGTTTTCTTTATTACAAGTATCATTATCAATCGCATCAACCGCATTATAAGCTTTTTTTATTATAACGCAAAGCAATACCACAACAATTACAAAAATCGCAAATCCCATTATAAAGTTTTCACTCCTCATCAATTCAAAACAAAGCTTTGTAACAAATAATCGGCTTTGCTATACAAAATTTTGTATGAGCTTAGAGCAAAGCCGAATCATGTTAGATTTTAGTTACTGCTTTTATAATAAAAACAGCCGTTTCGATCGCTCGGTTTGTTATAACCCCCGTAATTTCCATCGCATTTCACGCGTCCATAACTATCTTTATCATACCAATTAGCATATACGCAGTCAGAGCAGTTTCCCTCAAATTTTCCCTCGGGTAATATAATCTTTTTAATATTTTTCATAAAAACCTCCTAAATATTTTTTCCCTAAGCTCCAAAGGAATCAATGTAAAATTAAAAATCCATATGTATCTCATCATGATAAATCTCAACATTTTCGGATTTCATTACCGCCTTAAAGCTAATGAGTTTTCTTTTTGGAAGCACAAATACAGGAAAATACAAGTATTCAACATCATTCGGCATCGCTTTCATAATTGCAGTAATATACTCCTTATCAGCAAGTGAAAGAGTTTCGATATTCATAAAATGCGTATGGAATATTCCTTGGAACACAATTCCGTCATTTTGCCAAATCTCTATGTTTTTATTTAAAAAAGCGACATTCGGTGAATAACTGCACATTCGTCCACGCGATATATGTGGTTCATCCATTATTACCCTGTCAATTTTTTGACCGGCAGAGCTGCCCAAAATCCCGCCTGTTTCAGGCGGCATCCCCGCTATTGAATTATTTATTATTTCGTATGCTTCTTTGCATATAATCATATTTTCGCACTCACTTTATCATTTCAAGTTTGTATCATGCATAACTACTTTATTTTTTGCAATGCTATAAGATATCATCTTTTATTTTGTGGGGTATGTCAAACCGCAGTAATCTTTATCGTAATAATTATACTATTATAATTATTAAATGTCAAGCCTTTTTCGTATATAATTTACTAAAGTACTCACGAAAGGTATTAAAGTCAAATGACTGTTTTGCAAAGAATTTTAGAAATGCGTCTTGAGCGTGGTTGGAGTGAATACCGCCTGTCCGAAGAATCCGGCATCGCCCAAACCACAATTTCATCTTGGTACAGAAAAGACATTTGCCCAACCATACCATCTCTTGAAAAAATATGTAACGCCTATAATATAACACTTTCGCAATTCTTTAATTACGATAATAAATTTGACACTTTAACAAATCAACAAGAAAAGCTTGTTTCCTACTTCAATAAATTATCATTACAACAACAGAATAGCTTGTTGGATTTTCTTTCCAAGCTTTAACCGTCTGTTCATGCATTTCATATAAATGAGTTAAATTGATAATTAAACAGATATTTTCTCATAGTTGTCTAAAGCAAAGATCCAACACTGCGATATCGGATTTTCGCCGATCATCGTTCCGATCTTTGTTTGTTTTTTTACTAAAAAGCTTTGTTTTTCATATTTACAGCCGTCATTTAACGATGATATAATTGTCGTGAGGTGATAAAAATGGACATAAAAAGCACGCGAGGAATTGATTTCAACGGAAATATCATATCCGTTCCGCTGACAAAGGCATCAGAAGGCAACATCGTTCATTTCACGGTAAAGCAGACGGATGCCGCAAAATGCGCACAGCTTGACATTCTGCCGCAGATTTTCACTGCCGAAGTGAACGTTGACGGTTATTTTCTCATGCCGAATTGGCATAACGGAGTTATATCGACATTTAAGGAAATATCCGAAAAGGAATACAACATACATCCTTCGCTTTACTTTGCAGGAATAAAAAAAGACGGAAAATGCTACGTCATCATAATGGAAAACATGAAATACGACAGCATATTTTTCCGTACTTACAAAAAAGGTATACATGAAGCATTTTTCAGTTTTACTTTCTCCGCTGAGCATTTTGAGCCGTACAGCGATATAACCTTTTCGCTTTACGAGCTTGACGGAAAAAGCGAATACAGCGATATGGGGGCGGTATACCGCGAATACAAGCTTGCGCACGGGATGAAATCCATAAAGGACAAGCACCGTGAAGCTGTTGATTATGCCGCCGAAGCCCCCGAGATACGTGTTCGTATGGGTTGGAAGCCCGTGCCTACGCCAGTGCTTGAACAAACAAATGAGAACGAACCCGAAATGCATGTTGCGGTCACATTCGCAAAGCTCAGAGAGATAATGCAGAAGTCCCACGACGCAGGACTTGAAAAAGCCGAATTCTGCCTTGTCGGATGGAATGTCTCCGGTCACGACGGACGTTATCCGCAAATGTTTCCCGTTGAAGAAAAGCTCGGCGGTGAAGAAGAGCTTAAAAAGACTATCGCTTTCGGACAGAGTCTCGGATATAAAGTAGTATGCCACACGAACAGCACCGACGCATATTCCATCGCCGACGGTTTCGACATAAAAGATATGGTATATAATTCCAATCTGAAGCCCGAAACCATGGAGCGCGGTTGGAGCGGCGGCAGGATGTATCATCTTTCGCCGAAAAAAGCACTTGAAAACGCGAAAGAAATGCTTCCGCGTGTGCGTGCGCTCGGGTTTGAAGGTCTGCATTATATAGACGTGCTTTCCATCATCCGTGCGTACCGTGATTTCAATCCCGCGCACAAAATGACAAAAACGGATTCGATAGAAGCATGGAAGCAGATAATTTCTCTTGCCCGCGAGCTGTTCGGCGGCATCGCCTCGGAGGGCTGTTTTGACACACTTGCCGAAAATCTTGATTTTTGCCTGTATACGGGCTTTAAGATGTTTCAAAATACATCGGAATACATCGACAGCGTAGTACCGATGTGGCAGCTTGTATTCCACGGAAGCGTGCTTTCATGTCCCACGTCGGAGCTTGTCAACATCTCGCTTTGCCCGCGTGAGCTTCAGCTTAGATTCATCGAATTCGGCGGACGCCCTGCAATGTATATCTATTCACGCTTCGTAACCGAGTGTGAAGGCTCGTCGAATTGGATGGGCGACGATGATCTTACTTGTGCCACCGATGAAGAAACCGAAAGAACGGTGCGTATATTAAAGGAAACATACGATTTCTACAAGCCACTTTCTCATCTGCAATACTATTTTATGACAAAGCATGAAATTCTCAAAAACGGACTTGTTGCAGTCAGCTATTCTAACGGCGAAACCGTTTACATCAACTACGGCGATACCGCCGCGGTATATAACGGCATTACCGTCGGAGCTGAGGATTATAAAATCGTATGAGTATCTTATACTGACTATCAAAGGCAAATGCCGAAAGGCGAAAGAAATATAACGAAATCACAAAGAGTGCAAAAAAATCCGACTCTGTCATTTGGCGGAGCCGGATTTTTTATCTCTAAGATATTTTGAAAAGAATTTGGAATCGCGTATTGAAAAGTCGGTGACAATATGATATATTATTCACAGGATGGTCATCTCCGATGTGCCTGAGATATCTGTCACGGCGTAAAAATGCCATTGCAAGCAAGCATTTTAATGATAAAACAAAAATATTCCTATCAGGAGAAAAATGTTATGAAAAAAGTAAAATGGGGCGTTCTGGGCGCCGGCGGTATCGCTGACCGCCGTACTCTGCCGGGTATGATGCTGGCTGAAAACGCGGAGTTGATTGCCGTTATGGAAGTTGTTCCGGGCGCTGCGCAGAAGCTCTGCGAAAAGTACAGTGCCAAGCGTTGGTATACCGATGCCGTATCTCTGCTTGCCGACCCTGAGGTCGAGGCTGTTTACATTGCCTCTCCCGTCGGTTTCCATGCATCACAGGTTCGTGCCTGCATCGCCGCCGGTAAGCACATTTTGGTTGAGAAGCCCATTGCCGTCACCTCTGCCGAGAGTTATGCTCTGTGCAGAGAAGCCGCCGATAAGGGGATCTTGATGGCAACCGGGCTGATGATGCGTTTCAACACCTATCATCAGCAGATCAAAAAAATGATATCCGAAGGCAAGCTTGGTCAGATAGTAAACTGCCATGCTCTATTCTCCTGCTGGTATCCCGATATGCCCGGTAACTGGCGTCAGTCCAAAGCAACGGCGGGCGGCGGTTCTATGACCGATATGGGCATCCATTGCCTCGACCTGATCGAGTACATGACCGGCTCCCGCATCATCAAGGTCGGCGGTCTGGCTGAGACGCTCACTTTCAAATATGACGTTGAAGACTCCTGCACCGCTCTGTGCAAGCTGTCCAACGGCGCGTTTGCCACTGTTGATGCTTACTTCAATATGCCTGACGGATCAGCGAAGTGGAAGCTTGAGTTCTACGGCACGAAGGGTTCCGTTGTCACCGAAGGCACCATCGGTCAGATGGACGGCGGCGACGCTTATGCAGTTCTGACCGGCGACAGCATGGGCTACAATGCCGCACAGGACCGTAAAGAGACGGGTGCCGTGAAGCTGATCGGTGAATTGGGCAACATCTACTGCCGTGAAATCACCGCGTTCTCCGATTCCATCCTGAACAACACTAAGGTCGAAGTCCCCGCGACCGACGCCGCCCGTATCCAGAATGTCATCGAGAGCATCTACGAGTCTCAGGCGATCGGTAAGTTCATCGAAATCAAATAAATCCCCCACGTCCCTCAGGGCACTTCACAAATCCCATCAGGGATTTGTTTCATTGAAAAAAGCAAGTCTTTCGACTTGCTTTTTTCATGGTAGCGGCGAGTGGACTTGAACCACCGACCTGTCGGGTATGAACCGAATGCTCTAGCCAACTGAGCCACGCCGCCATTTGCATATGTAGTATAGCAAAGATGCAAAAATCTGTCAACCGATTTTTTTAAAAAGAAAGAAAAATTTTGCCGATGTCGGTGCAGAGCGAATATTCGGCGAACATATTTTCGGCAAAAGCGAAGCCCGCCTTAGGAGCGGGCTTCAGGTTAAAGTGTAGTCAAAACTGTATCAGAGATATACTTCCTTGCCTGTCTCCGCGGATTCGTAGATCGCGCAAAGTATCTTTATCATGTCAACGCCCTGCTGCGGTGTGTAATCGGGCTCTGCACCGTTCAATAAAACATCGACGAAATGGCGAAGGTTGGCTTCATGCGCGCTGATCGAAGTATCGGCAACGATGGCCTCGTCAACCTGTCCGCCGTCTGCCTCTTTGAATACGGAAGCTCTTTTGCCGGAGTTTTTCCATTTAAGACCTGCTTTGGTTCCTCTTAATTCAACATAGTTGGAATCGGTCGCCTCGATATTTGCCGCCCATGAGAAATCGACCTGCAGGCACGCACCGTTATCGAATTTTATAAAGCCCATTGCCTGATCCTCAACATCGAAGATACCGTTCTTTTTTACTTCGCCGTACGCGGCGCTCTTTGATGTAGGCTTGGAATTATCGTCGGCAAAGTTGGAATATACCGCGCCGCTGACCGAAACAGGACGGGGATTGCCCATAAGATACATCGCAAGGTCTATCATATGTACGCCGAGATCAATGAGCGGTCCGCCGCCTGATTGCTCCTTTGTAGTGAACCAGCCGCCTTTGCCGGGAATGCCTCTCCGCCTTACCCAACCGCATCTTCCGCAGTATATCTGACCGAACTCGCCCTTGTCGGCAAGTGCTTTCAGGGCTTTTGTATAGGCATGATGACGGTTGTTTCTCATGACCATAAGCACCTTGCCTGCCTTCTCGGCTGCTTCCTTCATTTTCTCGATACCCTCAACATTTATTGAATCGGGCTTTTCGCAGAAAACATGAAGTCCCTTTTCGAATGCTTTGATGCTGAACGGACTGTGAAGAAAATTCGGGGTGCAGATATCGACCGCATCCATCTCCGCATCGTTTAACATTTCATCATAATCCGTATAGCACCGGGCGTTCGCTATTTTATCGCTTTTATACTCGGTTTTGCAAAATTCTTTTATTTCCTCACATCTTCCGGGGACAACATCGCACAAGGCGACGATCTCTACATTCTCCATGTTTACAAAAGCACGCAAATGCCTCCATTTCATGATTCCGTCACAGCCGACGATACCTATTCTTACTGCATCGTTGTTCATTTCGTAAATTCTCCTTTGTTTTTATTGTTTATATCATATCATATTGCAATTATTTTTTCAATTATATTTCTTGAATGATCTTAAATTTTCAGTGTTTGATTTCGCGGCAGTACAAGGATGCGAATATTCCGGTCAAATGCAATTTGTGCGCGGTCATAAACGCAAAAATGATAAAACCGATGCTTTTTTGCTCGCCCTCACGTCCGAGCGGCCGAATGTATTTATTATGCCTGTAAGCAGGAATATTTTTTTCAAGCCAATCGAAATATTTCCCGTACTCCTGCATAAAACGCTGCTTTGAAACGTTTTTGCCCGAATACAGCAAATACCATATTATATATCTGATGATAAAATATTCGTGAAGCTCACGTTCGTTTATATCGGGATAATTTATTGCGTTCATAAGCTCAAGGATGTCAACACTTTCCGAAAAGCCCTTGTGTGCCGTATTCGAAAGTGATGCGGGATTAAAATAATAGTAATAACCGGTGTGGCGGATATAGCCGATCCTTGCGCCGGCGTTGATGAACATCGCATTGAAATATACGTCCTCACTTGCGGTCGTTATCGGAAAGCGCAGAGCGTGGCGTTTAAGGAAATCCGCACTGTAGATTTTGGCAACAGGTCCCATAACGAGATAGCGCGAAAACTTTTTTCCGTCGGGACAGCGCACAAAATCCACATGCTCGCCCGTAACCTTTTTATACCCGCCCATAACGGCATCGTATCCGCCTGCGGAAATTGCCGAAACGTAGCTTTCGATATAATCGGGGTCAATATAATCGTCCGAGTCGATGAACATTATGTACTTGCCGCGTGCTTCATCCATGCCGCGGTTACGCGCGACCGACGGGCCGCCGTTTGGCTGATCTATGACGCGCACCCTTTGTTCGCCGTCATATTTTCCGCACATTTCAAGTGTTTTGTCAGTCGAACCGTCATTTACTATTATTATTTCAAAATCGGTAAATGTCTGTGCAATGCACGAATCCACACAGCGAACGATATATTTTTCAACATTGTATGCAGGAATTACGATGCTTACTTCAGGCATTTCTTATCCCTCCCGAACGAAATAAGATAATAGAACAAAAATACCGCAAACTGTAATATCATTGAAGCAAGATACATTACAAACACGGATGTAAGCTCGCCCGTTGAAGCGGCATAATATATCAACGCGGTCTCGGCGACCATTACGGCTATGTACAAAAAGAGCTGTTGTCTGTTACGCTTCATTACGGTAAGGAGCATTGAAAAAAATGTCACGAACACATTGAACATTCCGGCTATCATTACTACCGCCATTGAAAAAGCAAAATCCGAGAGATCTATGCCCATGACGAACCCGAGTACCGGCGGTCCGAGGAAGTAAACAGCAAGACTGCATACGGCGGCGCATGCGACCATTATAAGCATTATGAATATAACCTTTTTCGAAAACCCGCCGAACTCACCGTCGGCATACTGATGTGCCAGTGTTGTGAGCGACGGCTGTATGATCATCTGCCCGAGCAGGACCATGACGGTCGGTATCATCATTATTATGCTGAAATAGCCCATTTCAGCGTCGGTATATTTGAAATCGCAAACAAGCTTAGGTACGTTGGCTATAGCCATCACCACAAGATTGAATATAACGAAATACGATATCGACTTTGCAAGTCCGAACGTTTTGCGGATGTCTTTTTCCGCTCCTACAGGTTGGAATCCGCGCACGACTCTTTTATCGTACACGAAATAAATAAGTGCCGTGGCGCATGCCATTGCAAGCACCGACAGGATGATGCTGTGTGTCAGAACATCCACTGCCGTAAACGCTATAAGACATGTGACGTTTTTAAGCGTATACGATATGCCGACGTAATCGAGATGTTCGTTTTTCTGAAAGACCGCGTAAACAGTATCGCTGAGTGATTCAAAAATGCGGACTGTCATGAAAACAAGTACTATTCCCGTTTTTTCTGCGGGATAGCGTGAAATCAGGCATAAGCCTGCCGCAAGCACAAATGCGACGGCGGAAGCGAACAGTTTAAGCGTAAAATAAGTATTATCGTTGCGTTCGCTGTCGGCTACTTCAAACACACGGCTTCCGAGCGCGGGGATAGTGTACATTATCATGCTTACCGAGAAGCATACCGAGAACATCCCCGAAATATCTACGCCGTTTATGCGCGTCACCGCAACGACATATATGAGCGACATGAATGAATTTATCGCAGAGCCAAACGCATTCCACAAAAAGTTTTTCATTTTATATGAACTATTTCCTCATTAAAGTAATCAAATAAATTATATACAACAGCGGTGTGATTGTCAAGTCAAGCACATCCTATTCCAGAAAAACGAATCTCTGTTCTCTGAACTCGCCCGGTGTTATGCCGTTTTCTTTTTTGAAGCAATACTGAAAATACGACTGTGACTGAAATCCGCATTTTTCGGCTATTTCAAACAGTGAGGAATCGTCACACAACAGCATGCGTTTCGCCGCCGCCATACGCACCGAAAGTAATGCTTCTCTCGGTGTCTTCCCGAAAGCGGCTCGGAATTGCCGATGGAAATATGACGGGCTGAGATTTACCGCATGCGCGATATCGGCAAGCGAAATGCCGTGCATGTAATTCTCGTGTATAAAATCAAGTGCTTTTTTGACTGACAGCCCGTTTTGCACGGGTTGCGGTTGCCCGCTGACATATATCAGTCTGAAAAGCTCGAACATCTCACCTTCAAGCCGAAGCCGATCTGCCGTATCGCGTGAATGATAAAGCTCGATAAGTGTGATGAACTGCCGTCTTATCAGCTCGGCTTCGGATGATATCATGCATCGCGGTACATTGCCGAGTATTTTTTCTATCGCCTTATCGGATTTGAAATGCACATAGAAGCACGAAAATTCCCCCTCGCTGTAGCGTACCGTTCCCGGCGGTGCGCATATCATCATGTTCGGCGTGTGGGCGTACGCAGTGCCGTCGATTATCGCACGTCCGTTACCGCTCAAAAGACATTCTATTTCAAATTCATTACATATGCGTTCCGGCGTCCGAAGTGCGTGCGCGAATTTCTGCGTGCTTTCAAAAACATTAAGCTCGGTTATTTCAAGCATGGTGACGACTTCTCCAAAAGCAAGATTTCTAAATAAATAGGCAAGATTTTTTCTTTTATTATAACACGGTTTCTGCTAAAATACAATAAGAAATCAAAATAGGGGTGTTATTATGATATACAGTGTAGACGGTCACGAGCCTTCGATCCTGCCCGAAAACAAAAAATTCAGGCTTGCATGGCACGACGAGTTCGACGGCACGGAGCTTGACAGAACAAAATGGGATTTCCGCACATCAATGATGGGCAAAAAATGGTATTGGACAGATAAGGCTGTGCATCTTGACGGTGCGGGCAACTGCGTATTCACGCTTGTTGAAGAAAACGGACAGCCCGTGTCATCTCAGCTTCAAACGGGATATAATTTCATGGACGAGCCTGTTATCCGCACAAAATTCGGCAACGACGACCTGCAATGGAATATCGGCAAGCTGAAGGAGAATAAATTCACGCATAAATACGGTTATTACGAATGCCGTTGCAGACTTCAGCAAAAAGAAGGCTGGTGGAGCGCGTTCTGGATGCAATCACCCAACATCGGCTCAACTCTCGACCCTGCGGATTCGGGCGCGGAAATAGATATCATGGAAAGCTTTCATCCGGGTGAAATGGTCCCGAACAACATATTTGCATGCGGCTACGGTCAGGATATGAAGTGCCTGCAGACGGGCGGAACGCGCAAGCTTGACAAAACGGAATTTCACCGTTTCGGCGTGCTGTGGGACGAAAACGGATATGCGTTTTATATCGACGGCGAAGAGCAGGGCAAGATAAACGGCCTTGTCTCCGGCAGACCGCTGTTCATTCTCATATCGACCGAGGTCTACGGCTACCGCACCGATGCGCATAAGGCGGTAAAGGAAGCGTATGACAGCATCGGCGATACATTCGTTGTGGATTATGTCCGCGTTTTCGATGCGGAATAAGGAGGCTTTTTAAGTGAAAATAACTTGGCTCGGGCAAGCAGGACTTCTGTTTGAAACGGAAAACACAAAAATAATAGTTGATCCGTATCTTTCAAACAGCTGTGAGAGGTTTAACGTGACTTCGTACCGCCGTGTACCGATAGATGAGAAAATATTCGATATCAAGCCTGATATTATCATATGTACACATGACCATCAAGACCATTACGACGAGGATACGCTCGATTACTTCTTAAAAGGCGACAATGCCGTAACGTGTATCGTGCCGCCGTCGTGCTTTCAAAAAATACGCCATTACGGCAAACAGCACAATTACATATGGTTTCCGCGCCATACTGTGTGGACGCAGGGCGATATACGCATAACGTCGGTCAAGGCGGTTCATTCCGACCCGGAGGCGATAGGCATCATCATCGAAGCCGAAAACAAAAAGTATTACATAACAGGTGATACGCTTTTCAACACCGATATTTTTGATGATATACCGGCTGATATTTTCTGCCTGTTCATGCCGGCCAACGGCGTCGGTAACAATATGAATTTTGCCGATGCACGAGCATTCGCCGACAGAGTGAACGCGAAAAAGACCGTGCCGCTTCATCTTGGCATGCTCGATGACCGCTCGGTAAGCGAATTTGAATACGAAACCGCGGTGATACCGCAGATTTATAAGGAGATATCATTATGAAGGTAATTGACGTAAAGGTCTTTAACGTCGATTGCTTCCGCACGAATTGGGTATTTGTCAAGGTATATACCGATGCGGGCATCGACGGTGTCGGTGAGGCGACGCTTGAATACAAGGAAAAGGCGCTTGAAGGTGCAGTTGAGCATATAAAAGAATATCTTGTCGGGAAAAATCCTCTTGATATCGAAATGCATTGGCATTCGATCTACCGCGACGCATATTGGCGCGGCGGCGCGGTGCTGATGTCGGCACTTTCGGCAGTGGAAATGGCATTATGGGATATTTTAGGCAAGCATCTTAATGTTCCCGTATATCAGCTTTTAGGCGGCAAGGTGAACGGCAGTGTAAGAATATATGTAAACGGCTGGTTTGCCGGAGCAAAGGAGCCGGAGGAGTTTGCGCAAAAGGCGGCTGTTGCCGTAAAGCGCGGCGTTACGGCGATGAAGTGGGATCCGTTCGGCAAAAGCTATTTGCAGATATCGAATGCCGACCTTGACAAGGCGTTGCGCTGTGTTGCCGCCGTGCGTGAGGCTGTCGGCAACAGTATTGACTTGCTCATTGAGGGGCACGGACGCTTTGATATCCCCACCGGCATAAAGATAGCGCGTGAGCTTGAGCAATTCAAGCCGATGTTCTTTGAAGAACCCGTTCCGCCGGACAACCTTGACGCGCTCAAGGCGGTACGCGATAAATCACCCGTTGCCATCTCTGCGGGCGAACGGCTTTACACACGTTGGGATTACCGTAAATTTTTCGATCTTATGCCTGCCGATTACATCCAGCCCGACATCTCACATGCAGGTGGTATAATGGAGCTGAAAAAGATCGCCGCAGAAGCGGAATGCAGATATGTTCCGTTCGCGCCGCACAATCCGTCCGGACCTGTGGCGAACGCGGCAACACTTCAGCTTGCGGCGAGCTGTCCGAATTTCTGCATACTTGAAATAATGTACAGCGATGTTGAGTGGCGCAAGGATGTTACGAATGAATCGCTTGAATACGCCGACGGCTGTATAAAGATACCGTCAAAGCCGGGCTTGGGCATCGAGATAAACGAGGAAGAATGTTTGAAGCATCCGTACAAACCGCACACGCTTCGCCATTATACGGGCGCACTTACCGATATCCGTCCCGCAAAAACGGAATTTTACTTTTAAGGGGGGAGCAACTATGTATAAAAAAACTATTGACTGTCCCGGACGCGACCGTGAATTTACCGATCCCGTATATTCGGGCATAGGCGACCGCGACGCGATATGGGCGCAGGTGCAAAAAGTCGAACATAAATACGATCCGCCGAAGAACGAATACAGCCTGTTTGTAGGTGAAATGCACGGACATACGAATCTGTCCGACGGCGGTGTTGACATAGACACTTATTTTCTGAATCTGCGTGATAAGGCAAAGGTCGATTTCGCGGCAATAAGCGACCACGACCACGGCGGTGTGGGACGTTGCGAGCTGTGGGACGGCGGCAAATGGGAAAAGATACAGAGCAAAGTGCGTGAATACTATCAGCCGCAAAAATTCACGACATTGCTTGCCTACGAGCGCGATTCATATCCGTTTTACAATAATATGGTCATCTACTACCGTTCCGACACGGGCGAAATGGTACGCGGTGAGCATGACGGCGAAATAACTTATTCGGAGCTGAAAGCACTGCTTGCGCGTGACGACGTGATAGTTATTCCGCACGACACATATTCGCTTTCGTCGGGCGGAGATTTCAAAACCATGCCGCAGGAGCTGTTCACGCCGCTTATCGAGCTTTACTCTCGCGGTGACGCATGCGAATTTTTCGGCAATCCCGCATTCTGCGCCGAATCGGCGATAGAGGGCGGCTTCTGGCGAGATGCGCTTGAGCGCGGTGCGTACATGGGCTGTATCGCAGGCTCGGACGATCACACGGGGCGCAACGGGCAGAATACCGATGAGCCGTATCCGCGCAAATTCCCGGGTCTTACGGGAGTATGGGCAAAGGAAAACACACGCGAGGCTATCTTTGATGCGATAAAAGCACGCCGTTGCTTTGCGTTCATGGGCGGCAGGATGTCACTTGATTTCCGCATAAACGGTCACTATATGGGCGAAGAATTTTCGCTGAAAAAGGATGAGCCTGCTTACGTTTGGTTCAACGCTTCCGCGGATGAAAATATCGTAAAGGCATCTGTCATCAAGAACGGACGCGATATCGCGGTGTTTTATAAAAACTTTGACCGTCTGTTTATCGACAATGCACCCGAACGCGATGTTGATTATTATTATCTGCGCGTTGAGCTTGATGACGGCAGATTCGGTTGGAGCAGTCCTGTATGGATAAAAAGAGTCTGAGCATGTCACATTGCAGGCAGTCAAAAAACAGTACATAGCGAAAGGAAACGAGTATGAATAAAGCAGTATTTATCACGGGCGGAACGAAGGGCACAGGCTACGCTACCGCCGTAAAATTTGCACAGTCGGGATATGATGTATTCATCACAAGCCGTGACGGTGAGCGTGCCGCGGCGGCGGCGGAGAAAATCAGTGCGGACTACGGCGTATTTGCCAAGGGCTACGCGCTTGATATCCGTTCAGAGCAGGCAGTCAAGGACATTTTTGCCGATATTGATTCTTTGGACAGAATAGTAAAAACGGTAGTTCTCAACTCAGCCGACATGGGCTTCGGCGACGATCCCGTCAAGGGACAGCCGATATTTGAGGTAGCTATCGAAGATTTTCAGCGTGTTTTCGAAACAAACCTTGTATGGAATTTTATGATAATCCGTCAGGCGGCATTGCGCATGAAGGACAACGGCGGCGGTGCAATAGTGTTTTTCTCTTCAAACACCGCATACCGCGCGATACCGAACCGCTGTGCGTATTCGGCATCGAAGGGCGGCATCAACGCCATGTCGCGTGCGCTTGCGGTAGACCTCGGTCCGTACGGAATCCGCTCGAATGTCGTGCTTCCAGGCACTATCAAAACGGAGCGTTGGGTAAAAATGGGCAATAAGCAGATAGTCAACGGCAAACTCACGCCGATAGGCGATATTTCGGATTATGAGGATATCGCCAATGCCGCGTGGTACTTGGGCACCGACCTCTCCAAAAATGTGACCGGCACGGAAATAACCGTTGACGGCGGAATGAGCATACAGCTTTATCCGCAGGAGCTTAACCGTCTGAAAAGGAAAGAACAGAACGGCGAGCTGTAGCAACGGCAAAGACCAAAAGCATTGATATCTGTTCACAATTCTCAATTTTTTTAATAAAACTTTGACTGTTCTGAAAACATATGCTATACTATATCGGAAATAAACAGTACAGAAGTGAAGACAATGGATCAGGCAAAAATCGACAGAATAAATTTTCTGGCAAAAAAAGCAAAGACTGAGGGACTGACCGAGGCAGAAACAGCGGAGCGCGAACAGCTCCGAAACGAATACCGTGCCGCGTTCAGAGCAAGCCTTACGGGAATAATGGATAACACCGTAATAAGGCGTCCCGACGGCTCTGAAGAAAAGGTCAGACGCAAGCCCGACGCAAAAGCGTAATGATCAACACTAAAAAAGGAGTACCGGTATGTACGATATAACACTGCCCGTAATGATAACGGCACCCGATTTCAACTGTGAAAAAACACTTATCTCGCTAAAAAAAGCAGGCGCATCAAGAGTTCTGCTTGCCATGGAGCCGCTCGCCGACGGCAAGGTCGATATCTATGACAAATTAAAAAAATGCATCGACTTTTTTTCCGCCAACGGTTTGAAATGCGGCGTATGGTTCTGGGCATTCATGGTTGAATCAAATGAGTTTACGCCCATAGTCGGCAATCACGGAACAAGCAAAACGCAGAAATGCCCGCTTGACCCGAAATTTCTTGTTTTCGCGCAAAACAATGTAAAGCGGATAGCCGCGCTCAAGCCGGAGCTTATCCTGTTTGACGACGATCTGCGGCTCGGCTTCCTTGACAGCGGCTTCGGCTGTGTGTGCAAGCATCACCGCAAGCTCATGGAAGAAGTTCTTTCGCCGTTGCCCGACGATATCTACGCCGAAGCATTTTCCGAAAAGCCAAACAAGTGCCGCGACGCATTCCTGTTCGCAATGGGTGAAAGCCTCAAACGCTTCTGCATAAAAATGCGAGAGGCAGTCGATGAGGTAGCACCCGAGGTCAGAATGGGCATCTGCTCATGCCTTTCGACATGGGACACCGACGGCGTTGATTCATATACGCTTTCGCGCTTGCTTGCAGGCAACACGCGCCCGTATATCCGTCTCATCGGTGCGCCGTATTGGGCAGTGAACCGCAACTGGGGCAACCGCCTGCAGGATGCGATAGAGCTTGAACGCATGGAACGCGCGTGGTGCAACAGCGATGATTTCGAGATAGTTTCCGAGGGCGACACATATCCGCGTCCGCGCTATACTACGCCCGCATCGTATCTTGAGCTGTTCGATACGGCACTCAGATTCACGCAGAAGCTTTCCGGCATACAGAAGTACATGCTTGACTATTCTTCCTCCGCTCCGTATGAGCAGGGCTATATAGACGAACATCTGAATGATGCAAATGCAGACATAGAGGGCTTCGTCGCCGACACTGACAGCACCGGCATCCGTGTATACGAAAAGATGTCAAAACTCAGGGATGCGACACTGAACATCCCGCTTAACAAAGTGCAGGACATGTTTTTTTCTCCCGCGGCAAGATTCCTTGCGGCAAGCGGACTTCCGTCGGTATATGAGGGTACGGGCTGTGCAGGCATCGCGTTCGGCGAAAACATAAAAGCCGTTCCCGAGGAAGCGTATTCCCAAAAGCTGATAATTGATTTTGACGCGGCTATGATACTTAAAGAAAAAGGCATAGATGTCGGCATTGCAAACGTCATCGGCAAGGCTTCGCCTACATACGAGCATTACATAGCCGAAAACGAATACACCGCCGTGTACACATGCCTTGATACAGGCTCGGATTTTGCGCATGAAGTCACATTGAAGAACGGTGCAAATATAATAAGCGAATTTATCTGCGATAAAAAGCGCATCCCCGCAAGCTACACCTACGGCAATTTCCTTGTGTATTGCTTCTCATATCCGCCCGAGAGCGTATGGCGCAATTACCTGCTTCCCGCACACATCAGAGCCTTTGCCGCTCCGCCTGCAAGTGCGTGCGGACATCCCGATTTGTATTTGCAGTGCAGTGAAAACGAAAGCTCCTGCATTGTCGGCGTATGGAACTGTCATGCCGACGGCATACGGAAGCTTGAAATATCACTTGCGCGTGAGTTTAATGATATACGATTCATCAATGCTTCCGGTGCGCTTTACGGCAATACCGCCGTTATCGACTACCTTCCGCCGTTTGCATATGCGCTGGTAAAGCTTGAAAAATAGCATAAAAAGAACAAACAGCCGGATATCAAAACGATCACTTTGATATCCGGCTGTTGCTTTTATCTTTTTATACTGCCGAAGCTACTGTATGTCGATATATGCATTGGCATGACCGCAGTATTCGTTCAGAAAATTCTCGGCATCGCCGTTCATCCTCAACCGCGCGAAGCCGTCGCGGTAAGCGAATACTATATGAAGATTCCCGATGTATTTATCGATGATCTGCACCTTTACCGATAGCTGATTCTCAGTGCCCCACTCTCCCGAGGCGGCACACAGATATGTGTTGTCTTCGGACGGTTTCCCGCCGACAAAGTCCGAATATCCTGTTTGCGGGAATTGCTGAAAGACATTTTCGGCGCGACCGAAGCGCAAAATCTTGTCACCCTGCGTATTTTTATAACGGAACTCGCACTCACGTTCGCCGAATACAAATGAAAATTCGGATATGCCCATTGGATTCTTTTCTGCAATAAAAAGTTTGCCGTTTATCTCATGCTCAAGCGCGGAATGTGTTTCGCCGGCAAGCGCGGTCAGCTTGAGCGATGAGATATATTCATTGAGCCTTGCTTCGTTTTTTTCATCCGGTTCACACCTATCAAGTGCCGTTTCTGTTATTTCGCTGAAAAGATAAGAAACGATCAGCTCGCGCGAAGCCGGCTGGCGAAAATTACCGGCGGTGCAGGTGAACGTTATGTCGGTATCGGGATCATAAAGCGTAAGCTGATCGTGCATCCCGTTAAAGCCTACCGAATCACCGTAATAATGCCAGAATTGGCTCATATACCCGGAATGTGAAAACGAACGGTAGCCGCCGTCAAAGTTGTCGGTAACATCGGAAAACGCTTCATCAAATATCTTTTTCGGAACAAGCTGTTCGCCGTTCCACTCTCCTTTTTTGCCGACAAAGCGTCCGAAAAGCAACATATCAAGCGGCGTACATATCAAAGCCGAATCGCCCCAAGCCCATCCTCCCGGGCAGGTAAGGCAGTACGCATCCTCCGAAAATCCTATCGCGCGCAGGCATTTTCCCCGAAGGTATTCCAAAAACGTCTTGCCCGTTACACGTTCAATGAGTGCGCCAAGCACGAATGAACCGTTTGAATCGTATCGGTACTGCGTGCCGGGCATCATTGCCGGGGTATTTGAGAAATAAAGCTTTACGCGATCATCGGTATTGCTCGTAAACCAATTCACGCCGTATTCGTAATCATCGAAGCAGGTGCGCATCATGAGCATATCACGCACCGTCATCATTTGAAGAAACGGGTGTATTTCTTTCGGCAGGAGATCGGGGAAAAACTTTATTATTTTATCGTCGAGCGATATCATGCCGTCGTGTGCAAGCAGGCGCACTGCAAGCCCGACATAGCTTTTCGTCTGCGAATACATTCTGTGCTTCGTATCACGTCCGAACGGCTTCCAATATGCTTCGCACACGAGCTTTTCGCCGCGGGCGATAAGCACCGAATGCATCGAAAGCATACGTTCATCAAGTATTTTCAGGTATTTCAGTATCTGTGCCGATGAAAGCCCGACGCTTTCCGGCGAAGCAAAAACAAACATCATTTCGCCTCTTTCATTAAGTCAGTTATACTATCCGTGTAAAAGGCAGAAGCTCACTCTAAAACATCTGTTTCCGTTACAACACCTGTTTGTTTATCGAAACGCATGGCAACGACCTCAAACGGCTTAAGCCTTATCACGGCTTCACTGAAGCCGGGAAGCTTCAGCTTTGCAATATCGCCTTTGCCGGTCGTTTCGAAAAGGTGCGCTATATAGGCGGTTTTGTCCTTGTTCATTCTGAGTGAAACAAGCTCGGTGCCGTTTCCCGAAAGCGTTGCGCCGCAGGGCGGTAATTCGCCTGAGCCGTCGGGGAAAAACGATACCGCAAACGGCTGTTCGTTAAGCACAAGCGCCTTGAGAGTAACACAGTCGATCGCTTTTTCTGTTTCGTCGCCGAAAAGCTCAAAGGTATATAGCCGTTCGCCCTGCTCCATTCGCGGCGTAAGACGATTCTGCGGAAGGATCGTTCTGTCATTAAGAGTATGCCCTGTATACGCGGCGCTGCGGGCGAGCGAAAGGCGTATCTCACCGTTTGCGAAATCGTTGCCGTATATACCGTTGTTCATTACGGCAAGCATGTGACCGTGACCTGTTGCACCGACCCACTGTTGAGCAACATTTTCTTTGCCGTCGACGTTTAGCGAATCGAAGCCGAACATCCCCTGGCCGAAGATATCTTCGTTCAGGAGCGTAGGCACTGAAAGCTTTATCATCGTATCCTTTTCGGAATTGAAAAGACGGATATCTATGCCGAATACTCTTCCTTTTTCAGGCAACCGATAGGTAATGAGTGCGTCAGAGTTGCCGTATGTAAAGCACGCTTCGATAACGGTGCGCACTTCGCCGTCCTCGACAACGCGGATGGGCTTGAGCTTTTCGCTTTTTACACCCGAAAATACCGCACTTTTCTTTTCGTCCATCAATTCGAAAGCACCCAAAACATCACGGAGCTTAACGTCCGCCATTGCCCATGCGTCTTCACTGTCCCGGATAGCAAGAAGCTTTATTTCGCCGCTTAAATATTCAAAGCCGTCAACACTGTAGCTCGTTATGCAACCCGTCTTTTTACTTATTTTAACGGTCATTGTGCCGTTTACGAAGATGTATTCGCTGTCCGTGCCGAAATCGTGCGGGATCGGGCGCGCGGGAAGCGTGTACGGAATGCAGTCGAAGCGGTTCATCTGCATCGGCTTGAGCTTGGCTCTGAATGTCACACGCTTACGCCAATCAAGAGGAATGTTACTTCTTTCCTTTTCGACCTGCGCAGGGATGTCTTTTCCGTCACAGCTTACGGTGAAGCTTGTAAATTCGGTTTTCCAATTCTGGTCGGCGAGCATAAATTCGCACGATATCTCCTGCTCGATTTCAAACGGATGCGGATTGTATACAAGCACGGGATATGTGTTCGGCGAAGCCTTTTTCTGCCCGCTTGCAAGCGCATAGAATGCTTTTGCACGAAGCCTCGTCATTATTTCCTTGCCGTGGTGCAAAAGCTGAAGTGCGCTTTCCTCGACCGATTGGATCGAAGAACCGGGAAGGATATCGTGGAACTGTGCCAGACAAAGATCGCTGACAGCTTCGTTGATATCGTCAAGCGGGTATTCGATCAAGTCCGCCATTGCGGCGTGTGCAAGCATTTTTTCGGTAGAATTTATAAGGTTCTCCAACGCTCTGTACTCCTGCTTTACGCGGATCTGCGATGTATAGCATCCGATTTGAGAGGGTGCCAGTGTTTTTGAAAACTTCGGGAGAGAATCTTTTTGCTTGCTTATATCGGCAAAATAGCTTTCGGGCAAAGAGTGGATGATATTCTTTCGCGTTGCCTTAAAGCTGTTTATCGCGTTTATATCTTCTCGGCTCGGTCCGCCGCCGTGGTTGCCGACGCCCCACGGGATCAAGCCTATTTCGGCATCGTGATGCTCGGAAAGCCACTGCTCTATTTTTTCCTTTGCGTGTCCCAATGGCGAATTATACCCTGTGTTTATCCTGTGCGCCATGACGGCAGAACCGTCATAGCCTACCCAAAGGAAATCGTCCTGCGGAAGCTGAAGCAAATTCTTTTCGGGACGCATGAACAAATATGAATCATATCCGGCTTTTCTCAGTATCTGTACCAAGCCTCTGTTATGCCCGAATGCATCAAAGCTCACCGCGGTCGTGTTGACAACTCCGAATTTCTCCTTAAAATACTCTCTGCCGAGCTTTATTTGACGGATCATTGATTCGCCGCTCGGCATATTGCAATCGGGCTGAAGATACCAGCCGCCCATAATATGCCACTTGCCCGCCTTGACGAGCTTTTGTATGCGCGCAAAAAGCGGAGGCTCATATTCTTCTACCCAACGGTACAGAAGCGCTTCGTTATGGCAGAAGATAAAATCGTCGAACTCTTCACAGAAATCGGCTGCCGCGCGGAATGTGGACATTGCCGCCGCCGCACCTTCTTCGCGGTCCCATTGCCAGAACGGATCTATATGCGCGTTGCAAATCAAATGTATCCGGCTCATTTTATACTCCTTATATTAAAAAATCGGTCGTTTGATATCATCCTTTATCGCAAGCTCGGTCTGTGTGGAGAAATCCACCCATTCCACGCGATCGGAGAGGTGTTTTTCTATCCTTTCACCAACAACGGCAAGCGCTTTCACGCCGGCAAAGCTTCCGTTTGAAAACATGGATTGCCAATGCGTGCAGATAACGGGGAAACAGTTGCGGTCAAGCGCGTCGATAACAGCTCCGCTTTTGCCGTCATCGGTGATAAAATAATCGGCGGTATGGCTGATAAAGTCATCGGAGGCACACGGAGTGTCGATAGTGCCCCAGAAATAGTCGCTTACCGTTTTGGGGACGGAAACTACCTTTTTCCCGTCGTTATCGTATTCGACCCACGCTCGGATGCCGTCGCGCTCCGTTATCCCGTGAAGGAAATACCATGATATACTTTTGTTAAAAACTCTGTCGAACGCATCGGCGATGCCTCTTGTGTAATTTGCTTCGTTGTCAACGGCAAAATCCCACGGAGATGTGACGCCGGTGCAGACGATACCGGCATCGCGGCACAGCTCAAGCGATCTTGCAATATAATCCGTCATTTCCGTTTCGGTGGCATTCGACGCCCATTCGCGCTCGGTAATGTCGAGAAATCCACCGTTTTTCATATCCACGGCGTTGGAATGAGTGATAATTTCGGGGCAAAAATCAAAGTACGGAGACAAACGCTTGCTGACGGTATCAAGCCATTCGGTCAGAGTCTCACGCGGGAAGCCGTCAATCGTATCCGTTATACAGCCGAAACAGGCGGGGCAAGGGACAACGGAAAATTTCCCTTTTATGCCGAAACGCTCTACCTGATCGCAAAACTCTGTCAAAAGACTGTTGGGGACACTTTTGAGTATCTCCCTGCCGTCACGCGTCTTTGGCGGTGTGACGTGCGAGCGGTATATATGTACTATCGGTGCGCTGTCGTCAATTATGAGTGAAATAGGTATTTTCATAAGACTATCCTCTGCTATACGATTTTTTCTCCGTCAAAAAAGAATACGCCGAAGCCTTCGCCGAAGTGCTTGCCGTCCAACAGCCATTTTTTCAGGTGACGTTGCAGTGAGCTTGTTTCGGGCAAAGCAGAATGATCCGATGTGTCGGAAAGAAACGGTCTCCACACGTCACGGTTGGCTTCGTCTTCACATGCTTCAATTATGTGAAATTCGTTTTGGAAAGCATAAATATTGCCTTTTGGCGGTATGAAACCCTCTTCGTTATACAACAGCCATGAATGGCACATGAACGGTATTTCTTTTTTGCCGAACCTTTTTTTATAAAAACTGTATGCTTTTTTATATGCATCAAGCCGAAGCTCATCTGTCATTGGAATACCGGAATACGGGATATGCACATTTATTATGATGTCGCCGGGCGCAACGGTAAGACCGTCAACTGTGAAAGTTTCTTTACCGAACGGTACTTCTTCGAATTGAAATCTGCCGAACGCGAATCGTTTGAGCTGAAAAAACCACCTGAACCAATCTCGCACGAATGTTCCCGTGATACCCTTAACTGCTACGCATTCGTCATTTTTGTATTTCAGATCCTTTATTGTGTCGATGAACAGCTCATCGGGAAGCCCTTCTTTTTTATAGCGATCCCTGAGCTTGACCGCACAGTAAAACAAAAATGCAAGCGATGCCGTATATGTGTGGATATGCAATGCTTCGGCAAATTCATCGAGCGTGCCGAAGCCGGAAAATTCGTCTTCCGAAAGATATGCATCACGCATAGTGTCGATTTCATTGCCGTAATTCGCCAAAAGTACGTCAAGAGTGTTTTTGAGTACGGTTTGGCTCTCCTGCGGCAGCATAATGGAATCCATCAATGTCTGTATCGTTTTACTCACCTGCCTTACATACAAGACGGATATATGAAGTATCGCCGAGACTGCCGTGTTTTATATCGTCTTCATCAAAGCAGGCTATATATATTTCCTTGTCGGTCACGCGGTTATGGTCATACGCCACATAGCATTTGCCGTTATCGGCTACCATTCCCGACGGATATGAAACCTGTGTGCGCGTATCGAGCAAAAGACTGTATTTCCATGTTTTTCCGCCGTCCTCGGATAAAAATGCCGTCATATTACATCTGTCGGTATCATGGTCGTTGGTGACAAGCAAGAGGTTGCCCGACGGAAATTTTGTCAAAAAGCTTCTTGACGACATATGACGCATGAGCTTGAACGGCTCATTCCATGTTTTGCCGCCGTCATAAGATATGCTTCCGCGCACCGCTGTAAGACAACGCGCTATCATCATAAGAGAGCCGTCGCTTCTTTCGACAACAGAATTTTCGTCAAAATCGGTATCTTCGATATGGGCATGACCGATATATACGGCATTGTCGCCCTCAAGCCTGTAAACGCACGGATCGGAAAGCTCCTCGGGGGCTTCGTGATAGCCGCTCTTGTATTTTTTCCAGATACTTACTGGGATAAGTGTTCCGTACTGTGTCTCTGCGGGCGGTTGAGCGATCACACCGTCGCAAAGGCGAACGGGTGTATTCCATGTGATGTCGCCGTCTGCGGAGATATCCGCTTTCATCATCCACACACCGGCGCGGTCATCCCACCATCTGTACGATTGCGACCAAAAGCAATGCAGAGTACCGCTTTTATCAAGCCATAACAGCGGCTCATGCAGTCGCACGGAATCCTCATGGTCAATGACCGTAAGCGGTTTCCATGAGATACCGCTGTCGTCACTGATATATATTATATTATAATTGTTCGGTCCTTCGCCGTCGGCATAAGCGCCGAATGCCTTGTCTTGCTCATATGCTTTTTTCGCATCGAAATTGTCACCGGAAAAGATACACAGCAACCTTCCGTCGCTTAATCTGCATGCGCACGGACCTGCCTGCCAACGCCTTTTTTCCTTGGAAAAATCATCGGTATATACAACACTTCCGTCAAGCACACGGGGTGCTTTCAGAGTGCAATCCAAATCGGGAGAAAGAATTTCAAGTGAATAATATTTTTTCATATTGACCTCCGTGAAAGCTTTGGTTTTTAATAATTATAGCAAGACGGATTTTGAAAGTCAATATACAAAACATTAAATTCAAGCAAAATATTAAAAGTCCCGTTTCGCCGATGAAAACGGGGCTTTTTTATCCAGTTGTTTTGAACGCTCGGATTTGACGAATGCGCTTTACAGCTTAAAAAAAATTAACTTTCCGTCATAAAAACAGATGCAAACGGCGGTACTGCTTTTGGCTTGGTTTCAAGCTTATCAGTGCATGCCGATCAGTTACCCTGCTTTTTGAATTTGTTTTTGAAAAAGTTTATCAGCATAACAACGACGGTGCATGCAACAAATGTAGGAACAAAAACCATCAGCGAATAGAAAATGTTGTTGCTGACTGCAGTTCCGGAAACATGCAACAGAACTGCGACCACGCTGATGAGTACACCTTTTATCGGGCAATGTACCGCCATAAAATAAAAACTGTTTTTGCCGATCCAACTCATATAACGCTTTATTGGCAAAACAACTTTTGCATTTTTGCACGATACAAGTAAAACAGAAAAAACAACTGCGGAAAATGTGCCGATAAAACCATTTATGTAAAGAAGGAATGTGTTCTTGCCCAGCAGATTTGAGCCAAGTGTTATATGCCCGTTGTATAAACTGCCGACAGTAAATACCGCTGTAAGCACTATTACAGCCGCAAGCCCGAGAAGTCTGTTATTCTCTACCCATTTTACAAGCTTATGCGTGATTTGGTGCTTTGCGAGCAGATTACCGGCACAGTAAAACAGCATGGCAGACATGGCGGCTTCAATATTCCACGGAAGCTTTGTGAAGTCAAAAGCAAGATCGTTGTTAAGCATAAAATGCCCTATGACGGCCATACCGATACAAATCAAGACATTCCAGACATCCGGCAACTTTGCAATAAAGTAATACAGCACTTCAACAACGAACAGGCACGTTACAAACCAAAGCGGCACATTGTGGATCATATAATTGCCGGATCCCTGAGCAATAACTGTCTGAAGAAGCGGAGGCCATATTTTTACGGAATTATGAAGTACGAAATTGTATGCTACCCATATTACCCATGTCACTACGGAAAAAATCACATAAGGAACAAGTAATGTCTTAAAACGCCGCTTGAGCAGCTTACCGACCGAAGTGTATTTTTTACTGTCATACAGTAATCCTGAAATAAAAAAGAAAAGCGGAATGTCAAAAGCATACACAAGTATAAACGACCATCCCGATACCATTATGTGCCCCCACACGACCGCCAGCATGCCGAGACCTTTTGCCGCATCAACGAATTCCTGACGTTTTCCTGCAGTAACGGAGATTGAGGACTCTACGTTTTTTTCCATGATCAATATCACCTTATTAATATAATTACGATCTGCATTATAATTATAGCGTGGCGAAATAAGTTTGTCAATGCGGATTTTTGCTTTGATCGTCACCTTGATGTGCTTCTTTTATTTTTGACCGCAGAGCATTGATATGCCCGCCATATCAAAATTGAGCAGCCGCCTTACAGCGACTGCTCATAAAAATGTTCCGTTTTGATTTTTTTACTCCGGCGATCAACAAAAAATCCCGTTAAAATATATCTTCCGGCAATTCTATCGGTACGTCATTTTCCTCAATTTCCGCAAAGTAATATTCATAGCCGTTCCACGAATCAAGATACCGTGAAAGTATCATTCGGTCTCTTGCAGTAACTGTGCCGTTGCCGTCGATATCGGCGTTTTGCAGGTCTATATCGGCATATTCGCGCCAACCTGCAACATAACGTGCAAGCGCCATTCTGTCAAGAGCAGTGACCGTGCCGTCGCCGTCAATATCGCCTTTAAGCTGACCTGAAGCCGTAGCCGAAACCGGGATAGATATGCAAATCAGTGCCAGTGCAACTATTATCACAAGCAATTTTTTCACTTGGTTTTACTCCTTTACGCTGTTTTTTATTTTATCTGTCGGCAGAGTACATCCACCGACAGACCGTATTGTCAGTGCGATACGAAGATCTGATAATGTATCGCGCTCCGTCAGTCACGGAAGTATGCCGATCAGGTATTTTTTGTTACAAGCAATACCCAATCCTCTGCCGTCGGCTTTGAAGGAACGGAATAATCTGCGCTTGCTCCGCTCGCCGTTATGTTCGTGCCTATTACGGTATATTCGCCTGTCCTCGGATTGAACCACTTGGCTGTATAGGTTGCATCGGTATCCATATTCGTTATCGCACCTACGCCGGATTTATCAAGGCTGTAAAGATATACTACATATGTATCGTATCCGTCATCCTTGTTTCCGATCGCCGCAGCTGAATAGCATTCGTTGTTGCCGGAAATTTTTTTGAAGCACTTACCTTCGTTGAACGACGGAGCAAGTCTCCACCAATCTATCTGAGCGAAGAAATCACGCATATATCCGAGCTGATCTGCGGCGGGGTCTTTGATGGTCTCGCCCCAAGCGGTTTCGATGACCTCAAACGAGCCTGTGCCGTCATTTGATACCATACCCGTCAGATACGGTGATTTATAATTCCAGATATCCTCGATCCCGTAACCGTAGCCGCAGAAGCCGTTCAGGAACGCAAGCCATCCCTGCGCACGTCCGCCGAATGTCAGCGTCTGAAGATATACATATCTGCCCTCATAGAATACCGCAGGCTTGTTTGTATTATACCAATAATCCTTAGGTATTTCAAAATCAAGCGTTTCGGTGAGCTTAAAGCCCTTCCACTGTGAAGCATACCATGTATGTCCCGTAAGTGCGTCCGGCGCGTACTGATTATTGTTAAACACCGACTGACCGCCGTTCACCGTCTCATTCGTACCGAATCCCGTTACAGATGTATTTGATGACTGATGTCCCGTGAGCGGATGTGAATATGCATCATACTTATGGATATATTCCGCTACTTTTACCCACGGGTTGTTCTCAAGCGTCCATCCCATCTTGCCGTAAGTGCTGTCCATTTCCTGCGCTACTGTCCACATAACGGGGTATGAGCCATACCGTGCTACCCAATAGCGCGATATCTTTTCAAGATATGCATCGTCCTGTGCAAGCTCACCCTCAAGCTCATCAACGAAGAACAGCGCGGCGTTTGCATGCACGATACCTTTTTCGGCAAGATATGCAAAATACTTATCCGCCGTCCTGAAGCCGTTTATATCGTCTTGCGTGAATCCGTCGGTCAAATCAAAAGCACTTCCGATCGGCTCTGTCTGATAAACCGTAAAGCCTTCGTTTGCACGCTTATCGACGATATACTTAAAATGCGAATCCGTAACTATATCACAGGCATGATCCCCGGCTTCGTCAAATTCCTCGTCAAGCATGAACCAATGCGTATCACCGAGATAGAAGAACGGCGTACCGTCATTATAAACGAAATACTTTTTAGCGGGTTCGGTCTTTACAAAGCCGTGCGTGTATATATCAAGATTTCCCGAATACTCATTTGCAATAACAGTTCCGCTGATGCCGTTAAGAGAATTATCGTTTTTGCAATCAAGCACAAAGCTCCATGTGCCTGTTTCGGTAGGTGCAAAGCGTACCTTGAATGTATTTCCGCCGTCCCAGAAGCCGGGCACTGTAAGTTCAGTACCTGTCTGTGCATTCGTAAATACCGCATCAAGTACCACATCCGCTTGTTTGTTTGCCTGATAATTCTTAAGTGATGTGAACGTAAGCTCCTCGCTCACCCACTGCTCCGCCGAATAATCAAAGCCGAGCTTTATATATCTTTCGGCAGAATCTCCGTAGCGCATCATTGCATCGACAAGTCTGCCGAGTGCGGTATCGCCCGCCTTGGCTGATGCATACGAGCAAACGCTGTATTTAAGCGTATTGCTTATTGGCGTGCCGTTCTCATATACGGTGACAAGGATATCATCCCTCATCGAATATGCCTGTATGCCGCTGAAATCAACATAGTATTTATTTCCTGTTTTTTTGATGTCGGTAACAAACTGTTCATCACATCCGCCGATGCTTATTCCTACGGATGTATTCGCAAGGTCGATAGTATCAAGTGCCTTGAATGTGAATCTTGCGGTTATTGCATCGTCAAGAATGAGCTTTGCGCTGTACCATTCAAAAGCTGCGTTTGCACATTCGGCATAGCATGTGTCAGTAACACTTGTGAGTGTGGGTGCGGTGAGAGTGCCGAACGCTTTCTGTGCATCGGTAAGCAGTGCGTCGGCGAGTTCGTTCTGCATGCCCGCATAGCTCTGTGATGCCGCGCCGTAGCGAAGCATATCAACAAGCAGTGTCTTAAGCTCCACACTGTCGGTTTCCGCAAGCTGATCATAGCAGTACTGTGCGATACTGTAATCCTTCGAAGAGGCAAGGACCTCATTCGCATACAGGTCAGCCCGAACGGTGCTGTTCATGTACTTCGGCGAAATATCGGTAAAGGTAAATACTCTGTAACCCACACCGTCCACGGTCTCATACGACGGATAAACGGCATCACCCGTTTTATCCTCAAGTGTGAAGCGCACATAGTTATTGCCCGTGCCTGCAAGAGCCGTAGCCGGAACATAATATTTGAATGCAACGGAATTTGCAAGTGCGGGAGCCGCACCGTAGAAATCAACATATTCTATCGAAAAATCATCGACAAGATATGCAAACTGAGACTGACTGAATGCATATGAGCTTCCGTCGATACGCACGAAAAGCTTGTATGCATCGTTTGCTTTGTTGAGTGCAAGCTTTTGAAGATATTCTTCCGTTACATTGAAGCAGAAGCTGACATTCGTCCAAGCCGTACCGTTAAGTGCGATATTGCGGTTGCCCGTCACGTTTTCGGCTGTTCCGCTGTTCCAATGTCCCGATTGAAGCGACAGCGCAAACCACTTTTCGCCGTTGTCCTCTTTCGCTCTTATTCTGAACGAAACCGTATACAGACCTGCGCCGTGACCCGCATAATACTGATGCTCCTCAATAAATTCGGGGTCGTTTACTATTTCTGCGCCGAGGTCGAAAGCAACACTTGCGTATGTATCGTTTGCATTCGGCTCAAACTTGATAACGTGATTGTTTTCGTCCTCCGGGTCGGTGATCTTTGTAACCGTTCCGTTGCCGAACAGTGTGCCCCAGCCCGACATATCATTGCCTTCGGCATCACCGTTGACTACCGTTTTCGCCTCGGGCTTAACGAGCTTGACATCGTCGATATAATAGTCAGTTGTGATGTTATCAAGTGCAACATACAGCTCATACGCCGCATCGTTCTGCGCTCTTTCGGCTTTTTTCGCATCTATGAACGCCTGTGAAACAGTGAATGTTTTTTCTATTTTATACCAGAGGTCATCAAGTGCTTTTACACTGTATTCGGCACTGCTGTTGCCGCCCAAAATGAGCCAATTTCCCTGCGTGAAGCCTATGATACTGTTCGGCCAGTATTCGGGATGCTGTGAAACCATGTTCGCGTCGGTCTGATCGAGCGT
>JAZRZN010000091.1:0-1189 GCA_045601365.1 Clostridia bacterium | reverse complement strand
CAGCGCACAGACGGCGATCCCGGCAATCGCCACGCACGAGTCAAAGCCGTAGCCGTCCTGCATCCGCATTCTGCCGAGCTGCTCCAAGATGCCCTGCTTACCGCCGGCGGTCTGCGTTCTCTCATCGGAGAACCATAGCAGCTCATGGTCGGGAATTTCGGAAGCGGCTTCCGAAATGATGCTGACGCCCTCGTACATATACATTGCATTGACTTGGGTGCGATGCGATCCTCCCAGACACGATGTCATGCTCACATCAACGGCCGGTCTGCCGCGTTTTCGTTTTTCGGCAGCGGCTGCCAATATTGGTTCCTGCATTTCATTTTTCCTCCGTATTTTGAAAGTAGGGCAAAGAAAAACAGAGCAGCCAAGATCCTCCAAGGCTGCTCTGCATACAATCCCCTCTACTTCCTATACAAGGCGAGAAGGGGCGAAATGTTCCTGCGTTTTGAAATTTTTTTCAAAATATTTTTGGTCAACAAAAAGGCAGCACCCGAAGGTACTGCCTGAAAGCTTATTCATCGTCGTCTTTTGTGAATTCTTCATACTTCTTTTGTATTGCACGGATACGCTTGGACACGGCGCTGGGGGTCTTATACCCAAGTGACAAACGCTTTCGCTTGCTCCGGTGTCATGTCCTCATATGCCGGACTCAGCGGCACTGTTTGCGTGAAGTCATGCTCCTGAAACCCTTTGCGGAGGATTTCAAGCTGTTCATCCGTAAACATATTCGATTCCATAATGATACCCCCTTCGAGATACCTCTATTTTTGCACAGCTACTGTCCCATAGACTGTATCATACCATAGCGCCGCTTGATATTCAAACGAAAACGTAAAAGCGAATATTCGCGCAAAATTCGCTCGAAGCGATTGACGAAGCGAATTTTATGTGTATAATATACTTAGGATTATTGTAAGGAGGCGCTCCGATGAATTTTGAAACCGAGAACATGGAATTTAAGTCTCAGTTTACCGAGGAAATCTATAAAGAAGTAATAGCCTTTGCCAACACCGACGGAGGCGTTGTATATGTCGGAATAGATAATGATGGAAATGCTGTCGGGCTGACCGATGTTGATAAAGAATATACCCGTATCACCAACGGCATCCGCGATGCGATCATGCCGGACGTTACCATGTTCGTGCGCTTTACGGTACAGGACAACAAGGTGGTACGCATTACCGTA
>JAZRZN010000090.1:0-2263 GCA_045601365.1 Clostridia bacterium | reverse complement strand
CCTGCGGATGCTCGCAATGACACGATATATAAAAATATAAAGCACACTGTACTTTCCTGCCACCCGCTTCGCACTTGCGGAACGCCGGGGACGGCGTTCCCTACGGGTAAGACAAACTTTATGTCATATGCCGTAGGGTGCGGCATCCTTGACGCACCGCTTGCGATGTTTATTGCAGGAATACACATTTTATCATGTCGCATATTCCCTTGTGTCATTGCGAGGAGCAACGCGACGTGGCAATCCATATGTGTGCAAAAGTTACTTTAACGCCAAGCATGGATTGCCACGCATCCTGCGGATGATCGCAATGACACGATATATAAAAATATAAAGCACACTGTACTTTCCTGCCACCCGCTTCGCACTTGCGGAACGGTCAAGACAGTTCATTATGGTGTCGCACAGTATAAAAAGGGACTTTTTTAACAACCCCTTTTCTCTTGTTTTTTCACCTTCGGGTTACGGTTTGACATAAGTCAAGCCGTAAGCTGAAAATTAAAGGGTATTTTCCACGGGGATGAGGGGATGCCTGCATCCCCGTGGGGTTGTTCGGTTTCAAAACAATTTTTTAACCCTGATATGGGGCAAACTCGCCTTCCTGCGGAGTTTCTTCCAACGGATCACCGCTTGAGGTGATGATGTCCGCTTCGGTCAGGTGAATGACTTCGAGCAAGGGTTCTTCATAAACCGATTGTTTATTCTTGATTTCTTTCATTCGTTTATCCACCGTGTTTCTCTGTTATAAAGGCATTTACTGTATCGGTGTCCACTTGGCGAAAAGGGCGAGTTCGTATGTGACCGGGGTGTTAAAATCCCACTTTTCCGTGTAGTATCCGTCTGTATACCAACCGTCAAAGAAATACTGCCCATATACATCAACAGGGTCGGTCGGCTCTGTTGCCGTTTCACCATAATAAACTACTTGGTGAGGTTCCGGGATGCCGTGACCCATCGTATCAAAGAGAACCTTGTATGAGATAGGCACAACCTTAATGAAAATATCATTTCCATATCCATCGGGGCAGAATACGACTTTCAGTACAGTAACTTGCGATGCACCAATTACATAGTAATCCCCTGAATTATAGAAATATTTGTTAATACAGCCATTTTGAATATGCACAATTATAAACTGATCGTCAGGCACAAAACCCCAATTAACCGCATATTCACCCGTGGTGACGATTTCGGTAAGCCTCACTTCGGATAAAAGATCACTAACTTCCATTTTATTATCACTTCCGCCGATCTTGCCTAAAAGATAATAGCCGTCTTCAAGTTCGGTTACCTTTTCGTACCACTTTGCGTAAAGGGTGGTATTCGCCGTAACGGTGTCGGTGTCGAAATCCCATTTTACCGTGCAGTTTTCATCCTTATACCAACCGCTGAAGTTTTTATCCTCTGCTATCGGATTGTCGGGTTTTGTCACTTTACCGTTCTTTTCTACCGTCTGACTGCTTATCGGTTCGCCGTGTTCCATCATATCAAAGGTAACGGTATATTCAACCGTTTCTTCTTTCCACTTACCGTAAATGGTGGTGTTTTGGGTGATCGGGGTATCGAAATCCCACGGAATCGTCCGTTCTTCGTCCTTGTACCAGCCGTCGAACACATAGTTGGCAGTTGTGGGGTTTGTGGGTCTATTAGCCTTTTCGCCGTGTTTAACGGTTTGATAGAAGCGACCGCAGTAAGTGTCGTTATCAAAGGTTACGGTGTAGGTCGGTACCTGTGAAGCAACATAGTCAACTGCCGCCGTGTAATACTCATAGAATGCCGCCATAGCGTTTACGGCAAAGATGTCTTTGTCGGTTGCACCGTCAATGTTATGTGCCTTTACAACGGAATTGCAGTATGCGAACACAGAGCCGGTAACGGTGACCGTGCCGTTTATCGTAACCTCGATATCATCGTCAAGCTCGGTCGCGGTGATATCCTTGACAGATACGATATAGATATTGTCCTTATAAAGCTTGATTTCGACCTTCTTGTTCTTGCCCGTTTTTGTGTTCACAGCCGTTGCCGACAGCTCAGCGCCGCCGTTCACGGTCACATAGTAGTTGAGTGACGTTGCGGCATCGAAGTAAACCGTACTGCCGTAGAGTGAAATATCTGCGGATGCGCCGGAGACCTGAACGGTGAATTTTGCAAGGGCTTCCTTTGCAACAGCAACATTGATATCGGCATCGCCGTATTTATTCATTGCCGCGTAGCCGTCCTCGCCGATAGTCACATTTTTGTGGATGCTTGCAAGGTAAAGCTG
>JAZRZN010000089.1:0-1012 GCA_045601365.1 Clostridia bacterium | reverse complement strand
GCAGATTATTCACGTGTTACTCACCCGTGCGCCGCTTTACTCAGGGCCGAAGCCCCTTTCACGCTCGACTTGCATGTGTTAGGCCTGCCGCCAGCGTTCGTTCTGAGCCAGGATCAAACTCTCCAGTTTGATCTTGTATATATCGCTTATCTATCTTGCATCGTCGCCGCATAGTATGCTACGCGGTTACTGGGATACTGTATCATCGCCGCGTAGCATGCTACGCGGTTACTAGATAGATAGCGCGTTTTTTATCTTTATTTGACGTCGCCGCGTAACTTGCTACGCGGTTACTATTTATTTGGCTCGCACTTCTGCTTCATCATAAACTAGTTATGATGATTACGTTTCTTTCTCTTCTTCGGTTTTCATCGTATGTCTTCGCAACTTGCGTCGCGCTGACAGGTGGCGGCTTATACGCGTGTAGGTGCATGTCGTCAACTTATTTTTTGCATTTTCGTCTCTTTTTTTCAAACCAAGTATTCATGCGAATTTCCGAAGCTCATATCCCCCGCAAAATTAACGCGAGCGTATTGACAAAAGCCAATAGCGAGCGTATGCTGGGCGTATTGCCCAAAGGCAATAGCACGGCCCATCCAAAAAACATCTCTCATCGGCACATGGATGATTGAAATGGATGACGGCGTGCTTATACTATAGAAGAAGAGCAAAGTCCTAATGTATCGAGGCTATGCATTGCCGAGTGAGAAGGTAAAAAATACCATGCCGCTTTTTTGAAGGTATCCAATCCGTCTGAAATTAAAGTCGGTGATAAAATTAATATCAATTAATATCAATTAATCCATTTTTAGGTCGCGCACTTTGCGCATCATGCGCTACAGTGCACATCACTCGCTATCGGCAAAGCCGATACGCTCGTTTGCTCCGCCTATTGCCTCCGGCAATACGGCTCCGCTCTTTTTATTAAAACACCATGACCAAAGACGCATCTTCCCACATTATTGATATATTCCCCATACCAGCACACGACGCATCACGCCCCACTCCCCTC
>JAZRZN010000088.1:0-1708 GCA_045601365.1 Clostridia bacterium | reverse complement strand
CTTCTCGGTCGGTGGGATATAGCCGCCGTCCTCAAGATAAAGCCACGCCTCAAGACCGTCATATTTCGTGTCAAAGCCGATAAGCTGTGTGAGGCTCTCATCCTCATAGTACATCCCGTTAAAGGGATTGTAGTAATAAGCCATATGTCCGCCTTCTCCGCAGACAGGTTGTTCGGCTTTGAAACATACTATGGGATAGATCTCCAGAATTTCGATTCCGTAAGGAACCGTATCCGTGTCACCGACCGTGCTTTTGTCCACATAGAACCAGGCGGTGGCTTCCACGCCCTGTGAAACAAGTATATCGCTCATTGCTTCTTTGATGTTCGTTCCCGCCTTGAGGATTCGTGTCACGGGAATGGGTGCAAAAAGAGTAACAGAGGACTCAACGGCAATTTCGCATATATCGCAATAGCCGTTCTCATCTGTGTCTGTATGCTGACATTCGTCCTCCGCAAAGGCGGGCATTGCCGCCACCGGCAGAAGCGAGACGATCATGATGACCGCGAGCATGAGGCTCACAATTCTTTTTTTCATAGCTTCAAGGTCCTTTCGTGTGTTTTTGCCTGTGTTTTCAGGCGGGCAGGTTCCGTGCTTTCTCACAGGATAACAGGTATCCGTGAGAGCATGATCATATAAATATACATTTTTTTAATTTTAGCACAATTAACCGGTCGTTTTCAAGAGGTCAGAGAAAAAAATCGACCTGCACCGGAAATTATCCGGACGAATTTGAATGCGCTTAAGCAGTGGGGTGCTATACAAACCCGTTTTTCACGTAACCGGCATCCGCATACTGCGTTTTGCTCAATCACAATACGAAAGTATTCCTCAATCGCAAAGCCTTGTCTGCGAAAGCCCTGAGTCGTGAAAAATCTTCGACCTTATACTAATCACTAATAGAAATCAGACGATCTTTGCGGTTAAAATCGTGCCGTACTGCGTTAGCTTTCTTGACCATATATGGCCATTATGCTCTGCGAAAGCTGCCTTGTCCGGCGCAATTTTTCCTCGCAAAGCTTCGTCTTTTTCTTATTAGTGATTAGTATAAGAACCGCTATATTGTACGTTTCGATAGGTAAAACCCAAAAAAGTACGTCTGCGAGGCATCTTGCCGGGACCTTATACGGCAAATCTTGTTATGAGACCGAAAAAGATGACGACTGCTCCTGCGATGCGGAAATCCCGCTTCATGCGCTTTTCGTCGTCGCCGTATCTCCACTTCCACGCCTCCGGGCAAACCGGGTGTATCACGAATAGCAGGCCATCAAGTATCCAGCCGATGTTGCTGATAATGCCTTGCTTGAGGATCGTCGCCAATATGAAGCAGGCGATCAATATGGCGATCCCTGTCCAAAATTGCTGCTTGAATGTCAGTTTATTCATTGTCCACCTCGCAGTTTTTTCTTTACGGTTCTTCTTCATATCCCATCTTTTCGGTCAGGTCGTGCAGGCTCTGACGGATCGTACCGTGCCTTATACGCCGAATCGGGTAATCAAGCCGATCAGGATAACAACGCAGCCTGCAATACGAAAATCTCTTTTCATTCGTTTATCGTCATCGCCGTATCTCCACTTCCATGCCTCGGGGCAAACCGGGTGGATCACAAACAGGAGGCCGTCAAGTATCCAGCCGATGTTGCTGATAATACCCTGCTTGAGGATCGTTGCCAATATAAAGCAGGCGATCAGTATGGCGATCCCTGTC
>JAZRZN010000087.1:0-40858 GCA_045601365.1 Clostridia bacterium | reverse complement strand
ACCGTCAAGCTTGCCGGTCAGCTCGCCGACCTCCATCCAGACATCCATACATGTCTTGTCCTTTGTCGCCGAAGGATTTGTATTCGTTATTTCCTGACCTGTTATCCAAACTATATTGTAGCAGGAATAACGGGCTATGCAATAGCGTGTGAATGCAAGCAGGTCTTCATCCTTCATCGAGCCGGGAGTGCCGTTGTGCAGACCGAAGCCGAGCGCGATGACCATACCGTAATCATTTACTGTCTGGAATATTTTATCTATCTCGTTATTGAATCTGTCAAAATTAGGCTTTTTGTACTGTGCCTTCCACAGCTGTGCGCCTGTAGAAGAGAAATACGTCTGATATACCGTAAAGCCCTTTGCAACACGGTCCTTTACCTCATGTTCTATCTGACTGCCGCAATCGCATCCGGGATAGTTGCACTTTGTAGCGTCAACATAGTTGGGCGCCTGCCAGTTGGTATCGCCTATCCACAAAAACGGTGTGCCGTCGGCATATGTATAGTATCTGCCGCTGTCGGAAATCTTTACAAATCCGCGTTTTGCTGTTTCGGTCGTTTTTGTCGATTCCGCAGCGGTGACGGTACCGCTGATATTAAGACCTGCGTTCGAAGCATCCGAGCAGGTCACCTTGAATGTCCACTTACCCGTCTTTGTGGGTGAAAAGCGGACAGCCCATCCGTTATTACCGTCTTTGCAGAATCCGGGTGTCTTTATTTCCGTTCCGTCCTCATGTGTGAATACAGCGTCGATCTCAGCATCCTTATAAGGATACTTATAAGTCACCGTACTTATAAGAGAAATCTCCACAGGAGACCACAGTTCCGCACTGTAATCGTTCTCGGCGCCGACTGTTATCGCACCGAAGGATGCCAATATACCGCACACAAGCGCGATACACAGCACCGCAGAAAGCACTTTTTTCATATCTTACCTCCTAAAAGTTCTTATTTGATTTTATCATATATGTAACGGTTTTGCAATTATTTTTTTTCAATTCATTCAACTTTTATCTGTGAAGCATCCTTTCTTCGTAAAACTATCTTGTATCCGCGTAAAAAGACTTCGATAGGTCCGCCTAACGGTGCGGAATGTATGACCATTATTTTCGTTCCTTTTATAAACCCCATATCAAGCAGACGCTGTTTTATATCACAGTTTTTGCCTATTTCTTTTATTTTTACGCTTTTTCCTTTTTTTATTTCGCTTAAATACATAATTATCCTTTCTTTTCCATATCACTGTATATAATAAAAAACTATTGCATACCGTTTGAAAAAAGTGTATAATATATCAGGTATATAATGTAATATATAATTATCCACCGCACATAAACAGTTCATCAACATGTTATCCACAATACATGATACTTAAAAATGCTTGTATCATGCGGGTTTTCGGAGTTATCCACAATATCCACATGCCTATAATATATACTATTAATCAATTATATATCTACAGCTACAACAATAAAAGCGAGGTACTCAAAAATGATCATTTCATGCGAAAAAGAGACACTTATAAACGGCATCAGCACAGTTTCAAAGGCACTTCCGTCAAAAAGTGTAAATCCCGTATGTGAAGGTATTTTATTAAATGCACGGGGTAATGAAATTATTCTTACGGCAACAGACAATTCCATGACGATACAAACAAAAATATCTGCAAGAATAAGTAAAGAGGGAGAAACGGTAATAAACGGAAAGTTTCTTGCGGAAGTAATACGGAAAATGCCAGACGGCGAAATAAATATAGCAGGAGATTTCCGCGAAGGGATAGAAATAAACGGCGGTTTTTCTAAAATGAACATTTCCGCACTTGATCCCGATGAATATCCCGCACTTCCCGTAATAGACCGCGATAAATTCTTTACCGTTCCTCAAAAAGAACTGAAAACACTTATAAATCAAACTATATTTGCTACCGCGGCGGATGAATCAAGACCGGTCCTTACCGGGTGCTTATTTGAAACGGAAGGAGACAATATGCGGGTCGTTGCGCTTGACGGTTACCGTCTTGCACTCAAAAATTCGCATACCGAGGATATAGAACAGTCGGTAAATGCCATAATCCCCGCGCGTGCGCTTTCGGAAATAACAAAGATAGTTTCTGATACGGATGAACTTGTAAGAATATATATACAGCGCACATACTGTATGTTTGAAATAGAAGAAACAAAGGTAATGACAAGGCTCATAGATGGCGATTACATAAATTACAAGCCGATAATACCTACAGAGCTTACAAGCAATATAACTATCAACAGGATAGATATGCTTGAGGCTATCGACCGTGCATGGCTGATAGTACGTGAAAATACGCGAAACAGCTATATAGTATTCAAATTTGAACAAAACAAACTTATAATAACATCACGTTCGGATACAGGTAATGCATATGAGGAAGTTTCATTTGCCGGCAAAGCCGCAAATATGGAAATAGGATTTCAACCGCGTTATTTCGTAGACTGCCTCAAGAATATAAACGATGAGTTCATAACGTTTTCGTTCACTACTCCGGCAAGTCCGACGGTTATAAAACCTGTTGACGGAAATGATTATCTTTATCTGATATTGCCGGTAAGACTGTAATATGTATCTTAATAAATTACAGCTCTGGAATTTTCGGACATACGAAAATCTGGAGCTTAATTTTCCGGAAGGAATAAGTATTTTATACGGTGATAACGGACAGGGCAAAACAAATGTAGTGGAAGCTATATATCTGCTTTGTACCGGAAAAAGCCATCGCACTAACCGTGAACAGGATATGATAACCTTTGACCGTAAGTGGACCCGCGTACGCGCTGAGGATATACAGCGCGACGGCAGACATACGGTAGATATGGTAATGGCAAAGGGACAGAAAAAACGTATTCTCGTAAACGGTCTTGCGATAAGCCGTATAAGTGAAATATTGGGGCAGATAAGCGGTGTGATGTTTTCGCCGGAGGATCTTGATCTTGTAAAAGAAGGTCCCGAAAAGCGCAGGAGATTCATGGATATCGAGCTTTCGCAGGTGAGCAAAAGCTATTTCTATGCACTGAATGAATATAATAAAGTGCTTGAACAGCGTAATTTTTTGCTTAAAGACGGAGGCTCTGATGATGCCATAAGTATATGGGACGATATGCTTGTGAAACGTGCCGCACCTGTAATAAAGGCACGCAGAGAGTTTTGTAAAAGACTTACTCCGCTTGCGGAAAAGCAACATGAATACCTTTCATTGGGTAAAGAAAAGCTTTATTGCACTTATAAGGGATGCATCGGCGATGATGATGACATCGAAGAAAAAATGCTTGAGTTGCTTGAAAAAAACAGAGAAATCGACAAAAAAAGATATTTTACGTCTGTAGGACCTCACCGCGATGATATTGCAATAAAGCTCGGTGATACCGATCTGAGATATTTCGGCTCGCAGGGGCAGCAGCGAACCGCAACGCTTGCATTAAAGCTTACCGAATTGGAAATGATGCATGAGGATCTGGGAGAATATCCCGTACTTTTACTTGATGATGTACTTTCGGAGCTTGATACGAAAAGACAGCAGATGCTGCTTGAAAAAATAAAGGGCATCCAAACCATAATAACGGTTGCACAGCCGGTAAAATATTTCAATGATATGGACGTTACTTTTTTTGAAGTCCAAAAGGGTAAGGTATGGAAAAAATAAATGTCGGAAATGTAAAAATAAACAATTTCGTACTCGGTGCGGGCAATCTCGGAGATCCTTCACGCAAGACAGAATGCTTTTCGATAACAGACAAATATCTTGAAATGGGATATAACACTCTCGATGTTGCGCGTTCGTACAAGGACGGCGCATGTGAAGAATTTATGGGCGAATATCTCTCAAAGCGTGACCGTAATAAAACAGTGCTTATCAGCAAGGGCGGATTTCCGCTTTCAAGGCTTGAAATGTACAAGACACGTCTTAGTGAGAAAGAGATGCGTAAAGACCTTGAAAGCTCCTTAAAAGCCCTTAAAACCGATTTTTTGGATATATATTTTCTGCACCGTGACGATGTTTTTGTTCCTGCCGCGGAAATGCTTGAAACGATGAATAAATTCGTGCGCGAGGGCAAGGTACGCGAAATAGGCGCATCGAACTGGACATGCGGCAGGATAGCGGAAGCTAATGCATATGCTGCCGAAAACGGACTGAAGCCGTTTACCGTCAGTCAGATAAATTTTTCTTATGCACACACCACACCCGCGCAAACGGGCGATGTAACGCACATCGTTATGAATAATGTCGAATACGAATGGTATGAGGAAACACAACTGCCGATAATAGCATATTCCGTGCAGGCAAAGGGATTTTTCTCCAAGCAGTATTCGGGCAGAGAGCTTAAACAGTCGGGTAAGGTTTCATATCTGCATCTGCCGGAAAACTTCCGCCGTGCCGAACGCATAAAACAGCTTTCGGAAGAAAAAAACATGCCGATACCTGCGTTGCTTATATCCTATGTTTTGTCAAAAAAGCTCAACTGTGCCGCGATAGGCGGTTTTTCAAGTGTCGCTCAGCTTGAAGAAAGCGAGCCGGGCGCACGCATCAAGCTTACCGATAAAGAGCTTGATTTTCTTGAGGGCAAGGAAAAAATGTCACTGTGAAAAAGGAGTGCGGGAAACCGCGGAAAGGAATAAATATGAAAGTAAGAACACGTTACGCACCAAGTCCGACAGGCAATATGCACATCGGCAATTTGAGAACAGCACTTTACGGTTACCTGTTCGCCCGCAAACAGCACGGCGATTTCGTTGTGCGCATAGAGGACACCGATCAGGTACGTTTTCAGGAAACGGCAACGGAGCTGATATTCCGTACACTTGAACAGACGGGACTTGATTATGACGAAGGACCGGGCAAGGAAGGCGATTGCGGCCCGTATTATCAGTCGGAGCGCAAGGAAATCTATAAGAAATATGCGCTTGAGCTTATAGAAAAGGGTGCGGCATACTATTGCTTCTGCTCGGATGACACGCTTGAAGCCGACCGCAAAGCGGCGGAAGAAAAGGGAGAAGTATATAAATATCCGAAAACCTGCCTGAGCCTTTCAAAGGAAGAGATACAAAAAAAGCTTGATGCCGGCGAAAGCTATGTTATCCGCCAGAACACTCCGCTTTCGGGAGAGGTTTCGTTCGACGATGTTATTTTCGGACATATTTCCGTCGATTGCGGCGACCTTGACGATATGATCCTCTTGAAGAGCGACGGTCTGCCGACATATAATTTCGCAAACGTCGTTGACGACCATTTGATGGGCATCACACACGTTCTGCGCGGCAGTGAGTATCTTTCAAGCACGCCGAAATATAATCTTTTGTATGCGGCATTCGGTTGGGAACCGCCCGTATATGTGCATTTGCCGCTCATCATGCGTGATGCGACACATAAATTCTCAAAGCGCAACGGCGACATGTCGTTCGAAGATATGCTTGAAAACGGATATCTTGCCGAAGCCGTTGTGAATTATATTGCCCTGCTCGGCTGGAACGACGGCTCAAACAAGGAAATATACACCCGCGAAGAGCTGATAGAGGCGTTCGACTTGACGGGAATAAGCAAGTCACCCTCTATTTTCGATGTGCCGAAGCTCAAATGGATGAACGGCGAATATATCAAGGCGATGAGTTTTGAAGACTTTTTCGTGCTTGCAAAGCCGTGGATAGAAAAGAATGAGCGTCTTAGCGCGTATGACCCGGAAAAGCTTGCAAGGCTGATACAGTCGCGTATAGAAATTTTGTCCGAAATACCCGAAAAGCTTGACTTTTTGCCCGATGTAGCCGAGCATTCCACCGAAATGTACTGCCATAAGAAGTTCAAGCTCGATCAGGCAGGCGCACTCGAAAGCCTTAAGCAGGTGCGCGACGAATACGCACAGATATCCGATTGGAACGAAACCGCTATCCATGATGCACTTATCGAACTTGCGCAAAAAACAGGCAAAAAGAACGGTATGATAATGTGGCCTGCCCGCGTTGCACTTTGCGGACTTGAAAGCACGCCCGGCGGCGCGGTAGAGCTTGCCGATATCATCGGTAAGGACGAAACGCTCAAAAGATTGGATAATGCCATAAAAATGTTTGAATGATTTTCTTGCGGCTTGTCTGTTTGAAATGAATGTTGTCCGCGCCATTGAACCGATGTGTTACATCTCAATCGGTGCGTCAAGGATGCCGCGCAGTACGGGATAAAGGGGTGCCGCGGAGCCGCCGTGCGGGCAGGGTACATCGCGCGAAACAACTCCTCTCGGCGAGACGCAGAAATTTTGCCTGTTGATATCCTGTTGATAACATCAACGGTAAAAACAGGCATGAATACTGGAAAAATTTGAGTTATCCACATTATCCACAGGGATAAAAAACCGTTATCCACCGTTTTTTTGATTTTTTGCTAAAGATAAAGGCTTGAAAAAAGATAAATCCCTTTTGAAAGGAACATGCTTTTATGCGACACAAGACATACAAACGCACAAACAGATTACTCACCGCCGCGGTAGTGTGTCTCACTGTGCTTACATTGCTTACGGCGATGTACGGCTGTGTCGTCTGGACGGATATGCCCATTATCTCAACATGGCGCAACATCTGGATAGAGACTGCCATGACAACATATACGCATCAGTGGCTTGCGACCGATCTTTTTCCGAAATGGCTCATTGATAAAGTAATGTCGGAAATGGAAATGCCCGGGAATATAGAGGTCCCCGATCCATCCGATCTGGCCACACCGACGCTTCCGCCGGATCCGCTCGGACAGAAAACGCTTGTCGAAGGCAAAAACGATCCGCACGGCAACAAGGTGCTTGTCAACGATATCGAAGAAGGCATCGTTATAGTACAGATAAAAGGCTCAACGCCGATAGGCAGTTATGTCGGCAAGCTTGTGCTTATAGACGATCCCGCGCGTGTATTCATCGGCACGACATCAAAAAAGGGCGTGATGGGTGAATTTATCTGCGATATGACGGAACGCTATAATGCCGTTATCGGCATGAACGCAAGCGGATTTGACGATCCCGACGGTCACGGCAAGGGCGGCAAGATAAACGGACTTTGCTATTCCGAGGGCGAGCCGTGGGGCAAGCTTAACAAAACTTATTCTTCGATAATAATATCAAACTCCAACAAGCTGATAGTCGGAGATATCTCCGATTGGGATAAATACGATGCGCGCGACGGAGCGCAGTTCTTCCCCGTCATCATCAGCAACGGTGAAATAGTCGTCGGCAACAGCTGGAGCCAACAGCCGCGCACGGTAATAGCACAGCGCGAGGACGGCGCGATGATGTTTCTTGTTATCGACGGGCGGTCGGTAACATCTGTCGGCGCTACATATAAGCAGTGCGCGCAGACGCTTCTTGAATACGGCGCGGTCAATGCCGCCGCATGCGACGGCGGTTCTTCAAGCGTGCTTGCATACAACAATGAGCTTATCAACATACCATCTACTCCGATGAAGGAAACGGGCAGATATCTGCCGAACGCATTCCTTGTGCGAAGTAAGAAAGGTTGAATACATGCTGTCAAAAATACACAGTCTCGGGCTTTTCGGCATAGACGGATTTGAAGTCACCGTAGAAGCCGACGTTTCGCCCGGCATGCCGTCATTTGATATAGTGGGGCTTCCCGATACCGCGGTAAAGGAATCGAAGGAGCGTGTACGCGCCGCGATAAAAAACAGCGGGTTCGATCTGCCCAACGGCAAAATAACCGTAAATCTTGCACCTGCCGACACCAAAAAGGAAGGACCCGTGTACGATCTGCCGATAGCTGTCGGTCTGCTCGTTGCAACGGGACAGCTTTCGCCAAGCTGTGTCAGGGATCATGTATTTTTGGGTGAGCTTTCGCTGAGCGGTGAAATAAAGAGCGTTAAGGGCGTTACGCCGATGCTGATCTCGGCACGCGCCGAGGGCAAAAAAAGCTTTTTTCTTTCGCGCGACAACGCACGCGAGGCTTGCTTTATTGACGGCATTTCCGTATTCACACCAAAAAACCTTCAATATCTTGTCGCATACTTCAGAAATTCGGTCCAGCTTACACCCGTCACACATGTTTCGTGGGATGCGGTATCCGCGGAACGTCGGTATATGTCGGATTTCAAATTTGTCAAAGGGCAGACGACGGCGAGACTTGCCGCCGAAATAGCCGCTGCGGGCGGGCATAATCTGTTATTGATAGGTCCTCCCGGCTCGGGTAAAACGATGATCGCACGCGCACTGCCGTCGATACTTCCCGACATGACATTCGACGAGGCGCTTGAGGTGACGAAGATACATTCGGTCAACGGTACGCTTGAGGACGGCATAATCTCAGAGCGCCCGTTCCGTTCACCGCATCATACCGCTTCGGTTGCATCGCTTACGGGCGGCGGATCGAAGGCAAAGCCCGGAGAAGTTTCTCTTGCACACAACGGCGTGCTGTTTCTGGATGAACTTCCCGAATATCCGCGTGCGTCGCTTGAATCGCTCCGTCAACCGCTTGAGGACGGCAAAATAACGGTTTCACGCGTACAGTCAACGGTCCAATATCCCGCCGAATTCATGCTTGTGGCAAGCATGAACCCGTGTCCGTGCGGTAATTACGGCTCAAAAAACAATAAATGCACCTGTACGCCTACGGCAATACAGCGATATCTTTCAAAAATATCCGGACCTCTGCTTGACAGGATAGATATGCACGTTGAGGTCGATTCGATATCGTATGACGAGATAACCGACGCGGGGCTTGCCGAATCAAGCGAGCAGATCCGCGCAAGAGTACAGCATGCGCGTGATATCCAGCAGAAGCGGTTTGCCGGTACTTCGGTCAGGTGCAATGCACAGATGGATGCCGGAATGATACGTTCGTTCTGTGCGCTTGACGGTGCATCGCAACAGCTTATCGAAAATGCATTCAAAAAGCTGAATATGAGCGCACGCGGTTACAACAGGGTGCTTAAGGTCGCACGCACCGTTGCCGATCTTGAAAATTCGGAAAACATCACATCAAAACATATAATGCTTGCAATAAGCTTCAGAAATCTTGACAGAAAGTATTGGGAAAAATAAATGGATATAAAAGCTCTTGTAAACGGTATCAAGAATTGCGATTGCGGCAAAGACCATCTTTGCCCGATAAAATATGTCGAAATAAGCGAGAATGCGGTTTCGGTGTTGCCGGAATGCTGTAACGGATATTCGCATATCATGCTTGTTGCCGACGAAAATACTTATGCCGTGTGCGGAAAAAATGTCGAAAAAGTGCTTGAAGGCAGGCTTGACAGGATACTTGTGCTTGAAAACAGCAAAAGCGTCGTCATTCCCGACGAAAAGCGTGTTGAAGAAATAAATTCGGCTATGCCGAAAAACACCGATCTCATCATCGGCGTTGGCTCGGGCGTTATAAACGACCTGTGCAAATATGTCAGCTTTGCGCATTCGATCCCGTATTATATAGTTGCCACCGCACCGTCGATGGACGGATATGCGTCCGCGGGCGCGGCGATGATGCTCGGCGGTATGAAGGTAACTCCCGCCGCCGCACCGCCCAAGGGCATATTTGCGGATATTTCGGTAATAAAAAATGCTCCGCTCGAAATGCTTCAGGCGGGCTACGGCGATATCCTGGGAAAATATTCGTGCCTGAACGATTGGCGGCTCAGCGAGCTTATCAACGGTGAATATTTCTGCGGGAAGGTATATTCGCTTACGGCTGATACCGTCAACGCTCTTGCGGGGCTTGCCGGAAAAATACTTGCGCGTGACGGCGAGGCGGTAAAAAAGCTGATGGAAGCACTTGTTACCGTCGGCATCGCAATGAGCTATGTCGGCACGAGCCGTCCGGCTTCGGGAAGTGAGCATCATTTTGCGCATTTCTTTGAGGTCACGGGAATAGTCCACGGCGTGCCGTACTATCCGCACGGCATAGATGTGCTGTATTCTTCATATATCACCGCCCGTATACGCGAGGCACTTATCGCATCGCATCCGGCAAAAAAGGCTTTCGGCAAAGAGACATGGGAAGCAAATATCCGCCGTATCTACGGTTCATGTGCCGACGGCGTGATCGCTTTGCAGGAAAAGCTCGGTTGGTATGAGCGTGACAGCTATGATGCTTTGTGCGAAAAATGGCAAAAAATATGCGAAATACTTGCATCGGCTCCGTCGGCAGAAGAAACGGAGAAATATATCAATGCTATCGGGCTTGATATAAACGGTTTTTATGAGTTCTACGGCAAGCAAAAGATATCCGATGCCGTGTATTACGCAAAAGATCTCAAGGATCGCTATTCCGTACTGTGGCTGATAAAGGATACGGATTTTTTGATGATGTTATAATACTCAAACCAAACGCATAATTGTGTACGCGATGAACGCGGCGGCATAGGCGGTAAGCGTCTGAACACAACATGAGAATACGGCACTTTTCAAGCCGTATTCTTTTTTTATGAGCGCAAGCGAGGCGATGCACGGCGTATAAAGTGCGCTGAATACGAGAAACGATACCGCGCTTGATGCGGTGAACGTCTGCAATGAAACATCAAGCACCGAAAATGATGACAGTATCGCTTCCTTTGCGCTTATCCCCGAAAGCAGTGCGGCGGGGAGCTTCCACGAGGTGAAGCCGAGCGGCGCAAACAGCGGCAACAGCTTTTTTGAAAGCACGCACAGTATACTGTTTTCGCTTGAAAGCTCAAACGACGGTGTGATATTCGAAAGCAGCCACACCGCGAGCGATGCGATGAATATAACCGTGAATGCACGCTTCAGAAAGTCGAAAGCCTTGTCTGTCATATCCTTGAAAACCGACGAAAGCTTCGGCAGGCGGTACGGCGGTATTTCTATCAAAAACGGCGGCGGTGTACTGCCCGAAAGCGTGATCCCGAGCAAAAGCGCACAAACAAAGCCGAGCAGATACAAAATACCTATCATAAGAAAAGGATGCGCAAGATATTTTGTCAGCATCAAAAACACCGGCAATCGCGCACTGCAAGCGATGAACGGCACGGCAAGCGCGGTGTTTTTGCGGTTTTCCTCAAGCGTGCGGCACGAAAGCAGCGCCGGCACACTGCATCCGAGCCCGAGCAAAAGCGGCACTATCGCTTTCCCGGAAAGCCCGCAGGCGTGCATGGGCGCATCGGCTATGAACGCGATACGCGCCATATAGCCGGAATCTTCAAGCAAGGCAAGAAAGAAAAACAGAATAAGCACGCACGGCAGAAACGAAATCATGCTTCCGATTCCGGAAAGTATCCCGTCGCAGACGAGCCGCACAACAAAATCCGATGCGCCGAACGATACGAGCAAGCCGCCGAGCTTCTGCGAAATGAGCGAAAACAGCAAATCAATAAAGCCGCACGCGAATTTTCCGAAAACCGAGAACGTCAGAAACAGTATTGCCGATAATATCAGCAAAAAACACGGTATCGCGGTGTATTTTCCGAGAAGAATACGGTCTGCAAAGGAAGACGTAAAATTCTGCGGGATATCCGCGTGACGCGCAAGAGCGTCAACGGCGCGGTAGTATTCCTCTGCCTGAGCTTCAAAATCAGCCTGTTCATGTATTCTGATACGGCAGATCTGTCCCGCGTCCGATTTTATTGCCTGAAGAAGCTTATCACAACCGCGCCCGCTTCGCGCACTTATCGGAAACACGGGTACGCCAAGCTCTTTTTCAAGCGATGCGACATCTATCCTGCCGCCGCGTTTTTCGACCTCATCTATCATGTTCAGCGCAACTATCATTTTTATGCCGTACCGCGCAAGCTGAAGCGTAAGATACAGTCCGCGCTCAAGCGAATTTGCGTCAACGATGTTTATTATCAGGTCGGGCGAATTTTCTATCGCCTTGCGTGCAAGCTCCTCCTCCGCGCTGAATGAGCTGAGCGAATATATTCCCGGCAGGTCGAAAAGCTCGATACCGCTTCCCTTTATCCTGCCCTTTGAGATATCTACCGTCACGCCCGGGAAATTCCCCGCGTGAGCATTATTGCCCGTAAGACGGTTGAACAGCGTCGTCTTACCCGAATTCTGGTTGCCCGCAAGCAATGCGTTCATATTTTTTACGCCACCTTATAAGTGAAAAAATGTACATCAAAAACGCCAGAGCGTCCTGTATGCCGTTACCGATGATGAAGCCGTATATGCCGAACGCACCCGCAAGCAGGACGGTCAGCAAAAGTCCGATACAGCCGTCGGTGATGCTTATTGCCATGAGTGTTTTTTGTCTGCCCATACCGCTCAGTGTCGATGCGCAGACCTGATTTATTCCCGTGAACAGCACGCTCGGTATCAGCATCACCATGTATCTGCCCGCAAGCGGCTGAGAAAATATTTTCGTCGCGGCAAATGGCGCGAACAGAAGCAATAATACCGCAAAGCCTGCCGATACGGCAAGCGCGAACAGGAACGAAGAACGGAATTTCTTTTTTATTATTTGCGGATATTGCAGATTTTTGGCGACCTGCGGCATGTATACTACACACAGTGCGCTCGTTACGGTCACGGGAATGAATACCACGGGGTATGCCATTGATGTGAGTATGCCGTATTCCGAAAGTGCGGCTTCGCGCGAAAGCCCGAAGGACATCAGCTTGAGCGGCAGAACGGTAGTTGTCGCAAGGTGCAAAAGCGATGTCGCAAGCCGCGCAAGTGTCGGCGGGAATGCGTTTTGCAGCAGCTCACGCGTAAAGCCGCCATGTTTTATATTGAACCGTCCGACGCAGAAAAACATCATAAAAAACGACAGCACGCCGCCGAAGCTGACGGCGAGCGCGGGCAAAGCGGCATCGCCGAGCGTACCGCGCGAAAACAGCTTTATAACGAAAAAGGCAAAGGCTATTTTTGCAAGCTGTTCGATTATTTCAAAAAACGCCGGATAACCTGATTTTCCGCAGGCGTGCAGGTATCCGGCAGGCAGGGCGGCGAGCGCACCGACGGTCACGGCAGGCACGAGCGCAAGCACCGCGCCGTATGCACTTTGCTCATGCAGGAACATGCCCGCAAGGACATCCTTCAGCAGGATCATTATTATCCCCGAAAGCGTAAGCGGTACGAGCGCAAGCTTTACCGCGGAGGCAAGCACATCTTTTTCCTTTTTTTCATCCGAATACTTTGCGCACAGCCGCGCCGTGGCGTTCGGCAGTCCCGAGGCAACGGGAGTTATGAATACCGTGTAAAGCGACATCGAAAGCTGATACAGACCGAGCGCAGGCGGCGATATCGCTCCCGCAAGCCAAACCTTATAAAGCATGCCGAGAACTCTTACCGCGGCATTTGAGAAGGTCATCATCCCGATACTGAAAAAAGTTCGTTTTTTCATAAATATCACCGATAAAAAGTATGAAAAAATTCTTAATATTAGTACAAAAGAGTTGCAACATCGCGCATCTTGCTGTATAATAAAATGAAAATATGTTATTATAGTGGAGTACGATATGCTTATTTACAATACGCTTACGAACAAAAAAGAAGAGCTTAAGCCCATCCGTGAGGGCGAGATACGCATGTATTCGTGCGGACCTACGGTATATTCGTTTGCGCACATAGGAAATCTGCGCACATATGTATTCATGGACCTTCTGCGGCGCACGCTCAAGGTCGACGGCTATAAGCTGCTTGGCGTAATGAACATCACCGATGTCGGACATCTTACGAGTGACGCCGATTCGGGAGAGGACAAAATGGAAAAGGCGGCACGCGCACAGCAGAAATCGCCGCTTGAGATAGCCGCGTACTATACATCGGTTTTCAAGGATGACGTTGCGGCGCTCAATATCTCATTGCCCGAGGTAGTGCCGAAGGCGACGGAGCATATAAAGGAAATGATAGAGTTCGTTCAGGGGCTTGAAGAAAAGGGCTACGCCTACGAGACCGACGACGGCATCTATTTTGACATAACGAAGTACGGCAAATACGGCGTTTTGAGCAAGCTTGACCTTGAGGAACAGCTTGCGGGCGCGCGCGTCGAGGTAAATGACCGAAAACGCCATCCCGCCGATTTCGCGCTGTGGAAGAAAGCACCGAAGGAGCATCTCCAGCAGTGGGAAAGCCCGTGGGGAATGGGATATCCCGGCTGGCACATCGAATGCTCGGCAATGGGCAGAAAATATTTGGGCGATACGTTCGATATCCACACAGGCGGCGTTGACCATATCCCCGTTCACCACGAAAACGAGATCGCGCAGTCAACGGCACTGCTCGGGCATCCTGCGGTAAACTATTGGATGCACGGCGAATTCATGATGGTGGATAACGGCAAGATGAGCAAGAGCCTCGGCAACACCTACACCGTCGCCGACCTTAAAAAGAACGGCATCATGCCGCTTTCGTTCAGATATTTCTGTCTTAATGCGCACTACCGCAACAAGATAAATTTCACATGGGACGCGATAAAGGCTTCGCAAAAGGCATACATCCGCTTGCTTGAGGCGGTTTCGGCAAACAAAGGCGTCAAGGATGACGGCGACCTTGCCGGGCTTTGCGAAAATGCGTACAACGAATTTTTTGAAGCGGTGAACGACGATATCAACGTGCCTAAGGCACTCGGCATCCTGTGGAATCTGCTCCGCTCGGGTCACACCGGCGACAGCATTTATCAGACTGCACTCAAAATGGATGCGGTGTTCGGGCTTTCGCTTGAAAACGGCTACGTTCCGCTTGAGGACGATATACCCGAGGAGCTTAAGAAAAAGCTTGAAGAAAGAACGCAGGCGAGAAAAGAAAAAAATTGGGCGCTTTCGGATAAGCTCCGTGACGAGATCAACGCCGCGGGCTACGATATAAAGGATTCGGCTGACGGTTCGACGCTTGTCAAAAGATAAAAAGACGATACAGAAAGAGCAATAATTTTACGAGGTACTTAAAAATGAAAAACATAGCAGTTATCGGCTACGGAGGGCAGGGCGCATGGCATTGCGGTCAGCTTATGAACAGCGATGTATGCACGCTCGCGGGAACCTACGATATAAAGGAAGCGCGGCGTGAGGCGGCAAAAAACGCGGGCATAAGGGTATATTCCTCAAACGAAGAGATATTCGCCGATCCCGCTGTTGACGCGGTGGTCATAGCCGTACCGAACGATTCGCATAAGGAGCTTGCGCTCAAGGCATTTGCATCGGGCAAAAACGTGATCTGCGAAAAGCCCGTCGAAATGAGTGTCGCCGCACTTGATGAAATGATCGGCGCTTCCGAAAAATACGGCAGATTCTTTACCGTTCACCAGAACAGACGCTGGGATGTCGATTTCCTTGCGATGAAGCAGATAATAGACAGCGGCGAGATAGGCAAGCCGATATGCATCGAATCGCGCATACAGGGCTCGCGCGGCATCCCGAGCGATTGGCGGTGCGAAAAGGCTCACGGCGGCGGAATGATACTTGATTGGGGCGTGCATCTTATAGACCAGATGCTTCAGCTCATGCCGCAGAAAATAAGCCGCGTATACTGCGTTTGCTCACATATAACCAACAAAGAGGTCGATGACGGCTTCAAGCTCAATATTTATTTTGAGGACGGTACAAGCGCACTTGTTGAGGTAGGAACATATAACTTCCTGCGCATGCCGCGCTTCTATATGCTTGCCGAAAACGGAAGCGCAAGAATAGATAACTGGCGCTTAAAGGCTCACGTGGCGCGTCTTAAGGCATGGCAGGAAAAGGATGTCACTCCCGTGCAGAACGCCGCAGGCATCACAAAGACGATGGCTCCGCGCGACGAAATAACGCTGGACGAGCATGATATCGACATTCCCTACAGCGATGTCCACGATTTCTACCGCAACGTATGCGATGTGCTTGACAAAAAAGCTGAGCCGCTCATAAAGCTTTCGGAGGTGCGCCGCGTTATGCGCGTGATGGAGGCGGCTTTTGAATCCGACAAACTCGGACAGGTAATAAATACAGATATCTGATTTTCAGGTCCGGGGACGCACTTTTTTTGAGTGCGTCCCGAATTTTATAAGAACGGGTTGAAGTAATGAAAAAGAAAAAGAGTGACACGGCGGTCATCCGCCCCGTCAAAACGGTGATATTCGGTACGTCCGTTTTTTCGCGCGGCGTGTGGGTGCGCGAGCTTTGCGAGGCGAATGCTTCGGGCGAGGCGAACGAAAACGCAGTGCTTGTATGCGATTCGCAGAATATCTCAAACCGCGATACCGTTTTTGATATCGCACTCAGGGGAACGAACGGCGAAGAAATAATAAAAACCGATTGCGTGTCGGCGGTGATCGACCCGTATTCGGATTTCGATTCGTTTTCGTCGCTTGCGGATATAAAGAGCTTAAAAACTCTTATATTTTCGCCTGCCGAAAAAAGCTGGATATTGCCCGACGGCAGACTGAAAAACGACAAATTCTGTCCGCTTGCGATGATGACGATGCTCCTGTTCCGCCGCTTTTGTCTTGAAATGCGCGGCTTTGAAATAATTTGCGCGTGCGACGGTGCCGAACAGACGAAAAACGATGTGATCGCCTATGCCAATATGCGCGGTCTCGGTATGGACTTCCTTAATTGGCTTAATTTCGAAAATACGTTCGTAAGCGCGTTCGTTCAGTGCATGCCGCAGGGCGAGCGTGAAGACGGCGGACATCTGACGGTCTGCATCGAAAAATATCTGCTGTGCGTTTTTGACAGAAAGACACGTTTTTCGTCGGCACACATAACCGTTGCGGAAAGCATCGAGCCGTATATCCGGCTGAAAAAGTATCTGTTTGATGCTTCGCTTGCCGTATCGTGCGCATATGCCATCCTGCATGAGGTGGATACGGTCAGCGGCTTCATGGCGCGCGAAAGGCTCAAAAAGCATATGACGGTTTCGGTATTCGAGGAAATAATACCGACACTGCATACGGATTTTGAAACCGTACAGATATATGCGATGGAAATGATGAAGCGCTTTGAAAACTCCGCCATAACGCTCAAATGGGCAGATATAGCCAAAAAACTGCCGGAAATGTTTGCTGCGTCGGTAGTTCCGACGCTGGAGGAATATATCAGAATAAACGAAACCCATCCCAAACACCTTGTGTTCGCGCTGTTCTGCACGATCCGGCTTTTGCGCATGACGGGCGATAAGCGTGCCGACAAGCTTCCAACGGCGATAGTGCTTGCCGACCGTGTGCTTTGGGGAAGTGATCTTACATATCTTCTTGATGACATAAACGCTTATGAGGAACGGTTGGGATAGATCATATATCCACGGAGGAATAAATTGACGATAAGTTTTTCAGAAACTGCCGAAAGTGAATATATCGGGCGGGTAAAAGAATATTTCGGCGATAAAAAACACACATATTTTGTCGAGACATACGGCTGTCAGATGAATGTGCGCGATTCGCAGACGCTGGCGGGCATGCTTGAGGCGATGGGCTATTCAAGAGCCGAAAAGCGCGAGGATGCCGACGCGGTGATATTCAACACCTGCTGTGTGCGCGAGGGCGCGGAGGAGCGTCTGCTCGGCAATCTCGGCAAGCTCAAGAGCATCAAGCAGAAAAAAAGCGATATGCTCATAATGATATGCGGCTGTATGATGCAGGAAAAGGGCGGCAAGGAGAAGATAAAACAGCACTTCCGCTTTGTTGACGCGGTATTCGGCACGCACAATACGCATGAACTGCCCAAGCTGATGTTCGATGCGCTTACCGCACGCCGCGCAAGCTTTTCCGTGTGGGAAAAGGAGGGCGATATCGTTGAGGATATGCCCGTTCTGCGCGAAAAAACGGCTTCGGCATGGGTGAACATCATGTACGGCTGCAACAACTTCTGCTCATATTGCATCGTGCCGTATGTCCGCGGCAGAGAACGTTCGCGCAGGAGCGCGGATATAATCTCCGAGGTGCGTTCTCTTGCTTCAAACGGTATAAAGGAAATAACGCTTCTCGGGCAGAACGTCAATTCTTACGGTAAGGGAACGGACGAAATAAGCTTTCCTGCACTGCTGAGAGAATTGCAGAAAACAGACGGCATAGAGCGCATACGCTTCATGACGAGCCATCCGAAGGACCTTTCCGATGAGCTTATCGACGCAATGGGCGAATGCGATAAGGTGTGCAAATATATACATCTTCCCGTGCAATCCGGCTCGGACAGGGTACTTAAGCTGATGAACCGCCATTATACGCGCGATGACTATATGCTTCTTGTTGACAAGCTCCGCGCGAAAATGCCCGATATTGCGATATCGACGGATATCATCGTCGGCTTTCCGACCGAGACCGAGGAGGATTTTCTTGATACGCTTGATCTATATGAGCGCGTATGCTTCAATTCGGCATTCACATTCATATATTCGCCGCGCATAGGTACTCCCGCCGCGAAAATGGAAGGTCAGGTCGGGAGCGATGCAACACGTTCACGCATGGCGCGGCTGATCGCCTTAAGCGAAAAATGCTCGGAGGAGCAAAATAAAAAATATATCGGCAAAACGCTTCCCGTGCTTGTAGAAGGTGCTTCCCGCAAGGGCGGAAACGAATTCTGCGGAAAGACCGATACCGGCAGGATGGTGACGTTCTCTGCCGAAAAGGATATGACAGGGGAAATAATAAACGTAAAAATAACCGACGCAAAGCTCAATACGCTTTGCGGGGAAACGGAGATATTTGTATGAGCGGCGGATCGGATAAAAACAAACAGTATAAGCTTTCACCGATGATGGAGAGATATCTCAATCTTAAACAGCATTATCTTGACTGTCTTGTGTTCTATCGGCTCGGCGATTTCTATGAAATGTTCTTCGATGATGCCAAGATAGCTTCACAGGAATTACAGCTCCAGCTCACGGGACGCGATTGCGGACTTAAGGAGCGTGCGCCGATGTGCGGTGTGCCGCATCACAGCGTGAATGTGTATATAAACAGACTGCTTGAAAAGAACTACAAGGTAGCGATATGCGAACAGCTTACCGATGTGCAGGCGGCAAAGGCATCCAAGACGCTTGTTGAGCGCGGTATCGTGCGCGTGGTCACACCGGGTACGATAATAGAGGACGATATGCTCGACGGCAAGCAGAACAACTTTCTTGCGTCGGTTTCGGTCGAGAAAAACAACTGCGGTATAGCGTGGGCTGACGTTTCGACGGGCGAATTTTATTTTACCGAGTTTGCGCTTTCACGCGAAACGGAGCTGTTGACGGACAAGCTGTTTGAAATAAGACCGAATGAGATAATAGCTGACAGCGAGGCGTGCGCACGCGCCGAAGAAATACCCGAATATATAAAAAAACAGTTCCGCCCGTTTTCCGGGGCGGATGCCAAATTCAGCAAAGAGAATATAAAACTGCTTTGTGAACGCTTCCCGGAAGCGGCAGAGACGGACAAACAAAAGCAATGCGCTTTGCGTGCGGCGGCGGCACTCTGGGCGTATCTGTGTGACACGCAGAAGAACGAGCTTGTGCATATGACGGCGCTTAAGTACATCGGGCAGGAGGAGCATCTCATCCTTGATCCCGCCGCGGTGAAGAACCTTGAGCTGTTCCGTTCGCTCGGCGATCACGGTACGCGCGGCACGCTCTTATGGCTGCTTGATAAGACGAATACGCCTATGGGCGGCAGAAAAATGCGTTCATGGATGGAACGTCCGATGCGCTCCAAGGCAGATATCGTGCGCAGGCTTGATGCCGTGGAGGAGATAAAAAACGATTACGGCATGCGTGAAGACCTGAAAGAGGCTCTTGCAAACGTGCTTGATGTGGAACGCATATGCACACGCATTTCATACGGCACTGTCGCACCTAAGGAGCTTGCTCATATGCGGCAGAGCCTTTTGAATATCCCGCGTGTGAAAGAGCTTCTGTCGAACGCAAAAAGCGAAACGCTTGTTTCGTGTTTCAACGGCATCGACACGCTTGAGGATATATCCGGGCTTCTTGTACGCGCAATAGCGGAAGCACCGTCGGAATCCATAAACGACGGCGATGTGATAAATAAAGGCTATTCCGAGGAGCTTGACAAGCTGCGCGATGCGGTCAAGCACGGTCAGGAATGGATAAATCAGCTTGAAATAAAGGAACGCGAGCAGACAGGCATCAAAAATCTTAAGATAAAATTCAACAAGGTGTTCGGCTATACGATAGAGGTCAGCAACAGCAACACGGGGCAGGTCCCCGAACGCTTCATTCGCAGGCAGACGCTCACCGGCGGCGAACGGTATGTCACCGAGGAGCTTAAGGAGCTTGAATCACTCGTTCTCGGCAGTGAGGAAAAGGCGCTCAGATTGGAGAACAAGATATTTTCCGAGGTGCGGCAGACGCTTTTTGAAGCGCTTGCACGCCTGAAAAGTACCGCGGAGGCGATAGCCGAGACGGATGCGCTTTGTGCGCTCGCGCTCGTTGCCGACGAATATTCATATGTGCGCCCGAAGATAAACACCGAGGGCAAAATAGAGATCACCGACGGACGGCATCCCGTTATCGAGGCCATGCAAAAGGACAGGAGCTTCGTGCCGAACGACACGTTCCTTGATACGAACGATAACCGATTCGCGGTCATAACAGGTCCGAATATGGCAGGTAAAAGCACATACATGCGTCAGGTCGCGCTCATAACGCTGATGGCGCATATGGGAAGCTTCGTACCCGCGCGAAGCGCGGATATCTCCGTGTGCGACCGCATTTTTACGCGCGTCGGCGCGTCGGACGATCTTTCCGCGGGTCAAAGCACGTTCATGCTTGAAATGAACGAGGTCGCGGGCATCATACGAAATGCCACGAGCGAAAGCCTTATAATCCTTGATGAGATAGGGCGCGGCACAAGCACGTTCGACGGCTTGGCGATAGCGTGGGCGGTCACCGAATATATCGCTGACAAAAAGAATATAGGCGCAAAAACACTTTTTGCCACTCATTATCATGAGCTGAGCGAGCTTGAGGGCAATCTTGACGGTGTTAAGAATTATTGCATCACCGCAAAGGAGTTCGGCGACGGCGTTATCTTCTTGCGTAAGATAATGCGCGGGAGCGCGGATAAGAGCTTCGGCATCGCCGTTGCGCACCTTGCGGGTATACCGAAGCCCGTATTGAAGCGTGCGGGCGAGATACTTTCCGATATCGAAAAAGCCGATATCACGCGCACCGACCTTCAGCCCGCCGCAACGCAGACGGCAATGTTCGCATCGGATAATGTGCTTAATATCGTTGAAGAGCTTAAAAATGTAGATATAAATACGCTTACTCCCATACAGGCAATGAACTTGCTTTGTGAGCTTCGGGAAAAAGCCAAGAGGGAATTATGAAAATAAAACTGCTTGATGCGAGCGTTGCCAACAAGATCGCCGCAGGCGAGGTGGTGGAGCGTCCCGCGTCGATAGTAAAAGAACTTGCCGAAAACAGCATCGACGCCGGCGCGACAAATATCACGGTGGAAATAAACGGCGGCGGCATCGACCTTATCCGCATGACCGACAACGGTTGCGGTATGGATGAGGATGATGTCAAGAATGCCTTTTTGCGTCATGCAACAAGCAAGATATCCGTTGCCGATGACCTTAACGATATCATCACGCTCGGCTTCCGCGGCGAGGCGCTTGCTTCGGTAGCGGCGGTATCGAACGTAAGGCTCGTAACGCGCACGCAGGCTTCGGATGAGGGCACGGAAATAGAGCTTTCCGGCGGCGAAATACTTAAATTCTGTTCGTGCGGCTGTCCCGAGGGTACGGGGATATGGGTGCGCGATCTGTTTTTCAACACTCCCGCGCGCCGCAAATTTTTGAAGCGCCCCTCACAGGAAACGACATACGTTGCCGACGTTGTCGAGCGGCTCGCGCTTTCGCATCCCGAGATATCGTTCCGCTGTATAAGCGAGGGCAAAACGCTTTTGCGTACTCCCGGTGACGGTCAGATGCTGTCAGCCATCCGCGCGGTGTTCGGCAGTCTCACATCGGAAAACGTCATTCCCGTCAACTATTCAAGGGCAGGTATAACGGTTTCGGGGCATATCGGCAAGCGTGAGATACAGAAAAATAACCGCAGTCAACAGCTGTTGTTCATAAACGGCAGAACGGTAAAGAACGATATAGTTTCGGCGGCAGTGCATTCGGCTTATGCCGGACGGCTGAATGTCGGCAAATTCCCGTTCTTCGTGCTTGAAATGAAGCTTTCGGGCAATCTTGTGGATGTAAACGTTCATCCGACAAAGCAGGAGGTACGTTTCGCCGACGGTCTGCCCGTTTACGATGTCGTGTTCGCGGCGGTAAAGCAGACACTTGAAGCCAATCAGGAGATACCGTCGCTGTTTAAGAGCGAAAGTATCGAAAGCGATACGAATACCGTGACCGAGGTCGGAAATGTAAAGGACGGCGTCTATCGCCCGGTTGCGATGACCGATGTCCTGCCGCGCGAGGCACTTAAGGGATTGCATGCGATATCCCCCGAAAGCACGGAAAAGCCGCAGGTAAGCACGGCAAAACGCGAAAATAATGACGATACGACCGTCAAGGACTTCGTTAAATTCACGCATAATGTGAGCGGAGTGCTTGTGGCGGCAGATCCCGAACCGAAGGAAAAGTACGGTGTAGAACGCGCCACGGTGCTTTCGCAAAGCGAAACGGCGCAGGCAGTAACGCAGGCACAGGAAACACCGCAGGAAACACCGCAGGAAACATCGCAGGAAACAGCACAAGAAGCGGCGCAATCGCAGGAAACAGCGCAATCGCAGGAAACGGTATCCGCGCAAAAAGAGCAAGGCAATGCGGATACGGTCTCACTACAGCATGATGACGCACATCAGGAGACGTTTTTAAGCGATACGGCGCAGGCGGAGGATATCGCGTACCGTGTTGCGGGAACACTTTTTGACACATATATAATCGTTGCCGCGGGCGACGAAGCATACATAATAGATCAGCATGCGGCGCACGAAAGACTGTTGTTCGAACGTTTGTATGCGTCATGCGGCTCGGGCGCGAGCCAGATATTGATGTTGCCTCAGCTCATAACGCTTTCGCCGCGCGAGCGGACCGTGCTTGAAGGGCTTTTCGGTCAGCTTGAGGAAATGGGATTTGAAATAGAGGATATGGGCTTTTCAAACATTTCAATAAAGGCGACACCGTCATCACTCGGCGATATCGACTGCGAAAGCTTCATCATGTCGTTGCTTGATGAGAGCAATGCACTTCGTCAGATACGAGCCAACGAATTAAAGCGCGAAAAGCTGATGCAGCTTGCGTGCAAAAGTGCGGTAAAGGCGGGCGATAAGCTGACCGATAACGACATAAAGCTGCTTATGAGGCTTATCGTCAAGGAGAGCGTACCGCTTTCGTGTCCGCACGGCAGACCGATACTCATCAGGCTCACGCGCCATGAGCTTGAGGTGCGCTTCAAGAGGATACAATGACAGTTTACGTTATAGCCGGACCTACGGCATCGGGCAAAACAAAGCTCGGCGTGGAGCTTGCAAAAAGAACGAACGGAGAAGTGGTTTCCTGCGATTCCATGCAGATATACCGCGATATACCGATATGCTCGGCACAGCCGACCGAGGATGAAAAACAGGGCATCCCTCATCATCTTATGGGATTTCTTGATTTTTCCGAACGCTTTACCGTCGCGGATTACCGTGAAAAGGCGCTGGATGCCATCCGCGATATCTTTTCGCGCGGCAAACAGCCGATAGTCGTCGGCGGCACGGGGCTGTATTTCCACTGGCTGATGTATGAGCCGGATTTCGGTGCGGAAAGCAACGGTGAGGTACGGCAGGCACTTGCGCGGCTGTCGAATGATGAGCTGTATGCGCGTCTGACAGCGGTCGATCCCGATACCGCCATCAGCAAAAACGACACTAAGCGGCTTATCCGCGCACTTGAAATATACGAGCTTTCGGGAAGCGTTTCGCAAAAAATGCAAAAACGCAGAAACACCGAATTTGATTTCAGGCTTTACTGCGTCGCGCCCGAACGCGAGGAGCTGTATTCGCGCATCAACGCGCGTGTGGATATCATGCTCGAAAACGGAATGCGCGAAGAAATATATTCGCTTTGGAAAAAAGGGATAAACGAATCGCATCAGTGTTATAAGGCGATAGGCTGCCGTCAGCTCATTGATTTGTTTGAGGGCAGATGCACCGAGCAAGAGGCGATAGAGAAAATAAAACAGGAAAGCCGACGCTACGCAAAACGCCAGCTCACATGGATGCGCGGCGAAAAAGATGCAGTGTGGACGGACGCGGAAAGCTTTTTTAAGTAGACGGTATCCACGATACGCAGTTTCCGTAGGGTGCGGCGTCCCCGACGCACCGATAGCGATATTTATTGCAGGAATGAGTATTTTGTCGCTTCGCTCCTCACAATGACACGATATATAAAGATATAAAATATACTGCAATTTCCTGCAACCTGTTTCATGCAATCGGAACGCCGGAAACACCGCACCATACGGGCATGCCGCGAAGCGAAATAAAAGTTTTTGTCCCGCTTTTTTCAAAAAGTCGGCAGAGGTATGGGGACGGAGTCCCCAAAAAGAGGGTGCGGGACAGCGTCCCGCAAAAAGGACGCCGGGACGGAGTCCCCAAAAGAAAGAGGTAAAACATGAGCATTTTAACCGAAAACTACGGCATAAGCGAAAAGCTGGAGGCATTAAGCGAAAAGCTTGAAGCCGAATGCGCACCGCAGTTTGAAAAAATCGAAAAAATACAGGAATACAATCAGCTTTGGGTGCTTGATTGCTTCCGTAAGGAAAAGATAACTCCCGCGCATTTCGCGCCGAGCTACGGCTACGGCTATGACGATATCGGCAGAGACAAGCTCGCAACGCTGTTCGCGCGTATTTTTAAGGCGGAAAGTGCCATCGTGCGTCCGCAGATAGCATCCGGCACACACGCGCTTGCGCTTGCGCTGATGGGCATAACAAAAAAAGGCACGCGCATACTGTCGGCTTCGGGTGCGCCGTACGATACGCTTGAAGGCATCATCGGGCATAAAAGCTTCGTTGAAGGCTCGCTTTGCGATATGGGCGCGACATACGGCGAGCTTCCGCTCAAAAACGGACATATCGACCTTGAAAAGCTTCCCGAATGCGCCAAAAATGCTGATCTTATAATGCTTCAGCGTTCGCGCGGCTACACTGACAGACCGAGCCTTACCGTGGACGATATCGAACAGGCATCGAAGCTTATCCGTGCGGTGAATGAAAATGCCGTGATATTCGTCGATAACTGCTACGGCGAATTTGTCGAAACACGCGAGCCAATCGAGGCGGGCGCGGATATCATCGTCGGCTCACTCATAAAGAACGCCGGCGGCGGGATAGCTCCCACGGGCGCGTATATCGCAGGCAGAGCAGACCTCATCGAGCGCATTTCATACCGCATGACAGCTCCGGGCATCGGATGCGAGGTCGGAAGCTATGCCGCAAGCTATATGCCGTTTTATCAGGGGATATTCCTTGCGCCGCAAACCGTCGCACAGGCATTGAAGGGCGCGGTATTCTCTGCAAGAGTACTTGAATATTTCGGCTATCGCGCTTCGCCCGCATGGAACGAAAAGCGCGGCTGTATAATACAGTCGGTTTGCATGAACGAAAAGGACAAGCTGTGCGAGATATGCCGTCAGATACAGGCGGTTTCGCCCGTCGAAGCGTTCGTCGTGCCCGAGCCGTGGGCAATGCCCGGGTATTCCGACGAGGTCATCATGGCGGCGGGAACGTTCGTGCAGGGTGCTTCGATAGAGCTTTCCGGCGATGCGCCGATAAGAGAGCCGTTCATGTTTTATATGCAGGGCGGCATAGTATATCAACAGGTAAAGGCGGCTATCCTTTGCGCAATACAAAATATGAACGGAGATAAATTATGATAAAAAGCTGTGACATTTTGATTCCTGCGGACGGTGTGGAGCTTTCGCGCTTTGCGTGCGTGGCGTGCGACCAATTCACGGGCGATGCTTCGTATTGGGAAAACACCGAAAAATTCGTCGGCGATAAGCCGTCGGCACTTAAGCTTACCTTCCCCGAAATATATCTCGGCAGAAACGATCCCGAACGTACCGCGCAGATAAACGAAAATATGCGTAAATACCTTGCCGAGGGAGTTTTCAGGGAAATAAAGGATTCGGTGATATATGTTGAGCGCACGCTCAATAACGGAAAAACACGCAAGGGCATCATTGCCGCATGCGATCTTGAGGAATACGAATATTCGCCCGATACACATTCGCATATACGCCCGACGGAGGCGACGATAGCGGACAGACTGCCGCCGCGTGTCGAAATACGCCGAAACGCTCTGCTTGAGCTTCCGCATATAATGCTTCTCATAAACGATGAGAAAAAAGAGATAATGTCATTTGCAAAATCGCTTGCGGGCGAGCTTCTCTACAGCACGCCGCTGATGCTCTCCGGCGGCAGTATCAAGGGGTGGCGCATAACGGGTGAAAACGCAAAAAAAGTGACCGATGCGCTTGAAAGCGTTCCCGTCGGCACGGGTGATAACGTGATAACGCTTGCCGTCGGCGACGGAAACCATTCGCTTGCAACGGCGAAAAAATGCTGGGAGGAGCTTAAACCGACGCTTACATCCGATGAGCGCGAAATGCATCCCGCACGCTATGCGCTGTGCGAAATCGTCGATCTCCATGATGATGCGCTTGAGTTCGAGCCGATACACCGTATCGTCTATAATGTCGATGTCGATGACCTTTTGAACACGCTTTCGGCACAAAGCGACCCAAACGGACAGAAATGCATCGCGGTTTTCGGCAAAAATAAAAAAGAATTTGCACTTTCGCCCACACACAGCTTGACGGTAGGCACGGTTCAGAATATAATAGATGCGTATTCCCGCACGCATTCGGTGAAGGTCGATTACATCCACGAAGCGGAGCAGGTCGAAAAGAATGCGCTTGAGCCGAATACCGTAGGCTTGCTCATCCCGGGAATGTCAAAATCTGAGCTGTTCCCCGCGGTCATTGCAAACGGCGCGTTGCCGCGCAAAACGTTTTCGATGGGCATGGGTATAGATAAACGTTATTATCTTGAAGCAAGAAAAATCAAATGAGGAGAAAAAATATGATAAAGATAGCAAAATTCGGCGGAAGCTCACTTGCGGACGCCACACAGTTCAAAAAGGTTGCCGATATCGTCAAGGCGGATGACGCAAGACGGATAGTCGTGCCGTCAGCGCCCGGCAAGCGTTTCAAAAACGATGAAAAAGTAACGGATATGCTCTATAAATGCTACGCGCTCGCCTGCGCGGACGAAAGCACCGATGAGGTCTTTGCAAAAATAGCCGAGCGTTACGACGGCATAAAAACGGAGCTTGGCTTAAAGACCGATATCGTCAGCATAATCATGGCTATAAAGAAAAAGGTCGATGAAGGCGCGTCGATAGATTATACCGCTTCACGCGGCGAATATCTCAACGGACTTCTTTTAGCCGAATATCTCGGCTATGAATTTGTCGATGCCGCCGAGGTGGTGTTCTTCGGGGGCAACGGCGTGCTTGACGACGCAAAGACCGATGCAGTGATGGGCAAACGCCTCAAAAAGTGCGAACGCGCGGTGGTTCCCGGCTTCTACGGCTCGCTTCCCGACGGAAGCATCAAGACGTTTTCACGCGGCGGAAGCGATATAACCGGCTCGCTTGCGGCGCGTGCGGTCAAGGCTGACCTCTACGAAAACTGGACGGATGTTTCCGGCTTCATGGCGGCAGACCCGCGTGTGGTCGATGATCCGAAAACGATAAAATTCATCACATATAAAGAGCTTCGTGAGCTTTCGTACATGGGCGCGGCAGTGCTTCATCAGGACGCGGTATTCCCCGTGGCACAGTGCGGGATACCGATAAACATCAGAAATACGAATCAGCCCGAAGACGAGGGCACGATGATAGTCAGCAAGCTTAACGAAAACTATTCCAACGAAATGCAGATAACGGGTATTGCCGGTCACAAAGGCTATTGCGCGATAACCATTGAAAAGAACATGATGAACAGCGAGCTTGGTATCGGCAGACGCTTCCTTGAAATATTCGAGCGCAACAACATCCTGTTCGAGCATCTTCCCAGCGGTGTCGATACGATGTCGGCGGTGCTTAACAAAAAGGCTATCGAGGATAAGCTTGAAAATGTTATGGCGAGCATCCGTGACGAGCTTCAGCCTGATTCGATAGAATATGTTCCCGATATCGCATTGCTTGCGGTAGTCGGACACGGCATGGCGAAAAGTGCCGGCACGGCGGCAAAGATATTCTCCGCACTCGGCAAGGAGCATGTCAACATCCGCACGATAGACCAGGGCTCAAGCGAAATCAATATCACCGTAGGTGTAAACGAATGCGACCTTGAAAAGAGCATCCGTGCCATCTACGAAGCGTTCAGGAAATGAAAAAGAAAAAACTTGCTGTTGTATGCGCATGCCTTGCCGTCATTATCGCGGCGGCATGCGTATTCTCTTCGTATCTCATCCACAGGAACGTGCATTTTTGTCCCGATTACGAAAAGCTTGCGCTTGACGGCTTTGCGCTTAAGGAAACGCTTTCGGACGAGGACTACAAAACCGTATTTTACCAGACGGGGCTCGGCAGATGCGCGGTCGATGAGCTGAGGCAAAGCGAAAATTTTGCCGAAGCACTGAAGGAATACCAGGATGCGTTCTTTGCGCCGGTCAACGTCAAGTGCGTGCGCGAGGCGGTCACCACAAGCATGGAATATACCGTGAACGAAAACGGCGGAAAGGAAAAATCGTTCAGGCTTGCGCCGTACAAAACGGGCTATGTGCTTATTATGGAATCGAGCCATTCGTTCTTCTGGCGGCACGGACACGCGGGACTTGTCATGCCCGCCGGAAAGACGCTTGAAGCGCCGATGATAGGCTCCTGCTCGACGGAGTACGACATCAGCCAGTGGCGGCATTTTCCGAATTTCGTCATGCTTCGGCTCAAGGACACCGACGACGAAGCCTTGCGCGACATCGCACGGAGCGCGTACAACGACCTGCGCGGGATACCGTATTCGCCCTTCGCGGGGATTTTTTCGGGCAACGCCGATGTTTCACCGTCAACGACACAGTGCGCACATCTTGTGTGGTATGCGTTCAAAAACGCCGGAATCGATGTCGATGCGAACGGCGGCAGGATAGTGACGGTGCAGGATATCCTCAACTGCGATAAATTCGAGATAGTGCAGATATACGGCTTTGATCCTGCACGTTTTTTGTAGGATGTATCTGCAAAAACCGTTCCCCCACCTGCCATAAAACGATGCTTTTGCAAAACCGAGTTGTGAAATACGCCCGACAGATCTTGCCGGGCGTATACGGTTTTATATCTACAGCTCGGCAAAGCCGAGGCTGACTCTCAGCCCGTTTTCGACTTTGTTCATAGCGTAAGTGTTCAATCCGCCGAGCTTCTCTTTCAGACGTTTTTTGTCTATAGTGCGGATCTGTTCGAGCAATATCACGCTGTCCTTGGGCAGACCGTGCCTTTCGCCCTCAAGCTCGATATGAGTAGGCAACTTTGTTTTACCTGTTTTTGAAGTTATTGCCGCCACTATTATCGTGGGGCTGTATCTGTTGCCGATATCGTTCTGAAGGATAAGCACAGGACGTATGCCGCCTTGCTCACTGCCCACGACGGGCGAAAGGTCGGCGTAATAGATCTCTCCCCTTTTTATCAATTCGGTTCACCTTCCCTTAAGGCACTTCTTAAAAGTCGGCATCCTCCGCAAGCGGTCTGCAAAGCCTGAGATTTGTTTTTCCACAGCTTTTGTAGCCTTTTTTAAGAAGCATCCTTATTTTCATTTTATGATTTTTGATAAAAAATTGTTTCAGCGCCGTATTGACCGTTTTATCCGCATTTGCCGTCTGTTTCAATAAAAGAAAGTTCTTTTTGCTTATCTTTACGGTTATTTCACGTTCCAATTTTTCACTCCTTTCATATTATTGTGCTTTTATTTTGGCTTCATTCATTTAATTTAATGAACAACATTTTTTGCCTTGACGCGGTTACTTTTTTGTATATTTTGTGATAATTTGAAAACAATTCAAATAAATGCCTCAAATATGTTGACAAAATCAAAACGTGCGGATATAATATAAAATGTGATTAGCACTCAATCACTGTGAGTGCTAACAAAGAAAATAAGGGGGCGGCGGCATGGATGATCTCAGTCCGAGACAAAAGCAGATACTTCGGGCTATAATAGAAGATTACATCAGCAACGCCATGCCTGTCGGTTCAAGAACGCTTTCAAAAAGCTTTGCGCTTTCAAGTGCGACTATCCGCAACGAAATGAGCGATCTTGAGGAGCTTGGATATCTTGAACAGCCGCACACATCGGCGGGGCGCGTACCGAGCGATAAGGCTTACCGCTTTTATGTTGACAATATCGTTCGTCTTTCACAGCTTTCATTGCCGGAAATCGAATATATAAAGTCATATTATGACGCGAGGATAGGTCAGACGGGCGAGATACTTTCGAATGCGGCACGCATAATAAGCGAACTGACGCAATATGTTTCCGTTGTAACACCGCCGAAGGTACGTAACGTCAATGTTTCAAGCATACAGATCATGCCGGTAAATCCGCTTACCGCTATGGTCGTACTTTTGACCGATACCGGCATGGTGCAAAGTACGCCGATAACACTTCCGCGAAGCGTGAGCCGCGAAGAGCTTGAAAGCATGTCGAAGCTGCTGAACAGAATGTTTTCGGGCAAAAGCGTGACCGAGATACATCCCGGAGCGCAATTCGCAGTCGAAAACGAAATAGCGGATCAAAAGCAGATATTCGATACGATATGCGCTGTGCTTGAGGCGAGGCTTGAGCATGACGGCGCACATATCGTTGTTGACGGCGCAAGCAAGCTGCTTTCGCATCAGGAATTCAGCGATGTCAAAAAGGCGCAGGGTTTCCTTGAACTGCTTGAGGAAAACGGACGGCTCGGCGAGCTTGTGGAAAACAATGAAAACGGCGTAAGCGTCCGCATCGGGCAGGAAACGGGACTCGGTGATGTAAGCCTTGTTACCGCAACATATTCGTCCGGCGGCAGAACGCTCGGCAAGGTCGGCGTAATAGGTCCGACGCGCATGCAGTATGAAAAGGTCATATCGGTGCTTGAGCAGGTCGGCAACACGCTGAGTGAGATTTTTACCGAATCAACAGCATTGGAGGAAAAAACGGGTGAAGACAAAAAATGATGAAAAACTGAAAAAGAACAGCGCTCCCGATACGGAAGAGACGGAGAACCAAACAGAAGATAAATCAAATACGGATACGGCAAACGATACGGATGAGGAAAACGATGCTTCGCAAGACTATGTTCAGCCGGAGGAAGCCGAAAAGGAACCGAGCAAGGAAGAAGAGTATCTTGCACTTGCACAGCGCATACAGGCGGATTTCGATAATTACCGCAAGCGCAACGCATCGGTTCGTGCCGACGCGCTTGCGGACGGTAAGGTCGAGGCAGTAAAGGCTTTTCTGCCGATAATGGATAATCTTGAGCGTGCGCTTGAGACGGAGAAAAAGAACGGCGCTTCGGGTTCACTGATGGACGGACTTGAGATGATCTTAAAGCAGATGTCGCAAATGCTTACCGATCTCGGTGTCGAGGAGGTCGAAGCCGAGGGCAAACCGTTCGATCCCGCGTGTCACAACGCGGTGATGCAGGTCCCTGCGGGTGACGGTGTTGAAAAAGGCGTTGTCGCGGCAGTTTTTGCCAAAGGTTATAAGATGGGCGATAAAATAATAAGATATTCAATGGTGCAAGTCACCGTTTGATAAAGGCGATCTCTGATAATTCGGCGGCAGCATCTGCGGTGGATCTTGCGCGATCTGTTTCTTGCACAAAATTTATCAGCATCTGCACCACCTCATTTATCAGCGATCACCTAAAATGAATTTTTAATGGAGGATATATATTATGAGTAAGATTATTGGTATTGACTTAGGAACAACAAACTCCTGCGTAGCCGTTATGGAAGGCGGCGAGCCGGTAGTTATCCCGAACAGCGAGGGCGCAAGAACAACTCCTTCGGTAGTTGCGTATAATAAGGACGGCGAGCGTCTTGTAGGCGCTATCGCAAAGCGTCAGGCGGTCGCAAACCCCGATAACACCGTTATGTCGATAAAGCGTGATATGGGTACCGCAAGCAGAAGAACGATAGACGGCAAGAGCTATTCACCGCAGGAGATATCCGCGATGATACTTTCAAAGCTCAAGGCGGATGCCGAAAGCTATCTCGGCGAGCCGGTAACACAAGCGGTAATAACCGTGCCGGCATATTTCAACGATTCACAGCGTCAGGCGACCAAGGACGCGGGCAAGATAGCCGGTCTTGAGGTTTTGAGAATAATAAACGAGCCTACTGCGGCTTCGCTTTCCTACGGTCTTGATAAGGAAGAGAATCAGAAGATACTTATTTACGACCTCGGCGGCGGAACATTCGATGTATCTATCCTTGAGATAGGCGACGGCGTATTCGAGGTACTTGCCACCAACGGTGATACGCATCTCGGCGGCGACGATTTCGACCAGCACATCATCGACTGGATGGTAAAGGAATTCAAGGCGGCGAACGGCGTAGACCTTTCGACCGATAAGCTTGCCATGCAGCGTCTTAAGGAAGCCGCCGAAAAGGCAAAGATAGACCTTTCCGGCACACTTTCCACAAACATCAACCTTCCGTATATTTCGATGGGCGCGGCAGGTCCCGTGCATCTTGACCTCACGCTTACCCGTGCCAAGTTCGATGACCTTACGAGCGACCTTGTAAAGAGAACGCTTGAGCCCGTAAACAAGGCTATGAGCGACGCGGGACTTTCGATGAACGATATCAACCGCGTGGTGCTTGTCGGCGGATCGACAAGAATACCCGCTGTTCAGGATGCCGTAAAGAAGATAACCGGCAAAGAGCCGTTCAAGGGCATCAACCCCGATGAATGCGTTGCTATAGGCGCGGCGATACAGGGCGGCGTACTCGGCGGCGAGGTAAAAGACGTACTGTTGCTTGATGTTACACCGCTTTCACTCGGCATCGAGACACTCGGCGGCGTATGCACAAAGCTCATCGAGCGCAATACCACCATTCCCGCAAAGAAGAGCCAGGTATTCTCTACCGCGGCTGACGGTCAGACCGCCGTTGATATCCATGTACTTCAGGGCGAGCGTGAAATGGCTCAGTACAATAAGACGCTCGGACGCTTCCAGCTCACCGGCATCCCGGCGGCACCGAGAGGAGTTCCTCAGATCGAGGTTTCGTTCGATATCGACGCAAACGGTATCGTTCACGTTTCGGCAAAGGATCTCGGCACGGGAAATTCACAGGATATAACGATAACCGCTTCGACGAATCTGTCGGATGAGGAGATAGACAAGGCAGTTAAGGAAGCGGAGCAGTACGCGGCAGAGGATAAAAAGAATAAAGAAGCCGTTGAGGTACGCAATCAGGCTGACGGACTTGTTTACAACACCGAACGCACACTCAACGAGCTTGGCGATAAGATACCTGCCGACGACAAGGCACGCATACAGGCTGAAGCCGATGCCGTTAAGGAAGCCCTTAAGGGTACTGATAACGATGCTATCAAGGCGGCAAGCGATAAGCTTGCTCAGGTAAGCCAGGAGATATTCGGTAAGATCTATTCGCAGGCGCAGGGTGCGCAGGGCGCGGCAGGAGCCGATATGGGCGCAGGTGCAGGCGCAGGCAACGCCGACCCCGGCGACGGCAACACCTATGATGCCGATTATGAAGTAGTAGACGACGATAAGTAATACACAGTAAAAGACCTTTATCAGCCATTCCGCCAAAAAAGGCGGAATGGCTTGATGTCACAAAATCGGAGTTATTATGGCAGACAAACGTGATTATTATGAGGTTCTCGGCGTACAGAAAGGTGCGTCCGATGACGAGATAAAAAAAGCATTCAGACAGCTTGCGAAAAAATATCATCCCGATATGCATCCCGATGACAAGGAGTGCGAAGCCAAATTCAAGGAAGTAAACGAGGCTTATGCCGTACTTTCCGACCCCGAGAAGCGTGCGCGGTACGATCAGTTCGGCTTTGATGAGGGCATGGGAGGTACATACTCCGGCTTCGGCGGTGCTGATTTTTCGGGCTTCGGAGATATTTTCGATACGTTCTTCGGCGGCGGAGGAAGGCAGACAAGAAGTGACCCCAACGCACCGCGCAGAGGCAACGATCTTCGTGTGGATATCCGCATAACCTTCGAAGAAGCCGCGTTCGGATGCGAAAAAGAAATTGATGTGCTTCGTGAAGAAGAATGCGATGAGTGCCACGGCAGCGGCGCAAAGCCCGGTACTCAGCCCGAAAAATGTCCGATATGCCACGGCACGGGACAGGTGCGCACTCAGCAAAGCACGCTGTTCGGTACGTTCCAGTCAACGCGCCCGTGCGACAGATGCCGCGGCACAGGCAAAATCGTCAAGGAGCCTTGCTCGCGCTGTAACGGCAAGGGACGCATCCGCCGCAAGAAAAAGCTCAATGTCAAGATACCGGCGGGTATTGATTCAGGGCAGATGGTCAGTCTGCGCGGAGAGGGCGAGCATGGCAGAAACGGCGGTATGGCGGGTGATCTTTATGTCCGCGTGACCGTTTCGGAGCATGAACGGTTCGTGCGCCGCGGCAGTGATCTTTTCCTTGATATGGATATCGACTTTGCAAAAGCCGTACTCGGCGGCGAAGTGCAGGTACCCACGCTCAACGGTACCGTTGCGCTGAAGATACCCGAAGGCACTCAGCCCGGTACGCGATTCAGGGTAAAAGGTCATGGCATCGTTCATATAAATACACAGTCCAAGGGTGATTTGTATGTTACGGTAAATATCGCCGTGCCGAAGCACCTGACAAACAAACAAAAGGATTTGCTCAAAGCGTTCAGCGACGAAATGAACGACGAAAAAGGCGACGAAAAGAAAAAGAAAAAAGGGATTTTTTGAGGCAATACCGCACAAATGAGGCATCGTGCGGCGTAACGCAGGATCGTGTACGGTATCGCCTTGATCCTTACGGCTGTAAAAAGCCTGAAAATATCGGAAAGTTACAAATGATATGATCCCCATAGAGCAGACACTTGAAATAACAAAAATTTCAAGGACTGCGCTGTGGGGATCATTTTATGCCGAGAACAAGAAGTTTATCAGAATCTTTTATTCTTTTTCCCACCCGGGGAAAGGCGTATCGAAGACGGCATGATCGATCCGGGAGAGATCGGTGAGAACGTAGCCGGAACGCTTGTGGAATTTAGAGCTGTCGCAGAGGAACACTGTGCGCTCTGCCCTGCGGATCATCAGGGAACGGAGATAGTTTTCCTCCTCCGTGGAATCGCTGATCACGCCGTCATCATCTAAAGACTGCGACGAAAAGAAGAGGATATCCGGGCGCAGATCGCTTACGATACGATATGCCATCGTGCCGGACAGGACGGCGGAACCGTTCACGGAATGACCGCCGATCAGATCCGTATGGATGCCAAGCTCGATGGCATTCAACGCTGTGATGATATTATTGGTAAACAGCTTTATCTGCCCTGTTTTTGCGATATATGGCAAGAGAAAGCCGGCTGTGCTGGAGCCATCAAGCAGAACCGTCTGCCCAACGGTGAGATATCGGGAAGCAAGCTTTGCGATGCGCCGCTTCAGTGGAACATTTTGGGACATTCTGTCCTGCAGGCTGGCAACGCCGACGGCAGGCTCCGGGAGCGTCACACCTCCGTGAGAGCGTTGCACAAGTCCTTGGTTTTGCAGGGCGGTCAGGTCTCTCCGAATGCTGGAGGGCGAAGTGTAGGTCAGCCCGGCAAGCTCCGTGACGCTTGCATAATACCGCTCATTCAATATCTCCAAGATTTGGGATTGTCGATCACTTATGCTCATTTTATACACCTTCTTTGCTCATTTTCCTATTATATCGCCAAGTATTGCGCATTATCATGCATCCTGCTATAATTATACTCAAACTTACGGAAAAAATCAAGCAGGAGGATCAAAAATGTTTGAAGCACTGAAAGAACGTGTCTGCGCAGAAAACAAGCGGCTCAGCGACAGCGGACTCATTACGCTCACATGGGGCAACGTTTCCGAGATCGACCGTGATGCCGGTGTCATTGCCATCAAGCCTTCCGGGGTTCCGTACGGGAGCATGGTCCCGGAGGATATTGTGATCGTTGACCCGGCGGGAAAAACGGTGGAGGGGAAATGCAATCCTTCGTCCGATCTGGCGACGCATCTTGAAATATATAAACAGTTTCCGCAGGTGGGCGGTGTGACACATACCCATTCCAGTTGGGCGACGGTCTTTTCTCAGGCAGGTATTTCTATTCCCGCACTGGGCACGACCCACGCAGATGCTTTCCACGGCGCAGTCCCCTGCACCCGGAAGATGACTCCGGAGGAAATCGCCGGAGATTATGAAAAGGCGACAGGCGCGGTGATCTGTGAGGCTTTTCGGGAGATCGATCCGTTGGATATCCCCGCCGTGCTGGTGCAGTCACACGGACCGTTCACCTTCGGCAAAGATGCGGAAAAATCCGTAGAGTACGCTATCATTCTTGAGGAAGTCGCCATGATGGCATGGCACACCATGTCTATGAATCCTGACGTGTCTTTCCAACAGGAATTGCTTGACAAGCACTATTACAGAAAGCACGGAAAGAATGCCTACTATGGGCAGGGTGGCGAAAATGATCATTGAAAGCAAGCAGTATAACGGTATGTGTACCTGCGGCAAAGAGCATAAAATGACCACGCTTCTGTCGGTGATCGAGCCGGGATGCATGAAGAAAATCGGCGACTTCCTAAAGGAAATGAGGCTTGATGACTGCACGGCGGCGATTTACGATGAGAACACATATCGCGCTACAGCCGACCGTCATCCCGCAACGGATCACGAAGTAATACTGGATCCGAAAGATCTCCATGCTGATGAACACGGTGTGGATATGCTGATGGGAAAACTTCCCCAAGGGGCAAAGATCCTCATTGCCGTCGGTTCCGGCACGATCCACGATCTGACACGCTACTGTGCCTATAAAAACGGTTTGGAATTTATATCCTGCCCCACTGCCGCAAGTGTGGACGGCTTCTGTTCTTCCGTCGCCGCCATGACATGGCACGGCTGTAAAAAAACATTGACGGCAAAGTCACCGCTGTTCGTTCTGGCTGACATTGACATTATCAAAAATGCTCCCATCCGTCTGGCGAAGTCAGGGTTCGGAGATATGATCGGCAAGTTCATCGCCCTGACGGATTGGAAAATTTCTCACATCCTCACCGGGGAATTCTACTGCGACCGCATTGCGGGGCTGACGCTGGAAGCTACCCGGAAGGTACTCGACTCCGCCGACGGCATCATGCAAGGAGATGAGAGTGCTTACGAAGCACTGACGGCAGGGCTGATTCTCTCCGGCCTTGCCATGCAGATGATGGGAAATTCCCGTCCTGCCTCCGGTGCAGAGCATCATATCTCTCATATCATCGAAATGCAGCCGGAATTTATCCGCAGGGGATCCCACGCGCTTCACGGCGAAAAGGTGGGTGTCGGTACGCTGATCGCCGCCGATGTGTATCGGAAGCTGGCAGAGCTGCCTTCACCCGAGTTTGTCGATTACACGGAGTTCGGGGATTTGCGGGAAGTATTCGGAAGCCGTCTGTCGGACGAGATCCCAGCCGAAAACAGTAAGGACTGCGCCGCAGGCATAAAAGGCAGTACGATCGCGGCGAACTGGGAAACGATCCGGGAAGAGCTTAAGAAGATTCCCGATCCCGCAACTTTAACGGCACTGTATGAGTGCCACGGCATCAAGCGCACACTTTCGGACATTGAAGCAGATGAAGATATTTTGGATGAGCTGATTGCCTATTCCCCGGCTGTTCGGAACCGTGTTACCATGATGCGTATCAAAAAGTGCATACATTAAAATGCATTGTGAGATAGGCTTGAAATTCTGACCGTGAAGAAAATACGAGGCTTGAGCAAGAAATCCGCAAATCCCGCATAAACACTACATTTTCAGGTCGGCACAAGGGATGAAAGCTGAAAAGTGAACAAATACACAAAATTCGGTTCTGCCAATTATGGCGGAGCCGGATTTTTTTCTCATAAAATCGGAAAGCCTGTAGATTATTTCGAATTGCATATTGAAAATTTTACGGGAATATGGTATGTTATATTTGAAAATTGGTCAAAGGCAACGAAATCAATATGGCGGTAGATTTTTATTTTCAGACCGTTATGATCATCGGTGACAAGATTTTTTTGGACAGAATAATAAAAATTTTATAAAAAAGTGCGTCAAAGTCCGTTTTATGGGACACTGTTTGATGTAAACTTATACTTGTAAATCGTTGTTGAATATATTTTTGCAGAAAAGGAGCATCGACATTGTTGGCATATGAAAATAGCATAACACTTTCGAAATTGCAGTTGATCCAAGTGAAGTTACAAATTCAAAAAAGCGCAATTGATTGAATAAATATGACTTTTAAGTGAATCATCTTGATTTTTGAGTGATTTTATGATATAATTCATCTATCAATATTTCGGAGGCGATGGTATGAACGACACTTATCGCATCAGTTATGATAAACTTTGGAAGCTCCTTATTGACAAACACATGATGAAAAAAGACCTTCAGAAAGCGTCGTCGCTCTCGTCCAATGTCATTACAAAGATGGGAAAAGGCGAATCCGTCACGCTTGAGACACTTGCAAAAATCTGTATCGCACTGCAATGCAAGCTTTCCGATATTGTGGAAATCAATTTGAAAGAGGTGTAAGAGTTGGCGAATTTTACAAAGAAAGCAATCAAAGAAACCTTTATTGCCTTGCTCGAAGAACATCATCTTTCCGATATCACGGTAAAAGATATTGCGGAAAAATGCGAAATCAACCGTAATACATTTTATTACCACTATCAGGATATCCCGGCACTCATAGAAGAAATCGTAAAAGAGGAAGCCGAACAGATCCTCTTGAAATATCCGTCGGTTTCAACGATCGTGGAGTGCTTTGACGCTTTGACCGAATTCGCAACGCACCGAAAAAGAGCGATCATGCATATCTACCGTTCGATAAACCGTGAGGTTTTTGAGAGAAATCTGATGACCGTAAGCGAATATTTTGTCCGCAACTATGTAAACACAGTACTGGCAGAAGAAAGTATCGAAGAAACGGACAAAAAAACAATATCCGATTATTATAAGTGTGTATGTTTCGGGCTGATTCTTGACTGGCTCAATAACGGTATGTCCGATGGATATGCGCGCGAAATACGCCGCATTTTTCTTCTCAAAAAAGATTGGGCAAAGGAATTTGCGGCCATGCTGCAAGGGCAAGTATAACATAAGATCTCATTTTTAGGCACGGAGCGTTCCGTGCCTGTTTTTCAGTCAACTTTAGACGCGTGTCTGTTTTTTGGGCAACTGTGACTGCTTTGACCGTTGCTTTATTTCTTTTCGACAATTAGAATCGTCTTGATAATAATATACTTAGGAGGTCTTATTATGAATGAATTTTTCTCACGTTATCTGACTCCCACCATCTGGTCTGTGATAAAAGCCGCTCTGTTTTTGATTTTAGGACTTGTTGTGGCATTTATCGTCAGCAAGCTGCTTAAAAAGCTTGTCGGCAAGATTCAGGAAAAAACATCTAAAAAAACCGAAAGCAAAGAAAACAGTGAGCTTTTGAAGAGGCTTGTCGGGAAATTATCGTTCCTTGTGGTTTTTCTTCTGTTTGTGCCGGGGATCTTCCAGACTCTCGGGCTTACGGAAATGTCTGCGCCGATCCTGAATGTGCTGAATGTTGTATGGGTATATCTCCCGAAATTGATTGCCGCCGCAATTGTCCTTTGGATAGGCTTCCTTATTGCCGGTTTGGTTCGTGATTTGTTGATTCCCGTATTCAACAAAATCAAACTGAACCGCCTGCAAGAGAAAGCCGGGATCGAGACGATCCCCTCGGCAAAGCTTTCAAATACGCTTGCTTATATCGTATATGTGCTGATCCTTATCCCCGTTATCATCACTGCATTGACAGTAATGGATATTGAGGCGATCTCTCAGCCGGCTATCGGAATGCTGAACACAATTTTTGATTATATTCCGAGTATTTTGGCGGCATCGGTTATCATTATCATCGGATGCATGATTGCCAAGCTTGCCGACGGTATCGTTGAACATCTGCTTGCTGCCACGGGTCTGGATGTCAAAATCAGCAAAATGCTGGATGGCAAAGCTGCCGATTTTGTTTTTTCCAAAGTAGCCGGCATCATTGTCCGTGTTGTATTGGTGATTTTCTTTGTTGTAGAGAGCCTGAACGTTCTTCACCTTGAGGTCGTTTCCTCGATCGGCAACTCTATTATCGGATATATGCCTTATGTATTGGCGGCAGTGTTGATATTGATTGCCTGCTATGTTTGCGCATCAATTACCGATAAAGCACTGAAAAAGAACGGGCATGAGATCGGTACTCTGTTTGCAAAAAGTGCAATATACACTTTGGGCGGGTTTATGATTCTGAATGAACTCGGTGTAGCCGGAACGATCGTCAATGCTGCTTTTATTATCGTTGTTGCGGCTTTCGGTGTGGCTTTCGCTGTGGCCTTCGGTATCGGCGGCAGAGAATTTGCCTCAAAAATGCTGGTTAAGCTCAGTGATAAATTCAATAAAAAATAACGTTTTACCGCAAATATGCGACCGTGCTTCTCTGTACAGGCGCATATTTACAGACAATAGAATCATATTCAGGCACGGAGCGTTCCGTGCCTCAGTCTGTCGAAAAAGTCCGGTTTTCTCCGGGCTTTTTTGTTTTTGGTGCCTTTAGGTGTGGAGAAAAACCCCCGGTTCTACCGGGGGAAGAAAAACGAGCGGAGCGACAAAAGAAAGGGCGAGCTAAAAGCAAGCCCAAAAGGTTTGAAAAAAGAAGAAACCTCCATTATAATAGCAATG
>JAZRZN010000086.1:0-1314 GCA_045601365.1 Clostridia bacterium | reverse complement strand
TGCCTTCGGCGGGTAAACGACCGCTTCTTCGTTTTTGGCAATATGAGGATTGCGGAGCAGAGCTACGGGATCAGTGCCACCCGTTCCGTAAGCGGTGGTATATTTGCAGACGGAAGAAACAAGTTCTGTATATATTTCCTTGGCTCTTTCGTTTGCTTCTGTATGCGGTTTCAGTATTTCCGCAAGGAAAAGTGCAAGGTCGGAGGATAGATAGGCGACCTCGCCGTGTACAAAAAGATTCCCCTTTGCAAAGCCCTGCAAAAGTGTCTCGGCGGCTTTTTCAAGCTCGTTGCGATATATCTTTTCAGCCAGTAATTTGTCGTTTCTGCGGAGCATTTCGGCAAGGCGGTAACGACGGCTGTGAATGGCATTCGGCGTGTGGTCAACATAGTAATCGTACTGATACCATTCGTCGTTTAAGAGCTTGTAATAGTTTTCTTCGGTGGTTTTGGTAAGCCATTCTTTTTTACTGCCGTCTTTCATCCAGTCAAAGGGCATATCCTTCGGGCGGAACTGTTCACCGGATAAAGCAAGCGTTGAAATGAACTGGTAGTTTATATCCGTATCTTTCTCACCGCCGACACGGTTGACACCGGTAATATACAGCGTATGACGGTATTCTTTCAGACGGTCAAGATACCCGCTGAAAGAAAGATTGTTTTCCTCCATCCAGCCGCAGCCCTTGAACTGGCTTTTGGTAAGGATCATACGGATATTCCCGACGGGATGTTCCACACCCCACATGTCTGTTATGGTCGTTACATTCGCCATTTTGAAAATGGCTTGAAAATTGATTTTGTGTACCATTCCCTTGATATACGGCAGTCGGATCTGATAGGAATTATGGATATGCTTTCCGCAATAGATACGGTCTATTTCTTCACTGAATTCAGGCGAGATCAGTCCCTCGCCGTCAAAGAGTTCAACGGGAATATCCTGCTTTTTTTCCACCCGTTCGTATTTGCGGACAGCACCGCTTTTTGTTGTATCCTCAACAGTGATGACATCAATGTCCCTGTAGACGGCGGTGGGGTTCTCTATGACAACGATAGCGTCTTTTTTGCACAGCATATCCGTTTCAATACGCTTTCCGCTTGAAAACATAAGACCGTTGTAGGCATAGAGCTTGGAGAGCTGACACACGCCGAGCTTCAGCCCGACCGTTATTCTTTCTTTCAGCAGGTCGTAAATATCTTCACGCACAAAAGAAAGCTTTGCGTTCCTGCTCATACTTGCCGAGCGTTCAAAAGCGATATATCTGTTTTTTCCCTGACCGAAGTCAAGTGTTATCCCCTCCGGGCGAAACATGGCTTC
>JAZRZN010000085.1:0-37299 GCA_045601365.1 Clostridia bacterium | reverse complement strand
CGCAATGACACAATGGAATACGCGACAGGATAAAATGTGTATTCCTGCAATAAACATCGCAAGCGGTGCGACAGCGGATGCCGCACCCTACGGCATATGACATAAAGTTTGTCTGCTTGCGCGAAGCAGATCGCAGGAAATGCAGTATGTTTTATATCTTAATATATCATGTCGTTGCAAGCCGCAGGATGCGTGGTGATCTATAAATAACAAACAGAGACGATTGCTTTTTCAGCTTTCGTCTCTGCACTGTTTTCGGGACTTTTTAACAGCCCCTTTCATTAAACTGTGATCCTATACGATATAAAACGGTTTATACTACTTTTCGTTCAGATAGCCGTCGGTGCCGGTATTGGCATAGGTGATATCGTGTGTCGTTCCCGGTACGAATGCACTGATTATATCGGAAATAAACGGGATATATATTACATTGTTTTTTTCGTAGTTACGCAGATGTGAACAACCGTAGAACATGTTTACACTGTTTATCGCATCAATATTCTTTATGTTCCAATTGTTTGTGCCGGTCCTTACGGTTATTGATTTTATTGCCGAGCAACCGTTGAACATCGAGCGTGTGCTTGTTACATTTGATGTGTTGAATATGCTGAGGTCAAGAGTGCCGATAGATGAACAGCCTTCAAACATCGAATCCATCTTCTTGACGGCGGAGGTGTCGAAATTCTCAAATACTACAGAGCCGAGCGATGACATACCGCTGAACATATTTGCCGCATCCTCCGGCGCTATGATCTTTTTGCCGCTGAAGATATATACTTCACTTCCGTTGAGATATGCGTTAAGCGCATTATCGGATGAAACGCTTACTGCCTTGTCACTCACCTTGCCGCTATAGGCGGAGGTCTTGCCGAAAACTATTTTAGTTATCTGCGACGGTTCGGCAAGCTGTTTCAGTGCTTTATTGAAGTCACTGCCCTTGAACAATGTGTGGTCGGTTTCGGGGATCTCCGGGGTAGGAGTTGGGGTAGCTTCGGCAGATTGTGAAACTTCAGGCTCTTCCGTCGGAGTTGCCGTCGGAGTTGCCGTAGGAGTTGCCGTCGGCGTGGGCTCGGGCATGCAAAGATCGACCCATGTGTCATTCTTCGCAATACCTGTATAATCCTGCGGAAAAACGACCGATGAAGTCTTTGTATCATATAACACAACTTTGTTTTCACCCGGCAACCAATACAGCTTATCGTTGGAAAGCGCCGGCTTGAACGGGATATCGAATCCGCCGTTTACGATGCATTCCTGCGCGACGGTGAAATCCGTTGTGCTGTCGGGATGAGTTGCACTGTAAAGCAACAGTTTGTTCATGTTAGTGACGGATGACAGATCGTTCGAACGCTTCGATGCGCTTATAAGGCTTGTAAACGTCGGTATAAGCACTGCGGCAAGGATCGCAATTACTGCAATTACTATAACAAGCTCAATTATCGTAAAGCCTTTTTTATTGCTTTTTCTCATAGTGATCCGTCCCCTGAATTCTGATTTAACATTCTTTTAACATTATACAGTAAAGGAAATAATTTGTCAATATGATTTTGAAAATATCAATTTTTCGGTATGCGTCGGATATTACCCGAAAATGTAAATAATGTATTGAATAATTATCCTGTTTGCGCTATAATAAATAATATAAATGAAGGAGGTCAAAAATGAATATTATTGTATGTGTAAAGCAAGTGCCGGGAACATCGAATGTGGAAGTCGATCCCGTCACCGGCGTGCTTAAGCGTGACGGCATCGACAGCAAGATGAATCCGTACGATCTTTTTGCGCTTGAAGCCGCATTCCGCATAAAGGAAGAAGTCGGCGGAACGGTACGCACTGTTTCAATGGGACCGAATCAGGCTATCCCGACGTTGCTTGAAACGGTTTATATGGGCGCGGACAGCGGTGTGCTTTTATCTGACCGCAAGTTCGCCGGAGCAGACGTTCACGCAACGAGCTACGCCATAAAAAGCGGCATAGCGAAAATGGCTGATTTCGATCTTATAATATGCGGCAAGCAGACCACCGACGGCGATACCGCGCAGGTAGGTCCCGAAGTTGCCGAAATGCTCGGGATCGAGCATGTTACCAATGTTATGTCAATAGACAAGGTCGAAAAAGACAGGATAACAGTTACTTTCAATCTTGACGATTGCGTTCAGACACAGGAAATGATGCTTCCGTGCCTTATCACGATAGATAAAGATGTCTTTACTCCGCGTCTGCCGTCGTACAGGCGCAAAAAGGAGTGTAAACAAGAGGACGTTATTTCGGTTTATACCGCCGCCGATCTTGACGGATTGGATGAAATGCGCTGTGGACTTAAAGGTTCTCCGACACAGGTGGAACGTATTTTCCCGCCGGAGAAGAATACCGAAAAACAGATCCTTGACGGCAGCGGGGAAAAGCTTGCACAGAAGCTTTGTGAGTTGCTTGAAACAAGGAAGTTTATTTGAGGTGAACGGCTATGGGACTTAAAATAAATGACAGTTTGATAAATTCCGACACAGCGGAAGAGCTTATAAAAATATGCCCGTTCGGAGCTATCAGCTACGACGGGAAGCTTCATATCAACGCCGCTTGCAAAATGTGCAAGATGTGTGTGCGCAAAGGTCCTGCGGGAGCGGTAACATGGGAAGATGAGCCGAAAGCTCCGGCGTGCAATAAAGACGAATGGCGCGGTATAGCGGTATTTGCCGAGCAACGTGACGGCAAGGTACATCCCGTTTCGCTTGAGCTTGTGGGCAAGGCACGCGAGCTTGCCGCAAAGATAGGTCATCCCGTGTACGCCTTGCTTATCGGCAGTGATGTTTCCGAGGCGGCAAATGAGCTTCTTTCTTACGGCACGGACAAGGTTTTCGTCTATGACGATCCCGCGCTGAAAGATTTCGTTATTTCGCCTTACGCGAACGCATTCACCGATTTTATTCAAAAGATAAAGCCGTCATCCATACTTGTGGGCGCGACCTCTCTCGGCAGATCGCTTGCACCGAAGGTAGCGGCGAGAGTTCATTCGGGACTTACCGCCGATTGCACCATCCTTGAAATGAAAGAGAACACCGACCTTGTACAGATACGTCCCGCGTTCGGCGGAAATATAATGGCACAGATAGTTTCGCCGAATACGCGTCCGCAGTTCTGCACGGTACGCTATAAGATATTTTCCGCGCCCGAAAAGGAAGTGCCGCACGGCGAAAAAGTCAGCATGACCGTTACTGCGGACATTCTGAAAAGCCGTACAACGGTCAAAAAAGTGGTGAGAAAGCCGAAAGAAACCGATATCTCCGATGCCGAGGTGATTGTTGCTGTCGGCAGAGGACTGAAAAAGAAAGAGGATATAGCACTTGCCGAAAAGCTTGCCGAAAAGCTCAACGCGCAGGTTGCCTGCACACGTCCGCTCGTAGAAGCCGGCTGGTTTGACGCAAAGCATCAGATAGGACTTTCGGGCAGAACGGTAAAGCCCAAGCTCATAATTGCACTCGGCATTTCGGGCGCGGTGCAGTTTGCCGCGGGCATGCGCTCGTCCGACCTTATCGTTGCCGTAAACAGCGACGCGAACGCGCCGATTTTCGACATTGCACATTACGGGCTGATAGGCGATCTCTATGAGGTCGTTCCCAAGCTTATCGAAAGGATCGAGGAGGGAAAAAATGTATAATAACGTTACACCTGCCGATATCGAATTTTTGAAAACGGTTACGCCCGAGGTATATTCGGGCGATGAGATCAGTGAGGATTACAGCCATGACGAGCTTGGCGACGTAAGAAATATGCCCGAGGTGCTTGTGAAAGCAAGCTCTACGGAAGAAATATCCGCGATAATGATGTACGCGAATGAGAAAAATATCCCCGTTGTGGTACGCGGAAGCGGCACGGGACTTGTCGGCGCGGCGGTAGCACTGCACGGCGGTATCATGATAGAAACACTCGGCATGAACAAAATACTTGAGCTTGACGAGGAAAACCTTACCGTTACCGTTCAGCCCGGTGTATTGCTTATGGAGCTTGCAGAATTTGCGCAGAACAATGACTTTCTGTATCCGCCCGATCCGGGTGAAAAATCAGCGACCATCGGCGGAAATATCAGCACCAACGCGGGCGGCATGCGTGCCGTCAAGTACGGTGTTACACGCGATTATGTCCGCGGGCTGACAGTAGTTCTTCCCGACGGCAAGGTCGTGAAGCTCGGCGGAAAAATAGTCAAGAACAGCACCGGCTACAGCCTTATGAATCTTATTATCGGTTCGGAAGGCACGCTCGGCATCATCACCGAAGCGATACTCAAGCTTGTACCGCTCCCAAAAATCACCGTCAGCATGCTTGTGCCGTTCAACAATATGAACGAAGCCATCGAAACCGTGCCGAGGCTCATCAAGAGCAAGGCTTCGCTTACCGCGATAGAGTTCTTTGAACGCGAAACGGTGCTGTTTGCAGAAGAGTATCTCGGCAAGAAATTTCCCGATACGAATTACCCGGCGTACCTGTTGCTGACCGTTGATGGTAACGATAAAGCACTTGTGGAATCGGAGCTTTCGCGCGTTGCCGATCTCTGTATGGAAAGCGGCGCACCCGATGCCTTTATAGTTGACACCGACGAACGTAAGGATTCGGTATGGAAGGCTCGCGGCGCGTTCCTTGAGGCGATAAAGGCATCCACCACCGAAATGGACGAATGCGATGTCGTAGTTCCGCGGAAAAACGTTGCCGAGTTTATCGAATACACGCACGAGGTCGCAAAAATGACCGGTTTGCGCATACCGAGCTTCGGTCACGCGGGCGACGGCAACCTGCATGTTTATATCTGCCGCGACGGGCTTGATGAAACTGCGTGGAAGGCAGGACTGAAACAGGCGTTCGCGCTTATGTATTCAAAATCAAATGAGCTTTGCGGGCTTGTTTCGGGCGAACATGGCATCGGCTTTGCCAAAAAACAGTTCATGCTTGAAACTTGCGGCGAAACGCAGATAGAGCTTATGCGCGGCATCAAGCAGACATTTGACAAAAACAACATCTTAAATCCGGGCAAGCTGTTTTGAAAAAAGAAAACGGGGCTGTTAAAAGTCCCGTTTTTGTTATTGTTTTATATCGCGCAATGATCAGGACGTGCAAAAGGCAACATCCGTAGCGAACACCATCCCCGGCGTTCCGCTTATATGAAAAAGATTGCAGGGATTTACGGTATATTTTATATCGTTATATATCATGTCATCGCGAACCTGCCAAAACGTGCGCGGTGAACTATAAATGACGAAACAGAGACGATCGCTTTTTCAGCTTTCGTCTCCGTTCTGTTCTTGTGACTTTTTTATCAGTCCCGCAACTTCGGATTTCTTGCCGACGGGTTTGCTCCGCTGCAACGCAGAGAACGGTTCGCCAATACGTAGGTGTTGTGCAATACGAAACAAAGCTTTCGATGCCCGATAAAAATTGTTCCATCAAAGCTTCATAAACAACCGAATATGCTCTTTATCTCCGTTATATGTCTCAACGCTTATAATATATTCTATGCCGACCGTTCCGTTTTTGAGCTTCATAAGCATACGCTCATCATTCGTGTAAATTATATCCGTTTCCGTATGCTCAATGCCGTAGAGCTTCCGCATTTTTTTATCGACTGCCACATTCGGTTCGGCGATATCAAACACTTCCTCGGTCACGCCCGACATACCGTGCTGTTCGGTGCGCTGTAAATAGAACAGCTCGCCGTAGGCGTTGATATCCACGCATATCCTATCGACCGTTTCAATGCCGCAGACCTTACGCACGAAAACAAATTGATACATTCCTTCGTATACATTTCTGTACTGCTCCTTCTGAAGCTCGTACACCATGCCGCCGGATATTTTTTCAAGCTCATCAAGTGCTATCGAATAACACTCATCGCGTGTCAAGGCTTCGGTATTTTCGGGTACGGAATAATTCTGTTCGCCGCAATACAGCTCATATTTAACGATTTCATCGGTATATCTGTTCAAAGCAAAGGTATATTTGTTGCCGTTTTCTTCCTCTTGAACGTATATATCAAAATCCGATTCAAAATACGGCGACTTTGTCGTTGACGCATACTTGGTATCGAACTCTTTTCCCGCAAATGTGATAGTTTTCGACTTTTTAGCCAATATGTCGGTAACATCGTAAACAAATTCCGTATCAAGCGACATTTCAGCTCTTTTCTGCGACTCGCCGTCTTTGTTCCACGATAGGAGCTTTACGCTGTTGCTTCCGCACGCAGTAAGACATATTATTAAAAACAGACACATCGAAATGATAAATGTTTTTTTCATATTATTTTCCTCCCGTCAATTTAACGCCTGCGTATTATATAAGTGTCAAGGTTGCCGGTATATATACCTAAATCTTGAGTCGCATGATAGCAACTAAAGTCTACTGAATTTCCATTACTATAATAATCAAAGAAATATTCAGTCCATTTGTTGGCTTGTTGTGAACTGATGGTATCCTGAAATCCTATCACATATTCAGCACCTGCGATTGCGCTCGCATTTACCAAGTTTAATCCCGTATTACAATTGCCACCAGACTTACAAGAAATATACATTAGTAATTTCAAATTGCTAAAGTCAACTTGTGCAACTCCGTCAAGACATATGTCAGAACTATACAACCTTTGCGCATAATCATTATTTCCTAACTTTATAGACGTACTTTCATCGCCTTCACTTCCATGACCTCTAAAGACAAAAATCTCAGAGTTCTCTATGAGAGACAAAAAATTATTTTTGGTTATTGAATCTACAGTAATCACATTAAACGTATCATATTGAAACTTTCGAAGAGATGTCATAACACTTCCAAAACAAGAAGCTCTATTTACGCCATCATTATAATTTATAGTAGATAAGGTCACATCACTGAGACCAATGCGATGGAAATACCATATAGATTTTTCAGAATATTGTTTCAAAAGAACGTCAGTACCATCAACAGACAAATCATAGCGTGCCGACATACATTTATCAGCATCTGAATCTGGCCAAATTTTATATTGTTCATTTCCTATTGGTTCAATATACCAATGCTGTGTTGCTATATTGTTATATGTTTGATATTTAATGTCCGTTTGCGTATTTATATCGTATTCAGTTGCTGTTAATGCATACGCATCATTATTATTGCGAGTAATTTTATAATATCCACCTCCATTTATATAAGTTACACACCAATTCTGATAATATTCGTTGTCGAATTTCCAAAGTTCAAGTTTGTTTGCGCTATTATTGTTGGTTTGCAAATACCCTTCCTGCGCGAAGTTTGATATATAATACATCCCATCAGTAATGCTATACCATCCCTTAACAATGATATAAGCATATTCACATTGACCTGTATCAAGACGACAAATCTCAAGTCGAGCCTTCCCTTCGGCAACTGCCGTAACAACACCCATATTATTTACGGTTGCAACATTGCTATTGGAAATTCTATACGTCACAAAAGACGTGTATGATGCCATAAACACTTGTGTTTGCCCTATCGACATTGTTTTTCCTGATGGTGCAACATTAAAGTTAGAAACATGGTCATTAATCTTTCTTATAATAACATTATCTATGTAAATATTTTGATTATCTACATTTTTCAACACATCAATCATTAAATTAAATGTTCCGTTATCATTTTGTATATCTGAATTTAGCACCCGCAAATTTCCACTTAAATAACACCATGCACTATCAGTTAAATCCACTGGCGGTGTCACAGAATAATAATAATTGTTGTTTCCTTGATTAGAAATAAAAGAATTTTCTCTTGTGCCACGAATGATTATTCTTGTTTGATGATCCAGTTCGTCAAGATTATCTACACGGATAACCATTGATATATTGTAATAACCTGCACCACCAGTTTTTAATAAATTATATATATTAACTGCAGGTGAATGCCATGATGCAGTTCTTCCTGAATACAACAGCGCACGACTTCCATTATACTTTATGTCGGTTGAATGCGTTATATTTCCTCCATATGCAGGATACCAATCGGAAAAATCTCCCTCGAATCCTTGGTAATAAACAATCGTTGCTTCTGAAGAAGAATCTGCAAAAACTTGGGTGGAAAACTGTGCTGTAAAAACTATAAAAGCAATAAATAATGTAATCGCCGACCGCATAGTAAAAATAAATCTTTTCATGTTACTCTCCTTCTTAATTTATGTTAAATTACTATTCAATTGTACCATATTGTATTTTTAATGTCAATGGCTTATTTTATATTTTGTTAACATATTTAAAATAATTTATTTATTTTATTTTCAATAATACCTTAAATTTTTACAAAAACCGATAAATTTCCGTAAGCGATTCAGTCCGATATGCGCTTATCTTCAAGCAACGGCATCGTTATCTGTTCCGGCTCATCGTTATCGAATTCGCTTGTTTCAAGCAGTGCAAGGTCCTCCTGCATCGGCAGATCGTCAAGCGAGGAAAGCCCGAAGTGCCTTAAAAACAGATCGGTGGTGCCGAACAGCACGGGTCTGCCGATAACGTCCTTATGCCCCATTTCGCAAATAAGTCCCTTTTGCTTGAGGCTCATGACCGAATAATCGCATTTGACACCGCGTATCTGCTCTATTTCGCCGCGCGTGACGGGCTGACGGTACGCGATTATCGAAAGCACCTCAAGTGCCGACTGTGAAAGCGATTTCTTCTGTATCGGGTTCAGAAGATCTTCGACATACTGCGCATTTTTAGGATTCGTGCAAAGCTGGAGCTTAGTGCCGAATTTTTTCAAGAGTATGCCGCTTTCGGGCGCGTACTTGTTTTCCAATATCTCTACCGCCTGCCAAAGCTCCATCTCGGTAGCGGCTGTAACTTTTTTAATATCCTCGGTATCGAGCGGCTCGCCGACTATAAACAGCAGTGTTTCGATGACCGATGCAAGCTCATTCAAGTTCACTTTGCTCTTCCTCTGTTTCTCTTTCAGATTCTTTTTCGGTATTCAGCATTACGGTGATATCGCCGAACGTTTCCTTTTGCTCAAGCTTTATAAAGCGACTGCGCCACAGCTCAAGCATCGCGGCAAACGTTGTGACGACTTCGTTTTTATTGCCGTCGTCCTCGAACATATCAAAGAACGACATCTGTTTTTTCTGCGCTATTTTGCGCCGGATATACGACATTTTGCCCTTGACGGTATATGTATCGCGCTTTATTTCGCGCTGGCGGGTGACCGTCTTATCCTCTACGCGCTTAAGTACCTCACGGAACGCTTCCATGAGTGAATCAAGCTTCATTTCGTTAAGCTCTATACGTTCCTCCATGTGCATTTCCTCGGGAAGCTTATAATAGACACGCAGGTTTTCTTCTTCCATGCCGTGCAGCTTTTCGCCCGCTTCCTTATACAGCTTGTACTCCTCAAGCCTGCGGATAAGTGCCTGCTCGGGGTCTTCCTCGCCCTCCTCAATGACCGGTGGCTTCGGAAGCAGCGAACGTGATTTTATTTCAAGCAGATGTGCCGCAACGGTAAGAAATTCGCTTGCGTTCTCCATATCGAATTCTTCTATCCCGGCGATATACGCAAGGTACTGCTCGGTTATATCCGACACAAAAATATCTTTTATGTCGATCTTATCCTTTTCAAGCAGATGAAGAAGCAGATCGAGCGGTCCTTCAAACTGATTCAGCTTAAGCTGTAATTCCATCTTTCACCTAAATAAATGCAATAAATATAAAATGAACGAGATAATTTATGGCGTCATACAGCGCACCCGAAACAACGGAAATAAGTCCCGTGCGGTTGCATATGAGAATGAATATAAGGCATATCACCGTTGAATATCTTTCGGCAGTAAGAAAAAACGAGTAAGTCAGCTTGCCCGCAAACAGCTCCTTGAAAATGCGATAGCCGTCGAACGGCGGTATCGGAATGAAGTTGAACACCGCAAGATTAAGATTGATTATCGCAAGATACAAAAACACATTGTAAAGCACTATGCTCACTACCGGGATATTCGGTATGATATAAAGTATGAAATTCTGCAAAAATACAGCGATAAAGGCAAGCAGAAGGTTGGCGATTATCCCTGCCGATGATACTATCAGCATGCTTTTTTTGCCGTTTTTGAAATTGCCCGGATTGATCGGTACGGGCTTTGCCCAGCCGTAACCGATCAAAAGCATCGCAAGCGTACCTATCGGATCAAGGTGCTTGAACGGGTTCAGTGTAAGCCGTCCGAGCATTTTGGCATAGCCGTCGCCCTGTTTGTACGCCGCGAAGCCGTGCGCAAATTCGTGTGCCGAAAGTGAAAACAAAAGCACGGGAAATGCTACCAGAAGTGACAGCAAGCTCATCCATATATTGTCGGTACCGCCCAAAAGCATATCAAGAAGCATATCATTCTCTCCTATTTCAAATATTCGGGAACAACGTCATTTTCGGTGATGTTTTCATACGTCTGACGCTTTACCGCTATTGCGCTTTCGCCGTCTTTTACAAGCACGAGCGCGGGAACGGGGTTTCGATTATAGTTGCTCGCCATCGAATAGTTATACGCGCCTGTCGTGAATACGGCAAGTATATCGCCCGTATTCAGCTTCGGCATCGGAGTGTTCCATGTGATCATATCTCCCGATTCACAGCACTTGCCCGCTATCGAAACGGGATACAAATGCTCCTCGTTCATTCTTGATGCGCAAACGGCATCGTACTCGGCTTCATAGAGTGCAGTGCGGATGTTTTCGAACATTCCGCCGTCGCACATACAGTATGTACGCACACCTGTTATTTCCTTAAGTCCGTTCACTGTATAAAGCGTCGTTCCCGCCTCGCCGACTATCGAACGTCCCGGCTCTACGGTAACCGACGGCATCGGAAAATTCTTTTCTTTGCAAAGCGAAGTGAGCGTTTCCGCGATTATTTTTATAAAGACCTCAAACGGCTTAGGCGTATCTTCGTCGGTATAGCGCACACCGTAGCCGCCGCCGCAGTTGAATTCACCTATAATTGCACCCGTCTTTGCTCTTACCTCGCACGCAAAATCCAAAAAAGAGCGGCACAGAAGCACGAACGGCTCTTCTTCGAATATCTGCGAGCCGATATGGCAGTGGATGCCGCTTAAAATCATGTACTTGCTGTTTGTTATTATCTCGGCGGCACGCATCGCCTGACCGTCGGATATCCCAAAGCCGAATTTACAGTCCATACGCGCCGTCTGCACCGCATGATGTGCGTGAACGTCGATATTCGGGCGGATGCGTATCGCAACATTGATGTGCTTATCTGCCTTGCGGCATACGTCCTCTATCATCGTAAGCTCATCGAAGCCGTCGGCGATGATACAGCTTATGCCGTTTTTGACAGCCATTTCGATCTCCTCGCGCGTCTTGCCGTTGCCGTGAAGCTCTATTTTCTCCGGCGGTATACCTGCCGAAAGCGCAGTGTACATTTCCCCGCCCGAAACCGTATCTATTCCCAGCCCTTCGGATGCGGCTATCATGAGTACCGCCTTTGTATTCAGCGCCTTTGAAGCATACATCGCTTTACCGTTTTTGAAGTATTTATCAACAGCATTCTTCATTTCACGGCAGTTTTTGCGCATAAGCTCTTCGTCAAGCACATAAAGCGGCGTGCCATACCGTTTTGCAAGTTCCACGGTATCGCAGCCGCTTATTGTAAGATGTCCTTTTTCATTGATGTCCATACCGTCATGTGATCTCATAGCATTATTCTCCTTGTATCAGTTATGATATCACAAAAGCGATATTTAGTCAATTATTTCCGAAAGGTAACGATTTTTTTGAATTTATCAAAAAAGCTTGCCTTGAGATAATCTCTGTCGGCAACAAGCTCTATGGCTTTTATATCCTTGCCGTTCAGCGATACCGTCAGCTTGCCGATCACATCCCCGCCGGAAACGGGAGCGGAAATATTCTCCGGTATGTCTATCCTTGTTGTCAGCTCCTCGCTTTCATCGTTGGCTACACATACCGAATAGCCCGTTTTCGCTATAAGTCTTACGGAATCCTCCTTGCCGCCCTTAAGCGTTACCGTACCTATTTCCTGCCCTGCCGTCGTAACGGTTTTCATTTCATAATTTGCAAAGCCGTAATTTATCAGCTTTGCGGCATCGGCAAATCTGTTTTGGCTCGTGCTTCCGCCGAGAACTACCGCTATAAGACGCATATCACCGCGTTTCGCGGTAGTAGTGACACAGAATTTCGCTTCGCTTGTCGAACCTGTCTTAAGCCCGTCACAGCCCGCAAGTGAACGGATAAGCTTGTTGGTGTTCACAAGCTCTGTGACACGCCCGTCCTTTGCGTGTTTGATCTCATCCATCCAAGTGGTACTCCACCTGAAATAATCCTCATGCTTAAGCAGCTCCGCCGACATTTTGGCAACATCGAGTGCCGTTGAAAGATGCCCTTCCGCCGGAAGCCCTGTGCAGTTTTTGAATACCGTATCGTGCATGCCGAGCTTTTGGGCTTTTTTGTTCATTTTTACGGTGAACGCTTCTTCACTGCCGGCAAGTCTTTCCGCCATGGCTACGGCGGCATCGTTTGCAGACGCTATTATTATAGATTTTATCAGCTCCGATGCCTTATAGCTGTAGCCCGCGTCGATAAACGCCTGCGAACCGCCCATGCCTGCGGCTTCCGCGCTGACGGTGATATCTTCATCAAGCGAAAGTGTACCGTCCTCTACCGCGTCGAAGATAAGGTCAAGAGTCATCACCTTCGTCACGCTTGCTATCGGCAGTTTCTGTGAAGCATTTTTCTCATACATGAGCTTGCCGCTTGAAGCATCTACAAGCACCGCGGCACGCGCTTCGGTATCTATGCCTGTGTTTTCGGGCGAAGCGAACGCCGTAAGCGGAATGAAGAGCATTGCCACGCTTAAAATAATAACTGAAATTTTGCGCATGATAAACCTCCTTTCGAGCATATTTTTTGCGTCGGTCGGAGATTTTATGTTAGCATTTTTTATAAAACAGTGCCGAAAAAGCCTTTCAAGCCATTATTTGTCACATAACAAAACAGTATGAACACGGCATCAAGAAGATAAAATATTACAAAATCCGCCGACAGATATTTGATAAATTCCGCATCGGTGGAATCAAGTCTTTTTTTGCGCGAATGATATACTCGGCGTTCGGTAATGCCGGTTGCAAGCAACGTAAATGCAAGCATCACCGTAAGCGAAAACAGAAGCATCGGCAATACTTCCGCCAGCCTCATCACCTTTACGGGCAGTGCGACGCATGCAAAGCTGACACCCGTTTTGAAGCCGATGCCGAAAAGCTCAAGCGGCACGAGCAAAAATGTCAGCCACGAAAACGCGCCGGCACACATCACGGCAAAGCTCTTACCCGCAGAGGCAAGCGCATTCAGCATACATTTTTTAAGCTGTTTACCGCCGAAAAGATATAAAAGACCGAACTCAAAGCATCCCTTGCCTACGGTAAATATCCTGTTGCCGACGATATCCTTATAGTTTATCCCCGTTGCGAATCCTATTACGGCAACAAGTGCGAACACCGCAAAAACACGCACTTGATTTTTACTTATCACCAAAGCTTCACCCCGTAATAAGGTATTCGCGCGATCGTAATATTATTCTGTAAAGGTCAATATCCTGTCAGCGAGCATGCAGAGAAATTCGCTGTTTGTCGGTTTGCCCTTGTCCGAACGGACCGTATAGCCGAACACGGAATATATCCTGTCCACATCGCCCTGCTCCCACGTCTTTTCCACGGCATAGCGTATATTGCGTTCAACGCACGATGCACTTGTCAAAAACCGTTCCGAAACGAACCTGTACAGTATGTCGGCACGCATCGTATTGCCGCTTCTGAGCAATATGTCTATCGCGGCGCGTGAATACTTATAGCCGCGTATTTTGTTGCTCATCCCGAGCATATCAAGCTCCCGCGTTATTTTGGATGAATACATTTTATCAGCTCCCGGATTTATTATATAATGTCCGTTCCTCTTTGGCAATGACGATGTTTGACGAATCCCGCGCCCCTTTTCTCTGCGGCGGCTCCGCCCCCGCACCCCTTTCGCAGGGACGCTGTCCCCGCACCCCTGCGAGCTTTTTTTGAAAAAAGCTCGGCAAAAAACTTCTATTGCGCTTCGCGGCAGGAAAAAACAATGCACCGATATGCTGTGCATCGCAGGTAATGCGGTATATTTCATATCTCTACATATCGTGTCATTGCGAGCCTACGCAGTAGGCGTGGCAATCCATGCTGAGCAAAAGTTACTTTCTCGTCAGTCCGGATCACCGCGTCGCTAACGCTCATTAAAATGACACAATAAAAAAAGAGCAGGAAATCATTACTGTTCCTGCCCGATATCACAGTGCTTGCGGTGCATCGAGGCACTGTGTGTTTTATATCTGTATTCAATATTTCATAACTTTTTTAAGTACCTTTTTGCCGATCCTGTAAACGGGACCTTCAAGCGTCGATTTGACTTTTTTGAGGTTTTCGCGTATCGGTATCTGTTGCGGGCAGTGCTGTTCGCATTTTCCGCATCCTATGCATTTTGAGGCCTCGGAGGTAACATTGCGAAGCCCGGTACACATGATGTATTCCTTTTCCGCCGTAAAATAATTTTCGCTGAATTTGCGGTTGTACGCGGCAAACGCACCCGGGATATCAACGCCGCGCGGACACGGCATGCAATATCTGCAACCCGTACACGGTATTTTGATTTTCTCGTTTATCGCACGCACCGCCGAAGCGAACACTTCCCTGTCCTTTTCGGTAAGCTCGCCGACACATGCTTTTTCGGCATAAGCGATGTTATCGCACACCATTTTTTCCGAATTCATGCCCGAAAGCACTACCGCTATGCCTTCCTGATCCCACAGCCAGCGGAAAGCCCATTCCACGGGCGATATGCCTGTCTGCTCAAATACTTTTTTTGCATTTTTCGGTAAGCCGCCCGCAAGTCTGCCGCCGCGCAGAGGTTCCATTATGATAACGGGTATGCCAAGCTCACGCGCACGCTCAAGTCCCGTGCGTCCCGCCTGTGAATGCTCGTCGATGTAATTGTACTGTATCTGGCAGAAATCCCACGGATATGCTTCAAGAAGCTTGATGAACATATCCGAATTGCCGTGATACGAAAACCCGACCTGACGGATGCTTCCCGCGCGTTTTTTCTCATCAAGCCACTCGGTAAGCTTAAGTGCTTTCAGCCGCTCCCATGTGTCAACATCGGTGAGCATGTGCATAAGATAATAATCCACATGATCGGTGCGCAAACGTCTGAGTTCCTCGGCAAAAAAGCTCTCGGCACTCGTTTCGTCCTTTACGAGATAATGCGGAAGCTTGGTTGCGATATTTATCTTATCACGCCACCCGTTTCTTTCAAGTATTTCGCCGAGTGCCGCTTCCGAGCCGGGATAAATATACGCCGTATCAAAATAATTTACACCGTTTTCAACGGCGATCTTCAGTTCGCGTTCCGCCTTTTCCAAATCGATATGTCCGTGCTTTTGCGTAAAACGCATGCATCCGTAGCCGAGTACGGAAAGCTTGTTACCGTATTTGTCGTTTCGGTATTGCATATATATCAACTCCTTATTGATAATATTATATTTTATCTTTTGTTTGCAGTCAAGATGTCAGGGACAAAAAAGATTTGCTATTTTTCGTTTTTGTGATACAATAACAGCAGAGGTGAGATATATTGAAAAACGTAATTTTCGATTTCGGACAGGTGCTTGTAAAATGGGACCCGGAATACATGACGAGCCGGTATGTTCCCGCGGAATACGCCCGTGAAGCCGCATCGGTGCTTTTTGACACATTCTATTGGAGCAGAATGGATAAGGGCATTATCAATGAAGCCGATATCATGGCAGACATAGTAAAAAACAAAAAGTTGCCGGAACAGATACTTCCGCAGGCAGAACAAGTGCTTGCGAATTGGCATAACCATCTTCAGCCGATGGACGGCATGTGGGAGCTTGTTGACGGGCTTTCAAAAAAATACAGGATATATCTGCTTTCGAACATTTCCGTTTCGTTTTCGGAAAATTACAGATGTCCGTCGCTTGAACCGCTGTTCAAAAATTTCAGCGGATTCGTGTTTTCCGGCCCTCTGCATGTGATCAAGCCGCAACGCGAGATATTTGAGCATTTGTTTGATAAATACGGGCTCAAAGCCGAAGACTGCGTTTTTGTTGACGACAACATCAACAACACCTCAGCCGCCGAAAGCTACGGTATAAGATCGTACTGCTTTGACGGAAATGCCGCTGCACTGCGCGAGTTCCTTCTTAAAAACCGAACTCCGACTTGCTTTGATATTTTGTGCGAAGCGCAATAAAAGTTTTTGCCGCAAAAACAAAGCAGGCAGAGGTCACATGTACAACGACACGAAAAAATCAAACAAAAATGTAATTTGTGTCCCAAGCGGGAATATACGGTAAATGCCTGAGATAAACTCTGTAATCGGGGTTTATCTCTTTTATTTTTATCGGAAGCGCAAATATATCTTCGCTTTTATGATACGCCGAAACAAGCATCTTGGGCTTATAGCTTTGGATCGTGTTCACCGCACCGTCAAGCATTTTTTTCTCTGCGCCCTCAACGTCGGCTTTGATGTACGAAAAGCTTTTGCCGAGCGAATCGACGCTGACGGCTTCTATCGGCTTGCCTGTGCCGATACGCGATTTTCTGCCGCCGGAGGATGAAAACATGACCGTTTCGCACTTATCGCTGACGGCATTGTTCAGCGCAAGCATATCGGAAATATGTGCGGTATTTTCAAGCAGCTTACGGAAATTGCGTGTATCCGGCTCAAGTGCGGTGATGCTTCTCCACGATTTTGCCATGTGCGTAAATTCAAGCACCGTGTCGCCGTTATACGCGCCGAGGTCGAGATAATCCTCATTTTGCCCGAGCGCAAGCAATGACATCATTTCGTTTTTATCGGTTTCGCTTGCAATAAGATGCGACATTTTGCCGTCGAGCTTAAACATGACGTTTTCGGTAAAGGTCTTTTTCGAAAGCTCATCATAAAGCATAGCAAAAACCGTTTCAAGCTCCGCCGCATGCTTTTGGGCAAATTCAAGCGTGAACACTTCCCCGCCCGCAACGGGAACATCCGGCGCATATGCTTCGCAGTCAAGCGATGTCATCAGCTTCATCACATCGGGAAGCTGACTGCCGAAAGAAACAAGCGCTATCATGTCGGGAAATGTCCGCTTTGCCTCATAAAAGCTCATCACGCGCATCGAATGAAAGCTGTTACCGCGCACAAATCCGTCACTTGCGAACACGCCGCTCGGCGCAAGCGAATACTTTTCAAGCTGAGCGATCATCGCATCAGCTCCGTTGCCCATGCCGTAAAGCACTATCGGGCGATGCGACGAGCGCAGATAATGCCATATATCTGTTTGCGGAAGCTCAAAGTGTTCTGATAAGCGCATCTGTTTCCCTTTTGAATTCCGCTTCGGTCAGCTCACCTGCTTCAAAGCGTTTGTTAAGCATTTTGAACTGCTCTTCCACTTCGCTGTAAGCCTCGGTGGCTTCGACATCCGCGGCAGCGATATCCTCGTCGAAAAGACTTTTTTTGTTCTTGAAAACATCATAGTAACGCAAGCCGAACTCACGCAGTGACTTTGCGTTGAAGTGGAGCTTATCCGCCTTGCATGTGAGATTTTTGGCGGAAACGTAATATGTATTTTCCATCGTTTTGCTGATGGCAACGAGCTGTTCGTTTATGTGTACATAATTTGCTAACCTTGAATCGTATTTCGTAAATTTCAGATAATCGCCCAATCCGCCCAAAAGCACCGGGATATCCTCTTCGCCGATGTCTTTTTTCATCGCTTCAAGCATCGTAACGAGCTTTTTTGTATAAACGGGATAACGCTCCTCATCGGTATCGGATTCGCCCTGATGCCACAAAATCGCAGTAAGCTTGCTGTTGCGCTTAGCCTGACGCGCACAGAACACTGCGTTATCGTAGAGCGGCATGCCCTTTTCCCACTGATCCATGCATGAGCCGCCGTCGGCGCACGGGATCAGCGCGGCGATATCCTCGGGGTTATCGTCTATAAAGCTTTTGGCAAAGCTTGTGGCAAGATTCACGCCCGCAAACTGTCTGTCGCAATTCACAGGCTCACTGAGCCTCTGCCAGCAGGCGTTACGCATCATAACAAGGCGTGCGTCGGTTATCTTCTCCACCTCGCCGAGAACGCCGCGCCCCGCCATATTTGACTGTCCTATAAGTAAAAACGAATATATCATCTTAGTCCTTCCAATTTTTCGGGAGTATAGTTTTCAATATAATCAAGCACCTGCTCGGGCGTATCGAACGCAGGGAAAATCTTTTTGCATTTTTCCTTGAGTGCGCCCTCGGCGATCGCATGCTCTATCATTTCAAACATTTTATCGTAATATCCGGCGGTGTTGAGTATCGCAATAGGCTTATTGTGCCTGTCGAGCTGTCTGAGCGTCATTATTTCAAAGAACTCATCAAAGGTTCCCGCCGCGCCGGGCGTGACGATGAACGCATCCGAAAGCTCCTCAAGCAGTTGCTTGCGGTCACGCATGCCTTCGGTGCGGATGACCGTATCGCAATCGAGCTTCAAAATGGAATCGTCCGTAAAAAACTTCGGGATAACGCACGTTATATATGCCCCTCCCTCTGCGGCTCCGCGCGAAACAGCGCCCATCATACCTGTTGAGCCGCCGCCGTAGACGAGCTTATGTCCGCGTTCGGCAAGAAGGCGCCCAAGCTCCTCGCCCGCTTCGATATATTTCCTTTTCAAATTATCGCTTGCCGCTCCGTAAACGCAAATATTCATAAAAATCTCCTAATTCAAAATAAATTTATCAAGTATATCGCAAGTGCCGCTGCCCATTATAAGCACCATATCGTTCGGCTCAAGCTGAGTTTTCAGATATGCGCCGCACTCCTCCATGGTGGGTATGTACTTGCAGTCGTCACCGTACTTTTCGATTATCTTATCGACTATCATTTTTGAATTTATTGTCGGATCGAACGGCTCACGGTCGCCGTAAACGTCGATCAATACCGTTTTATCAGCCTTATGGAAGCAATCGACAAGGCGGTCGAACTGCGCCTTGGTGCGTGAGAACAGCGCGGGCTGATAGATGAGCCACAGACGGTTTTTCTTAATGTTCAGCGTCGCTTCTATCGTCGCGGCTACTTCCTCGGGGTGATGACCGTAATCGTTGTATATCTTCGCGCCGTTATAGCTTCCGCGGTATTCGAATCTGCGCCCCGCGCCCGTGAAAAGCTTAAGCCCCGAAAGTGCTTCCTCAAGCGTCACGCCGTTAAGCACCGATGATATTATCGCCGCCATCGAATTGAGTACGTTTACTTTTCCGATGACGGAAAGCTCCACATGTGCGTAGAACTCATTCTTTTTGAACATATCGTAGCGCGGATAGCCGTCGTCGCTGTAGGTGACGTTTTCGGCATGGTAATCGGCATTTTTATCAAAGCCGTAGCTGACGGTTTTTCTGCCGCACTCGCTCATCATCCTGCGCGTGCGCTCATCGTCAAAGCAGCCGACGACAAACCCGTTTTCATCGGTAAGCTGACAGTATTTTATGAATGAACGGTAGATATTATCCACGGTTTTGAAATAGTCAAGATGATCTGAATCGATATTCAGCACCACCGCCGTGTGCGGACGGAGCGTTAAAAACGAATCGACATATTCGCATGCCTCGGTGATGAAGAACTCATCCTTTCCCGTGTAGACGTTACTGCCGACGAGCGGAAGCACGCCGCCGATATGTATAGTAGGCTCTTTTTGAGCGCGGTAGAATATTTCAGATATCATCGACGTTACCGTGGTTTTGCCGTGCGTGCCGGCAACGGCGATGCACTTTTCGCATTTCTCGGAGATCAGCCCGAGCATGCCTGCACGGTCCATGCACGGTATGCCGTGTTTTTCCGCATACGCGCGTTCAACGTTCGTTGCGGGTATCGCCGCCGAATATACCACGAGCGAAGCGTTTTTGACATTTTCCTCACTGTGTCCCACCGTGGCGTTGATGCCCATCTGTTTAAGCCGCCGGAGCGCCGCCGAATCCGAACGGTCACTGCCGCTTATATCGCCAAAGCCCCAATTATGCAGTATTTCGGCAAGCCCGCACATGCTGTGACCGCCGATCGCGATGAAATGGATATTCTTATTTTTGTAATCATCAAGCTTTATCATTGTTTATGCCTTTCCGAAAACTCTCTTTATTTCTTCAAGATACGCATAGCCGTTGACGGTGTCCGGTTCAAGATAGCTTCCCTCCGTCCATTCGTTCCATGCGTTGACCGTTATTATCCTGTCCTTTTCCTCACGCTTTGACAGCATTTGTTTGAGCATTTCAAGCGATTCTTCAAACTGCTTCGGCGAAACCTCAAGTATTCCCGTGAACGGATACCCGTAATTTGCATAAACATCGCTTTGAACGGTGCGCGGCGAAGGGTCCCAGCCCACCGTCACATTGGGATAATAAACTGTCTTATACTCCGCATCGTATTTTTCAAAATCGGCTTTGACCTTTTGCTTGATCTTTTCAAACGAATGTTTGGGAAAATCAAACGGTTCGTGGTGCGCCCAGCAGTACGTTCCGCAGGAATCAATGCCGAGATACTGCATCTGCGCATCGGGTGAAGAAAGCATCCCTTCTTCCGGCAACACGCGGACATTGAACAGTATCGCATTTATGTGCATTTCGCCCAAGCCGGCTTTGCGCACACGCTCCCGGAAGCCGTCAAGCACACGCTTGCAGTTCTCCAACCCGCCGAGACTTTTTATCAGAGTGCTTAATTCGTATATCGAATAATACAGCTTGCCGTCAACGCGCCAATACGACGGCGATGAAAAATATTTTTCAATGCAGTAATCGGTAGCCTTTACAAAAGTGGCTTCATCGACCTCGCACCCTAAAAGATGCTCCGGCGCGTGCAATGCGCGTGCGGGATGATTGTTGCCCCAATATCTGTGGTTTGCGTACATCAGCGCGAATTTGATCTTCCCGACATTTTCGGCTTTGAGGAAGCCCTCTTCAAGACAACGCGAAAGGAACGAACGGTCTTCGAACCAATACCAATCGAACAGGAAACAGTCTATGCCGTTTTCCGCCGCGGCGTCGATCTTTTTTGCCATGACGCGCGGGTCGGCTTCATCCTCATATCCCCACAGCGGGATCTTTGGCTGAATGTGTCCTTCAAAACGCGGACGGGCGCACTTGAGCAGCTCCCATTCCGTCCAGTTTTTGCCGTGAAAACGTTCGTTCGCTTCATCGACATGCCAATTCGGAAAATAATACACAGCGGTCTGATAACCGTTTGCCATAAATGCACCTTCTTAAACATCGGATATTCCGATATTATGATACCACAACCGCCGTGAATAAGCAAGTTATATTTGATGCTTTTGCGCTCACTTAAGGCTTTTCATCAGCTTGTCGAGCTTGTTTTTTTGTTCGCGGTTGAGCATCGGAGCGATGGTTTTTGCAATGCTCTCCATTTTTTCATTGCTCATACTGCCGTCTTTCTTACCGCGTGCCACCGCATCATTCAGGTCGCGCAGGATATCGTTTTCGCTTTTGCCCTCGTATTTTTTCGCCATTCCCTTCAGCTGTTCAAGCTGTTTTTTCTGTTCCGAGTTAAGTTCATTTTCATTTACGCCGTTTGCACTGCCGCTGTTCTGCGGGCGACGGCTTTGGCTCAGAGTCCTTTTCATAAAAAAATCACCTCTATATATTTTATGCACTTTTGGCTTTTCGGTGCATATTCTATACTATGAGGTGATATACAAGTGAATGACATTACCGTTTTGCTTATTTTATGGGCGCTTTCGGATAAAAAAAGCTTCAACGGCATAAAGCACGCCATCGAAGCCGCTGACAGTTTTAATTCCCGGATCGACAGTCTTTCGGGCATGATGAACATGCTGCCGAACATCATGAACGCATTTTCTCAGGGCGGAAGCAACATGCAGAACAAAGACATGTGCGATACCGCCAAATACATAGATACACTGAAAGATATGCTCCGTTTTATAAAATGACCTTGGTTGCATTCAGCGAAGCCGTATCGGTTTCGTCATGCGTTACGACGAGTACGGCGGCATTCTCACCGAGCTTTTTTATTTCCTCACGGACAAGCCCGGCATTGCCCTCATCAAGCCCTCTGAACGGCTCATCGAGCAAATATATGCTTCCGCCGAACGCAAAACAGCGTGCAAGAGCGCATCTTCTCTGCATGCCGCCGCTCATCTCTGACGGTTTTTTATCGGCAAATTCCGCAATACCGAATTTATTTATATAATGCTCCGCCGCATTTTTATCGCGTGCGGTGAGCATTATGTTTTTATATGCCGTCAGCCACGGCAAAAGCCTGTCCTCCTGAAAGAGATAGCTTATTTCCCCGTCGCAGACGATCTCACCGTCATAGTTCACAAGTCCGGCTATGGCGTTGAACAACGTCGTTTTGCCCTTGCCCGACGGCGCGAAAATACAGTATATCCCTTTGGAAAATTCATAAGAAAAGCCGTCTATAACTGTTTTTTTGTATTTTACCGTTAAATTACTTATCTTTATCATACGGAACCGCCGAAGATATTTTTTTGAGTAACGCTCTGATGATCAGCTCAAGGCACAGGCTTATTATGACGACTACCGCCGTCCACGCGAACACATCAAGCGTATCGAGCATGTTTTTTGCATTGAAAAGATTTCCGCCGATGGAGTTTTTCGGCTGACACAGCACCTCTGCCGCCACGCCTGCTTTCCACACAAGCCCCGCCGACGTGCAGAGCGCGGATGCAAAATGCGGCATCACCGACGGGATATATATATACCGAAGCTTTTGTATTCTCTTGAGCCGATACATTTTCGAAAACTCAAGCAACTCTTTCGGCACGCCGATAATGCCCGTTCTTACGGCATTGCCTATTATCGGCAGTACCATCAAAACCGAGATGAACACAGGGATGCTGTCTCTTTTCAGCCATATCCACGCAAGCATTATGAACGAAGCGACCGGTGTCGCCTTTATCACCGTCATAAGCGGTGTGATGACGGCATTTGCAGGCACACAGATACAGCCTACGGCGATGCCTGCGGCAGTGCCGATAAGCAGTCCTTCAACTATCCTTAAAACGCTCATCAGAACGCTCAGACGGAAATCATGCGTCTGTGCAAGCATGAATATCCGCTTTGCGACCGCCACGGGCGAGACGATGAGCAATTCGTTTGCCGTTGCCATATATATCACCTGCCAGACGAACAGCCACAGTACCGCCGCGCCCGCGCCGCGAAGTATGTTTTTAGTAATAGAAGCTTTCATCGGGTAATTTTCCTCCGATCACGCCCGGGTCACTTTCGTAAAGTATCTTAAGGAACGCATCTGTTTTGGTTTTCATTTCATCGTCTCTTATCAATACGATAGCGGAATTGGGGATCGCACGCACAGCAACCTCCGCCGACGTCACGATGTTGAATGCTTTTATTATTTCGGCGGCTTCTTCGATATTTTCATTGACGAATTTCACCGATGCTCCGTAATCCGCAATGAATTTTTCAAGCGCATCTTTATTGTTCTGTGCGAAATCCTTTCTCACCGCAAGACAGCCCATCGAAAGCAGTGCCTTGTTGTCGCTCGCTTCGTTCCAGACAGCGTTAAAGTCAAGTGCGATCCTGAATCCGGCATCCTTCATCAAAATATTCGATACCTGCGGCTCGGGCAAAAGTATGATATCAGCATTGCCGGCAAGCGCCTGCGCGGCAAGCTCGGCATGCGTGGCGAAATATTCGACATCGCAGGATATACCGTTCTGCGCAAGCACATAATCGAGCGCGTACTGCGGTGTAGAAGCCTGCCCCGACGAATATATTTTTTTGCCCTCAAGGTCCCTTACCGAATGCACGGTATCCCCCTTTTCGAGAACATACAGCACACCGAGCGTATTTACGGCAAGAAGCTGTATCTGCCCGTTCGTCTTATTGAAGAGCGTCGAAGCAAGATTCGTCGGCAGTGCGGCGATATCAAGCTCACCGTTTATCAAAAGTCCCGTTATGTCGGTCGGTGCCGAAAACAGCTCAACGTTGTACTCGTTGTCATATTTACCGTTCAAGGCATCATTCATAAGCTTTGCCATGCCCATGCCCGTGGGACCGCTGAGAACGCCGATATTGAATGCTGTTCTGCCGCCGATATTCTCGCCGTTATCGGCATTATTGCCGCCGCAACCGACAAAAACAGATGCAAGAAGCATTACAGAAACAAAGATGCTTATTATTTTTTTCATTTTTACCGCCTCAATCAATATAAGTTTTTGATGTAAGTACGCTTTTAACGTTCACACCGTTTATTCTGCCCAATTTTCCGCACAATGCACCGATACGGTCATTCGTTCCGTCAACCGTGACCGATATAACACATACCGAACGTTCTCTGTACGGCAAGCCCATTCGCCCGATGATGATATCGGAATACATGCTGAGAAGCTCATTGACCTGTTCCGCCGATTCCTTCGGGTTTTCGACGACTATTCCGACGATACCTATTCTTTTTTCCATAATTTCCTCCCTGATAAAAAAATTCTCTTTACCGTACCGAACAGATAAAGAGAATAATATACATCGTTACATTGTTATTTTTCCCTAAAACTCAGTACATAACCTTGTTTTCAGATTTTTTTCACAGTGCCCCAGTGTCAGAAGCTTCCTTCACCTCAGCGGATATAATATTACAGTATTTCAAAAAAAATGTCAAGCGCTTTTCACTCCCGAAAATCCTTGATTTCACTTTCAAAGCAATATATATTTCCGTAGCTCCAGCGGTAATCGCTTGCGTTACAGCGGTCAAAGGTGAGCCAATACAGCTTTTTGCGCGTTCCCTTAGTTATTTCCGTTACCGTTCCCCAGCCGCGGAAGCCGCCGTCGGGAAAATCTGCCTTGAGCGTGCCGAGAAATTCAAACGATGGCACGTCATACACTCTGTAATCCGATTTTTTGGAAAAATCGTTTCCGCAGACAAAATATGTCCTGCCGCCGCAGACAACGAACGAGCCGCCGGTTTCCGCGCCCGCGCCCGAAAGCCCGCAAGCAATGTATTTATAATTTTCGAACGGCTTGTCCGAAACAAAAAACATATATCTGTACGAACCGTTTTCGTCACAGTGGCGGCATACCGACATATACCACTTGCCCGAATGCGCATCGAAGAAGAAATCCGGGTCTTCGTCGCCCTCTCTTGCAAGAAATACCTGCTCGCTGTCGCCCTCTGCCATGCGTTTCATCAACAGTACATCAATGACATTTACGCCGAAGCGCGGATCGCCGTCAAACGATGCGTGCGCAAGGATGTGACCGTGCGAAAAATCGCATACCCACATAAGCCATTTATGTGAATTTCTGTCAAATATTATCGAAGAAGCGACCTCGTTCCCCCACACGCCGTCACCGACATCAAAGAAAAGCACACCCGTCAATGATATATCGGCTGTGCCGGGTATCCACGAAAATACGCCCTGAAAGCATTCTTCGTGCATGCGAACGGTCGCCGTAAGATATATTCTGCCGTTTTCGACGATAGCTTCACCGTTTTCAAAGCGCACGGGACGCATATCCGCCTGAGCAAGCCCGCAATCGTAATATGCGCACACATTGCTTATGACCGCCGTTCCCGAGCAGAACACACACACGAGCGTATTTTTGAAAAAGTCCTCGCTTGCGCTTCCGGCAAAAGCGTTATCGGTAAACGTGCAGACAAATTCCCACACGCCGTTGTTTTTTATGTAAGCGTCAAAATGCTCACGGCGGTGCCGGAACGCAAATGCGATACTCTCTTTGCAAGGTATTTCTTTCTGTTCACCGTTGCCGCAGATATATGCTTTCCCGTTACCGCTGTTTTTAACCGTCAGTAAAAAGCGTGCCGCGCCGTTTGAAAGCACAAAGCCGCATTCGCCAATCAGACTGTCGGTCTCCATTTCATAGCACGCATACGGCATCAGCCTGCACAGCAATCGTGATGTCGCATTGCCGTCGAAATAATATCTGCCGTTTTCAAAGCGTTCGTCGGCAGTGCCGCCACGCTCGATAACGGGATACGGATCGCCGTATTCGCCGGAGATGATATCCCGGTAAAGATCCATTGAGCAAAGCGGAAGCCGCAGTGTTTTATAAGGGTTGAGCGCGAACACACGCTTGAATTCAATATCCGTAATATCCATTTTTTTCACCCGTTAAGTACCGATATCGCCTTTTGGAGCTGAGTATCGTTTTCCTGTGTTTTGAGCCATGGCATCTCGCTAAGCTCATCGGGAAGCGTTATTTCATAGTCGGGAGCAAGTCCTTGCCCCTGAATGCATACGCCGCTCGGAATATAATATTCAGCCGTCGTCAGCTTGAACATACCGCCGTTGACAAGCGGGACATTCGTCTGCATGATACCCTTGCCGTAGCTGACAGTGCCGACGAGCGATGCCCCCGCAAGATCGCGCAACGCGCCTGCGAGTGCTTCCGATGCGCTTGCGGTATTTTCGTTCATCAAGACGCAAATGGGCTTGCCGATGCAGTCCGCATCCGATGTACAGCTTACAAGCTTCTGCCCTTTTTTATTCATGGCATAGAAGGTTTCGCCCTCGGGAAGCAATATATCCGCTATCGGTTCAAAAGTGCTGAGTTCGCCGCCGAGATTGCCGCGAAGGTCGATTATAAGCTTTTCATATCCGTTGGCTTCGCCGAATTTCAGGGCTTCCTTAAAATAGTCCGTTGCATTGCCGTGGAACGAAACTATGCGTGTATAAAGTATCTTTGTGTTTTCTATCATCGAATATTCGGTCATCTGCCGCTGTCCGCTGGTGCGTGTGACATCGAATGCCAGCTCCTTGCCGTCACGCAGAACATTTATTCTGACCTCTGTTCCCGGCTTGCCGACCACCCTGTCGATCATTTCGGCAAAATCTTCGCCGTCGGTGGACACGCCGTCAACGCCGATGATGATATCACCTACCCTGATACCTGCTTTATCGGCTGAAAAATCCTTATAAAGATCGGAAACGATGAATTTGTTTCCGTATAATGTCACCGTAGCGCCGATGCCGCCCTCCACTACGCCGCTTGAGGAATCGTTGTATTCCTTGAGTTCATCGGGAGTGAAGTAGTAGGCATAATCATCGTCAAGAGATGCCGCCATGCCCTTGAGCGCATAATTCACCATATCCTCTTCCTCTGCGCCGTAGAGCGAGTAGGCGTTGATTATTTTGGAAGCATCCTTCAAAAGACGTATCTGATCGTGCGAAAGTCCCCGTGCAAGAGCAAGATACGGATCTCTTACGATGTAGCCCGCCGCAAAACTGACGACGACGACAAGCACAAGCGCGACAACGGACAAAAATGATGTTTTTTTCTTTTTCATTTTACTCACTTCGACATTTTATTTACAGCGATATACAGCCTGAACGCCACGGCATCGTCAAAATTGCGCATATTGAAGCCCGTTTCCTTTTCTATGCGGTCAAGACGGTATATCAGCGTATTGCGGTGCAGGTAGCAATACCGTGCAGTTTCACTTATATTCAGGTCATGGCGAAAAAATTCCAATGCAAGTTCCACCGTGTCGTGATCAAGGCTTTTTTGTATCTGCTCTGCCTTTTGCTTAAGCTCCGCAAAGGAGCCCTGCGGCAGATGCGATACGATAAGCTCCGGCAGGATATCGGAAAATTTCCATATACCGCCGCCGTAGGATAGCTGTTTGCCCGTTCTTACAGCCGCAAGCGCCTGTTCAAAGGCTTCCTTGAGCATGCCCGCATTGTCCGCCACACAGCTTATGCCGATATTATAATCTGTGTTCAGCTCGGCGAAGGTAGAGCCTACGGCATCGGCTATTTCGGTATTGTCATCATCCGGGCATATTATCGCAAGCCGGTGCGCATCAAGCCCGATGACCGTCATTTCATCATCGTCCGACGCTTCGAGAAGCGTGATATACTCCGAAACATCACCGCTGACCTCAGCCACAAGCACCCTGCGCACATCGTCGAAGCGGAAGCCGTATTTGCGGCAAAGATTTTTTATGTCGTTGCCGGCAGTGCCGAACAGAAGTTTTTTTATAAAGCCGCTCCGCGTCACATGCGCAAAATCCTCGCTTTCCGCGTCGAAAGCATCAAGTGTGCGTTCGTCAGCCTCAATAAGCGAAATACTGCCGTCGGTAAGGCGCGAATACAGTCTGCCGTTCTTTCTGAGCGGAAGCTCCGAAGAAAGCACATGTGCGGGCAATACCTCTTCAAGCTCGGTATCGCCTGCGGTTTTTCGTCCGTTTTTGTCATATATCGCGGTTTTCATCAAATCACCCGTATATATTTTATCATATATTGAAAAATTTTCAAAGCAAAATTTACGGCTTTATTTCTTCACTTTTTTCACCCTCAAGCAACATGCCGTTTTCATACACGGATGTGTGGCGCGGCAGAACGCAGTACGAATCGCCCTCGCGGTAATCGGTGTCCGTCACCGTCAGCACGCTGTCCTCGCTTCCGCTCACCTTGCCTATGAGCCGTTCGCCCTTATACACAAGATATTCGCAGTAGCTCTGCGACGCTGTCAGCTTTATTTCCGCCTGCCTCAGCTCATTAAGCTGAACGCGGATATCTTTCGCCTGAAGCGGTGTTTTCCAATAGATGCTCTCGTTTTCGGGGGCGGTGTTTTCCGTGAAATATTCATCCGTCCTATACGCCATTGCCGTACTGTCGCCCGCGACGCACAGCTCACCGAACACCGAAAGCGCATAGGAATCGAGTGTCACCTTTTTGACCGACTGCGGCACGGTGAACGGCGTACAGCCGTAATGTTCGAAAAGATATCCGTACAGTTTTTCGGCGATAAGCGACGGAAGAGTGCTTCCCGTGATGTTCTCGTTAAGGAAATGTTCGCTGTCGGTGCGGTCAAAGCCCATCCACACGCACACGGTGCTGTCGGATGTATACGATGTTGACCATGCGTCCGAATAGCCGTTCTCACAGCCGACCGTACCCGTTTTGCATGCAACGGGATATTTGAGCGTGTGCAGGGGGTTATTGCTCTGCTTTGAAACATCGCAAAGGATGTCGGTTATGATGAACGCCGTGCTGTCCTTCATTACGTTTTTTTCGTTTTTTTGATACTCATATACGGTATTGCCGTCGCTGTCGGTTATTTTTTCTATGCACCGCCCCTCGGTATAGCTTCCGCCCGAAGCAAAGCTTCGGTACGCGCAGGCAAGCGCAAGCGGTGACGTGCCGTATTTCATGCCGCCGAGCGCAAGTGCGAGATATTTATCGTCATCATCGAATTTTATTCCCAGCTTTTCGGCAAATCGTTTGGAATACTCTATTCCGTTTTCATTCAAAAGCGATACCGCCGGAACGTTGAGCGAAAGCGCAAGTGCGCGGCGCACTGTCACACTGCCGTAATAGACATCGTGAAAATTCGTCGGCGAATAGCCGTCGAAATCCGTTCGCCTGTCGGAAAGGAGCGTTGACGCGGTTATACTGCCGTTTTCAAGCGCGGGAGCATAAACGAGTATCGGCTTGATACAGCTGCCCGGCTGTCTGAGCGCGGTGGCACGGTTAAAAAGGCGCATGCCCTCATGCTTTCTGCCGCCCACCATCGCGGCTATGCCGCCGCTTTTGTTATCAATGACTACTGCCGCCGATTCGACATCTTTATCAGGGAAAAGGTCGCCGTCAGCATACAGCTCCTGTAAAAACGTCTGCAAGCCCGAATCCTGCGTGGTATAGACCGTATAGCCTCCGCCGAGGAAATCGGCAACAGTGATACCGAGCGCCGCCGCGCCTTCTTCAAGCACATAGTCGGTAAAATAGCCGTAGTCCGCCTGCTCCGCCTCATCCGCTATCACTATCGGCTCGGCGGAATATGCCGAAAACTCCTCATCGGATATAAAACCGTTTTTGTTCATGCACTCAATCACCGTATTGCGACGCTTTAGCGATGCTTCGTAATTTATATGCGGCGCGTATTTGTTCGGAGCCTTGAGCGCACCTATCAGCGTTGCCGCCTGAGGCACGGAAAGCTCGGATGCGTCTTTGGCAAAATACGTCTGTGCCGCAGTCTGTATGCCGTAAGCGCCGCGCCCGAAATATACAAAGTTAAGATACATCGCCAAAATCTCATCCTTGCTGTAACGGCGCTCAAGCTCCAGCGCAAGTATGGCTTCCTTTGCCTTTCGCATAAGCGTTTTTTCGTTAGTGAGATGCGAGTTCTTGATAAGCTGTTGCGTTATGGTGCTTGCGCCCTGCGAATAGCTTCCCGATTTTATATCGGCAAGCATCGCCCCGAAGATGCGTTTTATGTCGATGCCGTTATGCTCATAGAAGCGCACGTCCTCGCAGGCGATGAGCGCGTCGCGCACATTTTCGGGTATCTCTGAAATGCTTTGCCTGTTCTGCCCGCTGTTCAGCCTTGCGACGGGTGTACCGTTTTTATCGCAAATGACGAGCGTTTGACTTATGTTTGTGATCTTTTCTTCCGAAAGGTCGGGAACATTCAGAAATATCACTGCCGCAAGCACTGCCGCCGCAAGCATCCCGACGGCAAAAACCGTTCTTATGATCTTTTTCAAAAAAACCACCTCGGTGTTATTATCCGAAGCGGCTTTGTATTTTATTCCGAAACAGCAAACATTAAATTTGATTTTTTGTCCATCCGGCTTCAAAGTAATTCCCGTCAGCGGGCGAAACCTTACGAAGCACCGATGCCATGCCCGCCATCGTTCCGACAGGTGTCGAAGTGCCCGTTCCGCTTATGCACTTCTGCGCCCCGTGAAGCAGCATCCAATATCTTTCGTTTATAAGATGCCATGTAGTATATATGATGCCGTACAGCCCGTGTTCTATGGCGGTATCGGCACAGGCATCGAGATTTGCGTTATCAAGGAACGGACACAACAGCGTATCGAAGCCCGCTTCTTTCAGAAAGACCGCCGAGCGCACAGGAGCTTTTTTTGCCGCGTACTGCCAATCGGCGATGATGGTGCGCTTCTTGAGCCCCTCGCGTATCAGCGATGCGACCTCCTCGCTTTCGATGTTGAATTCGTACTCGTTGCCGTCACCGTTGAACGTACCTTTTTTCTGAAGCATATCGCCCCACATTATCGCCCTGCGTCCCGAGCTTTCGATATCGTCGGTAACCGAGTTTATGTGTTCCGTAAGCTTTTTTGCTTTGTTTATGTCACTGCAGTAAGAATAGACCTCATCACAGCCGATATGGAAATATTTCGAATCAGGGAACAGCTCATACAGCTCCTGCCGTATTTGCTTCATCAGCGACAACGCATCGGGATTCGATATGTTCCATGCCCAGCCGTCGGGCTCAAACAATTGCCACCGCGCCGGGTTTTGGTCAAGCACCGTATGCTTGCCGAAGCACAGCCGCGACTGCGAAGCGTGACCGAGGTGGTTCATCATCGGCACAAGCTCTGTGCCAAGCTCATCGGCTTCCCTTACAATTTCCGCTACCTCGGCTTTTGAATATGCATTTTCCCATGCAAGCTCCTTCATGCAGTCGAATTTCAGCATCCCCCAGAATTCGACTATCACATGCGTGTACCGCATGAATGCGCATGCACGCACGGTCTTTCTTAAAAATGACAGCGGCGTTTCGGGAAAAACGCAGACATGCACTGCCCGCATTTTTATTTTCGGGTCGTCAAGCACGGTGCATGCGGGAATGAATACTCCCGTTTCATCTGCCTGTATCATATCGAGCAATGTCATTATCCCGGCTTTGAGCGAACGCTCATCCGAGCCCTTTACCGCAATGCCGCTGCTGCTTATTTTTACGGAATACTCATTTTCGCCGTTGTCTTCGGGCACGGTATCGCCGACCGTGAAGATATACCCGTCGCACGGCTTGATTTCAAGTGCAGCGTTGCGCAAAGCAAATTCATGAAAAAAACTTTTTATACTGTCGTTGTTCAGCGACGGATGCGCAAATGCCGTCACCGTGCCGTTAAGCACAAAGCGTCCCGGCTCCGCCTTAAAATACTCAGGTTTGATATACATGTTGTTCCCTCTGCTGTCAGATGTTTATTTCTTCTGTTTTTTCGCACAGCCCGTGCAATCGGCGCAACAGCCGGAGCATCCGCGCTTTTTACGTTTGATTTCCGATATCACGGCAAGCACCGTGCATATTCCTATAACGGTCAGAATGATGATGTCTCCGAGCTTCACAAAATGCCTCCATCAGTTGGTATATACATTTTCCCTTTTCAGCACCGTAGCAACTGTCCTGAAAAGTATTCTCATATCGAGCGAAAAGCAAACGTTGTGCGCATACGCGGCATCGTAAAGGCGTTTTTCTCTTACGGTTATGCTGTTCCTGTAGTACGCCTGAGTGTAACCCGTGATGCCCGGCAGTACCTTCATTTTGTCCTTTTCGTCATCGGCGTATGAACCGACTGCGCCCCAACCGCTCGCACGCGGACCGATTATGCACATTTCGCCCTTTAATATATTTATGAGCTGAGGTGTTTCGTCAAGACTTGTTTCGCGCAAAAATCTGCCGACCTTGGTGACACGCGGATCATCCTTGGAATTGAATGTGCTTCCGTCGGGATTGAGTATGTTTTCACAGTTTTCCTTCATTGAGCGGAATTTATACATGTTGAGCTTTTTTGAATCCTTGCCGATGCGCTCAGCCTTATAAAATATGCTTCCGCCGTCCTCTGCCTTTATGGCTATCGCCACCGGGATGAATATAAGCGCAAAAAACGGCAAAGCGATAATACAGATAAGGATATCCGCTATCCTTTTCACTACCCGCTGATATATCCCGTTATAGCCCTTGCCATCCTTGCTTTTTTCGTAAAATTCCTTTGCACCTGTACTGTTTTCCATTCGATATCGGTTCCTTTCTTCGGTATAACGAACACCGATGTGACGGGGCATACTGCAATACTGTTTATTCGGTACTCAAAGTTTCCTTTTTTTCGTTGTCGTTAATGATTATAGCACAAACCTCAAATCAAATCAAGCTCCCTATCTGAAAAACGATGCATCCGGCGAGCCACGCCACCGCACACTGCATGAGCATCACGCCGAGCATCGCCCAAACGGAGTTCAGCTCCTTTTTTACTGTTGCCATCGTCGCCACGCAAGGCGTATAAAGCAACGTGAACAGAAGGAAGCTTGCCGCCGAAAGCGGTGTGAACAAGCCTGACAACGCCCCCGTAAGCGTCGCAGAAGACGCACCGAGAAGCACCGACAGCGTCGATACTACCGCTTCCTTTGCCATGAAGCCCGATATCAGCGACGTCATCACGCGCCAATCAGCGAAGCCGAGCGGCTTGAATATTACCGATATCCACTGCCCGAACAGCGCAAGCAGGCTCTGTGCGCCGCTTGACACAAAGTTAAGGCGCGTATCGAATGAGCGCAGGAACCAAATCACCACCGTTGCGATGAATATGACCGAAAATGCCTTTTGCAAAAAATCCTTCGCTTTATCCCACAACAGCATCGCAACGCTTTTTACCGACGGCAGACGGTAGTTCGGAAGCTCCATTACGAACGGCACGGGCTGACCCCGGAACGATGTTTTTTTAAGTACGAATGAAACAAGCACGGCAAGTATTATTCCGGTCAAATACAGTCCCAGCATAACAAGTGCGCTGTATTTCGGGAAAAATGCCGCGGCAAACACCGCGTATATCGGTATTTTTGCCGAACAGCTCATATAAGGCGTGAGCAAAACCGTCATTTTGCGGTCACGGTCGGATGAAACCGTGCGCGTAGCCATTATCGCCGGAACGGAACAGCCGAAGCCGATAAGCAACGGCACAAAGCTCCTGCCCGAAAGTCCGATCTTCCTGAGCGGCTTATCCATGACGAACGCCACTCGCGCCATATAGCCCGTATCTTCCAATATCGAAAGGAAGAAAAACAGCGTTACTATTATCGGTAAAAACGAAAGTACACCGCCGACACCCGCGAATATGCCGTCTGTCACAAGACTTTGTACTACGGGATTGATGCCGTAAGCGGTAAGCAAGGAATCAACAAGCGCGGTCAGCTTGTCTATACCCAAACTCAGAATATCGGATAAAAATGCTCCGATGACATCGAATGTCAGCCAGAACACCGCAAGCAGTATCACGATGAACACCGGCAACGCGGTATATTTGCCCGTAAAGATCTTATCAAGCTGCACGGAACGCCTGTGTTCCTTGCTTTCATGACATTTTACGACAGATGAACTTACCGCGTTTTCGATGAACGTATATCGCATATCGGCAAGCGCGGCATTGCGGTCAAGCCCCGATTCTTCTTCCAGCTGAACGATGCAGTGTTCAAGAAGCTCTTTTTCATTTGTATCAAGTTCGAGCTGTTCGATAAGCGCATCGTCGCCCTCAATGAGCTTTGCCGTGCAGAAGCGCGACGATACTCCGATATTATCGGCATGATCCGAAATAAGATGTATTACCGCATGGATGCAGCGATGTACGGGGGAATCGCCCGTACAGAAGTCCGTTACGAGCGGATACGTCTTGCTTTTTGCCGTCTGCATCGCCTTATCGACAAGCTCCGAAATGCCCTCGCCCTTTGCCGCACTTATAGGTATGACGGGTATGCCGAGCGAATCGCTCAGCTTTGCGATATCCACCGTGCCGCCGTTCGCACGCACTTCATCCATCATGTTAAGCGCCAGCACCATCGGCACGCGCAGTTCGAGCAGTTGAAGCGTAAGATACAGATTGCGTTCGATATTCGTCGCATCAACGATATTTATGATGCCGTCGGGCTTTTCGTTGATAATAAAATCCCGTGTAACGATCTCCTCCTGCGTATACGGACGCAGTGAATATATTCCGGGCAGATCGACGACCGATGCTTTCTGTCCCCGCATCTGACCTATCTTGCTGTCAACGGTCACACCGGGGAAATTGCCTACATGCTGATTGGATCCGGTAAGCGCGTTGAAAAGCGTTGTCTTGCCGCTGTTCTGATTGCCGACCAACGCAAATATCATAACCCGACCTCCGTCAGCACCTCTATTTTTTTAGCATCATCCTTGCGCAGAGTAAGCTCGTATCCGCGTATCTCTATTTCTATCGGATCGCCCATCGGCGCTGTCTTTTGAAGCGTAACATGCGTTTTCGGGATAAGCCCCATGTCGAGCAGTCTGCATCTGAGCGCCCCTTCCCCGCCGACAGAAACGATAATGCCATGCTCCCCGATCTTAAGTTCATCAAGTGTCATATATGTTTCCTTTCAGTTAGCCATCGCTAACCTTTGTACAGTTAGCATATGCTAACTGTATGATAACATAATAGGTCGCATTCTGTCAAGCGATTTTTGGGGTATTGAAAAATTTTACTTTATGTGCTATCATATAAAAAATAAATTCTGAGAGGTAATTTCAATGCAGGAATCCGGCGAGATGTATCTTGAGAACATATATGTACTTTCCCAAAAATCCGAATCGGTGCGTTCGATAGATATTTGTGAATTCATGGGCTTTTCGAAACCGAGTGTTTCGCGTGCTGTCGGGCTTTTGAAGAAAAACGGCTATATAAATGTTGACAGAGACGGTCACATCACGCTCACCGCCGAAGGTCTTTGTGTGGCGAAAAAGATATACGAAAGGCACACCCTGATAACCGATGCGCTCATCGGCATCGGTGTCGAGCCGACAGTCGCCGCTGAGGACGCATGCAAGATAGAACACGATATAAGCGATGCTTCCTTTGAAGCACTAAAAGCACATTTGCAAAGCAGGCATTGCTGATCTTTTCGCTATCGCCCCCCTTTGCGGGAACTCCGTTCCCGTGACCCCTGCGAGCTTTTTTGAAAAAAAGCTCGGCAAAAAACTTTTATTGTGTTGCATAAAAAATTCGCTCGGCGTGAACGTTGCCGAGCGAATTTTTTGTCCGAATACTTGATTTATGCGCGTATGGTGCGGCGTCCCCGACGCACCGTTGTACGCACACAAACCACGGGCAGGAAACAAATTAATTATTCTGAAAAACTTCATCGTGTCATTGCGAGGAGCGAAGCGACGTGGCAATCCAGACATAAACAAAAGTTACTTTATGCCGAGCATGGATTGCCACGCATCCTTTCGGATGCTCGCAATGACACAATATATAAAGATGTAAAATATACCGTATTTTCCTGCAATCTTTTTCACATAAACGGAACGTCGGGGACGGTGTTTCCTACAGACAGAAACAAACCGTGATATCATATCCCGTATGGTGCGGCGTCCTCGACGCACCGCACGGGATGTTTATTGCAGGAATATACATTTTATCCTTTTGCGTACTTCCTTGTGTCATTTTAAGGAGCGTTAGCTCCGTGGCAATCCATACTGACGCAAAGTAACTTTCTGCTCAACATGGATTGCCACGCATCCTTTCGGATGCTCGCAATGACACGATATATAAAGATATGAAATATACTGCAATTTCCTGCAATATGTTTTATGCAAACGGAACGCCGAGGACGGCGTTCCCTACGGACAAAAACAAACCGTGATATCATATCCCATTTGGTGCGGCATCCCCGACGTACCGCTTGCAATGTTTATTGCAGGAACATGTTTTTTATCCTTTTGCACACTCCCTTGTGTCATTGCGAGGAGCGAAGCGACGTGGCAATCCAGACATAAACAAAAGTTACTTTATGCCAAACATGGATTGCCACGCATCCTGCGGATGCTCGCAATGACACGATGTATAAAGATATAAAACAAGCCGTAATTTCCTGCAATCTTTTTCATGCAAGCGGAACGCCGAGGACGGCGTTCCCTACGAATAAGCCAAACTTTACGTCATATCCCGTAGGGTGCGGCATCCGCTGTCGCACCGTAAGCGATGTTTGTTGCAGGAATACTTATTTTATCCTTTTGTGTATTCCCTTGTGTCATTGCGAGGAGCGAAGCGACGTGGCAATCCATACCGAAAATAAAAGTAACTTTAAGTCAAGCATGGATTGCCACGCATCCTTTCGGATGCTCGCAATGACACGATGAAGTTTTTCGGAATAATTATTTTGTTTCCTGCCCGTGCTTTGTGTGCGTACAACGGTGCGTCGGGGACGCCGCACCCTACGCGCATAAATCAAGTATTCGGAATCGAGTAGGAGGGATTTATTCCCTCCTCTCACACCCCCGTGCGTGCCGTTCGGCACACGGCGGTGCACTTCAAAATTAAATATGTACCTTTTGGTAATAATCGAAAATGCTGACTAAGCCTCGCTTGGTCAGTTTTTCTTTGGAAATTGCTTTCTTTATGGCGGGCATTTTGCTTACTACCAAATATCGGTTCTTAAATCCCGACATTA
>JAZRZN010000084.1:0-1206 GCA_045601365.1 Clostridia bacterium | reverse complement strand
CGGCAAAAAGCGAATATGAATACCGCTTGCGTGGCGAGGTGGAATATATCCCCGCAAAGAAAGGAAATATCCGATGAAAGCACAGATTTACAGATTCAAAATTACATACGATGAATACGGCGATAAGATCAACCGCACGGTAGAGGTATCATCCAACTACACATTGGCAAATTTGGGCTTTCTCGTTCTTGCCGCATTCGATACGCTTGCATATCATCTTTTTTACATTTCATATAACGGAAAACGGTTTGAGATACCGCTTGATGAGGATGACTTCGGTGAGTTGGCAACCGATCCGAGAGAGGTGCGGCTGAACACACTCGAACTGAACATCGGTGATGCGATGGAAATGGTTTACGATTTCGGATGTGAGCAGACATTCCGCATCGTGCTTGAAAGCGTTTCCGAAATGCCGAAAGGAACAAGCACGGCATATCCGAAAATCATTGCCGGAGCCGGAAAAGGTATCCTTGACGATGTTGCGCCATACGATTTCGGAGAGATCATCAAAAAAATCGACAAAATGGGAAAGTCCGACCATGTATATCTTTCTCCTTACGGAACGGAAGAACATTGGGATTACAGAGAGTTTGACATTGAGGAAGCAAACAGAACGCTGAAACGGGATATTTCAGCCATCGCACAGGGATTTGAAGAATAACGGAGGATAAGAAAATGGATCATAAAATGCAGATTTACGGTCAAAATAACCTTATGAGTAATTTTGTGAAATCGGATGATATTTTAAGCGATATGCGCGGCATTATCGAAACCTCCCGTGAAAGTGCGTATCAGGCGGTCAATGTGGCACTGATTCAAAGGAACTGGCTGATCGGCTACCGTATTGCAGAAGAAGAACTCGGCGGCGACGGTCGTGCCGAATACGGTATGGAGATCATAAAAAAGCTGTCGAAGGAACTGACAGACGAATACGGCAAGGGCTTTACAAAAACGAATTTGTACAGCTTCTATTCCTTCTATAAATCGTTCCCGGAGATTTTCCACACAGCGTGTGGAAAATCTGCTCCACTTCTCACATGGTCGCATTACCGCACATTATTGCAAGTGAAAGACGATGCGGCAAGAGAGTGGTATGCTAAAGAAGCCGCCGCAGAGACTTGGGCTGTCCGCACCTTGCAGAGAAATATCAGCTCGCAGTATTATTACCGTTTGCTTTCCTCTCAAAACAAGCAGCCGGTCAAGGAT
>JAZRZN010000083.1:0-1128 GCA_045601365.1 Clostridia bacterium | reverse complement strand
AAATGTTCCTTGCAATGGCGCGCGATATAAGAGTGATTCTCATAAAGCTTGTAGACCGGCTTCACAATATGCGTACACTAATGTACCGTGCGCCGGAAAAACAGCGTGCAAAGGCGCTTGAGTCCATGCAGGTCTATGCTCCTATTGCTCACCGCCTCGGTATGAACGAGATCAAGGTCGAACTTGAAGATTTGAGCATAATGTACCTTGATCCTGTCGGATATAAAGAGATCACCGATTATCTTGAAAATACGGATAATAAGCTTGTATTTATGCAGGGAGATGCGCTCATCATCGTTTATCCCGACGATGCAAACGAAGCATGGAAACTTATCGAGTCACTGCAAAAATAAGTAAGCGGTGCTTTCACACCGCTTACTTACTCATATGTTTTTTCACCGCTTCGAATGATTCGTCGCTGATAACGTGCTCTATACGGCAGGCGTCTTCGGATGCTGTATCACGGTCAACGCCGAGTGAAACGAGGCACTCCGTGAGCACATTGTGGCGCTCGTAAATTTTGCGCGATACATCAAGCCCGACATCGGTCAGCGTGATGTAGCCGTCTTTGTCAACGGTGATGTAGCCGCCGGATTTCAAAAGCCCGACAGCGCGGCTGACGCTCGGCTTTGAATAGCCCATATAATCGCAGATGTCGATCGAACGCACGGATGGGAGCTTTTCGGAGAGAACGAGGATGGATTCAAGATACATTTCGCCGGATTCCTGCAGAGCCATGATATCACCGCCTTTTATAAAATTATAGCATACGCTTTTTGCGATTTCAAGTGCGGTTGACAAGCGTTACTAATTGCTTTACAATCGAATCAGGTGATGAAAATGACATGGATTACAGAAAACCTTGCGACGCTCATCGTCGGAATCGTTGTTCTTGCGGCGATCGTTGCGGCGCTTATAGTGATGATCAAAAATAAAAAAAACGGAAAGACAGACTGCTCCGGCAACTGCGCCGGCTGCACCGTGAATTGCAATAAAAGAAGCTCTCACTGATTAGGCGGTGCACGATAGGGATTTATAGCCTTGAAAGAATCTGCTTTGTGTAATGCATCGTTAAAAAGCCTCGGAATACATATCCAGTATTCCTGCGTTTTTCGCCTCGCCTTACGC
>JAZRZN010000082.1:0-21253 GCA_045601365.1 Clostridia bacterium | reverse complement strand
CTCTTGATGAATACGTTTCAATAGATGCTCCCGATGATGAGCCGACCTTTACGCGCAACGGCTTCACCGTGGTCGAATGGGGCGCGACCTGCCTTGACTAAAGCGTGGACAAAAACTTTTATTGCAATATACAAAATTCGCTCGGCAACGCTCACGCCGAGCGAATTTCGGCACTTATGCACGTATGGTGCGTCAAGCCACTCTCCTACGAAAAACAACGATCCGCGCCTATTACAAAAAAATTATTCCTCATGTAAAATAAGTATTGACTTTTTTTATCGGGGGGGGGTATACTTAAAATATAGGTTGACTTATGATGAAACACTGTTAAATTCATCGGCACGCATAAACTGTAATTCGGAGGTATATTTATGAAACGAATATTTGCACTCATTTTGGCGGCTTTACTGCTTACAGCATGCTCCGGCACGCAAACGGCAGACAGCTCGGCTACTGAAAGTGCAACAAAGGGCTTTAAGGACAAAGGACCGAGCGCGGTATACACTGCCGTTCCCGATCCGAATGCGACCGCAGTCCCAACATCCGTGCCTACACCTGCACCCTCGGCTACTCCGATACCCGAGAGGTATATCAACACGACATCAAGCACCGTTGATGACGACAAATATTTCGGCATTTATTCGCTTGACCCCAATGCGGAAGTCTATTCGGGCGTGAGATTCGATCATGAAACCGATCCGTACGATTCGTATCCGCGCCAAAATGAAACTGCGGAAGCGTATAATACACGGGTGTTCGCAAATGTCAAAAAAACATATGATTCCGTGCTTAATGGGCTTGACCGTATCGACACGCTGTATGTATCCGTTCGCAGCAGCGGAACAAAGGATATCGGCATTCCTTTGGAGGGACTTTCCGAAAACGGTTCGTGGGCAACGATGTGTGTCGCCTTAAAGGGCAAAGCGCTTGAAAAATGGAAAAGCATTATCAAAAATTCGTCCATGAAGCTCAATGCCGATTATCGGCATAATGACGGTAAGGATTATGTCGGCAACGGCGGAGGGATCACATTTTACATCAAGAACGGCGACGGCAACCTCATTCCGATACTCAGCGGTACGAGCGCACCGTGTATTCACGGCGATGCCGGCTTCCGATTTGCACAGCTTGAGTTTGCAACGGCAGAAGCCAAAAAAGCATACAATTCTTTCTGCACTGCCGTGGAAACCGAAGCCATTGCGAGAATGTACGGTCTTTACCGTTCACCGGCTCATTATCCGTTTGTCGAGCTTGACGGCAGGCAGTACGTTGCAAAAAATGAGGTCGCGCTTGGCGATCCTGCGTTCTGTCATGCGAAGACTTCAATATATTCATTCAAGTACAGCGATGCGTACCGTTACGGCATAAACATCGGATCGAATGATGCTCTTTATGTAAAAATCGAACGCAACGGTAAGACATACTTTGCCGCTTTTGCGGAAACAAAGTATCTTACGGAGCTTAAAGCGATACTCGGACGCGCAACGCTCGCGGAGTACAGCGGCGGAAGCGAAACGCTTGCCGACGGCACATCGGTTTCGTTCTATGCCTTTGACAGCATGTTCAGCAGTATAGGCGCGATGCTCATTTGCACGACAAACGGCATCATTCCCGCATTAAGCACGGACAGCGCAATGCGCATCAAATTCAAAACAACTGCCGATGAAAAGGCTTTTTGTGATATCCAGCAAAGGCTTGCAAACGCCATAACCGAAATGCGAACGGCAGACAGTCCGTATTGCTGTGATCATGTAATAACGGAAATCTGAAATAAAGCCTAAAAAATAATGAGCAGGAACAACGAGATCCTGCTCATTTTTTTATCATGTCATCGCTATATTTGTATGTTTGACTCTACATCCGTATAATCATCCGGGAATTCATCTTCCTCGGCTTTTATCGGGTCATCGCCGCTGTTTGTGATTATGTCATTCCGTTTGAATTTGATAATATCCGCTTTGGGATGGATATACTCTTTTTTTTCTTTCACTAATATCACCTCCCGCTCAATTTGAAAGCGTCGCTTGATATGCCAGCGAAGCGCAACCGTATGCGTTCAGCGCGTGTACAAGCTTATAAAGCTTATCGTTGTCGCTGACATCCCACTTGTTTGCAAGATATGTGTTGATGCTGTATTGAACGCCGTGGATGACCTCATCTCCCTGTTTAAGTTCAAGTGTAAATGCTGTGCCGAACTGCGTTGAAATAATGCCGTCGGTGTAAACATACGTTGAACTGCCCTCTCTCTCCGCTTCGACCATTTCACCGTTGAGGTAAATGTCAACACCGTCCTGAACCTTAACGCGGAAGTATATCTTAGGCTCGTTTTCAAAAATCAGCCCTGCCGCGATGATTTGATTATCCGCAGACGTTCTTGGAGCTGTAACCGTTTTTTCGATGCCCTTGGGTATATCATCGGATTCGGGTATTCCTTTTTTCGATGCGAGATCCTCTATATTATATCCCGAATACTCCTGCGCCGCCGCACCGAATGCCAGAGTTGCGTCGATAAGGTCTTTCAGCTCCTGTCCGCAGCTTTCATAAAGCTCTTCGCAATATTCCTTTACGGAATAATCAAGTTTTTGGTAAAGCTCATCGTTTACGAACAGCTCAACATGGATATTATCCGTCATGCATTGCGGATTTATGCCGGTATATGCGAACTTATAATTGCCGTTATCCAATGTGCCATAAAGCGTTTCGGTTTTGCCGTTGCGGGTGACTTCGACACGCGAAACATCATTGTTTTCAAGCTCCGCATAGAAGTTTACGGTAAGCGTTGCGCCAAGCTCCGCATTCACGCCGCAGAATCGGTTGTTGTGATGCTCCATGATGATATCATAGAGATTGTCTGACGCAATCACATGGCTTTCATAATCGGGATGCACTCCGGCGGAATCGGTTTTATAAGTAAACTGCGTATTCCATTCATCCGAATATACGATATGGATATTCTTTGATTGGTCGTAATTTTCAACGACATCCTTGATAAGCGTCTTGCAACTGCCGAGAAACGGTATCATAACGAATACCGTGCAGTCGGGATGATGTTCAAACACATTGTCAAGCAACTGCGTATAGCCGGATTTGAAGTTTGCAACAGCCGTTGACGATGTCGGATTGCCGTCATTCGTGCCGATATTTATTACCGTGTAATCAAGGTCATCGTTTGCAAAAGCATAATAATCGTTTTCACCGAAGCCGCCCTTTTCGGTCTGCCTCAAATATCTTTCGGCAATGCCGACACTGTCAGTACCCTCACCTACGGTCGCGGCGATACCGCCGAACGCGATCGTATTGAATCTCCAGCCGAGCTTTTTGCCCGTAAGATAAGCATACGAATTAAGATAGCTGTTGTTGCCTACGATATAGCCCTCCGTAATGGAATCACCGATAAACTCTATCGTAGGTGTTTTCGGGATAGGCAGTGTTTTGCAATTTTCATCGACGATAAAGCCTTTTATGACCGGGAAGCCCGTTTGTGCTTGCGAAATTATCCTTGCCGTGTGCAGAGTGTTTGTGAGATTTTTTGCAACGGTATTTATTCCGCTGAGTATAAAATGCTGTTCTTCTCCGCCGTCAACGGAAACATAAGTGTTGCCGCCGCCTATCACCTTGAGTGTTGTACCCGTGAAACGAATCTCGGCGTAACCCTCGAACGAGCCGTTCATTGCACCGTTATTTTCAAACCATCTGCCGGAATAAACGATATTTTCATCACTATACGGAATCTGACCGTTTGCATAAGATATGCTTCCGTCAGTGCTATCCTTTATGCCCGTAACGGGTGTAAACTCAAATATGTTATTTGATGAAAGCGTACAGGATAAATTTGTATTGAAGTCCGTCACCCATGATTCGATTGCATAATCCTCGTTGATATCAAAGCCGGGGTTTTGAAGCAGATTATTGCTTGTATTCAAAACAGGAACTAAGCATGCCGAATCCATTTCGATATTTATCGGTGCGGCTTTGGTATCATTATTGTCCGACGATGCCCATGCTTCACCCGTAAAAGGATTTTTTGTATACAATGTCTGTATCATAAACAGTGCCTGTGACCTGTTTTTGTCAAGCTCAATGATACCCGATATCTGTTGCCAATCGGTTGTAAGCGGAACAGATGATTTTATTCCGGGCCAAGCACCGTCCTGATCCACAAGAACATCGCAGGTTACGGGAGCGGCAGGACCAGAAGATCCTTTCGGCAGGCGCACCTGTATCGAAATAAAATACTTGCCGCTTTCGACCGACTCTATAACATTCTGGATCGGTGATGCCGTTCTGCTTGCACGGTTTGTAACGATAGCGTAGTCACCCTGCGGTGCTGTGTCAACATCGTCAGTTGAAAAGGAAATATCGCAGGCGGTGTTGCTGAATTTTGCTGTCCACGATTCTTCGAAATCGTCAAAGTAAGGATTTTTAATAAGGTTGACGTTGGCGTTTGGACCCGCGAGCGGAACTACAAATATCGAATCCACATCTATATCGACTTTAACTGCCTTACTGCTTCCATCGACAGTGTTTATAAAAAATGTTGCCGTCTCATCTGCCGCAAGAGTAGCAATGCCGCTCACTTGTGTCCATTCGGTAGAAAGTTGATATTTTTCTGTTCCTTTCCAATTTTTACCGTCGCCTAATACACCGATACTGCACAATACAGCCTCAGTGGGTATCTGACGCAAACGAACCTGTGCCGAAAGGAAATAGTCACCGTTCATTGGATTGCCGGCGCTCAACTCCTGTGTACGGCTCGCCGTATTGTTGCCGCGGTTCGTAAGGATAGCATACATACCCGACGGAGCGGTATGCTCGTATTCGGCAGAAAACGAAATGACGCATGTATAATTATTGAATCTTTTTCCCCATGACGAATCAAGTTCGTTGAAGTCATGGTTTTTGATCAAGTTGACTTTATTGGGATCAGAACACGAAACGACAAATATCGAATCTACCTCTATATCGTTCATAGCCGGATTGTTCGAATTATTATCATACACTGTATTGATATAAAATTCCGCCGTACTGCTGTCCTTTATAAGTGTTGCTGTACCGCTTATTTGCGTCCATTCAGTAGAAAGCTCCCGCTTTGCTGTTCCGGGCCACGCTCCGCCCGTTTGATTGATACCCAAACTGCACCATACGGGGCGTTCCGATTCTTCGCGTAAGCGCACTTGCGCCGAAAGGAAATATTCGCCTGCTTGGATTTCGTCTATCAGCTCCTGCGAACGGCTTGCCGTTTTTGCCCCGCGGTTCGTAAGGATCGCATAAACTCCCGAAGGATCGGTATCTAAGTCGTCATCGTTAAAGTCTTCCGCAAAAACCGAAACCGAGCCGAACGCCTGCAATACTGTTACTGCTATTACAACAGATAACAAAAGTGCCAATGCTTTTTTCATAGTTTACCTCCATTTTTTTATGAATCTGATTTTATTATCCACCCCCCCCGAAAATGTCAAGTCAAAGTGCCGAAATACAGTAGTATCGTTTACAAACTCAATAGAATAAGTTTCTGTGGCATAAAAAAACGGCAAGACTCATTTCTGTTCTTGCCGATAAACTGTGATCCAAGTGGTCGATGATGCCGCATCCCGTAAAAATGGCTTTGCGTTTGCGATGTGCCGGGTAACGTCAAACTTTTTTTATGATACCGTCGTGAACTTATCCCACGGTATGTTTACAGCCTTTTTGTCGCTGATTATCTCGTCGATATGAAGCAAAAGCGGAAAGTCATCCGCATTAAGAGTGCCGTTCTCTGCATTATATTTGACTGCGGCGGCTACTCTTTTAGCCACAACGAGCGATTCAAGCGTAACACCCTTCAGCTCTGCCACAGCCTCGTCGATATCCAGCCCTCTGCCGAGAAGTATTCCGACAAGCCGTGTCCTTCCGCCGTAAACCGTGACGTACAGATCGCCGAAGCCGACCACTTGATTATCGAGTGTCAGCGCACCCTGAAAGTCCAAGAGACGTGTCATTTCACGGACGCTTTGACCGAATATTGCCGCCTGCGAATTAAAATGCAGTGTGCTGTCGATGCCGAAACGCTTTTGATTGAGACCGATAGTGAGCGCGATGCCGAGCGCATAGCCGTTTTTGAGTGCAACAGCACTTTCTATTCCCGTAACATCGGTAGAAATGCTTATATGATAATAATCGGTTTTCATGATGTTTTTTAAGAACTCAAGTGTTTTTAAGTCCTTGCCGCAGAATGCCACCTCGGTTTGATCGTGTGCGACAAGCTCATAGCTTGTGCATGGACCGCCGATGGCATTCAACGAAAGTTTTTTCCCGAGTCGTGCAAGATACTGTTCCCAATATGCGGGATACGTCATAAGTTTGCCGTCGGGAGTGTTTATAAGTCCCTTTGTGACGGTAAGCACCGGAATGCTCTCGTCGATTTGCGGCAAAACGTTTTCGGCAAACCAATCAACGCCGAAGCTGCTTACCCCACATATAACCATGTTCGCACCGCAAAGTGCTTCGTTCATTTCTTCTATCTGATAGTATTTGATGCCTGCCGGGAAATCCTTTTCGAATTTTGGGTGTCTGCCCGTCTTCCTTGAGGTTTCGATGATCTCACGGTCAAGGTGAGTACCGACCAGCCGGACTTCATGCCCGTTCTCTCTTGCCGGAAACGCAAGTGCCGAGCCCATCATGCCCGCGCCGATAATAGTTACAATTGCCATAAATGTACCTCCGTAATAAATATTTGAAATTTTATATGGTCATAGTATGATTTTTTGATAAAACCAAGCAACAGTATAATTCGCAATGATATTTTGACTGCACAGTCATTTTACGAAAAGTATATGATACTGAAGTGTATCGTTGTCTGACCACACACAGCTGTCATTATAGCCGCATTCTTTTTCGATTGCCTTGCAGACATTGAAAACGGCTTTGCTTGCCGATTTGAAGGTCGAAGCATCGGCAAAACGGAAGCTTGCATTGCCGTTGCTTATCTGTGCGCGGATCGCATTTGCGATAGCATTCGCGTCGGCTGACGGCAGTATGTAATTCTCATGCTCGAAAAATGTAAGCTTTGAGGAAACACAGGGCGGATATGCGGGCAACGGATCATTGGTATGCTCCTCAAACATAACGCTGTCGGGAACGCAGAAATAATCATATGTAAGGTAGCCTACATATTTTTTATTTCCCTTTTCGTCAAGCCAATCACCGTCATCCCATGTCGAATCCAGATAGCACGGCTCGTTTTCGATCTCAAGTATGTTCCATGCGTGATAGCCCTCAGGTGTGTCGCCGGTAACCGTAGCGGATTTGATCCCGAGCCGCTGTGCAAGCAGTGTAAAAGCTTTGGAATATCCGCCGCAGACGCATTTTCCGTTTACAAGTGCGCCGTAAGCTGTATATGCCATATCGCAGTTTGCCGATCGCGACGAAGCATTGGCATATTTCATTGCCTCATAGTCATAATCGCAGTTGAGTATAAGATAATCATGTATATATTTTACTTTCTCATAATCTGTGTTCAGTGTCTTTGCAATACTCAGCACAGCGTTCACAGCATCTTCAAGCTGTTGAGTGCAATTTTTGCGTACAGACCCGGACGGTGCGAAATCATAATCCTTGAATTCAAGCGAAAGGACCGTTTTGCCCGACAGCATATACGAATACGACGAACGAAGCCAATAATACTGCGGACAGCTGTATATTATTGCCATAAAAGCCGTATCGACATCTTTTCTGCTTGGTGAAAACCCCGCTGCCTTGAAATTTGCCTTTGAATCACCGTTAGTCAGTGTTCGGTACATAATGTCAAAAGCCTTGCGTACATCTCCGGAAAGCTGTTGATATGCAAAATTATATTTTTGCGAATCCGCCACATCATTATTATTCTGCGGTGTGGCGGTCGGCGTCGGCTTTGCAGTCGGCGTGGGTTTTCTTGTAGGCGTAGGTGTAGAAACATTATTTTTTACAGGTGTCGGCGTGGGCTCTCCGTCATCGTCCCAATCATCCCAATCATACTCCCAATCATCATCCCGGTCATCGTGATCCCAGTAATCATCATCCCAAATATCCTCATCAAACAGATCGGATGTAGGCTTCGGAGTATAAAGCAAATATGATTCGAACTCAGTACACGATGTCATAAAAAGCGATGCCGCAAGCAGCAGTGCGATGCATGCTATGAACTTAACGTGTTTTTTATTCATTAGCCACAGCCTCGCTTTCATCATTTTTGTACACGCCCGGATACTTTTTGTTTATGAGCTTTTGCGTAGCAGTAAGGTCAAGCTCATCGACACGTGAAAGTCTGTTTACGGTGATCATGCTGATGACGAACAGCAATGCCGCAAGTATATAATGTATTATTCGGAAATTGAGTATCGGAACGGAATCGACAAATTCAAGCGTGCCGTGCAGAAATACCGAAACGACGATACACAAAATGAGCAACGACGATGATGCAAACGGCTTTGTCACGGTTATTTTACCAAGCTTCGCAAGCCGTTTTTCCTCTTTGGCGGCAAGCGAATAGCGATGCCATACCGTATACAGCAAGCCCATGTATACACCGTAGAAAATCTGACACGGGATAACGGAATAAGCTCTGTAAGCAAACAGCTCCCAGCCGTTGATGAACGCATATCTTACACCGTCGAACAGCGCGAAGCCGAGCGAAACGAATGTGCCGTATACGACACCGTCGAACAGACTGTTGAAATGCCTGCTTTTGAACGTAAGCAAAAACGTCGCGGCAAAGCGGAGCAGTTCTTCGATGACAGCTACGCCGACGAACGCGCGGACAAGTTCAAACAACAGCATGCTTCCGCTATCGTCAAACAGCTTTTCACCGTCAATAAACGTTTCGAATCTTCCGGCAAAAAGCAGATTTATAAGTGTATCGGTGCCTCTTTCGGCAACGCCTGATATAAGTGCCGCCACCGCACCGCCCGCAAACAGCAAAAGAAGCAACGTAAACGGTTCTTTTTCCACTCTGTCTTTTATATAGACATAAAGTGCGAGTATCGCCGCCGGTAAAAGCAGTGTCAGTGCCTGTACCCCCAAAGATGTGTTCATGTCGATTTATTCTCCTTTTGTTTTTATCCGCTCATATATAAAACGTCAGCAACGGTAAAATCGTTACGGTGTTTATTATTATACCATAATTCCTTATAGTTTTCAACACATTTCTTACGCCGAACGACAGTATTTGCACGAACACAGAGCTAAAATCGCTTTACAAGAGAAAAACTCTGCTGCAAACGGAAGTGAAAGTCTTTGACGGTCTACATCGAGATAGTTTTTATTGAAAACCTTACTGTTGATTATTTTATATTGATGCTTTGTGCAAGACTGACACACAGTACGGCAAAGCATCCGTGGTGTGCATCGCTTTACGGAGCATTGTACGCATGCGTGATGCCGCTGTGGAGCGGTTTTCAGGGTTTCGGCGCAAAAATGTTTTCACTTATGGGGATGGTGCTGATATGCTTCGGCACACGGAAACGTGAAAATATACAGAACGAAGGCGTTCTGAGATCCTCATTGCACGAAATAAAAACGGTCACCGTGCAGATGCTCGCCGCCGTTGCCGTGACGGGAACGCTTTACGGGCTTATGACGCTTGCCGACAGCCGCCTTACCGAAAACGGTATGATATATTCTGACGATTCGCTGATGACTGTTTCTCTGCTGTGCATACTGCTGTCGTTTTCGCTGTACCGCGCCGGGACATACCTGATGCAAAAAAAGCATCTTAACGAAAATACCGCAATGTTCAGTGTATGCGGCGTCACCGTGGAAGCATTTGTTGACAGTGGGAACTCGCTGTACTATAACGGCATCCCGGTGGTGCTTGTGGAACGCTCCGCCATAGCCGAGCCGGGTGCAAAGATGCCGGTAATAATTCCGTACAGTACTGTCGGCAATAACGGTGCATTGCTCGGCTTCCGTGCAAGTGACGCGGCAATAACATATTGCAACAAAACGGTCGAAGTAGATTGCATCGTAGCACTGTGCGACCGCGATTTCGGCAAAAGCTTCAGGGCACTTTTGCATCCGGATCTTATCAGGGAGAGTGTGTGAATGTTCAAACTGCTTAAAAAGCTGAAAGAATTATTTTGTAAAAAGAATATTTTCTATGTCGGTAACGGTCAGACGCTTCCGCCGCCGCTTGAGGGAGACGAGGAAGCACGCGCGCTTGAAGCTCTGCAAAAGGGCGATCCGCAGGCAAGGTCGCTTCTTATTGAGCATAATCTCCGCCTTGTAGTCTACATAGCAAAAAAATTCGAAAATACGGGTATTTCCGTCGAAGACCTGACAGGCATCGGTGCGATAGGCCTTATCAAGGCAGTGAATACTTATAACGGTGATAAGCAGATAAGGCTCGCAACATACGCATCACGCTGTATCGAAAACGAGATACTCATGTTTTTGCGGCGCACATCAAAGATAAAGGGCGAGGTCTCATTCGATGAACCCCTCAAGGTCGATTGGGATGGCAATGCGCTCCTGCTTTCCGATATTCTCGGCACGGAGCCGGATGTTGTCTACCGCGATATGGACGAACGTGACGATATCCGGGCGCTGAGACATGTGCTTTCAAATCTGAATGAGCGTGAGCGCACTATAATAAAGCTCCGTTTCGGGATAGACTGCCCGCGTGAGCTGACGCAAAAAGAAGTCGCGGATAAAATGGGAATATCCCAATCGTATATTTCGCGGCTCGAAAAAAGAATAATCAAAAAAATGAAAAATGATATGCAAAAGCTGAGCTGAAAGCTTGACATTTCCTTTGCAAGCGTGTACAATTCCAATATACGGTGTAAAGGAAGTTTTTTTTATGTACGAAAAATTTACGGATGTCTTTAACGGAGAAAAAGAGCTGTTTGACGCATTGCATGAACCGAAGAAAAAATACAGGATATATCCCATATGTCATGATCTGTGCGATGCGCAAAGCGACAGCGAAAAAACGGCAGACAGTGTTTTTGATGACGAAGCGGGCGGCTTCGTGACTAATACTACATGGTGTGATAAGCAATGGGTATACAATGAGGCAAATCTCCGAAAGCTGAAAGACGTAACCGAATACATCCGCAAAAAAGGCATGCGTGTGTGGATGTACGACGATTACTATTATCCGAGCGGGCTTGCCAACGGTTACGCGGTCAAGGATCATCCCGAGTATTTTGTAAAAAGTATTGATTTTGAAAAACGCAATGTAAAAAGAGGCGAGAGCATAAGCTTCGAAAGTGACGGTACTGTTTTCGCCGGCATATATTCATCCGAGCTTCGGCTCATGCACGGTATCGACGCGTCTGACACGGTTGCCGATGCCGACGGAATATTTGTGCGGTTCTTTATTTCGCTTCATATGGACGATACGGCAAAAGAGCTTGGTGCTTCAAAGGGACATCTGGATCATATGAGTGCGGATGCGGTCAAAAGCTATATAGAACACGCACTGCAACCAATCAATGAATATATGGGCATGCATGCATTTGACGCGATTTTCACTGATGAACCCGTACTTACACACGATGTTATATCGTTTGCACGCGGCAAGGTCGATTTTACCTGCATCCCCGTTCCGTATACCGACGGGTTGTTCGAAAAATATTCCGAGCTGTGGCATGAGGATCTGCGGGAGCATCTTATAGAACTGTTCGCAGGCAGAGAATTGCGTGCAAAACTGACGCGGGTGAGATACTACGAAACGGTTTCACGCATGGCGAGAGAAAATTATATAAATCAGGTCGCGGATTGGGCAAAACAGCACGGCACGCTTTCATCGGGACACTTTTTGCTTGAGGAAGGACTTGCGTTTCACGTCGGCTACTACGGAGATTATATGCGCGTGGTGGGCGGACAGGATATTCCGGGCGGAGATCTGCTCTGTGCCGACGGTCAACGCTTCTGGGGCAAGGGCAACGGTTTCGGTACTGCATGCTCGTTTGCCGGAAAATATCCGTCGTCGCTTGCGCATCTTAACGGTCATAACACGGTCATGCTTGAGATCTGCCCCGTTAACTGGTCGGACAAGGTAAAAAAGGATCCGTTCAAGGAGTTTATGGCACTTTCGACATATATTATTTTTTCGGGCGTGACTCACTACAACGCATACGGTTACTTTTTTACAAAAGAGCGTGAAAAACGTCAACAGCTCAACAGATATGTCGGACGTTTGCTCACCGTTCTGCGCAATGCGCGTTTTGCTTCCGAGATAGGCGTATACTATCCGATAACTGCGATGCAAAGTATGTTCGCCGCAGACAGCTTCGCGCATGTCAGTGAGGTTGACTTCTATCCTGAGGTCGAAGAGCTTGAAAACGGATTCGAACGGATCTCGGAAATAATTTATACTTCCGGAAATGATTACACGATAATCGACTCCGACCACCTTGCCGCAGCGGAAGTGTCATCGCGGCTTATTTGCGGTAATGTGCGCATAAGCACGCTTTACGTTCCGTTCACCGAGATCATTCCCGGCGGTGATCTTTGCAAAATGAAGGAGTTTGCAAATCGCGGCGGAAAAGTCGTGTTCATCGGCAAGCTTCCCGAATATGACACTTGCGGGAATAATGTATCACTTGATTTTGAGTATTCGCTCATACAGCTCGATTCGCTTGGAGATTCGCTTGTTCCCGAGGTCGGTTTCATCCGTGACGGTATTTATGTATCACCATATGAGATATGCGGTAAGCGCGTCATTTTCTGCATAAACAAAACCGAAAGCGATATCACGCTTACTTCATCTGTGCCATACCGTATATACGATCCCGAAAACGATACGCTGACCGATGCCGAAACCGAATTCACCGTGCGCGCCGAACGCGGAATAATGATTTTTGATAATTGAATCATTTGTTTCAGGCGACGGTTTCTGTTGACTTACCATGCTTGTTTTGATATAATTCTACTGATTTGAAAGGAGCTGAACAAATGAAACGTTTCTATGAATATCCGCAAAAAACATCGGAAAACAGATTGCCGCAACGTGCATATTACATCCCCGGCGGTGAAGCCGAATACACTCTGTTAAACGGCATATGGGACTTTGCATTTTTTGAAAACGGCGATGCTGTTGAAAATGTTAAAAAATGGGACAAGACCGACGTTCCGTCATGCTGGCAGATGCGCGGTTACGAAAATCCGAATTACACTAACATCAACTATCCTTACCCGTGCGACCCGCCGTATGTACCCGACATAAACCCCATGGGTATCTACAGGCGTGACTTTGAAATCAAAGATACAACAAAGCTTCATTATATTGTATTTGAAGGTATTTCAAGTTGCGGTGAGCTTTTCATCAACGGTGAATATGTCGGCTTTACGACCGGCTCGCACCTGCAATCGGAATTTGATATAACGCCTTTTGTCAAAAAGGGCAAAAACACAGTTACCGTAAAGGTACACAAATGGTGTGCGTGCAGTTATATAGAGGATCAGGATTTTTTCCGCTTCAACGGAATTTTCCGTGACGTATATCTGCTCTCGCGCCCCAAAGGGCATATTACCGACATAGCCATTTCCACCAAGGGCAACAGCGTTAATATCATTACCGACCGCAAGACAGAGGTAAAGCTTTATTACAAAAACGAATTGCTTGAAGCAAAGCTCATAGACAAGAAGGGTTCTTTCACCGTTAAGAACAAAGTGATGTGGAATGCAGAAGTTCCTGAGCTTTACACTCTTAAATTCTACTGTGCCGGCGAAGAAATAGTCCGTAAATTCGGCTTCCGAACAGTCGGTGTATCCAAGAAGCGTGAGCTTCTGATAAACGGTTCGCCGATAAAAATGCGCGGTATCAATCACCACGATACAAGCGCAGCGAACGGCTGGTGCATGACCGATGCCGAGATCAAACGCGACCTTATGCTTATGAAGTCACTCGGCATCAACACTATCCGCACCTCACACTATCCGCCGTCGCCCGCGTTCCTTGATTATTGCGACGAAATGGGCTTCTACGTTATCCTTGAAACAGATCTTGAAACTCACGGAATGACACGCGCGATACCTAATGCAACATACGAGACCGCATGGACACCGCAGAGCTTTTGGCCGAGCGAACATCCCGATTGGGAGGGCGAATTCGTTTCGCGCATGGAACGCGCATATGAACGCGATAAAAACCATGCATCCATAATAATGTGGTCAACGGGAAACGAAAGCGGTCACGGTCCTAATCATGTAAAGATGATAGAATATCTGCGCAAGACCGATACATCAAGGCTTATCCATTGCGAGGACGCAAGCCGGCGGGGGATATATGACAATTCCGATGTATATTCGCGCATGTATCTGTCACTCGACATGCTTGATGAATGCCTCAACGACCCGAAAATAACAGTACCGATAATGCTTTGTGAATATTCGCACTCAATGGGCAACGGTCCCGGCGATATATATATGTACTGGGAAAAAATACTGAAAAATCCCGCATTCGTCGGCGGTTGTATATGGGAATGGGCGGATCACACAGTAAAAGAAAACGGCGTATGCAAATACGGCGGAGACTTCAAAGGCGAGTTGACCGATGACGGCAACTTCTGCTGTGACGGGCTTGTGTTCCATGACCGTTCGTTCAAGGCAGGCACGATGGAAGTCAAGGCGGCGTATGCACCGTTCAGATTTGAGCTTAAGCAAGGCACTATAAAATACACAAACCGATTTGATTTCCTCAATACCGATAAGTTCGGTATAAGATATGTGATCAAATGTGACGGCGATGTGATCGAAGATAAGACTGTTAAGCTGTCGCTCAAACCGCACGCAAGCGGGACGATAATACCCGAAAAGCCGTTCCCGACAGAATGCAGGCTCGGTGCTTCGGTAACGGTATATCTTATGGACGGCGGCAAGGACATTGCCCATCTCGAACAGCCGATCAAATGCAAGCTCATAAACGATGCTCCCGCCGAAACTCCATGTATCCCCGTAAAAATAAAAGGCGGATATGTTTTTGCAGGTGACGGATTTGAATACACCTTCTCCGAACAGTACGGCAACTTCACAAGCATCGTTATCGGCGGTGAAGAACAGCTTGCCGCGCCGGTAAAGCTGACGGCATTCCGTGCGCCGACCGACAACGACCGCCACATAAAAAACCAATGGATATATTCGGCGGCAGGTTGGCAGGGCGAAAACCTTGACCGTGAATTCCACAAGACATACGATGTCAGCTTAAAGAAAGCAAACTTGTGTATTTCCGGCTGTCTTGCCGGTGTTTCACGCAGACCCGTTATTAAATACGAATCGGTCATAAGCGTTTCTTCTGACGGTAAAATATCTTACACGCTGTCCGGCACAGTTCCCGAGCAGGCCGTTTTCCTGCCGAGGCTCGGCTACGAATTCAAGCTCAAAAAGAAAAATGCCGCATTCCGTTATTTCGGCTACGGTCCGCTTGAAACATACCGTGATATGATGCATCATGCGACACTCGGCTATTTTGACAGCACTGCCGCAAAAGAATATGTCCCCTACGTCATGCCTCAGGAGCATGGAAACCACACAGGAGTAAAGGCTCTTGATATATGTTCCATGAGCTTTGCCTGCACAGCCGGAATGGATATAAACGTTTCGCGTTATTCCGCGCAACAGCTCTATAACGCGAAGCATACCGATGAAATAGGTGAAAGCGATGCCACATATCTGCACATAGATTACAAAAATTCCGGCATCGGATCGAATTCATGCGGTCCCGCACTTTTGCCCGAGTATGCGATGAATGACAAAAAATTCACATTTTCATTCACGCTTGCCGCAAAAAAGTAACCGTTTTTCGCACACAGCCCGCCGTTTCCGCATTTTATGAAACGGCGGAATTTCTTGTATATACTCGATTTATCGGTCAAATGTAAATCCGAACGTTAAACCGCGAAAACCGTGAAAATTCTCTTTTTATTATTGACTGAACGCGTATTTATATGATACAATAAACCGTAGTATTATTTTGCCTTTTTATGGCAGAACGGAGCTTTATAATGAAGAAAAAAATTTCTGTTTTACTTGCTTTGATAATGATAATATGCTCTTTGCAGATATTCGTTTCGGCAGTACCGTCAACAACTGTTTCCGATTCGTTTGCGATCGGCAATACATTCACGGCGAAGCCAAAACAATTCAAAGGCTCGGTGAACGATTCATATTATGCATCGCTTCTCGGATTGAGCAGCTCGGCATATCAATCATTAAAAAACGATATTGAAAAAGGCGTAGCAGATTTTAAGCTTACTTTCAATGTGGAAAAATATAATTTTCCCATCACAGGCAATACGTTTCAGGCCATATATTACATAGCCACCGAATCACCGCTTGGATTTTATATCGGGAACAGCATCTCCTATTCCGTACTTGAAGATCCCGATACCGGCGTACAGAGCCTTGTATCTGTAACACTCAAAAGCATGTACGATGAAACGACCGCACGGACAGTACTTAAGCAGTGCGATGATATTGCCGAAAGCATGATCGCCGATTTGTATCCGCTCTCCGATGTTGCAAAGGCATTGCTGGTGCATGACAGGATAATCGCCGCGTGCGAATACGATATATCGGATAACCCCGTTTACGAAAGCTCCACGATATACGGCGCGCTCATTCTCAAATGCTGTACATGTATAGGCTATTCACAGGCGTATCAGTTTCTGCTTGGAAAGCTTGGCGTTGATTGCTGTGTGTGCGATTCGGTGCTGTTGAACCACGAATGGAATATTGTCACGATAGATGGACAGGAATATCACGTTGACCTTACATGGGACGACCCGCTTTACGATACAACAGGTCGTGTAAACCATGATAATTTTCTGCTTTCAACAAATGCATTGATAGCTACGGGGCATGTTGCCAACAATCAGATCGACTACTATAACGCTCCTTCAAACACAAAATACAATAATTATTTCTGGAAAAATTCAAACACCTGCTTCCAGACACTCGGCGGAAGCGTGTATTATATCGACAACTCATCCGAAGAGCTTCGCCGTTGGGACGGCGGTACATCCACAACACTTCTTACAAGTGTGAACGGAATATGGCGTTCGGGCAAGGATGCACGTTGGCTCGGCAATTATGCACGTTTAGGCGCTGATGAAGATTTCCTGTATTACTCGCTTTCCGATGCCATATACAGATACGACACCTTCAAGAATACCTCAACAGAGATCTATACCAACACCCGCGCCAATTTCTCGATATACGGCTTCAAAGCGGAAAACGGTAATTTCATAATCGACCTCAGCCCGTATTCTATCGGTCCCAATACTACGGCGACCACAAAATCGGATTACGGTGTTGTATATAAATATCCGAGCGGCAAAATAATTCTCGGTGACGTTGACGGTGATAAGGAGATCACGAGCCACGACCGCATGCTGCTTGCCCGTTACATCGCCGGCTGGGGCGATGTCGGTATCGACCTTGATTGCGCCGATATCAACCGCAACAGCAAGATAACGGCAAAAGACAGAATGATACTTTCACGCTATCTTGATTCATGGAACGGCTACGAGGCATATTTCGGCTGATATGCCGGATTTAAATCGGAATGGTGAAGCAGTGCCTATCGGAAGCTTTTATCCCCGTCATTTTGCTTGATAATGCTCCGCGACAGATACACTTGACTGATGCTTCACATATAAGCGGATATGTAAAATATAATGAAAAAGTCGGCTTGAACGCCGACTTTTTTGCTGTAATGTGATACTCATTTAATAAGTTTGGCAATGTTATCGACCTGTTGCTTCGATAACCTGTTTCTGCCCGGTGTATGTATTGCTTTATCTATGTCATCAACGCTTGAAATAATGTATGCACTTTTTACCGGGCTGTTTCCCTGCATCAGCATAGCATATCCCTCGACCCATACATGCGAGCCGTAGTATTCCAAGTATTTGGCAAGGACATAGACCTGACGTTTAACTTGCTTTATCGGATTCCTTACATCCTTTACAAATGTATTTCCGTATCCGTCGTCTTTATATTTTTTCCATTTGTAATCGTCCTCATTGCCGTAAAGACGACCCCTGTAGTTCTTTACTTCAATAATGAATACACCGTAGCTGTTTACGACAACATTATCAAGCTCCGCAGGTTTATCCTCAAATGAAATCTCAACATTTGTAAACAGCAGATCGTCTTCCCGAAGAACGCTTTGTATCGCTTTTATTGCGGCTTTTTCTCCACGCCTTCCGGCGCGATGCTGTTCTGACTCAATAGTGATGTTCGGGGAAATCCGGACTAAAATTGCTATAGCAATGATTACTATAATGAAGAAAATAATTAAAAAGTACATAGCTTTATCGAACCTTGCGCGTTTGTTGTTTTTTCGCGCATTGTAGCTTTCACCTCTTTTGATGCTATCCTTTTTTTATATCTGCCTGTATTCAACACCGGGTATCTCATCAAATCTTATCATTGCTTTTTCGCTGAACTCAGAAGCAACGAACCTGCGTGCGGCAACAGTTGAATAGCTCATACGGTTATTTTCATCAACGCGCGGCATATAGCTTATTTCAAACGGCGTATCGGTCGTCACGCTTTCCATTTTTGACGCAAAACGCAATTTCAGACAATTAAAATCCTTAAGCGGTGAATAATACCCGGTGCGGCAATCCGGCAAATGAAGCCGGCTTGTAAAATGGAGCTGTTTGTTTGCGGTTACGGTATCATATATTTCAAGCCTGTCCTCATACAGCTCAAACCTGCGCGCCCACTTATACGATGCAATGCTATCTGATGTCACAGTATTGCAAACAGTAAGCACCTGCTTTTCATCATCGGCAAAAAACTCTTTTTCGGCGCACGTCCAATCAAGCTTTCCTTGCGCATCCAATACGAGAATATCTCACCGCTCATTATTTTTTCAAGCATCGCGTCACCGTCGGTAGCACCGAGTGCATCGTTTGCGAAAAAGAACGCTCCGCCGTCAAGCACTTCTGTCGGGAATATCGGTCTTTTGCACATATCTTCACGGCTGTAAGGAAAAAACTCTTTGCCGTCGATATACGGCTTATAAAAAATGTTGCTCATTACGATCGACTCTTTCAAAACATCAGTATTATAACAAATCCAACATTGCTTTGCAATATCTGAGCGTATATTTTTTTCATTATCGGAAATGATAATCACAGCATACAAAATGGAGGTGTTATCATGATAGAAAGCGATACAATAAAACTCCTGCGCGAATGTGACGCGGGCATAAAAATGGGGGTTTCGTCGATAGCAGAGGTCATTGAACATGTGGAAAGCAAGGATTTCAAGGAAAAGCTGTCCACCTGCAAAGCAGAGCATGAAAAGCTTAAAAGCGAATCACAGCAGATGCTTGACGATTTCCACGATGACGGAAAAAATCCCGATCCGATGGCAAAAGGCATGTCATGGATAAAAACAAATATGATGCTTGCCGTGAACGAGACCGATGCGACCATAGCCGATCTGATGACCGACGGCTGTAACATGGGTGTGAAATCGCTGAATAAATATCTCAACCAATACGAAGCCGCCGACGAACGTTCAAAGGATATAACAAAGCGGCTCATAAACCTTGAAGAACAGCTCGCAGTGGATATAAGGCAGTATTTGTAAAAACACTCCCGCAACGGATTTTTGCGGAATTTGCGGAGTGCTGAAAACACACAAACGGACAGGAGTAACAGTACCTGCCCGTTTTTGTTATTCGCTATACGAAAATTTTGTATAAAGAGTGCTGTCAGTGATTCAAAAGTCTTTTATAATTCATATCCATTCCGATCGCTCCGAGCGGCGCTGTTATCAGAATGGAAAGAACAGCTACGGAAAGAACAATATTTCCGCAGGGCAAACCAAGCGTAAGCGGCACTGATCCGATCGCCGCCTGAACGGTTGCTTTAGGCAGATAAGCGATCACGCAGTAAAGCTTTTCTTTTTTGTTCAGTTTTGTCCCGATAAGGCACATCCAAACGCCGACCGAACGGAAAACGAGCGCAATAAATATCATAAATACTGCCATAAGACCGGCTTGCAATGTATAACGTATATCCACCGCCGCACCGACAAGAACAAATAAAATCACTTCTGCGGCGAGCCAAAGCCGTCCGAATTTTGCGGATAGATCGTCGGATACTTCTTTTCGGCAACGCATTCGGATTATACACGACATGCTCATAACAGCAAGAAGCCCCGAAAACGATACGATGCCTTCAAGCCGTGATTCAACAGACATCAAAAGAAAAGCCGAGCCGAGAACAAGAATTGTTTTCAGGCTTTGACGTATCGGTTTTTTCCTGTGTGCGTATTCAAAAACAAACGAAAGAACATATCCGACTGCGATTCCGGCAATAATACCGAGAATGATCGAAATCGGGATGTTGACAAAATCAGTTATTTGCGCCGATTCACCTTGAGCCATACCGATAAATGCGGAAAATAACACGATAACGAAAACATCATCAAGTGACGCTCCGGCGAGGATCAGTTGCGGTATGTTTTTATCAGTGCCGTATCCTTCTTCCATAAGAGAAACCATTCTCGGCACGACCACCGCCGGCGAGACCGCACCGAGTACAGCGCCCATTATCGCCGCTTCAAGCACGGTCACATGAAGCAAAACAGGAGCGAACAGGACAAAAGCCGTGATTTCAAATATCGCGGGAAGAAACGACATCAGCACCGCAGGTCTGCCGACTTTTTTTAAATCGGAAATGTTTAACGACAGCCCGGCTTTTATTAAAATAATGATAAGGGCTATCTGACGAAGCTCCGAAGAAATGCCGAGTATTTTCGGATCAAGAAAATCAAGAACATAAGGACCTATCACGATGCCCGTAACAAGCATGCCGATGATCCGCGGCAGTTTTATCCGTCCGCAGATAAACGCCATAGCAAGACCGACAAGAAAAATAAGAGATAGTGAAGTGAGCATAAAAGCCTCCTATATACAAAAAAAGCCGATGACATTCCGCATTTTTTGCAGAAGTCATCAGCTTGTAAAAAGCGGTTCCGGTCACCCACGGGAGAACTTCATTCCCGATATTGCTATTATACTCTTTTTGTTGAAAAAGTCAATATATTGCTTCGCAATTTTTTTCAAAAAAAGTAGTTGACAAATCTTTCAACGTATAATATAATAACAACGCTTTGAGAGAAGCACTATGGGAGCATAGCTCAGCTGGGAGAGCGTCTGCCCTACAAGCAGAATGTCATAGGTTCGAGCCCTATTGTTCCCACCATATTGGTCCGGTAGCTCAGCCGGTTAGAGCGCTAGCCTGTCACGCTAGAGGTCGTGGGTTCGATC
>JAZRZN010000081.1:0-1244 GCA_045601365.1 Clostridia bacterium | reverse complement strand
TTTTGTGTTTTCTTGTTGCTTTTTCAGTTTTTCAAGGATTTCTCTAACAGAAACCTTACTTTCACTCTTTTTGCCGGCGTTTTCAATGACTGAGTCGATATTTCCTTCATCCAGTACTCCCGGATATTTATCTTGAAAAGCAATCAGCACGGATTTCGTGTTCTGCTCGTTTTCACGGATGGCGGCATACATTTCCCCGTAATTTTGATTATCCAATATGGCACCTATGAAAGCAACGGACTTTTCGTCGATCTCACTCCATCCGCCGTAGAGGTCGGTGACGGCTTTGGATATCGCTTCTTTTGTGATCGGGCATTTCTGCTTTTCGTGTTCGGCAAGGATTCCGACGATATCCGACAAATCGTTTTTATACTGCCTGCCGGATTTGAGTTTCACGGCAATGAGATATTCGCCCGTCACATACCGCACATTAAGGACCTGATTAAAGGTTCTGTACGGTTTTGAAAAAGCGGACAGCTTCGGGGAATACGAGGATGTTTTCATAAAGTCGGCATTGAGCCAACCGTTCGGAAGACCGAACTTGTCTCCGACATGACCTATCGCATCCTTCATAATTCCCATCGCCGGAATAATAGCATCTATATCGGTGGTCATATTGCGGAAGCCGTAACTTTCAATAATAGCGGCACCGCCGATGAGTACGATTTCCACGGGTGTGTTTCTCCCGCCGAGCTTCTTGTACTCTTTGGAAAGCTCCTTGAAATATAGATCAATGTTTTCTTTTGTGAATTCGGTCGTATTATCAGACAAGATTTCTCACCTCGTTTTCTATAATATTGAATCGCTTGAATTCGGGAATGGCTCTGTCCCACGCTTCCTTTTTTGCTTTATCGGAGTTTGTCGCCAAATCCTGCGCAAGAACGCTTGACGGATATATGACGGAAGCAAGCTTCATTGAGCGTAGCTTATCATATTCCGAGCATTGCGGCACATCGTTGATACGGCTGATATAATCGAACATCGCAAGCAGATATAAGCATTCGGGATACCATTCCAGATCGTAATAATCGGTAATTTCATCACTGTCGAGCAGGTCCGCAAGGAAGTCAATATCGCCAAGCTCCTTTAATTTGTGGCAAACGTTGCTTTTGAACAGTTCAAACGCCGGTCGCGTCTTCATATACGGTGCGATCAACTCCCCCACGCTGGTGTCAAGTGCCATTGCAATTTTATATACGGTTTCGGCATTGCATTTTGTCAGCGTTGTTTTGTTGTTCATTAAA
>JAZRZN010000080.1:0-73049 GCA_045601365.1 Clostridia bacterium | reverse complement strand
TGCGCTGAAAGAAGCAAGCGAAACGGGATATTGGCTCGAACTGTTGTACCGCACGAATTATATTGAAGAACAGACATACAAAGAACTGAATGAACAGTGTACTTCGATTCGTGTAATGCTGATTGCCTCCTGTAAAACCGTAAAATCAAAAGAAGGCAATTAGAATTGGAAGCGGGTGATGATATGAAAAAATGGATTGTCGAAGATTGGAAATTTGAATTGACTGCCGTAAACGGAAAAGCGTCAGACTGCAGATCTGGTATCGAAAAAGGAGACACGTTTGTATTTTCATATGAATGTCCTGCAGGATTGTGTCCCAAGGTTATGTCTGAAATTTATACCTGGTGTGAAGTGATTCGTTGTGGCGGTGACTTTACATACAGAGGAGCAAAAGACAAATACGAAATGGATATTTCTTGTCCGTATGGGAGTATTTATTTCAAATTGAAAGCTATCCCGATCAACAGAGATGAAAACGGAAACCCTTTGTCCAACAATCCGAAACCTATAGCATAGCACACGCATACGAACACCGATGTGACGGGGCATATTTTCCGCTATGCTTCGTTAAAATACTCGTGAATACGTCCTGTATTCACTGCGTTTTTGCCTCGCCTATCAAAAAATCTGTTCCCGGCACATTCTTCGACCGAAAATGATGAGAAACGGGATGGATTTTGGTGCGGAGGATGCAGAAATGCCGGAGCCTTTCAAAGACGACAAGCCGAAATACGCCCGTTTATCGCCTTTTCGGCGGGTTCGTATGCGTGCGCTATGCTATACCGAGAGAGCTTTATAATAATATAAAAGCTTCGCATTTTACAGCATAAAGAAGTAACACCTATTCGAGTTCAAATAGCATAGAATGCATGCGTCTTGTGGCAGTAAAATGTGTATCATTTATTCAAAAACGTCTTTATTGCCTTATATGCCATGAATACATCGAGCTTTGAAACCGTTTCGAATGGGGCGTGCATGGAAAGCACAGGTACACCGAGATCTACCGTATCGACGCCGAGCCCCGAAATGTAGAGCGCGACCGTTCCGCCGCCGCCCGCATCGACCTTGCCGAGTTCGCCTATCTGCCATATGACGTTTTCGCTTTCGAGCATTTCGCGCACCTCAGCCATATATTCGGCAGAGGCATCGTTTGAGCCGGATTTGCCGCGTCCGCCGGTGTATTTTGTTACAACGACACCGTAGTTCAAGAATGAACAGTTCCTGCGTTCGAAAACGTCCTGGAATGTGGGATCGACTGCGGCGTTGACGTCGGATGAAAGGCATTTGGAAGCTCTCAGTACGTCGTCGGGTTCAACACCCTGCATCCGCGCGATGTCATCGACAACATGCTTGACGAAATCGGAATTAAGTCCTGTATAACCCTTTGAGCCTATCTCTTCCTTGTCGGCAAAAATGCAAATCGCGGTATGCTCGGGCGTGCCTACTTCGGTGCAGGCGATGAGCGAAGGATATGCGCACACTCTGTCATCATGCCCGTATGCACCGATGAGCGAACGGTCAAAGCCGATGTCGCGCGCCTTGAACGCGGGTACTGCCTCAAGCTCAGCCGAAAGGAAATCCTCTTCGGTCACGCCGTATTTTTCAAATAAAATGTTGAGGATATTGAGCTTGACAAGCTCACTGCCCTCATCGGATTTGAACGGCATACTGCCGATCAGCACGTTAAGCTCCTCGCCCTTTATGCCGTCTGTCAGCGAACGCTTGCCTTGCTCGTAGCCCAAGTGGGGAAGAAGATCGCTTATCACAAAGCAGGGATCGTTTTCGTCTTCACCGATGGAAACATTCAGTACGGTACCGTCCTTTTTTACAAATACGCCATGCAATGCAAGCGGAGTTACCGTCCACTGATATTTTTTGATACCGCCGTAATAGCGTGTCTTAAAAAGCGCAAGCTCTATTTCTTCATATACGGGATTCGGCTTCAGGTCGAGACGCGGTGAATCAATGTGCGCCGCCGCGATGTGAACGCCTGCCGATGCATCCTGCTTGCCGATAACGACGAACGCCGCCGCCTTGCCGTGATTGTTTACATAATATCTGTCGCCGGCAGAATATTTTTTGCCTTTTTCGTATTCCCTGAAGCCATTCTGCTCCGCGATGGCAATAGATGCGGTCACGGCTTCACGCTCTGTTTTGGCGTCATCGAGAAATTTCTTGTACGGCTCGCAAAAATCAAATGCCGCCTTGATATCATCTTCGCTCATGCGCTTGAAACCGTTTTCCGGCGCATAGCAGAGCTTCTTTTTCAATTCCTTTACTTCATCACTCATTCTTTTCACTCTCCGTTATTTATTATTCTGCAATTTGAAGATTTCATCCGCAACAAGTGCAAGCTCTTTTAAGCCGAGCGCTTCGCCGCGAACGGTCTTTTCAAGTCCGCATGCATTTATTATACCCTCGGCAGATGCTCTGTCAAGAGAAAATGATGCCATTATGTTATTGGCAAGCGTTTTGCGTCGCATGGCAAAAGCCGAGTGTACGGTGTCGAAAAATGTCTTTTCGCTTAAAACGTCCACTGCAGGTGTTGCTCTTTTTTCAAGCCTGATGACTTGTGATGCTACCTTCGGAGCGGGGTAGAAGCACGATGCCGGTATCTTTGAGCAGAGCTTCGCCGTAGTATAGAATTGTACCGCGCATGTCAATGCGCCGTATTCGGGCGTGTTTTCGCGTGCCGCCATGCGTGCGGCGACCTCCTTTTGAACAAGTACGGTTATCGTTTTGAATTTTACTCCGCTTTCAAGCAAACTCATTATTATCGGCGTTGTAATGTAATACGGCAGATTTGCCGCCACAGCGAAGTTTTCGTCAAGCTCATCTTCGTAAAGCCTGTTTATATCCAATTCAAGAAAATCGGCATTTATCACCTTGACGTTATCAAAGCCGTCAAGCGTTTTTTTGTGAACGGGCAAAAGCGATTTATCCACTTCGACACTGACTACTTTTTTTGCACGCCGTGAAAGCACCCTTGTGAGCGTGCCTGCACCTGTACCTATTTCAAGCACTGTTTGATTTTCTGAAATACATGCATCGTCGGCGATAATGTTGAGAATGCGCTCATCGCACAGGAAATTCTGTCCGAGCGACTTCGAAAAACCGAAGCCGCATTCGTCAAGTATTTTTCTGAGTTCTTGCCCCGTAAGCTTTTCCGTCATACGGATAATTCCATCCATTCTTCCATATATTCATCCGCTTTTACGCACAGCGCGTTGTATTCGTCCTGCATGCGTCTCATTTTTTCGGGATCGGAATACAGCTCCGCGGACGCAAAAAGCTTTTCGTATTCTTCTTTTTTTGTATCCGCGTCGTTTATCAGCTTTTCAAGCTCTTTTATCCGCGCCCGCTTTTTTTTGTCATCCTCGCGCGCGGCACGCTCCTGCGCCCGTTGCTTTGCCGCTTGGGTTTTGTTTATCTGTACGGGCTTTTCCTCGGTAAAATCATTTTTTTGCGTAAGAAGATAATCGTCGTAATTGCCCTTGAAAACCGTAACGCATCCGTTTTCGACTATCCATAAGGTATCAAACAGACGGTTGATGAAATAGCGGTCATGTGAGACTGCGATCACAGTGCCTTCGAAGCGTTCGAGTGCATCCTCAAGCACTTCACGCGAATCCATGTCAAGATGGTTCGTAGGCTCATCGAGAACAAGTGTGTTACTGCCGGAGACGGAAAGCTGACACAGCGCGCATCTTGCGCGTTCGCCGCCGGAAAGTATTTTGCCTTCCTTGAAAACGTCTTCACCGAAAAAAAGCATCGCGGCACAGCGCGAGCGCACCTGAGTCTGCGTCAGATCGCGGTTGCCTGCCCATACCATATCCATGACGGTCTCGTTGCCGCCGAAAGAGACCTGTCCCTGCTCGTAATAACCGATATCGACATTAACGCCGCGGACGATATCTCCGCTGTCGGGGAAGCTCTTGCGCAGAAGCATTTCAACAAGCGTTGTTTTGCCCGCACCGTTGGGACCTATTATCGCTATGCGCTGTCCCTGCCTTATCTCTGCCGAAAAATCGCTGAACAGTGTTCTGCCGTCAAAGCCCTTTGAAAGCGAATGTATCTTCATCACATCGCCGCCGGAAATGCGGTTCATATCAAAGCGCAAACGCATGTCGGTATGCTGTTCCGGCTCGTCGATAAGCTCCATCCTTGCAAGTGCCTTTTCGCGGCTCTCGGCGGCACGGATGGATTTTTCGCGGTTGAAACGGCGGTATCGCGCTATTATCGCACGCTGACGCTTTATTTCGTCCTGCTGTTTATCGTAAAGCCGCTGATTGGCTTTCAATTCCTCTTCCCATTTTATGCAGTATTCGGTATAATTGCCGTTGTAATAGCGAAGCCTACCGTTATCTATCATTGCAACGCCGTCACAAAGCTTGTCCATCATATAGCGGTCATGCGAGATCAAAATAACAGTGCCGGTATAGCGCTTCAGGTAATCGGTAAGCCACTGCGCCGCCTGAAGATCAAGGTGGTTGGTAGGCTCGTCAAGCATTAGCACGTCATTGTTTTCAAGCAGCATTTTCGCAAGCGCAAGCCGTGTTTTTTCGCCGCCGGAAAGCTCATATGCGCTTTTATCCCAAAAACTCTCGTTCAGTCCGAGCCCCTTGAGCGTTCCTTGCAGGCGACTGCTCCAGCCGTAGCCGCCGAGATGATCAAACTCGTTCTGAGCATTCTGATATTTTTCACCTAATGTGACGATATCCGCATCGGGCTGTGCCATAAGCTGTTCAAGCCCGTGCATGCGTGCTTCGGCGGCAAACAGAGGAGCAAAGCTTTTTTTTGCTTCCTCATAAACAGTGCTGTTGCCGTCAACGGTGTGGTGCTGTTCAAGATAGCCCACCGAAACGCCTTTTGCAATGGAAATACTGCCGGAGGTGTATTCGGTTTTGCCTGCGATCGCTTTCATGAGCGTTGTCTTGCCGGCACCGTTTAAGCCGGTAAGACCGATGCACTGTCCTTTTTGTACCGACAGCGTTACGCCGGAGAAAATTTCTTTTTCGCCGAACGCTACCGTAAGACCGTTTATGTCGATGACCGTCATTTATGTTACCTTTCCGTATCTGTTTGTGCCGTGAATATCCGCAAGCTGAAAAGTGTTTGCCTGAAACGGATCATTCTTTTATTTTCCCGAAAATTATTTTTCCGGCGTTGGTCTGGAGCATGCTTGTTACGATGATGTCAACAAAACTGCCGACACGCTCGTTTGCATCCTCGACAACGACCATCGTGCCGTCGTCAAGATAGCCGACACCCTGCGAGGGCGTTTTGCCGGGGCGCGTAAGCTCTACAGTGATCTCGTCACGCGCAACGACAGTGGGCTTTAATGCGTTCACAAGCTCGTTTACGTTAAGTATCGTAACGCCCTGAAGGGAAGCGACCATATTGAGCGAATAATCATTCGTCATTATTGCCGCACCGAATTTTTTTGCGAATGCGATAAGCTTATCATCAATATTTTCAATATCGGAAAACGGATCGCTGTTCAGCACCACATTGCTTTCTGCCTGGAGCTTTTTAACTGTGTCAAGCCCCATCCGTGCGCGTGTGCGTTTCTTTTCCTCATCCGAATCCGCAAGATGTGAAAGCTCATCAAGTATGAATTTCGGTATGTATATCGGGCTTGATAAAAATCCCGTTTTGTAAATATCGTACGCCCTGCCGTCAATGAGGATGCTTGTATCAAGCACTGTGCCGGCATACAGTGAACTGCCTGCGCTTGATGCGCTGACGGGAATTTCATAATCATCTCTGCGCATCAGTGCAACGCGAAGTCCGAGCGCACCACAACATATGTATATAAGCGCATTTATGCATGTTACAAACAATTCATTACTTAACTTGTTGAATATCTGGCTTATCAGGAATGCGCATACAAGTCCGATCATTAAACCCGCTACAGCCATGAACAGCTCACGGGCGGACATTTCCTTTGCTTTTTTTGACATTTTGGACATGCCGCGTGAGATAGCCGCCGAGCATGGCGCACCGAGAAAATATCCGAGGATCGCAAAGACGGATATCAGGGATATTTCTATTATTCCAAGCACCCAGCCCCACAAAACGATGTCGGCTTTTTTGAAAACAAGCTCAAGTAAAAGCCATATCCAATAGCCTATCGCGCCGCCTATCGGGGCGAACAAAATATGTAATACCCGTTTCATTTTTTCTCCTTTATCGCACCCGCGGCAAGCGCCGTGAATACGTTATCCGCAAAAATAAGCTGTATGCCGTCGTAGACAGGCAGACTGCGTTTATTGCCCTTGGGCAGTATAACACGCTTGATGCCGAGCCGCAAGCATTCCTCAATGCGTTGCTTGCACCCGTTTATCGCGCGCAGCTCACCCGTCAACCCGACTTCACCGAAAAATACGGTGTCGAACGGCAACGGTACATTGTTGTACGCCGATGCTACCGCCGCGAGCATGGGCAGATCGGCGGCAGGCTCATCTATGTGAAGCCCTCCGGCGATGCTGATGTAAACATCCTGATTATATAGCTGATAACCCAAGTGTTTTTCAAGCACGGCAAGCAATGTTACCATGCGACTGTAATCAACACCGCTTCCGACGCGGCGCGGATTGTTGAAGCCGGATGAACCCGTCAGCGACTGTATTTCGACCATCACCGGGCGTGTTCCTTCAAGCGAACACATCGTGGCAGTTCCTGCAACGGGCTCGTTACGCTGTGACATAAATATTTCCGATGGATTGGTCACATCAAGCATTCCGTCCTCGGTCATCTCGAAAACGCCTATCTCATTCGTTGAGCCGAAACGGTTTTTTGTAGCTCTCAGTACGCGGAATGCCGAATTGCGTTCACCCTCAAAATACATTACGGTATCGACTATGTGTTCCAAAACCTTAGGACCTGCAAGCGTGCCCTCTTTTGTGACATGACCGACGGTAAATACCGTTATGCCGTATTCCTTTGCGATGCGCATCAGGCGTGAGGCACATTCACGCACCTGCGAAACCGTTCCCGGCGCGGAGCTTAAATACGGAGCATATACTGTCTGTATGGAATCAACTATCGCCATGTCGGGCTTTTGCACGGAAAGCACGGAGCAGATCTCATCTATATCGGTTTCTGTGTACAAATATATTCTGTCGGAAAGGCAGTTGAGACGGTCGGCACGGAGCTTTATCTGGTGAGCTGATTCCTCTGCGGAAACGTACAGCACGTTCTTTGTCTCCGCGACATAATTGCACACTTGCAAAAGCAATGTCGATTTGCCTATGCCGGGTGCGCCGCCGCACAGGATTATGCTTCCCGGTACTATTCCGCCGCCGACTACGCGGTCAAGCTCACTGCTTCCCGACGGAAAGCGCTCGAAGCTGACTGTCTCGACATCCTTTAATTGCTTGACTTCCTTGGCGGTAACACTTGAAGCGGTCTCCTTTTTTGCGGACTTCGGCTGTACCTTGACGACTTCCTCCTCAAGCGTTCCCCAACTGTCACAGCTCGGACATTTGCCGAGCCACTTTGAAGTTTCGTACCCGCATTGCGAGCATACGTAAATACTTTTTTCCTTCATTTTACGAGCATGACCGTCGCTGTGGCGGAAATGCCCTCCTCTCTGCCCTCAAAGCCGAGCCTTTCGGTCGTGGTGGCGGCAACGTTCACACGCCCCTCCGCTATACCGACGGCATCGGCGATGTTTTTGTTCATTTGCTCTATGTGATCCTTCAGCTTCGGCTTCTGCGCGACTATGACCGCACTGATATTTACTACCCTGAAGCCGCGTTCGTATAAAAGCGATGTCACATGCTTGAGCAACAGTATACTCGATATTCCTTTATAGCGCTCATCTGTATCGGGGAAGTGCTGTCCGATGTCGCCGAGCGCCGCCGCGCCAAGCATCGCATCCATTATTGCATGAATGACCACATCTGCATCCGAGTGGCCGTCCAAGCCTTTTTCATACGGAATGTCAACGCCGCCGAGTATAAGCTTACGATTTGCGACAAGACGGTGAACATCGTAGCCTATGCCGCTGAAATATGTATCGGACATTTTGATATCCTCCGCAGTAGTGATTTTTTTGTTTGAATATTTGCTTTCGGCCATTACGACATGCTTGCCGGCAAATTCGAATACGGCGGCATCGTCGGTAAAAGATTTGCCCTGTGCAAAAACGTAAGCGTCGTACAGCTCCTGCGTGCGGAAGCCCTGCGGCGTCTGTGCCGCCCAAAGCCGGGAACGCTCGGGCGTTGATATTACGCGCATATTTCCGTCGGTCTCTTTTACCGTGTCGGTAACTCTCACGCCTGCCACGGCTCCGATATTTTCCGAAACGGCATCAATGACGTTGTCTATTGTTTCGGCATCCGTAAACGGACGCGCACCGTCATGCACAAGCACGGTTTCGTATCTGCCGATAAGCTTCTTCAGCCCGTTGAACACCGACTGACTGCGTGTGTCACCGCCTAAGGCGTATGAAACGCTGTCGCCGAGTATACTTTTAAGCTTTGCTTCGTCGTGCGCCGAATGGATGACGCAGACCGCATCGACCCTTTTATGCTTCAAAAAAGCGTCAACGGACATTTTTATTATCGGCACACCGTCTATTTCAAAAAATATTTTGTTTTCCTTAAGCCCCGTGCGAGTGCCGCTTCCTGCCGCGGCTATCAGTGCGCAGATCATAATATTTCCTCAAACATCGGGCTTGAAGCAAGCTTTGCGTCGCGCTCCTCGGTAAAAAGTACCCTGAACGAATGCTCGCGGTCACCGAACGTGATGCTCAGCACATCACCGACCTTGACATTATAGCTTGCCTTTGCGCTTTTTCCGTTCACGGTGACTCTGCCGGCATCGCATGCGTCATTCGATACCGTGCGCCGCTTGATTATTCTTGAGACTTTTAAGTATTTATCCAATCGCATGATCATTTCTCTCCTCATATTCTAATTATAATGAATAGCATTCGATATTGTCAATCGCTATTTATATTTTGCTTGAAATATATTGTAGCGTTTCAAATAAAAGTATGTTATAATATAATAACAAGCATCGGAAAATTGCGTTTTATCAAGGAATTGTGATATGTTTGATTTTATGCTCAGATTATTCGTGAAGGATCACGAAAATGTTTCAGATCCGCTCGTGCGAAGCCGATACGGTCTTTTGAGCGGGATAACGGGAATAATATGCAATATGCTCCTGTTTGTTTTGAAGCTGACCGTCGGCGGGATGATAGGCAGTGTGGCGGTGATATCGGATGCCTTCAACAACCTGTCGGATATGGGCAGTACGGTGATATCGGTAGTCGGCATACGCCTTGCGAACCGTAAGCCGGACAGGGATCATCCGTTTGGACACGGACGCTTTGAATATGTGTCGGCACTGATAGTATCTTTCATAATAATGTTAGTCGGAGTGGAGTTGTTCAAGACATCGTTCGACAAAATAATACATCCCACGCAGGCGGAAAGCGTAAATTGGCTGATGATAGCACTGCTCTCTGTATCATTGCCGATAAAGCTGTTCATGTATGGGTATAACAGCTTTTTCGGAAAAAAGATAAGCTCCGAGACGCTTCACGCCACGGCACTTGACAGCCGTAATGACTGTATCGCAACAGGTGCGGTAATACTTTCGGCGATGATCGACGGCTTGCATGTTCTTCCGTTCGTGATCGACGGATATGCAGGTGCGGCGGTATCGCTCCTTATAATGTACGCCGGCTTCGGTGTCGCAAAGGATACGGTAGGTCTGCTCCTCGGCAAAGCTCCGGACAAGGAAACGGTGATGCTGATACGCCAAAAACTGAGCGAGACCCCGGAAATAATCGACATCCATGACCTTATCATCCACGATTACGGTCCCGGCAGACTGTTTGCCTCGGTGCATGCTGAAATAAGCGATACTGCCGATATTGTGGCGGCGCATGAGGCAATAGATGCCGCCGAGCAAGCGATATTCCGTGAAACGGGATGCGAGCTTACGATACACATGGACCCTGTTTCAACTGACAACCCGTTGCTTGAAAATGTGAAAAATTGCATACATGAGACGCTTGAAAAGCAAAACGGCAGCATGAAGTTCCACGATCTGCGAATGACCGACGGCGTAAATAGTATAAATATAATTTTCGATGTGGTGATGCCGTTTGAGGTGAGCGACGAATGCGCGGCGGAAACAGTAAAAATGCTTAAGGAGAATATCGCCGCACTTGATGCAAGATACAGATGCGTCATTCAGATAGACCGGGATTTTGTCAATTTTCTGTAAAAAGCTTCAACAAAACAGAAATCCTGCATACAATTAAATCGGAGGGATGTTTATGACGTTTTCCGATTTGAAGCACAAGGAAGTAATAAATGTATGCGACGGCAGGCGGCTCGGCTGTGTGTGCGATGTAATAATCGACATACGCTCATGCAGGCTCGATGCCATAATCGTGCCGGGAAGCTTTAATATATTTGCTTGCTTTCAGAAGCAAAAGAATGTTATAATACCGTGGAGCAAGATACACAAGCTCGGCGATGATGTCATTCTCGTCGATGCGGGAGAGATCTGCCCGAAGTAAAAAAGATTGGAGATACAAATGTTTAAGCTTATAGCATCTGACCTTGACGGAACACTTCTTGATTCAAACAAAAAAATCAGCCCGTATTCATGTGCGGTGCTGAAGCAAGCCTATGAACAGGGATATGAATTTATTATCTGCACCGGCAGGATGTACGATTCCCTGAAGCACATACTGCCGGACATACCGTTTTGCAGGTATGCCATAGTGAATATGGGCGCGGATATTTATGATAATTTCACGCACGAGCATATATACAGTCGCCCGCTTGAGGAAGAATATGCGCATGTCTTGGTGGATTATGCGATAGAACATTCCATCCATATGCAGGTATATATAGACAACGTGCTGTATGTGAACTGCCTTGATAAATATTCCGATCAGTATTTCGCCGATACGGGAAGTGCTTCGCATAAGATAGAGGGCGATATGCATGAATTTATCAGGGGCCGTAAGATATCAAAGATGATCTTTATCGGCGAACCCGAGGATATAGCGGTGCATGATGCGCGTGTGCGCGAAATGCTCGGAGGAAAAATAAATATCTGCGCTTCAAGCAAAACATATGTCGAATGCTCGTCACTTACGGCACAGAAGCATATCGCACTTAATTACCTTGTCGAAAAGCTCGGTCATACGCGGGACGAGCTTATAGTGTTCGGCGACAGCGGCAACGATGTCGCAATGCTTGAAAATACGGGTTTCCCTGTGTGCGTCGGCAACGGCTGGGAGGAAGCAAAGCGCGTTTCCAAGCTGATAGTCGAGAGCAATGACAACGACGGTGTTGCAAAAACAATAAAACGGCTTATGCTGAAGGAGATATAACAGTGACTGAAATATCGGTAAATCGGCTGTCGCGGGATCTTGACCTTGATATCCTGTGCGACGGCAACAGAAAAAAGGTCGCGTTGACCTGCTTTGACATCAACCGCCCCGGGTTGTTCCTTACGGGCTACCATGACCGCTTCGACGATACGCGCATACAGGTCATAGGTACGGCGGAACAATCGTATCTGATGTCGCTTGACACATCTGCGCGTACAAACACGCTTAATGACCTTTTTGAACGCAAATTCCCGTTCATGGTCATAAGCAGTAATGCAGAGGATATCCCCGAGCTTGCCGATTGCGCACGCGAAAAAAATGTGACCGTGTTCAAATCGAGAAAAATGCCTGCTACAAAGCTTGTTGCCGAAATGGCATCATACCTGAATCACAAGCTCGCGCCGATGGAGACGATACACGGTGTTTTGCTTGATATTTACGGGCTCGGAGTATTGCTCACGGGCGATTCCGGCATCGGCAAAAGCGAGACGGCACTTGAGCTTGTCAAGCGCGGACATCGCCTTGTAGCCGATGATGCGGTGATAGTCAAGCGCATATCCGAGAACCGCCTTATAGGTGAAGCACCCGAGTTTATCAGCCATATGATGGAGATACGCGGTGTCGGCATAATCAACGTTGAGCTGATGTACGGCATAAGTGCGGTGATAGATTCAAAAAGCATCGACCTTGTCGTGCATATGGAATATTGGGACAAGGACAAAAATTATGACCGTCTCGGTATGGAACAGGACAGGCAGGAGATACTCGGTGTTTCCGTGCCGCTTTTGACTATCCCGATACGACCCGGAAGAAATCTTGCCATCATAATGGAATCTGCGGCAAGGAACACAAGACTTAAACAGTCGGGCTACAGCGCCCTTGAAGAAATAAAGCAAAGAAGATCAAAAATGACGGAGGAATAAAACATGTATACAATAGGTATTGATTTCGGCGGAACGAATATTGCGGCGGGACTTGTAAACGAAAAATATGAAATAGTCGCACGCGCTTCCGTGCCTACACTGCTCGGCAGAGATTACGGCGAAATGGTCAAGGATATGGGAATGCTCGTTCATAAGCTTGTGAATGAAAATTCACTCACACTTGACGATATAAAATATATCGGTATCGGCGCACCGGGTGTGCTTGATAACGAAAAGGGACTTGCTACCGATAACAGCAATATCAAGTGGGTGAATTATCCGCTTCGCGCCGAGCTTCAGAAGTATGTTGATAAGCCCGTATACCTCGGCAACGACGCTAATGTTGCGGCTTGGGCAGAATATATCGGCGGTTGCGGCAAGGGCGCGAAGAACTTTGTCATGCTCACACTCGGTACGGGCGTGGGCGGCGGTATAATCCTTGACGGTAAGCTTCATTCGGGAAGCCACAATATCGGTGCGGAGATAGGACATACCGTATTCAAGGTCGGCGGTGAAAAGTGCGGATGCGGCAATTCGGGCTGTATGGAAGCCTACTGTTCGGCTACCGCGCTTGTTAAAATGGCGAAAAAAGCAGTTGAAGTGCATCCGGAATCGTGCATCGCAAAGGCTGATGCAATAAATGCCAAGGTCGTTATCGACGCGGCAAAAGCGGGCGATAAGCTCGGAGTGGAGCTGTTCGACGAATATGTATCGAATCTTGCGCAGGCGATCGCAAGCATAGTTAATTTCCTTGATCCCGATGTTATCGCGCTCGGCGGCGGTGTAGCAAATTCCGGCGATTTCCTGCTTGAGCCCGTGCGCAAAGAATTCCCCAAATATGTTACGTTCAGTGCTATGCAGAACACGCGAGTGCTTAAAGCCGAAATGGGTAACGACGCAGGTATAATCGGTTCTGCGCTTTTAGGCGAATGATCATACTTGCTTCGGCGTCACCTCGGCGCAGGGAAATACTTTCGCTTCTTGATATCACATTCGATGTGATCCCCGCAAAGCACGAGATAGAAATAGATACATCGGTCAGCCCCGAAAAAGCCGTTGAGCTTGTAGCATACTCAAAGGCGCGTGAAGTGTTTGATGTACACAAAAACGATACCGTGATAGGGGCTGATACGTCGGTTTATATCGACGGTGTGTTTTTGGGCAAGCCCGCATCAAAAGACGAAGCGTGTGCCATGCTCAGGAAGCTTTCGGGGAAAACGCATAAGGTAATCACCGGCGTAAGCATTATTTCGCCCGAAAAAGAGATATCCTTTGCCGATACCGCAGAGGTGGAGTTTTTTCCGCTGGATGAAAATGATATAATGACATATGTCGCATCGGGTGAGCCGATGGACAAGGCGGGCGCATACGGCATACAGGGCAAGGGCGCAAAATTCATAAAACGCATCAACGGCGATTTTTATACTGTCATGGGATTGCCGTGCGGCAGGCTTTACAGAGAATTAAAACGATTTATTTGAAAGGAAACTCATATGTATAATAAAGATCTGTACAGACAGGTGCTGTCAAAGGAGCATCACAAATTCAGAAAGCCGTTCGATAAAAGCAAGGCTTCCGATTTTACGAACAGAAGCATCCTTCCCGTGACGCGCATGGCTATGCGCCTTAAGGAAGTATTCGAACAGGAAGAAGTGCATATACTTGAAAATCAGAACATAGTTTTCATCCGTACTGTGACGGATATTCCGAGCATATTTGAGGATGACGAATGGGAAGAAGTAAAAAGCAAGCATTTTTTGCATGAGCTTGGATATATTTCGAACCTTTGCGCCGATTATGCAAGCACGATAAAGGTCGGGCTTGACGCACGCAGGGACGAGATAGAAGCAAGACTTGAAAGGGCGAAGCGCGAGAACGATACAGACGGCACTGCGTTCCTTGAGGCGGCACGCGCACAGATAGATACCGTATTCGGGCTTTGCGACCGATATAAAGCGGAAGCCGCACGCTTGGGCAGAGGCGATATAGTCGAAACGCTTGAGCGCGTTCCTCACAAGGGCGCAACGTGCTACCGCGACGTGCTTCAATTCTTCCGCATTTTGCATTATACGCTCTGGGCTGAGGGCGAATACCATAACACTGTCGGCAGATTCGATAAATTCGCCTATCCGTATCTTAAAAAGGATATGGATGAAAACAGACTTACGCGCGAGGAAGCCGAAAAGCTTACGGAAGAGTTTTTCATAAGCTTCAACTGGGATAACGATAAATACGTCGGCGTTCAGCTCGGCGATAACGGACAGTCGATGATGCTCGGCGGCGTTGACGAGGACGGCAATGATTCGTATAACATGCTTTCCGAAATATGTTTGCGTACAAGCTGTGAGCTTAAGCTCATCGACCCGAAAATAAACCTTCGCGTGTCGAAAAATACGCCGTATGAAAGATATATTGAGGGTACCCGCCTTACCAAAGCCGGACTTGGCTTCCCGCAGTATTCTAACGACGATGTTGTGATCCCGGGACTTGCAGAACTCGGCTACGATATAAAAGATGCACGCAATTATACCGTGGCGGCATGCTGGGAATTTCTGCTTCCCGGTTGCGCGGCGGATATAACGAATATCGGTGCGCTTTCCTATCCCAAGGTAGTTGAGAATGTAACTTTCGCATACCTTAAAGATTCCGATACATTCGATACTTTCATGGAAAAAATATATGCGGAGATCGCTTCCGAGCTTGATGCGATATGCGCGAACATACATGATCTCTACAGCGTTCCCGCACCGTTCTATTCGATACTTATGGATAATTGCATCGAAAATGCAAAGGATATTTCGTTCGGCAACAAATACAATAATTTCGGTATACACGGCACGGGCATAGCCACCGCGGCGGATTCACTTGAGGTCATACGCGAGCATGTTTTTGATAAAAAAGATATTTCCGCACAAAAGCTTATCGCGGCAGTAAAAGCGGATTTTGTCGGATATGAGGATATTTTGCATGTGTGCCGCTATGAAACGGCAAAGATGGGTGATAATATCGAAAGCGTTGACCAAATAGCGTCGAAGCTGCTTTCATGCGCGGCATCTTCACTCAAGGGCAAAAAGAACGAGCGCGGCGGAATATACAGAGCCGGTACGGGCTCGGCGATGTTCTACCTGTGGCACGCGAACGAAATAGAGGCATCTCCCGATGGACGGCGCAAGGGAGAACCGTTCGGTACGAATTTCTCACCGAGCCTGTACGTTAAATCAAAAGGTCCGTTTTCGGTAATACAATCGTTTTCGCGTCAGCCTGTCGATAAGGCGGTAAACGGCGGACCGCTGACCATGGAGTTCCACTCAACGGTTTTCAATACCGATGAGGGCATTGAACGTGTGGCACAGCTTGTAAAGCAGTATATAGATATGGGCGGACATCAGCTTCAGCTCAATTCCATAAACCGCGAACGCATGCTTGACGCGCAGAAGCATCCCGAAAATTATACCAATATGATAGTCCGCATCTGGGGCTGGAGTGCGTATTTTGTAGAGCTTGATAAGGAATATCAGGATCACCTTATCGCACGTCAGGAATTCGATGAATGATTTGATTTTTGATATAAAAGAGTTCGGTCTGCATGACGGGAACGGTATGCGCACGACGGTATTTTTTAAGGGATGCCCGCTTTCGTGCATGTGGTGTCACAATCCCGAAGGGCAGAGCTTTGAACGTGAGATCATACGAAACCTCAATAAGTGCAGACATTGCGGGCTGTGCAAGCGTGAATGCACGCATGAGGAATGCCACGGCTTCGGCACTTGCACAAAAATCTGCCCCGAGGATAATGTCAGGATAGCGGGAAAAGAGTATACGCCGCAGGCACTTGCCGAAAAGCTTCTTAAAAATGAAGTGTTTTTAAGAAGCGGCGGTGTTACGTTCTCCGGCGGAGAACCGCTGTGCCACGGACAGTTCATCATTGAGACCGTCGGCTTGCTGAACGGCATGAACACTGCGGTGGAGACCTGCGGATATGTTGAAACAAGCTCTTTTATGCGCACACTTGAGTATATAGACGATATCTTTATGGATATCAAGCTGATGGATGAAAACGCGCACAGAAAATATACGGGCGTAAGCAACACACTTATACTTAACAACGCACGTCGGCTTATGGCGGAAAAACGGTTTGTGACGTTCCGTGTCCCGCTCATCCCGTCGGTGACGGACACCGATGAGAATTTAAGCGCGATAGCCGGATTTCTCAAGCCTGCGCGGGAAAACATAAAGGTCGAGCTTATACCGTACAACCGCATGACGGGCGCGAAATACGCAAGCGTCGGCAGAGTGTATGCTCCCGATTTTGACGAACCCGCAAGCCTTAATAAAAACGTTGATGTATTCTTGCGTTGCGGTATTGACGCTGTGGCGTATTAGGTAAGGACGGTTTCCCATTATCGAAAAAATAAAATACGAGGTGAAAAAATGTACTACTTTTCATTGAAAAACGGGTTGTCGCTGTACTGCGGCAAAAAGAAGATACTTTCGGATATTTCATTTTGGATAGATCCCGACATCAAGCCGTGGGAAAAAGCGACCGTTGACGGCAAGAAGTATCTTGATATTATCGAAACGGACGAAAATTCTGTAACTCTTGCAACAGCTAACGGCACTGCGCATTTCACACTGTCAATAAAACAGGAAGATGAATGTTTCGCGCTTATCGCCGACGGCAAATACGATGTGCTTGACGAAAAGGAATGGGGCACGCATCTTGATGAGTTTATCGGCTTCGGACTTGATTTCGATATCCCTCATACAGGCAACTATGTCGATGCGTTCATGCACGGTACATTCTGGCAGAAGCCGTACATAGGAAGCAAAACGGGCGATATCAAGCCGCGAACGCAGGCACTTTTCCTCTCACAGGGCGCGGATAAAACATATTTTTCAACTACCTGCGACAAGGACTTCAAGACAGAAATATTCCCGTGCGGCAAATGTGCTTCGCTGATAGCGCACTCAAACACCGTGCTTGATACGGTGAACAGTGAATGCATCCTTGTAGGCGCTGTCGGAAAGGATGAGTATGCGCTTCCCGAAAGCGCGGTGGCATTCGGTCTTGACGTTATGGTTAAGCCCGGCAAACTCAGAAGAAGCAAAAAATATCCCGAGGTTTTGGAATATTTGGGTTGGTGTTCGTGGGATGCGTTCCACATGGATGTTACCGAGCAGGATCTCTTGGATAAGGCACAGGAATTCAAGGATAAAAATATTCCCGTCGGATGGATGATAATAGACGATATGTGGGGCGATGTCAGCGCGATAAGCCGTTCGACGATGTATTCACGCGAGCTTAATTCGTGGGAAGCAGACCCCGTGCGTTTTCCCAACGGGCTTAAGGGCGCGGTAACGAAGATCAAAGAAAATTACGGACTTAAAGTCGGTATATGGCATCCGATAAGCGGTTATTGGCGCGGCTGTAACCCCGACGGTCAGCTTGCACGCGAACACGGTGATCTCATGGAATATACGCTCACCCCTGCGGGCGGTGACGGCGCAAGATACATGCACAGCTTCGACGAAAAGAAGGTCGAAAAATTCTATTCGCTTCAGCATGCGTTTTACAAGGATTGCGGAATAGATTTCACAAAGGTCGATAATCAGGGTTCGACGGAGAGCTTTACGTTCCGCAAGGGCAGTATCGGCAAATGCTCCGCCAACCTTCATGCGGCGGTAGAGTATGCGGCAGCGAAGTATTACGGCAATGCGCTTATCAACTGCATGGGCATGCCTATAGAAAATTTCTGGAACAGAACATCAAACGTCAACCGTTTTTCGGGAGATTTTCAGCCCGAAAACAGAAAATGGTTCGTTCAGCATTTGTTGCAATGCAGTTACAATTCGCTTACGCAGGGAACGGTCTATACGGGCGATTGGGACATGTGGTGGTCGGACGACGATCAGGCAAAGAAAAATGCCGTGCTTCGCGCAATGAGCGGCGGACCGATTTATATGTCGGATGAGCTTAACAGAAGCATATGCGACGTTATAATGCCTACGGTATTTTCCAACGGACGCATAATCAGGCTCAAAAACCCCGCACTTCCAACACGCGACTGCATGTTCGACAATACCGAAAACAGCGGAAATGTGTTCAAGATATTCAACCGTATAGGCGATTGCGGAGTGATAGCGGCATTCAATCTCGATAAAGATGAGAATACGGTTTACGGCAGTGTTTCGCCTATGGATGTCGAAGGGCTCAAACCCGGGAAATATGCCGTATATAATTGGTTTACGGGCGAAACGGAAGTGCTTGAATATGACGGCGTACTTGATTTGAAGCTCAAAAACTACGATGATTTCAGGCTGTTCATATTAGTTCCCATAAAGTGCGGCAAGGCTGTCATCGGACTTAAGGAAAAATATATGTCTCCCGCAACGGTCAAAAAGGGCGGCAGAAAGCTCTTTCCGCTTGACAGCGGCACGCTTGTTGTTTATTCCGAAACGCCCGTCGGCGGATTTTACAGGCTGACGGAAAACACATACGCCAAAAAAGTTTCAATAGGCGATGAGATTTTGATTTGATATCAAATTTTCAAGTATAATTTTTCAAAATAAGCACAGAATTTTTACTGAGGTGAAAATCTGTGCTTTATCTTTTGCTTGTTCTTGTTGTATTGCTGATACCTTTCACGGTAAAGCTGTCGGCGTACACGAAAGACGGCGCATTGGAAATACAGGCAGTCTTTATGCTTTTGGGGCTTTGGGATATAAAGCTTTTTTCCTCAAGCATAACTGTAAAAAAAGCCGTTGCGTCATTTCTTTCACGCAAAAAAAGCAAGGTCGATAAAGCACGGATATTCACAAGCGTGCGTGATCACGCGGATATCGAGGGGCTGAAAATAGCTTCCGATATCGGAACGGGAAATGCGGCATCGACTGCGATAATCAGCGGAAAAGTCTTTGGATTTGCCGCACCGATAGTGGCTTCGGTCGGAAAGAACGGCAGACTTGACGTAAATCCCGTTTACGGCGAGAAAAAATTCAGTTTTTGCGGAGAATGCATTTTGAAAACAAACACGGTAAATATCTTGCTTGCCGTGCTTGAAATATTCGGAGGTAAGAAAAATGGACAGGCATCCTATTGAAAACATTATGGCTTCCACTATGGAAAATCTCAACAACATGATCGACGTTGACAAGGTCATAGGTCATGCGGTGGTAGCGCCGAACGGAGCTACCGTAATTCCCGTCTCGCAGATAGCATTCGGCTTTGCGTCCGGCGGCGGCGAGTATGAGTTCCCGCAAAGCAAAAAGGAAAGCTACCCGTTCGCAGGAGGAAGCGGCGCGGGAATTTCAGTTAAACCGAGCGGCTTTCTGGTCATGTCGGGCGACCTCATAAGATTTTTGCCGATACAGAAATGCTCGGGCTACGACAAGCTTATCGAGCTTGTGCCGCAGGTAATGGATCAGATAAAGGATATGGTCGGCGGCGATGATGAAGGTAATGCTTCCGATTTGGCGGAGTGTGCCGAATGAAAAGACTTGCCCTGCCGCTGACGCTTGTGCTTGTTGCGTCCGTATGCTTTTCAGCGTGCTTTACGGTCAGTGCAAAAGCGTATTCGGCATCTGCATACACGGTGCTTGAGCGCTCGTCGGGCAGAGTGCTGTATTCATCGAACGGCGATGATCGTATGCCGATGGCAAGCACGACAAAGGTCATGACGGCGTTGCTTGTTATAAAGAACCTTGAGCTTGACAGAGAATATGAAATACCCGACGCGGCAGTCGGGATAGAGGGCTCGTCGATATATCTTGCGCGGAACGAGCATCTTACGGGACGTGAATTGCTCTACGGGCTGATGCTTGCTTCGGGCAACGATGCCGCATATGCGCTTGCGATACTGACAAGCGGCAGTGTTGAAAAGTTTGTAGAGCTGATGAATGATACAGCGAATGAGCTGGACTTAAAAAACACTCACTTTGCAGACCCGTGCGGCTTGAAATATAAAGAGCATTACACCACGTCGAATGATCTTGCACGTTTGTGTGCCGTTGCGCTTTCCGACGAAACATTTGCTGAGGTCGTGGCAACGCAGGATCATCAGATACGCGGAAGCCGTGAGGGAACGGTAAGATATCTTCACAACAAAAACCGCATATTGGGCGAATTTTTAGGCGGCAACGGTATCAAAACGGGGTATACGACAGCGGCGGGCAGGTGCTTATGCTCATCGGCAACGCGCAACGGCATGCAGCTCGTGTGCGTTGTGCTGAACGATCATGACTGGTTTGCCGATTCCGAAAAGCTGCTTGAAAAGGGGTTTGATGAATACGGGCTTATACAGCTTTCGCAGAAAAATAAATTTTCCGGCACATGCAATATTTTAGGCGGGAAAAGCAAAAAGTGTGATATAATACAAAAAGAAGATGTTTTTTACCCGATCAAAAAAGGTGAAAAGGTCGAAAGCGTGACCGAGCTGACGCTGTGCAGAAAAGCGCCTGTTTGTTTGGGCGACATCGCGGGTAAAACCGAGTTTTTCTTAAACGGCACGAAAATAGCGGAAACCGATTGCATTTTTGCGCATGACGTACCGAAAAAATTCAGCTTGTTCGGCAAATAAAATGTGCTGAAAAATACGGAGGAGAAATTTTATGAGATTACAGAAATATATGGCTGATTGCGGCGTGGCATCACGCCGCGCCTGCGAAAAGCTTATTCTTGAAGGCAGAGTGTCGGTGAACGGAGTGACTGTCACCGAGCTTGGCACATGCGTTGAGGAAAATGATACCGTCATGTTTGACGGCTCACGCATCAAGCCGTCGAACAGGCACATATACATAATGCTCTACAAGCCCGACAAGGTCGTCAGCACCGCAAGCGACCCCGAGGGCAGAACGACCGTCACCGACCTTGTTGATGTAAAGGAACGGCTTTATCCCGTCGGCAGGCTTGATTACCATACCGAGGGGCTTATCCTGCTTGTCAACGACGGCGATGTCGCGTATCATCTGACTCATCCGAAATTCGAGATAGAAAAGGAGTACCTTTGCGTTATCGCAGGTGAAATTTCACGCGAAGAGGTGCTTAAGCTCCAGTCGGGCGTTACGGTAGACGGAGAAAAGACAGCTCCGGCAAAGGTAAAGGTCTGCGATATGACCGATCATACGACATCACTTTCGGTAATAATCCATGAGGGGCGCAACAGACAGGTGCGCAAAATGTTTGAGGCTATCGGCAAAAAGGTTATCCACCTTACCCGTATGCGCCACGGCGAAATAATGCTTTCGGGCTTGAAGCCGGGCGAATGGAGATACCTTAATAAAGAAGAAACAGCCTATTTGAATGATTTGGTAAAATAATGCGCTATATCGCAACTTAATAAAATGTTCTCCCGATTTGAATGATCTCGGGAGATTTTTTTATGCACATTATAAAAACTGATCCGTTTCCGATGCTATATATTTCATCACATTTTCTACATTACAAGATAAAATACGGCATAAATCATTTACCGTTGTCGTGTTTATCGGTTTGTTTTTTCTTAGCTTGTCTATAGTGGCGCTTGAAATATGGTGCTTTGTTATCAAAGTATACGTTGTTTCCGAAGATTCTTTCAGTGTTTTCCAAAAAGGAGAATAGTCTATCAAATGTTATCACCGACAATATACTAAAGCATAGTTTTTTTCTTGACAATAGTCATTAAAGTGACTATAATATGTTTAAGACATAAATATTATGTCAAAAAAAGGAGGAAATATACTATGTTTTGCAAAAATTGTGGAAAAGAAATCGCAGAAGACACCAAATTTTGTCCAAACTGCGGAGCGGCAACAGATTCGTCAGTTATCTCTGAATCAGTACTTCCGGAAAATATAAAATACCCGAAACCTGCAATCGCTATATTGTCACTTATATTAGGATCGGTCGATGTGCCTTTTTCTGTATTTTGTTTTTTCACTACTTCACTGCCTTTCTTAATAATAATGTATTTAAGTGCTGCAATTTCAATGTTTCTTGGCATAAAATATCTTAAAGCATGTCCCAAAGTCGGTCTTGATGTTTTGAAAACATATGAAGGAAAAAAAGGAGAAGAAATGAGAAACTATGCAATCGGCGGTGTTGTGTGTTCGGGAACGGCTATTGGCGTGATGGTTATAGCCCTTGTAGTTGTTATTATATTGTCATAAATTGCTGTCGGGAGTTGAATGCGGATTTATCGTGAGCGATTATGCACTGTGGAACGACGGCATCGGAATCGCAGGTCTTATAGTACGGAAAACAGTAAAATAAAAACAAAATATATTTATTATCGGAGGTATTTATGAAAGAAAAGGTACTGAAAGCAATTCGAATGTTGTTATGTATTTGCATGGTGATCTGTTTGCTGTGCGGATGCGGTAAAGGTAATGGCGGAGTTTCGGCGGCATCGGTAAAAAAGTTCATGAATTATATCAGCGATGCGGCATATTCTGATGCCATAGAGCTTTATCACGAAAAAATCGAAGGCAATGCAGAATTGGAACAAGAGGCTGCTGCGGGAGTGACAGCTTATTTGAACGATCTGAAAAATGATATTTTTTCAGGAAAAGTAAGTGATACCGACGCAAATACAAAAGTCAAAACAGTCGATAAAGTATACCAAGGAACAAACTGTACAGTGGAAGATTATCATGAGATAACTGCTGAGATCCAAAGTGCTTTGCAATCAAAGGTAGCATATCAAAGCGGCGAAATGCTGATGGATCAAAAGAATTATGCCGATGCCATCGGTGAATATGGCAAGGTATTGGAGGAAGACAGTAATTATCAGCAGGCACAGGAAAAAATGCAACAAGCCAAGGATGCATACAAAAAGGATGTCATGGACAAAATCAAGACATTTTTGGATAAGAATGAATATTCGGAAGCGATCTCGCGTTTGAATGATGCCGCAAAAGTCCTTCCCGATGACAGCGAAATACTTGCGACGCTTAATACCTGCAAGAAAAATCATGTTGCGAAATTTGTCGATGATGCGGCTGCTGCTTTTACTGATTATACAAAATATGAAGAAGCTTTGAAGCTTATTCAAGCAGGGTTGCAGTTTTATCCCGACAATGAAACGCTTTTAGCAAAAAAGGAATACTACATTTCATTTGAACCGCTTAATTTGTTTGATGTTAAGCCGATCAAAGGAAGTATTTTCACTTATGATACCGATAAAGATATCTATAATAACACTTATTCCAAGGCGTATTATAGCTCTGGAGCAGATGTGTATTATGATTTGAAAGGAAAGTATAATCAGCTTACAGCTACGGTCTATCCCCGTTCAACGTCAACCCAAACGAATTATACTACATTGCAGATATCAGGTGACGGAAAAAGCCTGTATGATAATATGCAAATAGCCGAAAACGGAAAACCGTTCGATATCGACTTAAATGTTACAGGCGTTCAGGAATTACACATCATCGTAGACAATTATGCATGGGGCGGTGTCGGAATCGCAAATCTTATAGTTCGGAAAACAGTAAAATAAAAACAAAATATATTTATTATAGGAGGTATTTATGAAAAAATTTCTTTATAGGCTTCTCGCAATAGTTTTTGTACTTTCTCTTCTTACGGCTTGTTCGCCTAATGTGGAAGAGATCTATGAATATGAAAATGTAAAAGGCGGAATTGAAATCACAAAATACAAAGGAAATGATAAAAAAATAGTAGTACCGGAAATCATAAACAATCAAAAAGTCGTATCGGTCGGAAACGCTTTTTCCGGCAATGTCGTGGTAGAATCAATCACCCTTCCGGAAAGTTGTAGCATAGGTAATTTTTTGGGCTGTGATAATCTTGAGTATTTAGAGTGTCCGGGAAAAAGTGAGTATTTCAATGATCCCAGTATATATTGTCCAACCGGCATAAAAAAACTGATAATAACGGGTGTTGATTATATAAATTTGTCTGATGTTACTGATTACACTGAATTGGAATATCTTGATATTTCGGGCGCTGAAAAAATATATGATATAGCTATAAAGAATTTAACTGAATGTCCTAACTTGAAGACAATATGTATTGCAAAAATGAAATCTTATGAACTTTATCGTGGTAGCCATAGCGAGTATAATTTATATACACACGTCTCATCATATGAAGAAGAGATTACCGAAGACAATTACGCGGATGTCATGAAAATGATATTTGGCGATAACATTGAGATCAAAGTTGTTGAACATTGATTTTGAAAAGTAATTATCGGCAAATAAAACGGTAATTTGATTCAAAGAATTGTTTTATATCATCATTAAACGAAACTGTGCGGGACATTATGTTTCCGCGCAGTTTTTTACAGAGCGTGGTGTTGATGCAGCTTGCCTTCGGTACTTGAAATAGGGTGACCGAGTTGAATTTATCGCAAATTCTTGTTGACACACTGATCTTTTTTTGATATAATGTGCTTGTTGATTTTGATTATTACCAGTGTATTAAGCACAGACTTATGCGGTATATATTTTTATTGACATCACAATTTAATATACGGAGAGATGTCCGAGTGGTTTATGGAGCTGGTCTTGAAAACCAGTGATACCGCAAGGTACCGTAGGTTCGAATCCTATTCTCTCCGCCAATTATTCGGAGACATACCCAAGTTTGGCCGAAGGGGCGCCCCTGCTAAGGGTGTAGGTCGGGAGTTACCGGCGCGAGAGTTCAAATCTCTCTGTCTCCGCCAAGAAAAAAGCACGCGAAAGCGTGCTTTTTTCAATGAAGTCGCCCGCAAGCGGGCTAATGAAGGAATGAAGACGCTTCGCTAATGAAGAAATGAAAATGAGAGAACGGGAGAAATGCGGGCGACTTCGCTTCATTAGTGAGCGAAGCGAACGTCTTCATTTTGCTTCATTAACGAGCGAAGCGAGTGTCTTCATTCAATTTGCCGCCGCTTCATGTTTGCGAAGCAAACGCTTCATTCTCTTTCCCACGAGTTCAACACCATCCACTGCTTTGCCGAAAATTTTTTCATAAAACACCAATAAAAAACCGTCGATCCATTTGCTAATAAATCGGCGGTTTTGTATCTTTGTTCGCGGTCAAGCACGGCAGGAAAGAAATGTCACGGCACGAGTAGCTTCAGCCCGGCGGAAAACAGCTTCAGACCTATCGGTATAAGGATGAGCGTACAGCAACAGCATATTGCAAGCGCCCATACGATCAATGCGAGCGGCAGTTTGATAAGTGCCCAAAAGCAAACCTTGAAAAACGCTCCTACAAAGATGGAAAGTATTGCGGTACAAATCGAAAGACCAAGATAAATCCCTATGATCCACAGTAAAGTTATCATTTTCAATCCTCCGTTATCGGTTCGCCCATTTGATATTTTTCAGCCTGCGCTGAGAACATTTTTTCATATTCGCCCTTTTGCGCCATAAGCTGAGCATGTGTGCCTTCCTCGATGACACTGCCGTTTTTGACAACAACTATTTTATCCGCACCTACTGCGCTTGAAAGGCGGTGTGAAACGAATAACGTCGTTTTGCCGCTTCTCAGCTCATCGAATTGCCTGAATATTTCCTGTTCGGCAAGCGCATCAAGCGATGCGGTAGGCTCATCAAGGATTATGATATCCGAATCTGCATAAAACGCTCTTGCAACAGCGAGCTTCTGCCACTGACCTACCGATGGTTCGATACCGTCTTCTTCAAAGAAACGCATCATAGGCGTATCGAATTTTTTCGGAAGCCGTTCGATATACTCGGCGGCATTGCTCATGTAAGCGGCATTCTGTATTTTTTCCATATCTATCGGCTTTTCAACATCACCGAAGCTTATGTTTTCGGTGACGGTGACCGCATATCTGCCGAAATCCTGAAACACTATTCCGAACAGCGCGTAAAGTGCTTTTACATCATATTTGCGTATATCTATACCGTCAAGCAATATTTCGCCCTCGTTCGGGTCGTACAGACGTGTAAGAAGCTTTATTATTGTGGTTTTTCCCGCACCGTTCAAGCCGACAAGCGCTACGGTTTCTCCCGGCTCAAACGTCATGTTGAGATGCTGTATCACATAGCGCTCCGTTCCCGGATATTTGAAGCATACGTCCTTGAACTCGATTTTATGACCGATTCCCATTTTGGGAATGACAGGCTCTCCGAGCGGCACTATCCTGCTTTCCTCATGCATGAAAGAGATCAAATTGTCGATAAACAGTGTTCCCTCATAAACTGTCGATGTTCCTGCAATCAAAGTACTTACACCGTTGCTTATTGAACTGAGCGCGCCTGTGTAGAACGAATAATCACCTATCATTATTTTCCCGGCAAGCACAAGCGTGGCAACCAGGAAATACATCACGCAACCGCCTATCATCCTTGCGACGCCGAGCAAGAGATTCCACAAGCCCTCGGAAACTATTATCTTTTTGTAGCCTTTGAAATAATCTTCAAATACATCGTTATAGCGGCGTTCAAAGTCGTCACCGAGTCCGAGCAGGCGAAGCTCCTTTACCATGTCTTTGCTTACCATGACGGATGAAAAATAATTCATCTGCCGTCTTGACTTTGACCGTAAGCGCATATATGCTACTGTTTTTTTGCGGTAAACAAAACTTACTATGGCTGACGGCAAAGCAAGCGCGGCAACTACGAACGGTGCCCATATGCTTATTCCCGCAAGCACTATTACAAAGCTTACCATGCTGATGACCGTGCTGATAACGTTCAGGGTTGCACTGAGTATCTGTATCGGGCGCATTCCGGCTTCGCGGTTTGCATTTTCAAGCTTTTCGTAAAAATCAGGGATATCGTAGCTTGAAATGTCGATCTCCTTTGATTTTTTCATTATCTTGTGGCGGATATGGTTCGATACCTGCACGCCCGCAAGATTTGTTATTATTCCGTTGACATCACCGATTATGCGGTTGATGAACATATATGCGAACTGATATATGAACATCACGCCCATTGCCGCAAGCGTCACCGTTACTCCTTGCAGTGTCAGTGACATCTTGTTGATTATCTGAGCCGATATGTATGTTCCGACAAGCGGAAGCACACCTTGAAGAAGTGCTATGAAAACCATCAGCACCAATATCCACGGATTGGTTTCCCACACGATCTTAAGAATGTAAAACAACCTTGAAAAGAATGATTTTACCGTGTTTTTGATAAAACGCGGTACTTCTTTTATGTTTTTCGGCTTAGGTTCTTTATTTTTTTCCGCCACAAGATGTGTGGGCGGTTTATACGGTAAAGGCATTTTATTTTTCTCCTTTTGTTTGCCGCTTTGTTTCAGGAATATATCGCACGTTCCCCGCCAATGTATTTCGGGCGTGTGCGTGCGCAAAGCAGAAGCGCTTTTCCTATCCTGTCGGTCGAAAGCCGCACGGGAACCGCAACATCCTTAAGGTGCATGCCGATAAGTGTTCCGCCGATATCCATGCCCGCACTCGCTTTTATATGCTCTACAGCGACCGGCGATCCAAAGCCCTTATAGCAGCATGTTGCAAACGAGCCGCCTGCCTTCGGCTGAGGGATCACGGAAACTTCATCGTATCCGAATTTTTCCGCTGCCGCACGTTCGATTATGAGTGCGCGGTTAAGATGCTCACAGCACTGTGCCGCAAGATATATCCCTTTTTCGCAAAAAAACGGATATATGCCGTCAAATACCGCCTGCGCCGCCTCAAGACTTGAGTTTTTTCCTATCGTGCCGCCCGTTATCTCGCTTGACGAGCAACCGATGACCAATATCTCGCCTCTTTTGATGCCCGATATTTCAACAAGCTCTTTTACGGCAAGATATGCCTGATTTTTTATTTCATCCATACATATTCTCCTATATATCCATCACCGTCGCGCAGTGGTGTACGGCGGGAAGAAATTTTTCAAAAATATCGCTTGTCCTGATTTTCATGCTTGCAGTGTTGACGCACGGGTGACATCCTATAAATTCACGCGAAGTGGTCTCACTGTCGATAAAAACCGTAACATTGTTTTCTGTTGATTACACAGAAAAAGATTCTTACACATCTTCACATCAAGGACGGCGTTTATTTTTTCGCAATCAACCATCGTTTCCGCCGCCGGATGCTCTGTTTTTTCATATTTTATATCAAGCTTTTCAAGAAACTCATATACTTTAGCTTCATTGCTCGTCATATTCAATGTTATGCACAAATGTGCATCCTTTCATTTATATCTTACTGACCGATTTTTTCACTAATATAGTGTGCAAGAGTTTCCGCCGCTTGCTGTTTTTCGCAATTATCCGGCTCACACGAAAACGAAACGGAATCAACAAACACATCACCGTTACTCTTTATAAGAGTCACGCAACCGTATTCAAGTCCTGCGGACGCTGCGGTACGCAAAGCCGTTTCCGCCACGATAGTCGGAATGTTTTGCGATATCAATGCATTTCCGACGATAAAACAGTTAAATCTTTCACCGTTGATTTTTTCAAACACAAGCTTTTTTCCGCTTGAAGCGCATGCCTTTTTCAGCTCGGAAACGTTTTCCGTTATGCCGAGTTTTCCATCCCATGCGAGCATGCAAGGATATTGTATATCGAGCTTGTCGATGCCGTCATTGCCCGTAAGCACCAGCGACCGCGGAATGCACAAGCCCGTATTCATGAGGCGCATATAAAGCCGTTCACGCGCTGTCATGTCCATCGCTCCGCTGTTAATAACGCGCACGCCGAGCTTTTTAAGCAGAGTGCATGCTTCAAGCGAATCGCACAGCATGACGGCTATATCGGGACGTCTGAGCATCAATGAGCCTTCGAACGCCTCAAGAAATATCCCGTCGGCAGTGCGCAGTTCGATATCCACGCCTTCACGCCTGCATGCAAGTTCGATTTCGGGAAGCTCGGTTTTCTTTTCCGTTATTATATATCCTAACACTTTTTTACTCCGATTTCATTTAACTGCTCAGTATCTCGTCCCTCAAAAGAGTGAACACATGTCTTACGCAGGCAAACTTCAGATCACTTTCGTCGGCACTTATAAGCACTGCATCCTTTTCGCCGCCGTCGATGACAAGTCCGGCATACCAGCCGACTTCGCCGGTATCATTCGTGCCGGTCTGTGCCGTACCTGTTTTGGAAGCGATGCGCATAGTCGAAAGCAGATCGCGTGTTCCGCTCTTGCCCGTACCGTTGGCGGCTGTGTTTTCAAGTATCGAACGTACCGTGCTGACCACCGTAGGTGTAAATATTTCACTCTTATATACTGTGGGGGTTGTTTCCTTTACTATAACATGCTCGCCTTTTTCGTTCGTATCGCAAATGCATTTTACGATGTACGGCTGCATTATGCTTCCGTTATTGCCGAAAAGCGAGAACGAGCAACAAAGCTGAAGCGGAGTGAACAGTACCTCTGCCTGTCCGAAACCTGTATCTGCAAGCAATTTTACACTGTTGAGCGTATCCATGCTGTTCGCAAGCTGTGATTTTTTCACTTTAAGGTCGAACGGAATGCTTTCGCCGATGCCTATTTTCTCGGCATATTGTATCATTTTTTCCTTGCCGACCTGCATCGCCAGCCATCCGAAATAGATGTTATCCGACCATGTCAGTGCGCGGTGCATATCAAGCGGCCCGCTTGCCGAGCCTCTGAACGCCTGACGCACGATGTATGTTGACCACTTGCTTCCGGCAGGACGCCATCTGTCCTTTTCGTATGTATAGTACTGTATTTCGTTTTCATACGGGAAGCGTGAATAAGGATCTACCGTATTCGTTGATATTCCTATGCACGCCATCAATGATTTGAATATCGAGCCGGGCGGATAAGTTCCCTGTACATTTCTGTTCAACAGCGGTGTATTCGCATTTTCAAACAGATCACCGTAATCCGTAGCTTTGTCAAAGGCATAAACATTGGCATCATATGAAGGATAGCTGACAAGGGCTACGGCGGCACCCGTCTGCGGATCGATTATGTTAGCCGTTCCGGTCGAAATATCCTTATAGTTTTCTTTCATGTAGTCGGTGATATCTTTTTCTATTGCGATATCCACGGTCAGCATCAGGTCATAGCCATCCTTGGCGGGCTGTTCGTACAGCACCGTTTTGCGCTTGCTGTCATCCGAAAGCAAATATATCCTGTAGCCGTTTGTAGGCTGAAGGCTTAGGTCATATGCTCCCTCAAGCCCGCTTCTGCCGATCCTTGTGCCCTCATCAAGATATTTATACTCTGCCTTTTCTCTGTCCTCGGGCGTTATCGGTGTTGAATATCCGAGCGTTTGTGCGAGTGCATCGCCGTAGGGATAATATCTTATCGGAGTTATAGAGCTTCTGTCCACCTTGACATTCGGTATGCTTTCAAGAGCTTCCTCCTGTTCAAGTGAAAGCTTATTTCGGAACATCGTGGCAAATATTCCCGTGTTACCGCTTGACTTATTGAAGCTTTCCCTCAGCTTCATCGCCTCTGCACCGATCACCTGTGCTACCTGAACACAGGTGGAATCAAGAGAATCCTTAACACTTTCCTTATCTGCATAGACCGTTGCGGCATAGTCATTTTGCACTATTACTCTGCCGTCACGGTCGAATATCTCACCGCGCTTACCGTGTGTCGTTACCGCATAGATCCTATCATTCCAATCCATGCCTCCGACTACATTGGCGGGAGTCCACGAAACAAGATAAAATTTCGCTTTTTTATAGACCTCAAGCTGCATATCATACGAAAACGTTCCGTATTCTTCCGAAATGAAATTTGCCGTATAATCATACGTCTGTGATAATCCGTTGTCGGTGCATGCACCGCGCTCGACAGTTACCGAACGCACCTTGAGAACATCGTACACCTTTTTATGATATTCAACGAATTTGTCATATGTCACGCGTCCCTGCGCTCCGGGAGTGAGCATTTCATACATTTTTTCGTAATCGAATCTGACGAATGCGTTGAGATATGCCGTTGCCGTACCGTCATATGAATTGCCCGCACAGGATGTACAGAACGCAAGAACGGCGATCGCGCATGCGGCAATGACCAGTAGCTTGATAAAAACTTTTTTCATCATTTCGTCCCCGCTATCAGTAAAAGTATATCGTCTTTAGTGTAGCTGTTGCCGAAAGTGTCGGTAAATGAGCCGTTTTCATTCATCTGCACGGCACCGTACTTTTCATTAAGTATTTCACCGTGTCCGTCAAGAAACAGCAAATACGTTTTTCCTACGGTAAACTCGGGAGCATTTTCATATGTAACTATATATTTTTTCTTCGATGCACCGTTTTTCAAAAGCACCGTACCGCCGCGTTCCTTTATTACAAGTTCATTTTGCACGTTGCCCTTGAGCGTCTCTTTAACAGTTGCACTTATGTTACGGAATACTTCGGTATCACTTCCGTAGCCGCCGACTTGCGCTTTTGCTCTGTCCGTTATTTCCGCAATAACTATGGTTTGTGCATCGAGCATCCCGTCTATGCCGACTTGAACGCATTGCGTAGGCACTACCGTTTTTTCGCCGACAAATGGGATGTACATTGATATCTGCGGATAAAACATGTAAATGACGGTGAATACAAGTATGAATATCACTACGGAATATATCGATCCCGGTCTGTTGTCTATACGATGAATATTTTTCTCATCCATACAAATCGCCCCCATTATGTTTTGAATGATTATATCATTTTTTATCGGCATTGTCAATTTATACATGGGATTTCCGGATATGCTTTGCGAAAGAGGCTGACCACTTTGTGCCACACCTCAAAACAGAACGTTTTTCACGCTTGCGTGACTTCAAAAAGTACGGTTTTTCAAACAAACGAAGGTAAAATTTGACAGCAAAGTGTAAATAGGTGGGCAAATGTATAAAAAAATTTATAAAAAATCAATAAAAAGTGTTGCAATGTGGGCAAAGGTGTGCTATTATATAGAGCGTACGATACTACAACTATCGGAAAAGGAGGTGGAGATATGGCTTTAGGAAGGTTTATGAGCAAGTTTGACGTTACGGTCGATGATAAAGGCCGGGTGCGCATCCCGTCAAAGTTCAAGTCGCTTCTGGGTGAAGAATTTGTCATCTGCAACGGCGAGCTGCCTTGCGTGTCGGTATATCCGACTGAGCGCTGGGACGCTCTTACCGCATTTATAGACAATATGCCTCCCTTTGACCCCGAAGTTAAAAAATTCCGACGCAATATCTTCCCCACCGCTTCCGATTGTAAATTCGATGCCGCGGGCAGAGTGCTTATCCCGTCGGATTACAGAGAATTTGCGGAACTTGAGAAAGAACTTGTCGCAATAGGTATGGGTGACCACTTCGAGCTTTGGTCCAAGGATAATTGGAACGCCGGGGACTATACTTCGATCGATAAGAGACAAAAACTTCAGGAAAAGATATCGGCAAAGTATTCGGGAGGTCACAACTAAATGGAATTCAAGCATCGGTCGGTGCTTCTTGAAGAAAGTATAGAGCGGTTGAACGTTCACGACGGCGGTATTTACGTTGACGGGACACTCGGCGGCGGCGGTCACAGTGAGGCGATACTTGAAAAAGCCGATTGCAGGCTTATCGGCATCGACAGAGACGATGACGCACTTAAGGCGGCGGGCGAAAGACTTAAAAGATTCGGTGACAGAGTTACGCTTGTAAAAAGCAATTTTTGTAATATTTCAAAGATACTTGACGAACAGGGCATTGATAAGATAGACGGCTGTATCCTTGATCTCGGCGTAAGCTCGTATCAGCTTGATACGGCAGAGAGGGGCTTTTCATATCAGCACAGCGCTCCGCTTGATATGCGCATGGATCAGACGCAGTACATAAGTGCCTATAATATAGTAAATGAGTATTCGGCAAAGGAGCTTACGCGGATCATACGCGACTACGGTGAAGAGCAGTGGGCGGCACGCATAGCACAGTACATAGTTGCCGAACGTGAGCGCGGCGCCATACAGACCACCGGCGAGTTGGTGGAAATAATAAAGAAGGCTATTCCCACTCGGGCGCGTCGCGGCGGTCCGCACCCGGCCAAAAAAACCTTCCAATCAATAAGGATAGAGGTCAATAATGAATTGGGGGTTTTGGAAAGTACGGTGCGCACAGTGAGCGAAAGACTTACGGTCGGCGGCAGGATGTGCGTCATCACATTCCACAGCCTTGAGGACAGGATAGTCAAGCATACGATACAAAAGCTTGCAAATCCCTGTACCTGCCCTCCGCGTATTCCGATATGTGTATGCGGCAAGGTACCGACAGTGAAAGCAGTTTCCAAAGCGATACTTCCAAGCGAACAAGAAACGGAAGAAAACCCGAGGAGCAAGAGCGCAAAGCTTCGTGTTATGGAACGTATTTGACTTTTTATATGAATAAATAAAGGAAAGGGTGAATATAATGAGCAGGCAGAGAGAAAAAGACTACGATGTTTATTATGGCTATAATGACAACGCCGCACTTGAGCCTGAGTATATTCCCCGTAAAAAGCCGCATGATGATACTGCGGCAAAGCGAAGAGAAAAAAATCGTCAGGCTAAAGCCGCGCGCAAGGCGGAGTTGGCACGTTATGCGGTGCTTACGCTGTTCACGGTGGTCGTAGCCGCACTCGGATTTCTCGTTGTTGCACGCAACGCCAAGGTCTACAGTAATACGCAGACCATACGGAATCTCGCCAAGGAAAAGCAGAACATCGAGATAATGATAAATACCGTTAAAAAGGATTCTTCCGAGGGCAGTGAACTTAATTCGTATTTCGATATCGCACAGAATCAGCTTGAGCTTGCTTATCCTGAGGATGATATGATAATTACCGTAATATGCCCTGATGAGGAATCTGAAGATATCTCTGCATCGGAACAAAGCTCGGATATATTCGACAAGGCTGTCGATTGGCTGAGCGACTTCGAGAGGAGGATCAAGATTTGGCAGTAAAGACGGCAAATTATAAATCAAGATTACTTATTGTGTGCCTTGCTATGATACTTGGTTTTTCTATCATAGTGGGCGCATTGTTTTACTGGCAGATAATAGTGGCGGATAAGCTTCAGCGTAAGGCGCTCGGTCAGTGGACGGCGACATCTACGATAGCGGCTTCACGCGGAACGATATACGATTCAAGCGGTGAGGCACTTGCCATAAGTGCATCGTCGAAATCGCTTAATTCCAAGCCGAAGCAGATAGCGGATTCCGGCTATTCGGCGGAGACCGTAACGACTATGCTCGTTCAGCTTTTAGGCGAAAAGTATTCTTACGATACGCTGTTCAAACGCATCAATTACGATAAGGACAACAAAATAAGCGAATATGTCGTTGCCCGTCATCTCAATGAAGATCAGGCAGCATATATCGAACAGCTCAATATAAAGGGGCTTTACCTTGTTGACGACGTAAAACGCTATTATCCGAAGGGCGCATCGCTTGTGCAGGTACTCGGAAGCGTGAACGATGACGGCGTAGGCAGTGACGGGCTTGAGCTTAAATACGATAAACAGCTTCGCGGATTAGGCGGCAAGCTGATCTCGGCTACCGATGTGCAGAACGGGCAGATACCCGGAAGCGACCAACGCTATATCGACGCGACCAACGGCATGAATCTCAACCTTACAGTAAATTATGCGATACAGTCATTCGCCGAGGCGACGATGCGTGAATGTCTGACGGATACGCAGGCAAAGGCGGTAAGGTGCATAGTAATGGACCCGAAAACCTGCGCGGTTCTGGCGATGGTCAATCTGCCGGATTACGATCCGAACGATGCAGACAGTGAGATGAGATCACTGTATTCGCGAAACAGCTGTGTACTTGATACATATGAGCCCGGCTCTACCTTCAAGATGTTTACGCTCTCTTCCGCACTTGAAGAAAAAAAGGTCAGCACGTCAAGCACGTTTTACTGCCCCGGCTACCACATAGTTGACGGCGAAAAAATCAAGTGCTGGCGTACCGTGCCGCACGGAGAGCAGACGCTTCAGCAGGCGATATGCAATTCGTGCAATCCTGCATTCATGCAGATGGGACTTTCGCTCGGGCAGAGCAAGCTGTATGAATACCTTGAAAATTTCGGGTTTTCGTCCACGACCGGCATAGACTTTTCTGCCGACCAATCCGGAATATTGCTTGCGCCCAAATATGTTAAAAACTCAGACCTTGCAAGAATATCGTTCGGTCAGTCGGTGGCGGTAACGCCACTGCAGCTGATTACCGCGGCTTGTGCCGTTATTAACGGCGGAACGCTTTATCAGCCTTATTTTGTGGATTCCATGACCGATAACGACGGCAATGTCATAATGAAAAATGAGCCTGTAGAGGTACGCAGAGTTATTTCGGAGGAAACGAGTGCGACGATGCGCTCACTGCTTGAGGGCGTGGTTGCGTTCGGCGGCGGCAAAAACGCGCAGGTCGCAGGTTACCGCATCGGCGGTAAGACCGGCACGGCGCAAAAGTACAATGACGGACAGATAATGTCGGGAGTGCATATAGGCTCGTTCTTCGGCTTTGCACCTGCCGATAATCCGCGCTTCGCGGTACTCGTAACGGTCGATGAGGCAAAGATATATAACGATTACGGCTCAAATACTGCCGCACCGTATGCGGGCAGACTCATTTCGAAAATACTTCAGTATATGCAGATAAAGCCTACCGAAACGGGTGAAAAGGAATATGTCACCGTGCCGAAGTTCACGGGCTCGTCGTGCGAATACGCCTTGGCTGAGGCGGCAAGCGTCGGACTGCTTCTTGACGTTGAGGGCGACGGAAAAATAATTTCTCAGACTCCCGCGGCAGGCGAGATAGTTGAAAAATTCAGCCTTGTTAAGGTGAAAGGGGATACCGCTGTCGATACTACGACGTTCTACGGCATTGACTGATATGCGTTTTGATGAGCTTCTTAAAAGTGCGGGAGTAGAAACCTGCACGGATGATACCGAAATAAGCGGACTTGAGATAGATTCGCGCAAATGCAAAGCGGGGTCGCTGTATTTCGCCATAAACGGCACACGCACAGACGGTCACGACTACATAAAAAGTGCCTACGAAAACGGCGCTGTGGCGGCGATAGTGGAACGCACCGTGGATTGCGATATAAAACAGATAAAGGTGGAAAATACCCGCAGTGCCATGTCGTATATCGCAAGCGCGTTCTACGGGCATCCGTCAAAAAAACTTCGGATGATCGGCGTGACGGGTACGAACGGCAAAACGAGCATTTCGTACATGATAAAAGCCATAGCACGCGAAAATAACATATCCTGCGGCATTATCGGTACGGGCGGGATATACCTTGATGACACAAAGCTCGATATAAGCTTCCTTACGGCGACAACGCCCGATCCGATAGAGCTTCAGTATATTTTAAGCGAAATGGTGAAGCACGGTGCAAAATGGGTGGTAATGGAGGTCACGGCGCACGCACTTGATCTGCATAAGATCGACGGTATGCAGTTTGCGTCGGGCGGATTCACCAATCTGACGCAGGATCATCTTGATTATTTCGGTACGATGGAGAATTACGCCCGCGCCAAGGAAAGCTTTTTCGTTCCCGAGCTTGTGGAAAAGGCAATAATCAATATTGACGACGATTTCGGGAAAAAGCTCTATGAAAACAGAAAAATACCTTGCATGAGCTGTTCATTGCACGAATGCGCAGACCTGCATACGACGAACATACGGATACATGCGGCTTGCACGGAGCTTGATATCATGTATAAAAACAACATATATCCCGTAAAGCTGAAAACCACCGGCATGTTCAATGTCAGCAATGCGCTGTGCGCGATAGGCTGTGCGCTTGCGTCGGGCGTTTGCATCAACGGATGCATTCGCGGAATAGAACAGTTCACATCCGTGCCGGGCAGATTTGAGGCAGTTGATACAAAGGACACGGGCATCACGGTAATAGTAGATTATGCGCATACGCCCGACGGTATCGAAAATCTTTTGAATGCGATAAACGGGTTCAAACAGGGCAGACTTATATGCGTGTTCGGGTGCGGCGGTAACCGCGATGACAAAAAGCGTCCGATAATGGGCGAGATAGCCGGAAGACTGAGTGACTATTGCGTGCTTACAAGCGACAATCCGCGTTTTGAAGAGCCGGAGAAAATAATAGACCAAATAGAAGCGGGAATCAAGAGAACCGATTGCGCGTATATCCGCAATGCCGACCGCAGACAGGCGATAGCGCTTGCGCTTGAATACGCGCAAAAGGACGATATTATCGCCATATGCGGCAAGGGCGACGAGGATTATCAGGAAATAAAGGGTGAAAAGCATCATTTTTCCGATAGGGAAGTCGTAAATGAGCTTATTTGAAAACTTGATTTCTTGAGAAAATACGCAGGCGGAACTGCTTCCCTTATGATATGCGGTTCGCATTCGCCTGAAAATGAAAAACATGAGATTTCCGCTACAGGAGGGCAAAAAATGACATATCTGTTATATCCGTTCGCATTGGCGTTTGTTGTATGTCTGATAATCGGACCGTTCGTCATAAAGCTTATGCAAAAGCTGCGTTTCGGTCAGCAGGTGCGCGATGACGGACCTGCGTCGCACCTGAAAAAGCAAAATGTGCCGACAATGGGCGGCATAATGATGATCGTGGCTTTGGCTGTGGTCGGGCTCGTGTTTCGGTTTGAAGGAAGTGCGCTTATCGCATTGCTTGCCACGGTGGGCTATGCACTTATCGGATTTCTTGATGATATAATCAAGATAATCAAAAAGCGTTCGCTTGGTCTGCGGGCGTATCAGAAGATAATCGGACAGTTCGGGATCGCACTGATAGTTTCCCTCTATGCCTATAAAAGTGAAGCTATCGGAAGCAAAATTTTTATTCCGTTTTTGGGGCTCTGCGACCTTGGTTGGTGGTATATCCCGTTCAGCATGTTCGTTATACTCGCTATCGTGAACGGCGAGAACCTTGCCGACGGACTTGACGGTCTCGCTTCGCGCATGACGCTCGTTGAAGGTATCACGCTTGCGGTACTTATAGCAAGTGTTGCATATGTGAACACGGATGCACATGATATGCGGCAGGTGGCAATGCTAGCTTCCGCACTCGGCGGTGCGTGCCTCGGCTTCCTTCGCTTCAATTCTTATCCCGCACGCATCTTTATGGGCGATACGGGTGCGCTCGGGCTTGGCGGATGTCTTGCGCTTTGCGCACTGTTTTCGCGCATGGCGATATTGCTTCCCGTTATGTGTGTGATGCTCGTCGCCACATGCGTTTCGGTAATATTGCAGGTCGGCTCATTCAAGCTGCGCCACGGCAAACGCATATTCAAAATGGCGCCGCTCCACCACCATTATGAGCTGTTGGGATATCACGAAACGACAGTTACCTCAATGTACACGTTGATCACCGTAGCGGCATGCGTGCTTGCGATGCTGCTTGCGTTTGAATTCGGATTTTAGGAGAAGATCATGAAGCTTGATAATGTACTTGTTATAGGAATGGCGCGAAGCGGTATTGCTGCCGCACCGATTCTGAAAAGTCTCGGCGCGCATGTCGTGCTGAACGACTCAAAAACGGAAGATAAGCTTGAGGGACTTGAAGCTCTTGACAAGACCGCATACGAATTTCATCTCGGCTGTCCACCGGACGCGCTCGTCGATAACGCCGATACTGTTGTTGTATCGCCGAGCGTTCCCCTGAATTTGCCTTATGCCGACAAAGCAAGGGCGCAGGGCAAGGAGGTCATAGCCGAAATCGAGCTTGCGTACCGTCTGTGCAAGGGCATGACGGTTGCGATAACGGGTACCAACGGCAAAACGACGACGACTACGCTGACGGGCGAAATATTCAAAAATGCAAAGCGCGGAACGTTTGTCGTAGGAAATATAGGCGAGCCGTATATCGCGCATTCGCTTGAAGCAAAAGAAAATGACGTCATGGTCACCGAAATAAGCAGTTACCAGCTTGAGGGAATAAAGGATTTCCGCGCTCACGCGGCGGCACTGCTGAATATCACCGAAGACCACATGATACGCCATAAGACGATGGAAAACTATATCGCCGCAAAAATGAGAGTATTTGAAAATCAGACACAGGACGATTATTCCGTGCTGAATTATGATGATCCGCTCGTTCGCTCGCTCGCCGGCAAGGTGAACGGCAAACCGTTCTTTTTCTCAAGAAAGATCGAGCTTGATGAGGGCGCGTTCGTGAGAAACGGCGATGTCGTTTTCAGGCTCAACGGCGTTGAAGCATATGTCTGCCGCACGGAGGATATCTACATAAAAGGACCTCACAATATCGAAAACGCGCTTGCGGCTGTTGCACTTACTATGCTCTGCGGCGTCGGCGCGGAAACGGTTGCTTATACACTCAAAACATTCAAGGGCGTTGAACACAGGATAGAGACCGTCTGCACAAAGGGCGGAATAACGTATATAAACGATTCAAAGGGTACGAATCCCGATTCCACGGTAAAAGCGATAGAAACGATGACGAAGCCGACGGTGCTGATACTCGGCGGTTACGATAAGGGCGGAAGCTTCGATTCGCTGTTTGAAGCGTTTACGGAAAACATAAAGCATACGGTGCTTATCGGCGTGACTGCGGAGCGTCTCAGGCAGACAGCCGAAAAATTCGGATGGAAAAATTATACCGTGGTGAACGGCACGTTCGAGGACGGTGTCATTGCGGCAAAAAATGCGGCGGGTGAGGGCTATAACGTTCTGCTGTCGCCGGCATGTGCAAGCTTTGATATGTTCAAGGATTACGAGGAACGCGGAAGAGTTTTCAAGGAAATAGCCAACAGATTTTGATTCGGGAGTGATACGATGCCAAAAAGTAAATACCCCAAAATGAAATACCAGGGTATATACCTTCCGCTTATGTTCGTCGCAATATTGCTTACCTGCGGCGGGATCGTAATGGTGCTTAACAGCTCATACAACAGCACATTGATACATTCACCTACGGCATCGTACTTAAAGGCGGTGCTTACGCAGGTGCTGATGGGCGCCGGCGGGATATTCCTGATGTTTCTGTTTTCGCGGATAGATTATCATATTTTTCTTTCAAAAAAAACACTGGTCGCAGGGTATTTTATTGCAATAGGCTTGCTTGTATGGGCACTTTTCTGTCCCGGCGTGCGTGACGCGCACAGATGGGTGCAGATAAAAAGCTTAACATTCCAAAGCTCGGAATTTGCCAAAATAATAGGCGTACTGTACACAGCCTATTTTATCAACAAAAATAAAAAATGGTATACTAAGTTCGGTATGTGGCTCGGTTTGTTCGTGCCGCTCGGACTGATAATATTTCTTATCTTTATTGAACCCGATCTTTCAACGACGATATGCTTTTGTGTCGCCGTATGCGCGATACTGTTCGTCAACGAAACACCGTGGCAGGCACTTGCGGTTTGCGCTGTGGGAGTAGTGATCATCTTCATGATAAAGCTGCTTTGGGGCGAAGGATACCACGGCGGACGCTTCGAATCGTGGCTGCACGCGTGGGACGATCCGCAGGATAAAGGGTATCAGATAGTCCAATCTCTATATGCTATCGGTGACGGCGGTCTGTTCGGTGTCGGCATAGGCAACAGCAAACAAAAAATATCACATCTGCCTATGAGCGACACAGACTATATATTTGCGATAGTTTGCGAAGAATTCGGCTTTGCCGGCGCACTTGTGCTTATAAGCTTTTATGTGGCGTATATGATTTTCGGCATAAAGATCGCGATGGACGCATATGACCGCGAAGGTGTATGCATAGCGACGGGGCTGACGATGCTGATAACGTTTCAGGCACTCGTTAACATGGGCGTTGCAACGAACGTAATGCCGTCAACGGGACTTACGCTTCCGTTTATATCAAAGGGAGCGTCGTCGCTTTTGATGACACTTGCGGCGACGGGCATACTTCTCAGTGTTTCATCTTACCGAACGGCTAAAAAGAAAAGACGCACTTAACAATGTTTGATGCATCCGCATATATTGAAACGGAGAAAGTTTTTGATATATGGGGTGTTAATAATGAAAAAAACAGTGATTTGCGGCGGTAATCACCTTAACGGTGAAGTAAGTATCCACAGCGCCAAAAACTCGCTTTTACCTATATTGGCGGCAGTGATACTTTCGTCCGAAACGGTGCGTATAGAAAAATGTCCGCCACTTTCCGATGTTACTGCGATGCTTAAACTGCTTGAAGATATCGGCTGTAAAGTCTCATATGAAAACGGTTGTGCGGAGATAGACCCGCGCGGAACAAGCAATTTTCGGATAGACGATCTTTTGATGCACAAGCTGCGTTCTTCAATATTTATTTTGGGACCGTTGCTTGCGCGGCTCGGCAGTGCCGAGCTTGGCTATCCCGGCGGATGTGATATAGGGATACGTCCCGTCGATCTGCATCTGAAAGGGTTGCGCGACCTCGGGGTAAGCGTCAACGAATGCGACGGGCACATAAAATGCCGTTGCTCACGCTTAAAGAGCGGAGAGGTATATCTTGATTATCCGAGCGTAGGCGCGACGGAAAACATCATGATGGCGGCATCACTTGCAAGCGGCGCGACGGTAATAACGAATGCGGCTAAAGAACCGGAAATAGTTGATCTGCAGAATTTCATAAACATGATGGGTGGCAGGGTCAGCGGCGCCGGAAGCGGGCGGATAGTTATACACGGCGTGAAAAAGCTTCACGGCTGTACATACTGTGCGATGCCCGACCGTATAGTAACGGGGACATTCATGATAGCCGTTGCATCGTGCGGCGGTGAGCTTTTTATCAAAAACGCCATAAGCGAGCATGTTACCGCACTCAGTGCAAAGCTTTCCGACGGCGGGTGTGAGATAAAAACGCTTGATGACGGGCTTTACATAAAAGCCGCCGGACGAATGAAGGCTTCAAAAATGATAGAGACGATGCCGTATCCGGGTTTTCCGACCGACCTGCAATCGCCGATGATGGCACTTCAGACGGTTTCGGACGGAACGTGCGTACTCGTGGAAAATGTATTTGAAAACAGATTCAGGCTTGTCGGTGAGCTTAAAAAAATGGGAGCCGATATCACCGTGAACGAACGTGTGGCAGTGATACACGGTGTGAAAAAGCTGTACGGTACGAAGGTACACACGCACGATCTGCGCGGCGGAGCTGCACTTATCATAGCGGGGCTTGCCGCCGAAGGCGTTACCGAGATAAGCGATGACGGACTTGTGGCACGCGGCTACTACGGCTTTGAAGAACAGCTTGCCTCGATAGGCGCAAAAATAACAGCAACGGAGGTATAGGATGAAAAGGCGGAACGATGAGAGCGACGAATATGTGAATTACGGACCGCGGGCGATAGTCTTGTGGGTACTTGTCATTGTTCTGCTTGTAGTTCTGTATTTTCTTCTGCACAGTTCACTGCTTAACGTATCGAGCATAACCGTGTACGGAGCGGAACGCTTCAGCCGTCAGGAAATAGTTGATGCGAGCGGTATAACCTTCGATACGAATATAATAAAGGTCAATGAGGATGCCGCAAAGGAAGGCATTGAACAAAACCCGTATCTGAAAGTTGAGAATATAAGGCGTGTGTTCCCTACGGGAATAGAAATATACGTTACGGAGCGCACGCCGATAGCACAGATAGGTACGGTGAACGGATATTATATCCTTGATAAGAGCTGTACCGTTCTCGGACTTATCGGCACGCCGGATGAAATGCTGACTTCGGTCACGGGCATCGGGATGACCGAGCCTGAATTCGGTAAGCCGCTGACAGGCGACAGCGAAGAAAAAACAGCGGCGCTTTCAAATGTGTTGGCGGCTATGGACAAGTATTCGCTCAATGATAAAATAACGTCAATAGACATCAGCGATCCCGGACATATCGTGCTTTCGTATCAGGGGACACTGACCGTGCGGATCGCAGGCGGTGCTACCGCCGATACCAAATTGCGCAAACTTGAGGCTACGGTAGCGGCGGCAAGGGACAAGCTCACCGACGGCAGAGAGCTTAATATGGAGACTGAAAACGGGTATTTTATAAAATAAAGGCGATTTTTATCGGCAAAATAAAAATAATTTTGACAAAACAAGCTATTTTGCAAAAAAAGTGCTTTTACTTTTTTAAGTTTTCTGTTATTATATATATGAGATATTATATATCTGCGACGGTAGCAAGATCTTCGGTTGCGATCCCGCTGTATTAAAAGGAAAGGATGAAGCTGATGCGGCAGATCTCTACCGTGATAGAAATAGGCACAGGCAAGATAGTTTCTATAATAGGTGAAGTCGGTCAGTATGATGAGACCCACATTATCGGCAGTGCGTCAAAAAACTACGCCGGCTATAAAAACGGTAAGTGGGCAGAGCGTAATTCCCTTCCGGAAACAGTGCTTGCGGTTTTGCGCGAAGCGGAAAAAAAAGCGGGCAGACGAATAAAATATGTGCATGTCGGCATTCCGGCCGATTTTGTCAAGGCAGTATGCAAGCAGGTGGATGTTACCTTCAAAACACGCAGGACGGTAACGCAGAGTGACGTTGACGAGCTATACTTAAAGGGCAGTAAATTTCAGCTTGCAAAGCCATGCACGGTACTTCACCGTTGCCCGGTGCGCTTCACTCTTGATGATGCACGCAGGACGATGGAGCCTGTGGGCAGGCAGGCAACAAAGCTAAGTGCTATCGTATCTTACGTTGTGGCGGAAAAATGGTTTATCAACGGTATAACGAAAATGCTTTCGGAAAACGGATATACCGCAAGTACATTCGTGGCGGCATCGTATGCCGAATCGATGCGCTTCATACCGCAGGAAAAACGCGACCGCAGTGCGGTGATGCTTGATATAGGCGAGTATTCTGCATGTGTAATGATCGCACGCGGCGATGGGCTTATATACCATAAGGTATTCCCGTTCGGCGGCGGCAATATCACGGGCGATCTTGAAAAGGTTTTCAATGTAAAGCACAGCATGGCAGAAGAGCTTAAACGCCGTGCGATATTCGGGCTTTCACTCGGCGAAGACGATTTTTATGAAGTATGCGACAGCGATTCGTACAAGCTTATTAGATTTTCAGCACTTAAGGTACAGGAAATAATCGAGGCACGCCTTTGTGAAATGATAAGGATAATCACCGATTCGCTTGATAACAGCGGATGCAATCTTCCCAAATATGTACCGCTGTATGTTACGGGAGGCACGGCTTCGATGCGCGGCATCCGTGAGTTTATCCAAAAATTCACTGAGCATAATACAGTCATCGTTCAGCCGCAGTCAACGTGCTTCAACAATCCGGCATATTCCTCATCGCTTGCGGTAATGGATATGGCACTTGATGCCGAGGTCGATGACGAACCGGGATTTTGGGAAAGTATAAAAAATTTATTTTATAGATAAGTTCTTGAAAGGAGAATTTTATTATGGAATTTGAACTTGATATGGGCGGTTTTGCTCAGCTTAAGGTTGTAGGCGTAGGTGGCGCAGGCTGTAACGCGGTGGACAGAATGATCGCCGCGGGACTCACGGGCGTTGAATACATTGCCATCAATACCGACCGTCAGGCACTTCAGCGTTCAAAGGCAAACAAAAAGCTTCAGATAGGTGAAAAAATAACAAAAGGTCTCGGCGCGGGCGCAAATCCCGAAATCGGCAAAAAAGCGGCTGAAGAGAGCCGTGACGATATTATGGATCAGCTTCGCGGCGCGGACATGGTGTTCGTTACCTCGGGTATGGGCGGCGGAACAGGTACGGGCGCAGCTCCGGTAGTAGCCGAGGTAGCCAAGGACATGGGCATACTTACGGTAGGTGTCGTTACTTATCCTTTCCTCTTTGAGGGCAAGACAAGATCGGTCAATGCCGATAAGGGCGTAAGCGAGCTTAAGGCGGCTGTGGACAGCCTTATAATAATCCCCAACGATAAATTGCTTCAGGTAGTCGGCAAGGGTACTTCGATGATGGAAGCATTCCGTCAGGCTGATGAGGTGCTTCGCCAAGGCGTATCGGGCATTTCGGAGCTTATCACACGCGACAACATGATAAACCTCGACTTCGCCGACGTTCGCGCTATCATGAAGGACAAGGGCATCGCTCACATGGGCATAGGTGTCGGCTCGGGCGAAAACAGAGCCATCGACGCGGCAAAGCACGCGATATCGAGTCCGTTGCTTGAAACCACCATTGCAGGTGCTACAGGCGTTCTTCTTAACGTTACGGGCGGCGCGAGCCTTTCACTCAACGAGATCAACGAAGCCGCATATCTTGTGCATGAGGCAGTTGCGTCCGATGCCAACATCATCTTCGGTGCGGGCATCGACGAAAGCCTTGATGACGAGGTACGCATCACGATCATCGCTACGGGCTTTGAAAAGGACGGCAAGCGTCCGGCAAGACCTCAGCGCATGAATGACCGCGTAGCACGTCCGCAGGAGCCCGAACCCGAAGAACCCGAGGAGGAAGTTGACGAGCCTGAAGATGACGGACTTGTTATGACGGATTTTAATTCGCAGAGAGCGCCCCGCACTCAGGAAAGCTTTGAAAGAGCGCCGAAGCCCGCTCCGGAAGATGACGACGATGAAATATTCATTCCACGCAGGGAGGAACGCCGCCGTCCGCAGGAGGAAGAGTTTGAGGACGAAGAACCCGCGCCGAAGCGCGGAGGCGGTCTGTTCTCATCACTTCGCGGTAATGATGACGATAATTACGATGATATAGATTTCGATCTTCCCGCGATCACACGCCGCAGAAGAAGATAATATTCTTTGCGCTTATTTTACGGGGACTCCGTACCCTGCACCTATCTCTTGGGACGCTGCCCCAAACCCTTTTTTTGTGGGACGCTGTCCCGCACCCTGCGAGCTTTTTTGAAAAAAAGCTCGGCAAAAAACTTTACTGTATTATGACAAGTTCGCTCGGCATGAACGTTGCCGAGCGAATTTTTATCCAAGTGTTATTTTTTGCGTAGGGTGCGGCATCCTTGACGCACCATTATACGCGCCCAAATCACGGGCAGGAAACGAAGTAATTATGCTGAAAAACTTCATCGTGTCATTGCGAGCATCCGCAGGATGCGTGGCAATCCATGTTTAACATAAAGTTACTTCGGTTTATGTCCGGATTGCCGCGTCGCGTTGCTCCTCGCAATGACACAAGAGAGTACGCGAAAGGATAAAATAAGTATTCCTACAACAAACATCGCTTGCGGTGCGTCGGGGGCGCCGCACTCTACGCGTTATCAAGCATGCGCGAAGCACAATAAAAGTTTTTGCCTCGCTTTTTTCAAAAGCGGGCGGGGGTCACGGGAGCAGAGCTATCGCACACAAAGCATCCTACTAAAATATTCTTGACAAAGCATACATATGATGGTATAATAGTAAACGAACAGGAGGAATGAAAAGATATGAAATTCAAGTCTGTAATAAGCAAAATATTCAATATTTATATCGGATTCATTTACATCGGGCTTTGCCGTTCGGCTGTCGGATTTTTCAATAAGCCCGTTACGGGTGATGAGTTGCATTATAAATGCATCATCGCCGCAGTCGTTGGCGTGTTGATCCTGCTTGCGGCGCTTGCGTGGTTGATATTGAATGTTCTTCGCCTGACAAAAAAAGGTAAGAGCATCGAGCTTGTCGAGCCTGTCTTTTTTGCCGTCGGTCTGCTGCTTCGCGGCTTATGCTTTGCGGCAACTCTCATCATAAACGCTTAGGAGGTATTTATGAAAGCATTAAAATATACGGCGAATGCGCTGATAGGATTTCTTTTTCAGGTAGTGTGCAGGCTCGGCTTCCTGCTTGCGACAAATTCATCGAAGGGATGGGATGTCGCCAATCCCGATGCGGATATGTTTATTCCGTTCGGCATCATTTTGCTGATACTTGCATTTGCATGGCTTGTCCTTATGGGAATAAGAATTATAAGGAAAAAGGCAACGTTTGTTGAGCCTGCATATTTTGCATTCGGGTTTCTTTTGTATGAAGTGTTTGAAATAGTTTTTGAAATAGTTTATGTACTTACGCAGAGCGGAGCTGATGCTTTGCTGAATATGATGATCTGAATGCGGTCGTCTTGCATGCACTGCATCAGAGTTTGACACTGTGAAATATTATTACTGTTAAAAAATTGCCGAAGCAAAAGCGGACCGATCTTCGTTTTGATCGGTCTGCTTTTTAGCTTTTTATGCAAGTCAAGTGTATATTTTTGTCAAACTTGGATGTTTTTCAGTTTGCACTGAAATACTTTTTGCCGAGCTGAACGTTGCCGATAAGCTCGGTGACATTCACGACCTCGTAGCCCTGCTGATAGAGCTTATCAAGTATTATACAAAACGCCTTGTATGAGTTTTGATATATTTCGTGCATCAGGATTATACTGCCGTTGCGGACATCCTTCATGACGTTGTTGACGATGATGTCAACTTCTTCGTCGCCGCCCTTTTTATGCTTCCAGTCCTCTGAATCCACATCCCATATGATAACACCGTATTTGCTCGTCTTGACGCGGTCGTTTGTGATGCTTCCGCCTATAGGACGCATCAGCGTGGGCTTGACACCGACGGCGTTTTCGATAGCCGTAGCTGTCTTGGATATTTCGCTGTTATAAACATCATCACTGCACTTATTGTAATACGCCTCGTGCGTATAGCCGTGTATCTGTATTTCACTGCCGCTTTCACAGGCGAATTTCATCGCCGCCGCGGTATCGCTGTCGATGCGGTTGCCGACGACGAAGAATGTTGCGTGTGCGCCGTATTCGTTGAGCTTTTCGGCTATCATGCGGGTATATTGCTTATGCGGACCGTCATCAAAGGTGAGCGCCACATATTTTTTTGCAGGATCTTTTTGCAGAGACGATGTCGCTATCGGGGCGGCTGTCGGCGTTACCGTGGGAACAACGGTGGGGGTCGGCGTAGGCGCAAATGTGGGTATATCCGAGGCTAAGACCGTAGCTGTGGGTGTAGGCTCTTCAGAAGGCTGTTCGGGTTCGGGAGTGACTATCACCGCCGCATGAGAAAAAACCATCTGTGAAAAATCGTTCGTTTCCGTTTTCAGCGGTTCTCCGGCAATTGTGAAACTGATTTCGTCAGCACCGTAGTTTTTCAAAAATGTATTTGCAATGCACTGCATTGTAAGCTGTTGCGCTTGTGCGTCTTTTGATGATAAAAACTTCCTGAAGCCGTCATTTATGTCAACTGTCAGAGTTCTGATATCGTGATCCGATTTGTTTTCAAAGCTGTTTATTGCTGTCGCTTCGTTTACGATGCCGCTGTTTTTAAGCGCGCCAAGCAGACTTTTATATGAAAGCTCCGTAACGGATATCTGTTTTTCGACAATTTGGGCTTCTTCAAAGACATAAAGATAAGCGGTAAGTTTTTTGCCGCATCCACACAAAAGCATGATCACGGTAATCAGAACACACAGTATTTTTACAAGTACGGTACGCGCCATTTTTCAGACCTCCAATTTATAAATATTATAGCATACTATCATCAAAAAGTACACAGCATTTTGAAAAATAAGCACTTGATTTTTTATATAGCCGGTAGTATACTATCTTAGAAATGCTTTCCGGGAGATGATGTGAAATGAATAACAACAGAAAAGTTGCCATAACGGTACGTTATGATTCGCTGCGTGAAGAAACCATGCACCTTGCGGAACAGGCGGGATTTAAGTATGTGTGCATGGGGTTCGGCGAAGCCGATATCTTTACGCATGACGGTTGGGAAAAACAGATAAGCGATATCGTATCGGAGCTTGAACGGTATCACCTTGAGTGCGCGGATGTTCATTTGCCCGTATACGATCTGCGCGATTCGGGAGAAATCACCGATCCCGTTATTGACCGTTCTATTCTGAGATGCGTGCGTGCCGCAAAAATGCTCGGCGCAAATGTCTGTGCTTATCATTCACGTTCGCATTTTATAGATGGAAAATGGGGCGCGCCGCTCGATTTGGATGCTTCACTGAAGGATAATATCACTGCGCTTGCACCTATCGTTGAGGAAGCGGAAAAGCAGAATGTCATCATAGGCGTGGAAAATATGCCGCCGGCAATGTATCCCGATCATAAGGATGACCTATACTCGGATATGCCGGAAGAGCTTGTCGATATGATAAGCGCATTTGAGTCATCGCATATATGCGCACTGTGGGACACGGGACACGCGCATTTGACGGATCGCGACCAAGCCGATCAAGTCCGTTACCTCGGTAAACGTATCAAAGCGACACATATACATAACAACATGAGAGATTACGATATGCATTATCCGCCGTCAATGGGAAACATAGATTGGCAAAGCGTGATGAAAGCATTCCGCGATATCGGCTATGACGGTTATCTGACGCTTGAATCAAGCTATTACCACGGTGCGATCTCGGATGCATATGTAAGACATTTATACGATTGCATTTGCAGGCTTGATGACATGCTCAATGCAGAATAAGAAAGGTAATGTAATGACTACACTTTTATTTGTGCGCCACGGTGAAAGCACAGCGAACCGTGACGGTATTTTCGGCGGGAACAGCGATGTCATGCTTACGGAAACAGGCATCCGCCAGGCTGAAAAGGCGGCGGCATTTATAAAAGAGACATATAGCGTGGACGCCGTTTACGCGAGTTGCCTTTCGCGCGCTGAAAAAACCGCGAAGAAAATAGCGGAAAGGTTTTCGCTTCCCGTCATCACGGACGAACGCTTACAGGAAATAAGCGGCGGAGACTGGAACGGAAAGCCATTTGAAGAGATAAAGAAAAATTATTCGGCTGAATTTGAAATGTGGAATATCTGCATGGCTCTTGTCAGACCTCCGCACGGTGAGACGGCACAAGAAGCGCAGGAACGGGTTTTTCCCGCTGTTTGCGAGATAGCCGAAAAAAATGACGGTAAAACAGTTGTTATCGTAGCACACAGAGCAGTCATACGCACCTTGCAATGCATATGGGAAAACATCCCGATAGAGGAGATAAACCGCTGTCAGTGGATGCCGAACTGCTCGGTAAGCGAGGTCGTTTATGATAACGGGAGACTTATCCCGAAAAAAATAGGGCAGGCTTCATTTATGGAAGCCGATGCCAAAAAGGTGACATCGGCAATGTAAAATATAAGAGCTGTTACGTTTTCAACAGCTCTTGTTTTTTGTTACTTTTGCTTTATCAGCGTGAGCCTTACAGCTTCATAGCGTCCGGGGATTTGAACGGATATGCCGTCATTTGCAAGTGCTTCGGCGGACATGATCTCCCCGTTAAAGAGGTAATCCGACGAGGTATCAAGCCGGGGGAATATCCGTGCCATGTGTTGCATCGAGCGGAACGAATATACTACAAGCTCTATCCGATCAAGTGTTCTGTCATTGTACTGAAGCACTACTAATGTTTCGGTATCGCACAGCACGCGGCAATCGGCATTTTGCCAAAAATCACCGTCAGCCTTTTGCACGGCAACGAAATCCTTAAGCTCTGCAAGCGTATTTGCTGAAAGCTTTGTCAGATCGCACGAAAAGCCTATCGGACCGCCGGTCAAAAACGCGTTGAGGAATGAGCTGTGTACGGAACGCACATCGCGCCATATCGCATCATCGGTGGCAAGAAGCTTTTCTTCGGGCTTGCCGGAATATGTCGGTTCAAAGTCGGGAAGCGAAGATACCGTAGCCCAACGTTCTATCCACTGTGACGGCATTCTTCTTACGGTGTCTTTCACAATCCTTACACCGGCAAAAGGATTTTGGTCGTCGCTAAGCCAATAGCTGTCGCAGAAGCGTGCGTCGGCAATGTTCATTCTGAAGCCGCCGGATGCGCAACGCTCAATGTATAAGTCGGGGAAGGCGGCTTTTATCTTTTTAATAAATGTGTTGAAGCCGTCCATATATTCGGTGAATGCTGTGCGTCTGCTGTCAAAAAGCAAAGATGAATTGAAATCAAGCTTGAAAAATTCGGCATTGTATTGCTCAATAAGCCTTTTTACGGTGTCGAATGCATATTGCATTGCTTCGGGCTTTGCGAAGTCAAGCAGACAGCCGTTGCCGGTATTGATGAACATATCGGGTGCGGTCTTGAATATTTCCGCGCAATCATCGGCGGTCTCAAGCTCAAGCCAGATGCCGAACTTCATACCGTTTTCGCGTACCCTGTCGGAAATTTCCTTCATTCTGCCGCAGAATGCCGACACCGTGTTTTCCGTCCAGTCACCACGCCCTTTTGTCCATGAATCACCGTTGCCGAACCAGCCCGCGTCGATCACGAAATACTCTGCACCGAGCTGTGCGGCGGGAACGATCTGCGATTCAACGTTGTCAAAGCTCAGTTTGTCGAAAAACGCGAGCCATGTATTATACATTACGGGCATCTTTCTGCGCGGCATCCTGTCATTAAGATACCGTTGGAGCTTCCATGAATCCATGCTCACTCTGTCGGCGACCGAATAGTACAGTATTTCCGGCAAAGCGACGCTTTCACCGGGTGCAAGCGTCAACGCAAGATCATGGCTGTTGATGCCTGCGATAACGCGGACATGGTTATTGTCATTGCCGTCGCACGCACGGCGGATATGTATCTCCCAGGCAGAATCGGGAACGATGTGGAACGCCGTGCCGTGATTTGATTGCCTGCTCCATACAAGTGCGAAAGGTACTGCACCGAAGCTTGTTCTGAAGCCTTCGCTTTGTGCAACTATCTCAGTGCCGACATTCTGCCATGAGCCGAGGCTCTCGGATTGCCAGCCGTTATACTGCGTGTATGCTTCGTATTCTCCGCCATCAAGCATGAACACATCGGCAAGCTCCGAAAAAACTATCGGTGCATCGGAAATATTTGTTACCGTGGTTTTGCGCGATACCACGCCATGCTCCGAGGACGTGCAGACGGTGCTGGCGGATACACCGTTGCATTCAAGCTTTGCTGTATCTTTATTTATCAATACTTCGCCGTGCAGGCTTCCGAATGAACCGTAAATATTCCACATGTTCAGGGGATCGGCTTCAAAAAACAGTCTCATATAAAAAAACTCCTTGCTAAATTCTTCCGTTTATTATACAATCATAGTGTTGAAAAGTCAACATTTACAGGAGAAATGAAATATGAAATTTATTGCTCACAGAGGCGCATGCCTTGAATGTCAGGAGGATACGCTTGCGTCGCTCATGCGCGGCGCGGAGTACGGTGTTTTTGCGGTGGAATGTGATCCGCGGCAGACTGCCGATGGCGTGTATGTGCTGTTTCATGATGTCGATCTTCGCAGACTTGCAGGTGATGAACGCAAGATGAGTCAATTGACCTATGCCGAGATGAAGACCGCACTTGAAAAGGCAGGTAAAGAGCTGACGACACTTGATGAATTGCTTGAAAACTATACGGGAAGCTCGGCAGTCCTTTTTGACATGCCGCGCAATGCCACCGATGAAGCATTTTATAAGAAGCTGCGCAATGCTCCGTTCAAAACGATGGTCGGTGTGCATGCCGTTGATGAAGTAAAGGTCGCACGCAAATTCTATGACGAAAAAGATATTCTGGCATTTATGCCGGAGGAGGGCGTTTTCTTGCCAAGGGCATTTACTGATGCCGGAGCGGGAAATGTGCGCCTGTGGGAGTATTGGCTGACGGAGCATCCGATATCAGAGGTGCGCAAGCTTATTCCCCAAGACCGTGAAATATGGATAATGAGCGCGGATCTGTCGGTGAACCATCCGTTATATTGCATGAACGGTTCAAGGTCACAGATAGAAAGGCTGACAGAACTCGGCGCCGATGCATTGTTACTTAACGATGCCGCACTTGCAAAAGAATTTATGTAACACAATACTTATGCAATATTGAACATATGTGCATTGTATACGGAGGCATTTATGAAAATATCAGAAAAACTCAAGGAAAAGAAATATTCGCTGTCGTTTGAGGTGTTTCCGCCGAAAAACGAAACGGCTTTTGACAGCGTTAAACAGGCTGTTACGGAGATAGCCGAGCTTCATCCGTCATTCGTCAGCGTTACCTACGGCGCGGGCGGCGGCACAAGTCCGTATACGCTTGAAATAGCCAAACAAATAATGAATATGCACAATGTTCCGTCACTTGCGCATCTTACATGTGTTTCTTCAACGCGCGAAACGGTGCGTGAAAAGATAATCGCAATGAAAGACGCGGGACTTGAAAATATCATGGCACTGCGCGGTGATATCCCCGCAGAGCGCATGAATGACGACCGCAGTACATGGCACTATTCGCATGCTGTTGACCTTATAAAAGAAATAAAGGAGATCGACCGCGGCTTTTGCATCGGCGGCGCGTGCTACCCGGAGGTGCATCCGGAAAGCGTAAATCAAACCGAGGATATACGCCACATTGCCGAGAAAGTAGAAGCCGGATGCGAATTTCTTACGACACAGATGTTTTTTGACAACAACCTGCTTTACAATTTTCTTTATAAGCTTCGTGAAGCGGGCGTGACCGTTCCCGTTTTACCGGGCATAATGCCGATAACCAATGCAAAGCAGGTCGAACGTGCGATAAAGCTCTCGGGCTCATTCATGCCGCAACGCTTCAAGGCACTTGTCGATAAATTCGGCTCCAGCCCGGAGGCGATGAAGCAGGCGGGTATTGCATATGCCACCGATCAGATAATCGACCTTTATGCAAACGGAATTTATCATGTGCATGTTTATTCAATGAACAAGCCGGATGTTGCCGCCGCGATACAGGCGAATCTTTCGGATATACTCGGTAAAGAATGATGACATTGCTTACACCAGATGTGCCAGATATAAATAAAACAGAAGTGCTTCGCTATATGGGAGTCCGCAAGACGGATGCGGCGGTAGAGGAGCTTGTAGCTGACTGCATTAACGAAAGCCGAAGCATATTTGATCATCGGCTTTGCTATGATATTTTTGCTTTGTCGGTAAGCGGAGAAAATATCGATTTCGGCTTTACGTCTGTTGAAAGCAGATCGCTTGCCACTGATCTTGCAGGGTGCGAAAAAGCCGTAGTATCGGTAGCTACCGTCGGGCTCGGGATAGACCGCCTCATACACCGATATGCGCGTATCAGCCCGTCGCGTGCCGTATGCATGCAGGCGATAGGAGCGGAGCGCATAGAGGCACTGTGCGATTCATTTGAAAATCTGCTTAAGGAAAGGTATCGTATCCGCCCGCGTTTCAGCCCGGGCTACGGTGATCTTACGCTGTCGATGCAAAAAGAGATATTTGCCTTTTTTGACTGTCCGAAATCACTGGGCGTAACGCTTACGGAAAGTCTTTTGATGTCACCGAGCAAATCGGTAACGGCAATAACAGGAATTACGGAGGAATTATGAATTTTCGTGATTTTTTGAAAAATAATACCGTCATACTTGACGGCGGGATGGGAACACTGTTGCAAAGTGCCGGACTTCAGCCCGGAGAAGCACCGGAGCGTTGGAACATCACGCATGCAGATACAGTTACAAGCATTCATCGCGCATATTTTGATGCCGGAAGCAATGTGGTGAATACGAATACGTTCGGCGCGAATACGCTTCATTTTGATGTCGATGAGCTTGACGAGATAATTTCAGCCGCCGTCAAAAATGCAAAAACGGCACGCGACGCATCTTTATCGGCAAAGGAAAAATTCGTTTCGCTCGATATAGGTCCTACGGGACGTTTGCTTAAGCCTTACGGCGACCTTGATTTTGATGAAGCTGTCAGCATATTTGCAGAAACGGTGAAAGCAGGTGTCCGCGCAGGCGTTGATCTTGTGACGGTAGAGACGATGAACGACAGCCTTGAAACAAAGGCAGCATTGCTCGCGGTAAAGGAAAACAGCGATCTGCCGGTCATAGTTACAAATGCGTATTCCGCCGACGGCACGCTGATGACAGGTGCATCGCCCGAAGCCATGGTCGCCGTGCTTGAGGGCATGCGAGCCGATGCCATCGGAATAAACTGTTCACTCGGTCCTTCTCAGCTCATGCCGACACTGAAAAAAATACTTGAACATGCATCTTCGCCGGTCGTATTCAAGCCAAATGCAGGACTGCCTAAGGTGGATGGCGGTAAGACAGTATTCGATATTACTGCCGATGAATTTGCACAAGCCGTAAAGGAAGCGGTTGAAAGCGGTGCGCGTGTAGTCGGCGGATGCTGTGGCACAACACCCGAATATATCAAAAAGCTCTGTGATGCTATATCGGGTATTCACACAAAAGACCTGTGTGAAAAAAACGAAACGGTGATATCATCGTATACGCACGCTCTCAGCTTCTCCGATGCGCCTTTGCTTATCGGCGAACGTATAAATCCAACGGGCAAAAAGCGTTTTCGCCAAGCGATACAGGAGCATGATATCGGTTATATTTTAAGGGAAGGACTTGCACAGCAGGAGAAAAATGTACATGCACTTGATGTCAATGTAGGCGTGCCGGGCATTGACGAAGCACAGGTATTGCGCGAAGCAGTCGAAGAATTACAGGCGGTGATAGACCTGCCGTTGCAGATAGACACGGCTTCGCCGACGGCAATGGAAGTTGCATTGCGCCGCTATAACGGCAAAGCACTCATAAATTCGGTAAACGGAAAGCAGGAAAGCATGGATGCAATATTCCCGCTCGTTAAAAAGTACGGCGGCGTTGTCATAGCACTTACGCTTGATGAAAACGGTATTCCCGAAACCGCCGAAGGCAGAGTGCAAATAGCAAAAAAAATACTCGGTACCGCAAAAAAATACGGTATTGAGAAAAAAGACATAGTTTTTGATACGCTTACGATGACCGTCAGTGCAGATAAAAATGCCGCGCTTGTTACGCTTGAAGCACTTAAGCGCATCAAATGCGAGCTTGGCTGTCATACATTGCTCGGAGTATCGAATGTTTCGTTCGGTCTGCCTGCACGTGATGTGATCAACGGCGTATTCTTTGCTCTTGCGCTTGAAAACGGACTTTCGGCGGCGATAATGAATCCGTATTCAACCGAGATGATGAAAACGTACTACGCATATCGCGCACTCAATGCACTTGACGCGAATTGCTCGGATTATATTTCGTTCGGGCAGAGCCTTGCCGATATACCGCAGATCGCGACAGCGCAAAGCACGGGCGTGACCGCTCCCGATGACGGCGCATCGCCGTTGCAGAATGCCATACGCAAGGGGCTGAGGGAGCAGGCACGCGAGATAACACTGTCGCTTATAAGTGATAAGCCGCCGCTTGAAATAATAAACAGCGAGATCATTCCGGCACTTGATACAGTAGGTAAGGGCTTTGAAAACAAGACCGTATATCTGCCTCAGCTGTTGATGAGCGCAGAGGCGGCACAAAGCGCATTCGAAGTCATAAAGGCTTCGTCGGTCTCGTCTGTCGGCAAGGACGCTGTAAAGGTCGTGCTTGCTACCGTTCACGGAGATATTCATGATATCGGCAAGAATATAGTACGCTTGCTTTTGGAAAATTACGGCTTTGATGTTCATGACCTCGGCAGAGATGTTCCGCCGGAGACCGTGACAAAGGAAATACTGCGTTTGCATGCGCCGATAGCGGGGCTAAGTGCGCTGATGACCACCACTGTACCTGCCATGGAAGAAACGGTACGTTTGATCCATGAACAAGCTCCGTTCTGTCGCGTCATTGTCGGCGGTGCTGTGTTGAATCATGAATACGCAAAGAAGATAAACGCCGATTTCTACGCCCGTGATGCCATGGAAACGGTACGAATAGCCGAATCTATCTGCAAAAAACAGTAGACCGCTGAAAAACAGCATAAAAAATACCTGTCTTGCAAATCAACAAGACAGGCGTTTTTTATATTCCGTCAGTCGTCGTATTCCGATATTTCAGCAAGTACACGGCAGGAGAAGAACATACAGTTGAACCAGAAATTGCGTTCGCTCTCCTCGGTACGCATCCAATGTGTGGGGATCTTACCGTCTTCGTGCTGTGCCACTGTGACGGAATTCATCAGTGCTTTTGCTTTTGCAAGATTGATGTCTCCGCATCCTGCACGGTACAGTGCCAAAAACCCGGATGCTATATGCGATGTCGATGAATCTATAGGAACATACCATGCGTATTGCTCAAGTCCGGCAGGCGTGATCCAAAGCGATGTATCATACGTTGTATTTTGTTCGGGAATGAAGCGGCTCAGCGGACACGGACGGTCCCAAATGACGAACTGATCTTCGACATAACGCATAAGCTCCTGTGCTATGCGCAGTTTTTCGGGATCATCGGATTTATATTCGGCATAATATTTTGCAAGATAAACAGCCGCAAAATGCGTCAGATTGCTGTAATTGCAGGCGGGAGCGGTGTCTTCGAACTGTCCTTCCCAGTTGTATGTCGCAAGCTGAGTTTTTTCAACATAGACAAGAGCTTTTTCGGCAACATCCTTCCAGCATTTTTCGCCTGTGCGTTTGTAAAGCTTCATCATAAAAGGAACGATCTCACCGATGGGAGCTACGAAATTAGAGCAAACGACTTCACCGGTGATTTCGGAACGGACAAGATACCAGCTTCCGTTTTCAAGCTGAGTATCACGGTAATAAGCCGCTATTTTGCACGCTTCGTCAAGGTACTTTTTTTCTCCCGTAGCCTGCTCAAGAGCGACATACATCGAGCCGGCGGAGGCGGGGTAAAACATCATCATCGTTCCGAGACGACTGTTCGCCAGATTCCAGTTGGGTGAGCTGACACCGTATTTTTCGGGATCGGGACAGAAGTCCACATGGTATGTCGGGGGCAGATCGTGCAGAGGTGCATCGCCGCGCTTTGTTATGGATATCAGGTAATCCGCGGCACTTCGCGCTACCTTCATTGCCTGCTCGGATTCTTCGGGGAACAGCCCGGAATAAGTGATCATGGCGTTTACAAGCGCTGAGATCATTTTGCTCGGATAGGAGTTAAGATCGTATGAGGGATCGGGAGTACCGTTTTTAAGCCAATGCTGAATGAATGGCTGCTTCATCGCAAAGCGATAGCCCTTTATGGCAGATTCCTTATAAGAACGGGCTTTATCGGGAGTTTTTTCGGGAAATGACGGAGATTTGTAGAATACACGAGCGCCGACGACGCCGTATTCCGTTCCGTCCGGCTTGATGCCTGTGACAGTAAGCTGTACCTTGCCGACGGGAAGCTCACGCCAGATAGGTGTCAGAAGAGCCGTGCTTTCATTTGCATAAAATGTGTGTTCGACATTGTTTTCGTCAACAGCCCTGAAAAGATATTTATTGCATCCGCGCGCCGTGTAAAAATGAAACGCCGGAACATACATGAACATATCCGAATTGTAATTCCAAAAAGGATATCCCTGTTCGCTTCCGTAACGCGTAGTGGTTTCGGGATTACAGCATTCCTCCAAAGCCTGTGCGGCAAATTCTTTTTGATCCATTGTTAATACCTCTCTGTTTTTTATAAAAGTATGCAAGTATTATAGCATGAAAAAAATCGGATGTCAATATTTGCGGGGGATTGGTTTTTTTCTTATTTCCCTGAAAAAAACATCAAACTTGGTGATTTTTACGACGCACGGGCTCGACTGTTCCGTAGGGTGCGGCATCCGCTGTCGCACCGATGCGATGTTTGTTGCAGGTATATGCTGTTTATCCGTTCGCGTATTCCCTTGTGTCATTGCGAGGAGCGAAGCGACGTGGCAATCCAGACGCGAACAAAAGTTGCATTTTTCTTAGCATGGATTGCCACGCATCCTTTCGGATGCTCGCAATGACACGATGAAGTTTTTCGGAATAATCACTTTGATTCCTGCCCGTGGTTTGGGTGCGTATAACGGTGCGTCGGGACGCCGCACCCTACGGAATATGTCAATCGAGGCTTTACGTAAACGCAACATCCTCAACACTCGGGCGGTTCACGGTTTTAAGAAAAGAACCGGGGCTTGGCATGTTATCGGATAAGCGTGATACGCACTTCCTCACCGTGGGCTATGTATTATTCCTGTATGTATGCATCGAGCGCAACGTTTTCATCATTAAGGAACTGTCTTACCTCTTCCGTCGGGTACGCGGTGAGCTTGCCGTCGGTGACTGTAAGCTCAAGCGGGAGCGACAGACATCCGATACATTTTTCCTTCGGTCTGTAGCTCCATCCGGGGATCCGTGAAATCAGAATATTTCTGCCGTCCGGCGCACGAAATATCTGACCGGCGTATTCTCTTAATACCCCGATATATTTCCATGTAAAAGTAAAAAGCGTACAGCACGCCGTCTTTTTCAGTTGCCGTGCCTGATCGGACACCGCCGGAGTCATATTCGGTGTCGGGGTCTATTGCGGTTTTCAATTCTTCAAAAGAGCAAAAATCCTTTGTCACGGCATGCCCCCAATGCATAGGCGTGTCATTCGGATAGTCGGAATCCGGCAGATGCTGATAAAAAATATGATACTGCCCACCGAAGTATGAAAGCACGTTAGGATCGTTGATCCGGCCTTTCTTGGAATGAAAATGAAATTGCAGATCGGAGTTGGAAAGAAAACCGTTCATTGTAAATCATCCTTTTATTGTGCCTGTATCACGGTCCCGGTTCTTTCTTGCTACAGCGAAAAGCACAGTCGCCGCCGCAGGTGCAAGAAAAGCAAAAAGCATCCCGAGCTTCATACCGAGTATTTCGGGCGTAACGGCAAACAATTCGGCAAGTGGCTCAAACAGCGGACTTGCTATAACGCTGTCGGTAATATAGCCGACTATTTGGGGATATACCGTTGCACCCAAGTCGCCACCGACAGCCATGAACGCGAACAGCGTTACACCTGCGTTCGGCACACGGTCAGTGACGGCAATAAGGCTTCCGGGCCAAAGCATGGCAACGAAAAAACCTGTCATCGCACACGCGGCGATGCTCAATACAGGCAGCGGAGAGAATACGGTAACAAAATAACAAACAGCCGTTCCGAGCGCACCGTAAAGCAGTGCATTGTCGATTTTTTTGCCGAAATGCGCATACAGTGTACGCCCCGTGCCGAGCATCAGCGCGAATGCCCCAAGTCCGAGAAGATCGCAAACTGTCTTGTCGATGCCGAAAGCTGTTTCAAGATAACTTGAACCCCACTGACACATGGTGATCTCCGATGCTCCGGCGAAGAAAATACAGATTATGTAAAGTATCGCTGTTTTGTTTCGCATTACTCCTCCGTCGCCGGTAACGCTTTCCTGTGAATCCATATCGGGAATCGGAGACAAAAGCATCAAAACGAAAGCGGTGAACGGAAGTATTGCCAGAATAAGCGCGAGCGTCTGCCAGTTTTCAGTGCCGAAACGCACTATATATGCAGATGAAAAAACGATAACGAAGAGCAAGCCCCATGCGTAACAGGAATGCAGACGGCTCATTGTTTTCTCGGGGTTCTTTGAAGGAATATAAGCTATTACCGGGCTTGTAAGCACTTCTGCAAGACCGCCGCCGGCAGAAAAGATCACTGTGCCGAGCGCAAGCCCGAGATACGGATTTTCGGGGAATAGCGTCGGTGCGAATGCATACAGTATTATGCCCGCGGTAATTACGCCGGCTGTGAGCTTCATTGAAACCTTGAGGTCAAGCTTTTTTGAAAAGAATGAATACGTCAGATCGAGCGCAAGCTGTGAAGCGAAATTAAGCACTACCAAAAAACCGAGCAGAGTATACGATATGCCGTATACTCTGTGAAACATCGTAAATAACAGCGGTGAAAATATTGATGCTATTGCCGTTGAGGCGGTCGTGAGAAAACATGCGACTTTTGTTATTGTGTAATTTTTCATGTGTTGCTCCAAAAAAGTGAAAATTTCAAGCTACTGCATTGCAGCAAAAACGATGCACCGACGTATCATATCCAGCTTTTGCGATCGTCTTTAAGCTCTATATTGCTTTTTCCGTAAAGCAAAAGCTGAAGTTCTCTTGCGGCAAGAGGATAATCGACCTTCCAATACCAAATTTTGTTCAAGGTCAAATCGCCACGTGCGTTTTCACCGGGGAGCGTCGCTTGCTTTATATCGTATTTCAGCCAACCGTTGACGACTGCGTCTGTTGCAAGCGTGAACAGCTCGCCGGAATCATATCCTGTACGTACATACGGCATCAGCTTGCTTACGAGTGAAAGAAGCGATGCCTTATTGTACGAACGAATACTTGCAAGTATTTGCTTTATCACTTTTTGTTGCCTGAATGTTCTGCCCTCATCGCCGCCGGTGTTACCCTTACGGATGCGCATGTAGACAAGTGCCTGATTACCGTCAAAGCGGTTTGGTCCGGGGTTGATGTCAAAACCGCATTCGCTGTTGAGAAAATCAGCTTCGGCATTTGTTACATCAACGGTGATGCAACCGAGAGCATCTATTATCTTCGGGAGAGAATAAAAATTCACTACAGCATAATTGTCGATGCAAACTTTATAATATTTTTCAAGCATCTGTATCTGTAATGACGGCCCGCCGTAGCTGTTCGCGTGGTGAAGCTTTTCATATCTGCCTACCGATGGCAGATAACAGTATTGATCACGCATCAGTGATGCGAGCGTCACCGTTTTCGACGCGTGATTGACCGAAAACAGTACCATAGCGTCTGCACGGGAATTTTTGTTCATATCGGGAGTATCGACATCCATGCCGATAAGCAGGATATTGGTGACATTTTCGTCTTTCACCGCCGCTCCGTTTTCCATCCAATTGCGTATACGTTTGTTCAGCGTACTGTCATTTTCGACGGTGATCGTTTGAGAGAATGCGTCATCGCCTTGCGGGGCAGATGTACATTCGGTTATCGTGGATGAGTCTATATCCGCTCCGCCATCGGTCTGATAATCACCGTCAGCGACATTTTTTGTCATATTCAGCCATAGAGCATAGCCACCGCAGACCACTATTATCACAAGTGCGAGTGCGACGCAGATGATGTGAAGAATATATGTCGGAAAATCGTCAGTATCAAAAAACAAAAATGTCAGCTCCCATAAACGCAAAAAGAAATTCTGCTAAAGTACCGTGTACGGTGAACTCTTTTCGGCGGTCTTGATAAATTTGTATCCGACACCGCGAATTGTCTCGATATGCCACTGAGCATCACCGAGCTTTTGGCGCAAGGTGCGGATATGTACATCTACTGTGCGGTTTTCGCCGTCAAATTCATAGCCCCACACGTCGTTAAGGATCCTGTCACGCGTAAGCACTTTGTCGGAATTTTCGATAAGAAGTATCAGTAATTCGAATTCCTTGTAGGTAAGCGAGACGTCCTCACCGTTTACCTTAACGGTATGCTCCTGCTTTGATACCGTGAGATCGTAGAAATCGTAGCCGACTTTTTCTTTGCCGCTGCGTCTGAGTAATGCTTTTACACGGGCTACCATTTCCATCATGCCGAACGGCTTGGGGATATAATCATCCGCACCTTTTTCAAAGCCTACGACCTTATCATATTCGGAGTCTTTGGCTGTAACGAGGATCACGGGGAGATCTGCTGTCATCGGATTCGTTTTGAGTTTTTGCAGAATGGAAAGCCCGTCCTCCTCGGGGAGCATTATGTCGAGCATTATAAGATCGGGCATACTGCTTTTAAGTGCATCATAGAATTCCGAAGGTGTACCGAAGCCCTGTGCCGGGATGGACGTAAAATTGAGTGTATATACAACAAGCTCACGGATGCTGTTGTCATCTTCTACAACAAAAACCATTATTTCAACATGTCGGCCTTGAGTTGACCGAGCTTCTCCATACCTGTTTTAATCTGTTCATCAGTAGGCGTAGAATAGTTTATCCTGAAAAATCTGCTTGTATCATCCTCGGAAATGTTGAATGCGATGCCGGGCACTACCGCAACGGAATAGTCCTTTATAGCACGGCTGCAAAAATCGGTCATGCCGATTTTTTCCGGAAGCTTGCACCAGGCAAAAAGCCCGCCGCCGGGAAGCTGAAATTCGATTTCGGGAGCAAGATGCCTGTTCATTTCTTCAAAACATAAGCTTGCCTTTTTTGTGTAAAGTGTTCTGAGTGAATCAAGATGCTTCTCAAAATCGTATTTTGCCATGAAATCATATACTATCATCTGAGCAAGTATATTGGAGTGAACATCCTGCGTCTGCTTGAGCGCGGTGAATTTTGAAATAAGCTCCTTGGGAGCGATGCACCAGCCGACGCGAAGCCCGGGCGAAATGACCTTGGATGCCGAGCCTGCGTAAACAACGATGCCGTCGGTATCCATGCTCTTTATTGATGCCGGCGGTGCTTCCTTGAAGTAGAGGTCACCGTAAGGATTGTCCTCAATGATTATTATACCGTATTTTTTTGCTATGGCATATATGGCTTTACGCTTTTCAAGACTTGTGGTTATGCCGGTTGGATTCTGAAAGTTCGGGATAACGTAAAGCAACTTTACGTTTTTGCTTGTTTTTATCGTTTCTTCAAGTGCATTGATGTCCATTCCGTCATTTTCCATCGGGATGCCCTTGAGTGTTGCACCCGAAAGCTTTAATGCGTTTATCGAGCCTACGAAGCTTGGCTTTTCACATATTATCGTGTCGCCGGGACCTGCGAGTGCGGTCGCGGCAAGACTCATTACCTGCTGTGCGCCGCATGTTATTATAATGTCGTCGGCATCGTTTCCGACGGAATATTTTTTACTCATGTATTCCTTAAGATAGGTGCGCAATTTGATAAAGCCTTCGGTTATTGAATACTGCAACGCACTGATCGGATGCTCCCGGAATATTGCGGCTGTCACTTCCGCCACGGCATCCGAGGGAAACGCTTCGGGAGAAGGATTGCCTGCCGAGAACGGGATAACGTTCGGATCGGTGGATAGCTTCAGGATCTCTCTTATGGCGGACGGCTTGAGCTTGTCTGCCGCCGGAGTGAATACATAGTCCATAATAAATATCTCCTTGAATATAGTATTTTGCTGTTTTTAATAATTTTACCATAAAAAGATACAAAAGACAATTCATTTTTTGATTTGTATGCGGTTTTGATGGAAAAATAATTTAATAGCGATATGTAATGATGCTGAATAATTCAAAAACACTGTTGTGAAGCAACGTTTTAACGTTTTTTGAATTATTCGTGTGCAAGGGCTTTGCTCATTTGTGCAAAATCTTTATTTACGTTAAAATGAAACATATTCCCGCATAAAAATTTTCATTTTGCGTCTATTATTTTTATTGACATAAATCGCATATAGTGGTTTAATATATATCAGTGATGACTATGTCCGGGTACTGTATTTTGGGGGATCATAATGAAAAAAATCATCGCACTCATTTTGTGTACAATCACGGTTTTTGCAGCCGGCTGTGCTGATAAAAATTCGCAGACGAAGGAAAGCCCTGCACCTTCGAAAAAACCTGAGGTGACGGCTTCGTTTACGCCGGATACTACCGAAGGCGCTGTTACCGCCGAACCTGAAAATGAAACGGCACAATCGGATTCGCCTACGGCATCTGCGGCACCGAAGGTAACGGCAGTGCCGACTCCCACGCCGACGATCAGACCCGCACAGACAGCGAGCATAGTACCTGCGGCACTTCTTACGGTCGGCTATACTACTCCGCTTTCACAGCCTCCGGCAGGTTACAATATGCCGTATTTTATAGAGGTCGATGTCACAAATCAGTGCGTCAATATTTTTATAAAGGATGCCGCCACGGGAAGATATGATATATTGCTCAACCGCTTTGTCTGCTCCGGCGGAACAAGCACATATCCGACAAAAACAGGCAACTTCTATATCCTCAGCGACAGCGAACAGAAAGCACGCAGAGGTCAGCTAACCAAGTATCAGCGTTATTATTTTCAAAAATGGGAATCGTATGCATACTATATAACACGTTATTCGGATGAATATATGTTCCATTCGTTCACATTCAAGAAAAATGCTTCGGGACAGCTCATTGCCAAAAACGATTATTACAATATGGGCAACCCCGGATCTGCAGGATGCCTGAGAATGCTGATGGGGCATGCAAAATGGATATATGAAAATATCGATGCCCGCACATACTGTTCTGTTACAAAGGGGCGCAAGACCGATAGCGATTTGCGTTCAACGCTTAAAAAATATCTTCCGCCGCTCGGCTATGATATGACACCGTCATGGACGCCCGGTGACAATAGCCACGGCTTGACCGTTGCTGATTTCGTGACGAATCCCGAAACGATAGTCACAGCGCCGCCCGCAACACCGACGCCGACGTCCACTCCGACGCCGACAACAGTGCCTTCGCCTTCGACATCACCGTCAATATCGCCTTCGGCATCGGCTGATCCGATCACGACCGATGAGAATGAAAACGAGAATGATGACAGTCAGCACGGAGAACAGGATGACGGGCAGAATCAAGATGAAGGTTCGCAGGCATCCGGGATCGGTGAAAATACATAATAGGATCAATGAGATGAATAAAGCAGACCGATATTTTGTCGGTCTGCTTTTACAGTATATAAGGAAACCGAACCGCAACGGGAGTTATACCGTTGCGGAATGCTCCGATGTCTTGAACGCCGCACCGATGTTTTCGGAAATATCTGATGCAGTCATCGCGTATGCGGTGTGCTTTTCTTCCGCAATGCGTCCCGCCGTTCCGTGGATATATGAAGCAAGCTTTATACCCTCTAAAACATTTTTTTGCAAAAGTATCGCCCCGGCAAGTATTCCGGCAAGTGTGTCACCGCTTCCTGCGGTAGCCATGCCGGCACAGCCGAATGCGGAGATGAGATTCGTTTTTCCGTCGGATATCACATTGTAATTGCTTTTGAGAAGTACAGCCGCGCCGGATTCGCGGGCAAAGCACGATGCATATTCCGTTGGCTTGCATGAAAGCTCTTTGATGCTTACACCGAATAATCTTGATGCTTCGCCCATGTGCGGTGTCACGGCAACAGGACATTTTGCACGGCGCAATATTTCCGCCGAAGCGTAGTAAAGTCCGTCTGCATCTATTATCAGCGGACAGCGGCAAACGGAAATGATTTCCTCAAGCAGTTCCTTTGAAGCTGCATCTCTGCCTATGCCCGGACCGAATACTACCGCATCTTTATCGGCAATAAACTTTTTTATATCATCGCGTACACAAAGCATCACTTCGGGTGCGCGCCCCGAATAAAATCCCGTACATTCCTGCGGTACACATAGGCTGACCTTTCCGGCTGATGTGCGGAGCGCAGATATCGCACACAGTGCGCCTGCGCCCTCCATTCCGAACGACGCGGCGATCACACCGACATGTCCCATCGTTCCCTTGTGGGCGGTACGCGGGATATCCGGCAAATGTATATCATCCTTTTCGATGTAAAATGTATCGCTTTCGACCGGTATATCTATATCGCACAGTGTGAGCCTGCCGCAGACATCCGCACCTTTACCGATAAGCTGTCCTGTTTTATATGCACCGAACGTCACCGTTTCATCGGCAATAACAGAGTATTCGGTTTCGCCGGTGACAGCGTTCAGACCTGACGGCACATCGACGGCAATGATATGCGATTTGCCGCGATATGAATTTATTTTTTTTGCGCCTTCGAGAAAAGCACCTTCAAGTGTGCCGTGAAAGCCTATGCCGAACAGTGCGTCGATAACGCAATCGGGGTTTTGAGGAAACGTTTTTGAAATACTTATTTTATCAAAAAAATATTTTGCATGATCGCTTAAGCGTGAAACGTCGCCGATAAGCACTACCGTAACGTTTTTGCCTGCTTTTTTCAAAAGATCGGCGCACACAAAGCCGTCACCGCCGTTGTTTCCCGCGCCCGCGACTATGAGAATATCGGAAAACCTTTTTGCCCGTTCAAATACACATTTGCCTGCATTGAACATCGCTTCACGCGGGTCAAGTCCGTTTTTGAATGCTCTTTCCTCAGCCTTTTGCATTTCGTTCGTTACAGGTCTCATTCTTCGTCCTCCGAAAAACATTTTTCTATTGCCGCCGAAACGGTATCCCAATCGAAACCGCGCCGTGCAAGAAATGCTCCTGTTTTGTTCTTCTGCTCACGGATCGGCAACTTTGCATACTTCTGCTTTTGCTTGGCGGCAAGTGCCACGGCGGCTTCGAGCTGTTGCTCATCGTCGATGCCGTCGAGTACACCGTTTATTATTTCATCGCTTATGCCTTTCATTTTCAGTTTATAGCGTATTGCCCGCCTGCCGGAATTTTTGGCGTATTCGGCAAAGGTATCGGCAAAGGCATTATCGTCTATGTATTTAAGCTCCCGGAGCTTATCTATCACACGTTCGACTGTTTCGGTATCAAATTCCTTTGAAACAAGAAAATCACGCATTTGCTTTTCGGTTTTTTCCGAGACGGAAAGATGTCTGTATGCCTTTGACAGTGCGGTGCGGTAATTATCCTCTTTCATCAGCTTTTCAAGAGGAAGGGAATTTGCATCTGTTCCGACCTTAAGACCGTATTCGATTATAAGCTCATCAGCCGCAGAGAACGCATATTCGCCGTCAACAAATACGGATACGCGCATTGCGTTATGTTTTTGACGTTCAAGCTTTGTTATTTTCGGCATGGAGATCCTCCTGTTGATGTATTTATACATATTATAAAATATTTTTATGCATAACACAACTAAATTTCAATAATCTTGTTGACTGTTTCCGCGTTTGTTTGATACAATATACACGTTAAGGAGATTTGTCATATGTTGTATTTTATTGTCAACGAGCTTTCCGGCAAGGGCAGAGGCAAGGAAGTTGCCGATAAGCTCAGAAAAATACTCAAAGAAAAAAAGATAGAATATAAAATGTACATAACCGAAAGGTACGCTCATGCCATAGAGCTTGCAAAAGAGCTTTCCGCAAAAAACGATTGCAGCGGGCTTGTTGCGGTCGGCGGTGACGGCACGTTCAACGAAGTGCTTAACGGCATGGATACGGGTGTCCCGCTCGGTTTGATATCCGCCGGCTCCGGGAATGATTTCATGAGGGCATTCGCACCCGAAAAAACCGTTGAGGATCAGCTTGATGCCGTTATCAACGGCAATACAAAATGCATCGACTTTATTGAAGTCAACGATAAACGAAGCCTTAATGTTGCGGGTACCGGCTTTGATGTTGACATTTTATTGCGTGAAAAAAAATTCAGGAAATTCTTAAGCGGCTCGCTGAGCTACTTTGCATCTCTCATCGTTACGATATTTTGCATGAAATTCCGCAATTTCAAAATAACAGTTGACGATGATAAGCAAACCGAGACTTCGTGTCTGCTGATGGCGATAGCCAACGGAAAGTATTTCGGCGGCGGATTGCCTGTATCACCTGTATCGGAAGTCGATGACAATGTACTTGATCTTGTGCTTATAAAGAAAATGCCGCGAACAAACATCCCCGTTATGCTTGTTAAATTCCTGAAGGGCAGGCTGAGCGAGGTAACAAAGTATGTTGAAACATACAGGTGTAAAAAAGTAGAGTGCGAGGTAACACCTAAGGTCGATATACAGCTTGACGGCGAGCTTTACGATATGCAGCATTTCGTGTGCCGTATACATTCGAACGAGCTTAAGGTGTTCGCATAATTGCAATGTTACTGATTTTTAATAACGAAACCGTTTGGCAATAACGCCGGACGGTTTTTTTGATGTTTTAGCAAAAATAACAGTGTGAAACTTGTGTGAAAATATATATAAATGTATTGACAAAAATATAATCCGATGATAAAATTATCATAGAAAGGCGGCAAGAAAAATGGGTAAAAGCTTATACAGCGTAATTTTGACGGACGAAGTCGTGCGCGAGATAGACCGGATGGCACTTGTGCAGAACACGAACCGTTCCAAGCTGATAAATCGGATATTGGCGGAATATGTTTCATACGTCACGCCGGAAATGCGTATAGACGATATTTTCAGAACGATAGAAACGGCTATGGGGCTTACCGATATCATACCGTGCGTCGTGCCGAATCAAAGTACGATGTCGTTAAAAAGCAGTCTTGAATACAAATACCGTCCTACGGTCAAGTACGATGTTGAACTGTTCAGCCCGGAGCTGATTTCCGGGCGGCTGAGTGTGATATTCCGAACGCAATCACAGATGCTGTTGAACGGGATGAACGATTTTTTCAGGCTGTGGGCGTACCATGAAGCCGCACTCAGCAATGAAAAATCAACATATGAGCTTTATGACGGCAGATTTGTCAGGAGCATCAGCATAGATAAAAATCTTTCGGCAGAAAAAGCCGCCGATGCGATATCCGCATATATAAAAATGTTTGACAGCTGTCTTAAAAATTATATTACGGGCAAGTTCGGAGAAAATGATATAGGAACGATTTTGAAAGAGTATACAGAAAGAGGTGTTTTGATATGACGGATAAATTTACAAAAAAGACGCTTGAAGCATTGCAGAATGCTCAGCAAAACGCTGTAAGCAACCAAAATATGCAGATATCACCGGAACATTTGCTTTCGGCACTTGTTGAGCAGGAGAACGGGCTGATAGGTAATATTTTCGAGAAAATGAATATTCCTACAGACAGACTTTCGGTGAGCCTCAACGAGATAATAAGTGCTATGCCCAAGGTCAGCGGAAGCGGCAGAGAGCCCGACAAGGTGTACATTTCGCCGGAAACCGATAAGATACTTATTGAGGCGGAAAAAGCGGCGAAGCAGAACGGTGACGAATATGTTTCGGTCGAGCATGTGATGCTCGGGATACTCAAATTCCCGACACCAAAGCTTAAAGAGCTGTTCAAAAAGTACGGTGTTGATGCCGGAAAATTCAAAAAAGAGCTTGAGACGGTAAAGGCAGGGCAAAAGGTGACAAGCGATAATCCCGAAGAAACATATGAGGCTTTGAAAAAGTACGGGTTCGATCTCGTTGAACGCGCCAAAGAGGGCAAGCTTGATCCCGTGATAGGCAGAGATACCGAAATAAGGAACATTATCCGCATTCTTTCACGCAAGACGAAAAACAATCCCGTACTGATAGGCGAGCCGGGTGTAGGTAAGACGGCGATCGCAGAGGGACTTGCACAGCGCATCGTGCGCGGCGACGTTCCCGAGGGCTTAAAGGAAAAAACCGTGTTTTCTCTTGACATGGGCGCGTTGATCGCAGGCGCGAAGTTCCGCGGAGAATTTGAGGAACGCTTAAAAGCTGTACTCAACGAAATCAAAAACAGCGAGGGCAGGATAATCCTGTTCATAGATGAGCTTCACACGATAGTCGGTGCAGGCAAGACCGACGGCGCGATGGATGCCGGCAACCTGTTAAAACCGATGCTTGCACGCGGTGAGCTTCACTGCATAGGCGCAACGACACTTGATGAATACCGTAAGTATATCGAAAAGGATGCGGCGCTTGAAAGACGCTTTCAGCCTGTTCAGGTAGATGAGCCGAATGTCGAAGATACGATTTCGATACTTCGCGGCTTAAAGGAAAAATACGAGATATTCCACGGCGTGCAGATACACGACAATGCGCTTGTTGCGGCGGCAACGCTTTCGAACCGATATATAACCGACAGATTCTTGCCGGATAAGGCGATAGACCTTGTTGACGAGGCGTGCGCCATGATAAGAACGGAAATAGATTCGATGCCGTCGGAGCTTGACGATTCAAGAAGACGGATAATGCAGCTTGAGATCGAAGAAATGGCACTTTCAAAAGAAACAGATACTCTTTCGGTCGAACGGCTTCAGAAGCTCCGTGAAGAGCTGAGTGCCGAACGTGATACCTTCAACGAAATGAAAGCGGAATGGGAACGCGACAAGCAGGAAATAGATTCCGTCAAAACCGTCAAGGCGGAAATAGACAAAACACAGCTTGAAATGGAAGCCGCACAGCGCAATCTTGAATACGAAAAGGCGGCAAGGCTCAAATATTCTGTGATGCCGGAGCTTGAAAAACGTTTGCAGGCGGCAACGGAAAAAAGTGAAAGAAATAACAATTCCGGGCTGGTTCGTAATACCGTAACAATGGATGAAATAGCCGGAATAGTTGCCAAATGGACGGGAATACCCGTTACAAAGCTCGTTGAGGGCGAACGCGACAGGTTGCTTAATCTTGAAAATGAGCTTCATAAGCGTGTTATAGGACAAAATGAAGCCGTTACCAAGGTTTCGGAAGCGATATTGCGGTCACGCGCGGGGATCGGCGATCCGAACCGGCCCATCGGTTCGTTCATGTTCCTCGGACCTACGGGCGTAGGCAAGACAGAGCTTGCCAAGGCGTTGGCGGAAAATCTTTTCGATGACGAAAAAAATCTGATCCGTATAGATATGAGCGAATATATGGAAAAGTTCTCCGTATCGCGCCTTATCGGAGCGCCTCCCGGATATGTCGGGTACGATGAGGGCGGACAGCTTACCGAAGCGGTGCGCAGAAAACCGTATTCGGTGATCCTGTTTGATGAAATAGAAAAAGCACATCCCGATGTGTTCAATATTTTGCTTCAGGTACTTGATGACGGACGGATAACCGATTCGCAGGGAAGGGTAGTGGATTTCAAAAACACGGTAATAATCCTCACAAGCAATCTTGGCTCACAGATACTGCTTGACGGAATCGGGGAGAACGGCGAAATAAGTGCTGATGCGAAGACTGAGGTCGGCGAGCTTCTGAAACGCAGCTTCCGTCCCGAATTCCTCAACCGTCTTGATGAAACGGTATTTTATAAGCCGCTGACAAAGAACGATATCAACGGCATAATAGATATTCTGCTTGCACGCCTTGAAAAAAGGCTTGAGGAACGTTCGCTTAAGCTGTGTGTTACCGACAGCGCAAAGGAGTATATCACGGAACACGGATTTGATCCCGTCTACGGTGCGCGTCCGCTGAAAAGATATATACAAAGTCATGTTGAGACAGCTATAGCCAGAGTGATACTATCAGAAAATCTTGAGCTTAATGACGAACTCACCGTTGACGCCGATCCGAACGGCTTGAAAGTTTTTGTAAAAAGATAAACAGCTTGTGTTGCGGGGACGTTGTCTTTATGAAAAGATACCGTCCCTGTACTTATGTACGGCATTGCCCGTAATTCATGTTAAGTACAATATTACAAGTCACAACGAAAAAACTTATTTTGCTTGACAACGCTTCATTATATAGCTACAATAATTATATACTTGATAAAAAAGGGAGTTATTCAAATGAAGAAAAAGCAAAACATTTTTGTTCGGTTACTGCTTTACATTATCGGCTTGCTGATCATCGCGCTCGGCATAAATATCTCAAAGCTTTCGGGGCTCGGTATTTCGCCGGTCAGCTCCATTCCCGGAGTGCTTAATGCAATAATCCCGTCGTTTTCACTCGGCAGTATGGTCATTATCGTCTATATCGTGCTGATAATCGCCCAGATAATCGTATTGGGTAAATCATTCAAGCTTGTGAATATCCTCGGAGTGCCGGTTGCGATAATATTCGGCTGGATGGTCGATTTTGTCGGCACTGCCGATTTCAAGCTTACTATCGGCGGTATCGACATCGGTGTCGAGCGTACGTTTACCGGGCTTATGAAGCTTTTGAATGTTCCCAAGCCCGAAAGCTATCCGTTCAAGCTCGGATATCTTATAGTGAGCATAATAGTCATCGGCATAGGCGTTTATGTGTATCTTAAGCCGAAGCTCGTTCCGATGCCTGCCGAAGGGCTTGCACAGGCGATATCGCAAAAGAGCAGGATGAAGTTCGGCAACTGCAAGACGATCGTCGATATGTCGATGATACTCATAGCGGCATTACTGCAAATAATATTCCTCGGCGGATTTGCCTCGTTCACAACAAATCCCGTTGTGCGTGAAGGCACGATACTTTCCGCGTTCTGCGTAGGGCAGACGGTAAAGCTGCTGAATAAGATTTTTAAGAAAAGGTAAAAAGTAAACGGAAGCTGTGTTGCTCGACAGCTTCCGTTTTTCTCGTATGACGGGCATATCAATGCTCTGTGGTGAAAGTCCACCGAGGCGTAGTTACCGACGAACTTGAAAGCGACTTGCAAGTTTCACATCGTGAGGTGTGGGAGAGAAGAAGCAATAGCGAAATCGTAGCCTGACGAACAG
>JAZRZN010000079.1:0-13525 GCA_045601365.1 Clostridia bacterium | reverse complement strand
CAGTATGTTTTATATCTTAATATATCATGTCGTTGCAAGCCGCAGGATGCGTGGTGATCTATAAATAACAAACAGAGACGATTGCTTTTTCAGCTTTCGTCTCTGCGCTGTTTTCGGGACTTTTTTAACAGCCCCTTTTTTTAATGTGTTCCTCAGGCAGCTATTAACGGGAGCGGAAAATTTTTGCAAAAAACGCTATCGGCTTATTGAACATGCGTCCCCAATTCCACTTCATGCAAACGAAATAAGCTATCAATGCCACCGCGATACCGCTGAACACATCAAGAATGAAATGCTGTTTTACGAATACCGTTGACGCATAAATAAGTATCGTGATGATAAGTGAATATATCCTGAACCACAGCGGTATTTCTTTTCTGCCGCATACGCCTAAATACGATACCGTGCTGTTTATGCAATGAAAGCTCGGCAGGAGATTATACGCCATATCGCCGCCGTCAAGCGAGTACCAGAAGCGCATAAGGCCGTAAAGGAAGCCCTGTTTCGATTGATCGTACAGTCCCTCTGCCACGCGATCCATGTATGTCGGTGCGAACGTAAGCACCAATGCGCCAAGCAGACATGCTGCAAGATATGTTGCCAGATAATTCAAAAAATGACTGAATTCGCATTTTGATACCGCCATCGGTGCCATCGCCCAATACGCATATGCCCAAACATACGGTATTATGAATATCGGCACTATCGGAATAGCATTGTCGATAGCCGCTATTTTCGGCAAGAACGGCGTAACTCCGACAACATGTGCCACATCGTTGGCAAGCAGGTATATCCCGTGCTGTAACGCGAGTGTTATTATACCGAGAATGATACCGTAAAGCTTTACTTTATTCTTTCTGTCGCTGTTCAAATCGATCACCCCATCAAATGAAAACTATTTGTCCTAATCTTCGTATCAAAGTATTTTTCCAAAAACCGTATTTTGCACATGTTTTCAGCTTTTGAAGCTTATTCATCTCCGCCATGCGCGCAAACGCCTTTACCGTTTCAAAGTTTTCGCCAAGCTCGTTTTCATAAAGTGATGCTATCATTTCCGCCTGACGGAACGTATCTGTGAAAATTTTACCGTTGTTCTTGTTTTTTGCCCGTCCGATGATGTATTTTGCGCTTGAAGCGTCCTTTGCGCCTACCTCATTGCCGTAATGCTGACGGTAATACATCAGCGGCTCGTCAACAAAGCCGATGTTTCCGCACGCGCATGCAAGTATCGCCAAAAACCAATCGTGCATGACGATATCACACGCATCGGTTTTTTTCATAGCCAGCCTGCGCAGCGCATTGTTTATCATGACCGTACAGCCCGTGACATTGTTCTGTATCAGCGTGTGCGCAAGATCCTGCTCTCTCGACAGCTCCTGTAAATCAAAAAGCGAATCGGCGATCAGGCTCAGCATACCGTCGGTAACACACAGGTCGCTGTGGACAAGCGCGGGCTTGCCGCATTCGGTTTCAAGCATTTTTTCAAGAGTTTTGCTGACCTTGTCGTGAAACCAAACATCATCGTGATCACAGAACATATAATAGTCGGCATCGGGCGCATTTTGAATCAAATACATAAAATTCGCCTGCGCACTGCCGAGCGGCTCATGCTCAAGCACGGTAACGCCGTATTTGTGCAGGATATCCCGCGTTGAATCCGTCGAGCCGTCATCGCTTGCAGTGATAACGATGTTTTGAGCTGTTTGGGCAAAAAGACTCTCAAGCTGTGCGGCAAGGTATTTTTCGCTGTTGTGTGTGGCAAGTAAAATAGCTGTTTTCATATGCCCCTCCGTTATGAAAAATAATATCACATTCCGTGCGGTTTGACAAGTAGTTGCGAAAATTCTTTTTTACAGCAAGCTCAAACCTTTGATTGTTGACATTTCGGTATTGATATGATATCATAGTTTTAGTAAAAGTGAAGAGAGGTCATAAAGCAAAAATGAATGCAGCAAACATATTTTCAAAAGCGATAAGCATCATCATCGGTCTGATGTTTCTTGTCATCGGGCTACTGTTTTTCTTCAAGTACGATCCCGACGCCTATGACGTTGAGGCAGTCGGCACGATAACGGATATAGAAGAGCATTACGAAACCGTCGGTGATGATGAGCAACTAACGCATACGGTTTATATCGACTATTCGGCAAACGGCACCGAATACAAGCATGCGGAATATTTCCAATATAACAGCTCAATGAAGATCGGAGACGAAGTAAGCTTCTGCTATATGAGCAGTGACCCGAGCCGGATAGCCGGAAGCAACAAAGCGTTAACGCCTTACTTCGGGCTCGGAGCTGCCGTGATAGGTGCGGTCATGCTTGTGATCGTGATAGTAAAGATCGTTAAAAAAGCTCCTATGTAAACGTTACGGATCGGCGGATGTCATGACGGCATCCGTCGTTTTTTTGCGGTTTTCCCACTTGTGAAATATTTTTGTAATCAGTTCACATAATAACCATATAAAATATGTGTACAGATTCGCCAAAATGGTATATAATAATTGCGTATATGCCAAAAACAGTTTTTTCTGCGTACATACGGCACACACGGAGGTAAACAATGATTTTCGATACACATGACAATGTAAGCTGGTGGTTGCAGATAATTGCCGTCGCACTTGCGATAGCGATACTTGTCTGCGGCGGACTTCTTATTGGCTGGCAGGTATATTTCGGGCAGATAACAGGCGAAGATTATGATCCGTCGAAAGGCACGGACATAAACAGTTCATCGATCAAAGAGGGTGAAGGTAATGAAGGCGACGAGCTTGTAACGCTTGAACCGATAGTGACCGATGCCCCCGAACTCGACCCGAATCTCGAAGGCGAAACTATACATCCCTCCGAAATGAACAATCTTAAATCAAACATAAAAAGCTGGATGAATACAGGCGAAGCGGTACGCGATAATAATGTCACCAATATTCTTGTTATCGGCATGGAGAACCTTGTCAGCACAGGTACGATGAAAAGTCAGGATCTTTCTGTAAACGGACGTGCAGACGCGATGGTGCTTGTTTCGATCAACCACATAACAAAAAAAATAACGCTTGCATCGCTTATGCGCGATCAGTATTGCTACCTTGTGTATAACAACAAAGGCTCGTTCCAGAAGCTTCATCACGCACTTTCCTACGGCGGACCTGCCCTGCAGATACAGATGCTCGAACGCTATTATAAGATAGTCATCGACAACTATGTGCTTGTGAATTTCGATTCGGTAATGAGCATAATCGACGCTCTCGGTAAAATCACCGTTGATGTTACCAAGGAAGAGGCAAGCTATCTGAACAACTACTGCGGTTTTAATATATCCGCCGGTCCGAATGAATTCGACGGTTATCACGCGCTGATATACATGCGCATCCGTAAAGGGAATACCGGCGGAGACGAGGGACGTGTAGGGCGTCAACGTAAGGTAATAATAAACATTCTCAACAAGGCGAAATCATATGGCATGGGTACGATGATATCGGTCGTAAATTCCGTTATCCCTTATGTGCGCACGGGACTTACGCCTACCGAAATACTCGGCTATGCGACTACCGCACTTGCAGACGGCTGGCTGAATTATGAGATACAGCAGATAACGCTTCCCGACAGCTCATGTGCGAAGGGCTTTACGAATTCGGAGGATAACCTCTGGTATTGGAAGGTCGATTTCCCCGTTGCCGCAAGAAAGCTTCAGCTTGCGCTGTACGGGCAAAGCAATATAGAGCTGGCATCCAACAGAAAAAGCTGGCTGTAAGCTTCAGAAAAACCGTTGCCGATGGCGGCATTTTACCAAATGCCGCAGTATTTGCCGCGCTACGCGGTTCCCTCGGCTCATTTACCTTTGCATCCTTATATGTCACATCGGAAAATGCGCCGATGCTGACGGTATATTACAGTTATGTGATAAAAAATCTCCCGGCACCGTGCATGATGTCGGGAGATAGTTTTCATATAAAACTTTAATGAGATCGCGAAAAAGCTTTAGTACTTTTTACACAAAATGTGTGATCGGGTAAGATACCGTAAATCATTTACAGGAAGAAGCATTCTGTGCCGATGGTGCAGTAATATGTGCGGTGCTTGCCCATCCATGACGAATAACGTACCGACTGAGAGCAGAAATACAGGCAGTTGCCTATCGGTTTGACACCCATATACGCTTCAAGCGCGGCATAAAAATTACTTGTGGAATATGTTTCATTCGGCAGGGATTTATTTGCCGTTGAAAACTGATTCGGTGCGTAAATGACATCGTGTACCGATGCGCAGTTGCGCGCAACACGGTTCATTATTATACTTCCGACCGCAAGCTGACATTTGTACGAGCTTCCGCCGACCTCACGCTTGATTATGCGCGCCATGAGCTTGACATCCTCAAGCTGGGCTTCATTAAGTGAAGCAAGTGCCGCGTTGACCACATCCATGTTTGCAGAATCATAGCCGCTGACCGTCACACCCGATGACGATGCAGTGCCTGAGCTTGATGAGCCGCTTGACGAAGTATTTTTCGTACTTCCCGATGAAGTGCTTTTCGCACTTACCGCCGCAGATATTTTTGAAAGCGTCTTTGTGTTTGCTATGCCGTCAGCGGTAAGCGAATATGCTTTCTGGAACTTGATGACCGCCTGTTTTGTCACATCGCCGAACTCACCTGTTGCCGTGCCGGAGAAATATCCGAGCTTTTTGAGGTTGTTCTGAAGTGCTTTTACAAGTGAGCCTCTGTCGCCGTAGCGGAGCGTGCCGGGCTTGGCAACATAATCCTTGTCGGGATCGTCGGGATCGGCATTAGTTTTTGCCGTCGCCGAATTGAGCGCGGCGAGCGTCATTTCCGCTACAGTACCCGTTTGACTTATCTGATTGGTTTTTTGGAATTTCTTTACTGCCGCAACGGTGATCGCACCGTAATAGCCGGTAACGTATTTGGCTTCAAGGTAGCCGAGATCGCACAAACGCTGCTGAAGCTCCTTGACACCGGCATCTTCATCGCCGGATTTATAAACCCTGCCCGTATCGAGCTTGACAACGTTCAGAAGCACGTTTATCTTCTCAAGTGTCATCTTTGCCGCGATGCCCGTGGACTGTATGCCGTTATCACTTTGAAATTTCTTTACCGCCGCCTCGGTCTTATCACCGTAATAGCCGGTAACGTTTTCTTCGTCAAGATATCTCATATCGCAAAGTGCCCGTTGCAGGCGTTTGACAACACTGCTTTCGTCACCGTTGCGAATGGTCATCGTTGTATCAAATTCATTTTTGGTGAACATTTTTTCCAGCGTCTCGTCAGCCGCGATGCCGGTCATCTTGATGCTTTGTGACTGTTGATACTTCTTTACCGCTTCCGCGGTATTCGGGCCGAAAAAGCCTGTTATATATGCCGGGTCAAGATATCCCAGCTCTTCAAGCTTGAGCTGAAGCTCTTTGACCTCAGGTCCTTTGCTGCCGAGCTTCATCGGTGAAGTCGGTACTGCCGCAGCGTTCATCGAACACACGAAAACGGTGACGACACACAGGACCGTCAATATTTTTTTCATAACGAAAAAACCTCCTTGTTACGGCTATTGTACCATACATCAAAAAAATATGCAACACTTTTGTAACAAATAAATGTTGCCAATGTGCGTTTTATTCGTAAAAACGTCAAATTCAGCCTTGTTTCCATACCGTTTTCATAATATCAATATCAGCTGTAAAAACTGTTGACAAACATCGTACTTGGGCGTATCCTTATATATAATATAATGTTTGCGGAGGGGTAAGTATGAAAATATATTCTTCAGCCAATGAAATCATAGGCTCAACGCCTTTGCTTGAGCTTTCGCACATCGAAAAAGAGTTGAAGCTCAATGCCGTTATTGCCGCGAAGCTTGAGTTTCTCAATCCCGCAGGTTCGGCAAAAGACCGAGTGGCAAAAGGTATGATAGAGGATGCCGAAAAGAAAGGTATACTCAAGCCCGGTTCGGTAATAATAGAGCCTACGAGCGGTAACACCGGCATAGGACTTGCAAGTGTAGCGGCATCAAAGGGCTACCGCACAATAATTGTAATGCCCGATACCATGAGCAACGAACGCAAGCTTGCAATAAGCGCCTACGGAGCGGAAATAGTGCTTTCCGACGGCAAGCTCGGTATGACAGGCGCGATAGAGACCGCCGAAAAGCTTGCGCGCGAAATACCCGGTTCGTTCATCCCCGGACAGTTCACAAATCCCGTAAACCCGCTTGTCCACTATGAAACTACGGGCGTAGAGATATGGAACGATACTGACGGAAAGGCAGATATCTTTGTCTGTACGGCAGGCACGGGCGGAACGCTTTCCGGCATCGCAAAACGGCTTAAGGAAAACAACAGTACGGTGCATGTCGTTGCCGTTGAGCCGGCATCGTCTCCGCTGTTGTCGAAAGGCTTCGCAGGCGCACACAAAATACAGGGCATCGGTGCGAATTTTGTTCCCGAAACGCTTGATACCGACATTTACGACGAGGTTATCGCCGTAAGTGATGATGAAGCATATGAATTTACACACATGATCGCCGTAAAGGAAGGTATACTTGTCGGAATAAGCTCAGGTGCGGCACTCGCGGCATCGGTAAAGCTTGCGCAAAAAGCCGAAAACAGCGGCAAGCTGATAGTTACCGTCTTCCCCGATTCCGGCGACAGATATTTTTCAACGGGAGTTTTCGGCTGAAAAAATATCATCAACAGGAGATAATAATAATGTTAAAAACAGCACCCGCGGTATTTGCGGTAGGAAAAACTTATCAGATAATGGTCCCGGTTACCGATCCGTCACTTTTCAGGATCAAGGTCGGCGACAAATATTATTACGACGAATCTAACGGTATAATGCGTTCGATGACCGATATACACCGCGTGACCGTTCCGCAAGCGGCTCTTGATGAAGCAAAAAGCTATACCGTCTGCGAACGCAAGATCATAGACCGCAAGCCTTATTTCCCCGAAACAGAGCCTGAGACCGAAACAAATTTTGCGTTTTCGCCTCTGCCGCAGGATAACTTCAGGGCATTCCACATTGCCGACGCTCACAACGCAGTCGAAACGCCCGTGGCGGCGGCAAAGGCATTCGGCGATATAGATCTTCTGATACTTAACGGCGATATCCCGAATCACAGCGGAGAAACGGAATATTTCAACACGATATATGAAATAGCCGGACGTGTGACCGGCGGAAACATACCGATAGTTTATGCTCGCGGCAACCATGACTTGCGCGGACTGTACGCTGAAAAAATAAGCGAATACACACCAAATGAAAACGGCAACACATATTACAGCTTCCGCATCGGAAGTGTGTGGGGCGTTATCCTTGACTGCGGTGAGGACAAGGACGACCTTCATGCGGAATACGGCTTTACGGTAAGCTGTCATCCTTTCCGCGAACGTCAGGTAGATTTTCTTCAAAAGCTTGTCGATGACGGCGAATACAATGACGCTTCGGTGAAATACAAGCTTGTCGTATGTCATGTGCCGTTCACGCGCATTTGCAAACCGCCGTTTGACATAGAACAGGATATTTATGCAAAATGGGCAAAGCTGTTGCGTGAGAACATCAAGCCCGATATAATGCTGTGCGGTCATAAGCATTCCACTTCGATATATGAGGTCGGCGGAGAAAAAGACGATCTCGGTCAGCCATGCACGGTCATTGTCGGTGCAAAGCCGGAAGCAGAAATATTTATCGGTACGGGACTTGAGTTTTCAAGCGGCACGATAACCGCGACATTTGTCGCCTCCGACGGCAGTTTCTCGGAAAAACATGTACTGTGAATCAAAACGGGATATGCCGCATCCGGCGGTATTTTCCGATACGCGTTGAAATTATGGCAGCGTTAATGTAAATCAACAGGAGACAGTATGAAAGACAGCATAATCATAAAAGGTGCAAAGACACATAACCTGAAAAACATTTCGCTTGAAATACCGCGCAACAAGCTCGTTGTATTCACCGGGCTTTCCGGCTCGGGCAAAAGCTCGCTCGCGTTCGATACTCTCTACGCCGAAGGTCAGCGCAGATATGTCGAAAGCCTTTCGTCGTATGCACGTCAGTTTTTGGGGCAGATGGAAAAGCCCGATGTGGAGCTGATAGAGGGGCTGTCGCCTGCGATAAGCATCGACCAGAAAACCACCAACAACAACCCGCGCTCAACTGTCGGCACGGTAACGGAAATACACGATTACCTGCGTTTGCTGTATGCGCGTATCGGCGTACCGCACTGTCCCAAATGCGGTAAGGAAATAAACAGGCAGTCGGTCGATCAAATGGTCGATGCGGTGCTTGCGCTCCCCGAAGGCACAAAAATACTCGTGCTTGCTCCCGTGGTACGCGCACGCAAGGGTGAGCATGTCAAGCTTCTTGACGAGCTGCGGGCTTCGGGCTACATCCGCGCCAAGATAGACGGAGAAGTGCTTGAGCTGAGCGAGGAGATAAAGCTTGAAAAGAACAACAAGCATTATATTTCGGCTGTGGTGGATAGGCTCATCGTGCGCGAAGAGATTCGTTCACGGCTCACCGATTCGATAGAATCGGCGTTAAAGCTTGCAGGCGGACTGATGATATGCGAACGGCTCGATACGAACACGGAAATGCTGTTTTCCGAGAACTATGCGTGCCCCGATTGCAACATCAGCCTTGAGGCGCTTGAGCCGCGGCTGTTCTCATTCAATTCGCCGTTCGGCGCATGTCCCGAATGTACGGGTATAGGCAGTATAATGAGCGTCAGTCCCGAGCTTGTCGTTGACAGGACAAAATCGCTCAATAACGGCGCGATACACGTTTCGGGTTGGTATGTCGCAGGCACTGACACGATGAATCATATGTATTTTTCGGGGCTTGCCCGGCATTACGGCTTCGACCTTGATACGCCGTTTGAGAAGCTTGACAAAAAAATACAGGATATCGTTCTTTACGGCTCGGGCGACGAGGTGATAGATTTCTGCGTGACGACGAGCCGTCATTCGCGTTCGTTTTCCGAGCCGTTCGAGGGAGTTATCCCTCAGATCGAACGCCGCTACCGTGATACGCAAAGCGAGGGCGTGAAGCGCGACCTTGAACAGCTCATGACACAAGCGCCGTGCAGTGCGTGCCACGGCAAACGCTACCGTCCCGAGGCACTTGCGGTCACGGTAAACGGCAAAAACATCCACGAGCTGAGCGATATGTCGGTCACGGATATAATAGATTTCATGCAAAACATAAAGCTTTCGGGCAAGGATGCCATGATAGCCGAACGTATTCTAAAGGAGATCAACGCGCGGCTGTCGTTCCTTAAAAATGTCGGGCTTGAATATCTTACATTAACACGCTCTGCATGTACGCTCTCGGGCGGTGAAGCACAGCGCATCCGCCTTGCCACGCAGATAGGCGCGGGGCTTGTCGGCGTACTGTATATACTTGACGAGCCGAGCATCGGCTTGCATCAGCGTGATAACGAAAAGCTTCTTGCCACGCTCAAGGGCTTGCGCGACCTCGGCAACACGCTGATCGTTGTCGAGCATGACGAGGACACGATACGCTCTGCGGACTTCATTGCCGATATCGGTCCTAAAGCGGGTGCGCAGGGCGGCAGCGTCGTTTGTACCGGCACGCCCGAGGATATAATGAAGTGCGAAGCTTCCATCACAGGCGCGTATCTGTCGGGACGCATGACTATTCCCGTTCCTGCGATCCGACGCACTCCGCGCGGATTCATAACGGTAAAAAATGCACATGCCAACAATCTGAAAAACATTGACGTAGCTTTCCCGCTCGGCGTGATATGCGCCGTAACGGGAGTTTCCGGCTCGGGCAAAAGCTCCCTTGTAAACGAGGTGCTTTACAAGACGCTTGCGCGGAAGCTCAACCGCGCCCACATTCCACCCGCGCCGTGCGACGACATTATCGGGCTTGAACAGCTTGATAAGGTAGTCGTCATCGACCAAAGTCCGATAGGCAGAACGCCGCGTTCCAATCCCGCGACGTACACAGGCGTATTCGATCATATAAGGAATCTGTTCGCGCAGACACAGGATGCCCGTATGCGCGGATATTCAAGCGGGCGTTTCAGCTTCAATGTCAAGGGCGGCAGATGCGAAGCATGCTCAGGCGACGGAATAATCAAGATAAACATGAACTTCATGCCCGACATCTATGTGCCGTGCGAAGTCTGCGGCGGCAAGCGGTATTCAAAGGAAACGCTTGAGGTGCGCTTCAAGGGCAAGAACATTTTCGAAGTGCTTGATATGACCGTAGAGGAAGCACTGCCGTTTTTTGAAAATCTGCCGCAGATACAGCGCAAGATACAGCTTTTATATGATGTCGGCTTGGGCTATATAAAGCTCGGTCAGCCGTCAACGATGCTTTCCGGCGGCGAAGCACAGCGCGTTAAGCTCGCAACGGAGCTTTCGCGCAGACCTACCGGGAAAACGGTATATATCCTTGACGAGCCGACAACTGGCTTGCATACGCATGACGTAAAACAGCTTATTGCGATACTTGACCGTCTCGCGCAGGGCGGCAACAGCGTGATAGTCATCGAACATAATCTTGATATCATCAAGATCGCCGATCACATCATCGACATGGGACCTGAGGGCGGCACGGCAGGCGGCACGGTGATCGCCACGGGTACGCCTGAGGAAATAGCACTCTGCGCATCAAGCCACACGGGAAGATTCGTAAAAAAAGCGCTATCCTGTCAGCGACACGACGATCAATGTTAAATATCGTGGGGACGCTGTCCTGCGCCCTTCTTCGCAGGGACGGCGTCCCCCTAAAAAGCGGTGATGCGGGAATGCATCGTTTTTTCTATCAGATCGTGACCTGCCTGCGTGGGATGTATGCCGTCATCGCAGAGAAGCGATTTGAAATCATGGCTGAGCAAAAACGGTGTACGGATATCAATGATTTCGCATTGCATTTCGCGTGCGAGTGCAACAACAGCGTTATTGTACGTTTCCTGCCAACGTGCAAGCATACTGACATCGCCCAGCCATGCAAGAATATTTTCACGGCTTCTGTTTTTTGATATCCAACTGATGTATTTTTCAGCATCTACCGGCAAAAGCGTTGAAACAAACACTTTTGCACCGCTTTCAGTGAGCCGCGCCAACAGTGAACGGTATGTTTCGATAAATACGTTCATCGGTGTTTTGGACAGATACTCTCCCGACGGATCGTTGCTGACGGCATCCCAATCGTAATCACAATCATTGCCGCCGTATTCCGTCAACACCGTACTGTCCGTATCAGGCAACCCCGATCTTTCAAGTGCCGCCACTCCCTTATCGACGGTCGCGCCCATTTTGGAGCGGTTAAACACCTCTATGCCGTGCGCGGCTATGGAATCAAAATCACGGCTTGCGCACAATCCGTATCTGTCATTTTCAAGCGTTACGCCTTTCATTACCGAATCGCCGAAAATAACAAGCTTTTTCATCAAAGAACACCTCTCTGTAAAGAATCTGTGTTCATTGTAGAATAAGATCGGAAATCAGCCAACCTACTTTGCAAAAAAAGCATTCTATATAAAAAAACAAGCCGGTAGAGTGATATCAGTACCACTCTACCGACGGTAGAATTACATATCAAAGGCAATCATGCGGTATTGCCCTAATCGGAGAAATTCACTCTGCTTATATCCGCACCGAGCATTTGAAGCTTTTCGACTATTTTCTCATAGCCGCGGTCGATATAGTTCAGCCCACCGATGGTGGTCGTACCCTCTGCCATCAGTCCGGCAACTATCAATGCCGCTCCGCCGCGAAGATCAAGTGCCTCAACATCGGTGCCGTAAAGCTTTTCTACTCCGTTGATGACAGCTACGCGGTCAGTGAAATCTGTATTCGCACCCATTTTGCGAAGCTCGTCAAGATGACGGTACCGCTGTTCGAATATTGTTTCGGTTATCATACTCGTTCCCTGCGCCACGGACAAAAGCGAAGTGAACGGCTGCTGCAGATCGGTCGGGAAACCGGGATATGCCATCGTTTTCACCCTTACCGCATTCGGACGCTTGTTGAGCGGTATTACGCGGAGCGTATCCTCGCCCTCGTCCACAGAATATCCTGCCTCAGTCAGCTTCGCCGAAAGCGATTCCATGTGGGGCGGAATGCAATTTTTTATAAGTATGTCGCTGTTTGTGGCGGCGGCGATTATCATCCATGTTCCCGTTTCTATCTGATCCGGAATAAGTGTGTAGTTGCAAGAGTGCAGATGCTTTACGCCGCGTATCTTTATCGTATCCGTTCCCGCACCCTTTATCCGAGCGCCCATGTTGTTGAGAAAGTTTGCGACATCTATGACGTGCGGCTCCTTGGCACAGTTGAATATCGTTGTATTGCCTTCGGCTTTTACCGCGGCAAGCATTATATTTATCGTTGCGCCGACACTGACAACATCAAGATAAATCTCGCTTCCGTGAAGCATAGGCGCATTGATTTCAACAACATTCGTAATTTTAACATCTGCGCCAAGTGCGGCAAAGCCCTTCAAATGCTGGTCAATGGGACGTTTGCCGATATAACAACCCCCGGGCGGCGGCACCATTGCGTGACCGAAACGCGCGAGCATCGCGCCCATGAGGTAATACGATGCACGCATCTTGCGCGTCAGATTTTCGGAAGGGCATACGCTCCGTATACCCGTCGGATCAATGGTTATCTGCCCGTTCACACTCAAATCGACCTTTGCGCCGAGCGAACTGAGTGTTTCCGCCAAAACCTTTACATCATCTATATCGGGAACATTATCTATAACGCAAATACCGTCGGAAATTATCGCGGCAGGGATTATCGCAACCGCGGCATTTTTGGCTCCGCTCACCGAAACCTCACCGTGCATCGGCTTTCCGCCGTGGATAAGAAGCTTTTCCAAATTTTTTTCCGTGCCCGTAAACCGGCACGTTCCTCCTCAAGCAAGAGTAATAGTATTATTATTGTATCATTTTTGCCGATATTTTGCAATAACTATTTTTATGCATTCCGCGCCGCTCGTGCCGGCTGTATGTCTGCGGCGTTTCAAATATGAGTAAAATTTCAAAATGATATTGACTTGGTTTGTAAATGTATGGTATAATTTATTCTACAAATCATAAATATACTAAGGAATTACCCATATGAAGAATCAATATTCGAAGCCCCTCGCAGAAATAACAGTGTTCGCACCTGACGAAAACGGCATTATCGAACAAGATATCCTTGCAGAGCTTGCGGACAGCGGCAACGTCGAGGCATCTGATAACCAGCACTGATTTACAAAAACGGACAGTGAATGAAAACACAAAGCTGTGTAAAGGAGTTGTTAAAAAAGTCCCTTTTTATACTGTGCGACACCATACTGAACTGTCTTGACCGTTCCGCAAGTGCGAAGCGGGTGGCCGGAAAGTACAGTGTGCTTTATATTTTTATATATCGTGTCATTGCGAGCATCCGCAGGATGCGTGGCGATCCATGCTTGGCGTTATAGTAACTTTTGCACACATATGGATTGCCACGTCGCGTTGCTCCTCGCAATGACACAAGGGAATACGCGACAT
>JAZRZN010000078.1:0-1279 GCA_045601365.1 Clostridia bacterium | reverse complement strand
CACCCGCATTGAAGGCAAACCTGTTCACTTTGAAGGCAATGTGGAGTTTTTGCAGAGCAACGCCGGAACGATCGTGGATCAAGGCAAACGGCTTGCGCAAGACGGTATCGTGCGTATCAATGACATCAATGCAAGCTCTGTTGTGATCAGCTGTACCTCGGACTATGTTGAATTCGGCGAGTTCCTTGTTTTCTATGAGAAGAATGCCACTTTAGGCTCCATCTTCTCCGGCGGCACGCTTTGGCTCATTATCGGCGTGGCGGCTGTGGCTGTTGCGGCGGCGGTCGTGATTGTCGTTGTGAAAAAGAAAAAGAAGCCCGCAACGGCAAACGGTGCGACAGATGAAAAGTCCGATGAGGATGAATAATGACTGCCACTGAACAAATATATGCCTTGATTTATGAGCTTGTGCCACTTACATTGTCACTTGTCGGCTTTATTATCGGCATGGTCAATATTCTGAAAAAGAAAGCTCCGTATTTCTTTACGCTGATTGTTTTTGCCGTAGGATGCTTTGTAATCGAACAGGTGTCCCTTGCGGTAAACACCGTATGCGAAGTTTATGACGATGTATGGGTGGGTTCACTCGGTGTGTTAGGATGCAACCTCTTTCTGCTTTCCGCAAACTACGGGGCACTTGACAAGGTCGTTGACGAAACCGGTCTGTCGGGCGGTAAAAAACTGCTGTCGCTGATCGCTCCTGCCGCTTTGACGATTGCAACGGTAATGATTTTCCTTATATGGATGGATCGCGATATGCTGAGTGCGGTCGTATTCACACTGATTTTGATTCCGGCAATACCGACATCTTACTATAATGTCAAGCATTTACTGCTGCCTGAAGATGACATCGGACTTTTGAAAGCCGTAAAGGGATGCGATATCATGTCGCTTGTATTCTTCCTTATGTCTGTCATTTATCTGTTTGTTATAACATCCGACTCTATTCTCGGAATCGTAATTGCAGCCGTTTTGCTTGCGTTACCGGTGCTTGGTCTTGCTCTTGCCGCGGTAAAGGGGGTAAGACGATGGAAAATCTGAGCTTGATCCTCTTTATCAGCTTTGCCGCCCCGCTTTTGATGACACTGTTCACCAGCAAAGGCAAATTGAGAACCGGACTTGTGTTCCTTTTCATCGGTACGGCGGTTTGTCTTTTCTGCGGCGAGTTCAACACATTTATCCTTAAATTATCACCTTATGATATGCGTTACTTCGCCTCGAACTTTACACCGCTGTTCGAGGAAATCTTTAAGGCTTTACCGATTCTTTTCTATGCTTT